>DASXDA010000072.1:0-23488 GCA_036490875.1 Solirubrobacteraceae bacterium
GACGGCGAGCCGCTGCGTCACTTCATGGGCTGCTCGACGTTCGCCGAGGCGACGGTCATGCCTGAGATCTCGCTCGCCAAGGTGTCGAAGGAGACTCCGGCCGAGGCCGCCTGCCTGTTCGCCTGCGGGCTGTCGACGGGACTCGGCGCGGCGATCTTCCGCGCGCCCGTCGAAGCGGGCTCGACTGTCGTCGTGTTCGGGGCCGGAATGGTCGGGCTCGGCGCGGTCGTGGGCGCCCGGCTGCAGGGGGCAGCGCGGATCATTGCGGTCGACCTGTCGGACGACCGGCTCGAGCTCGCCCGCCATCACGGGGCCACCGACACGTGGACCGGTGGCGCCGATGTCGTCGAGCGGGTGCTCGAGGAAACCGGCGGCTTCGGCGCCGACTTCACGTTCGAAGCGACCGGCGACGTGCAGGTCATGCGCCAGGCCGTCGAGGCGGCGCGAATGGGCTGGGGCACCGCCTGCATGATCGGCGTCGCCGGCAAGGGAGAGACGCTCGACATCGTGCCGCGCTTCCTGATCACCGGCCGCACGGTGCTCGGCGCCTCGTTCGGGGGCGTCAAGGGCCGCGAGCAGGTGCCTCAGCTGGTTGACCGGTACCTGGCCGGCGACATCGACGTCGACTCGTTCATCTCCCATCGCCTGACCCTCGACCAGGTCAACGACGGGTTCGCCCTGATGGATCGCCAGGACGGCATCCGCAGCGTGATCACACTCGGTTGACCCACCGCGGATTGCGCCATAGGCTGGCCGCGTCCGACGGATCGTCGAAAACGGAGCGGAAGCCGTGCTCCGGATCTGGGCTCTCTCGCGCGCGCACGCGCGTGGCTGCTGATTGCGGCTACGGCGATCGCTCACGGGCCCGCTTGACGAGCTCGGCGATCCTCACCTCACGCCCCCTGCCACTCGAAACCGTCCGGATCGACGAGCGGCCCTGCGTAGCCGTTGATCACGATCCGGTGCGACCCGGTCCCGTCCGCGGAGACGCCCGCGTCCTTGGCCAGCGCCCGGCGCCCGTAGAGCGCCAGCTTGACGCCCGGCGACGGGGTCGCGAACTCGACGTACTTGCGGCCGAAGCTCTTGGCCACCTCGAGGCCGTGCTCGACATAGAACCGCTTGCTCGCGGCGACGTCCGTGGCTCCGAGCAGGAGCACGACGTCGTCGATCTCCCGGGTGGCGGGGCCGGTGTTCTTCTTCGACGAGGTCGCGACCTTCCAGATCGCTCCGTCCGGGGCCTGCAAGACGCCGCCATACCCCCAGAAGCTCTTCTTGACGGGCTTCAGCACCGTCGCGCCGGCGTCGCATGCGGTGCCGACGAGCGCGTCGACCGTGGCCGGCTGGGACACGACGAGCGACACGGTGAAGCCGCGAAATCCCGCCGTCTCCTCGTCCGAAGGACGGACGCGGAGCTGGCCGTTCAGGCCGAAGGCCTCCGCGTAGAAGGCGGTGGCCGCCGTCGGGTCGGGGACTTCGAGGGTGAGGGATCGGACGGAGGTCATGGTGACTCCTTGGTTGGTGGGTACGCGAGCATCATGGTACATTCCTATCATTGTTTCTGTCAACTATTGTGGGCGTCCAGCGAATGTGCGAAGCTTTGATCGATGGCGGCACCCGTCTCGAACGACGTGGAGGTGGCTGAGTTCGCCGGTCAGCTCTTTTTCCGGCTGTGGCGCGCGTCGCATACCCGCACTGCTGAGGCGCTCGATTCGATTGGCCTCACGCCCGCGCGGTTTGCGCTGCTCAACGTGCTCGGCGCGCGCGACGGGGCGATCCAGCAGCAGTTGAGCGCGGACATGGGCATCGACCCGAGCGCGATGGTCAAGCTGATCGACGAGCTCGAGACCGCTGGCCTGGCCGAGCGCCGCCGGCGCCCGAACGATCGGCGCGCCTGGGAGGTCACGATCACGCCGGAGGGCCGGCGCGCCATCGAGCGGGCCCGGCGGTGTGTCATGCAGGTCGAGGATGAGGTGCTCGGCGGGCTCGGCGCCGCCGATCGCCATCAGCTGCTGACGCTACTGCGCCGGGCGCTCGAATCAGCGCCTCCCCAGCCTCCGTGGCGCACGGAGGAGGGGGATTAGCGCGCTCGTGCGCCTAGGGTCCTAGGCGACCGCCGCCTCGGAGCGGGCGATCGGACGTTTGCCCCAACGGCTGCGGACAGCGAAGTCGAGCAGCCGGGAGATGTATGAGCGCAGTGGCGACGGCGCGATCTCGACCGGCTCGAGCACGGCTCGCGCGGCCGCATTGTCGAACTCGGTGCTGAGCGCGAAGTACGGGAAGTACTCGGCGCTTCGACCGAACACGCTGCGCTCGAGCCCGGTCGCGTTCTGCATGTAGGCCTCGAACTCCACCGGCGTCAGCACCTGCGGCGGCGGCCGCTTGAAGTAGTGGCTCGCGAGCTCGACGAGCTCCGCGACGCTGCTCGCGTTGACGCCCGCCGTGAGGTGGTAGGTGTGGCCGATCCCCACCCCGGACCGGCACAGCTCGTGGACCGCGTCCGCGACGAAGTCGATCGAGACGACGTCGACCGGCGTGCTCGGCACGGCGGGCACGACCGGATACAGCCCCCGCGCGAACGCCCGCAGCGGCCAGTAGAGAACGTTGAACGCCGACGTCCAGCCGCTGTTGCGGTCGCCGACGATGATGCTCGGCCGCAGGATCGTCGTCGGCAGGTCGCTCCGTCCGCGGACCAGCTCCTCGGCCTCGAACTTGGCCTGCTCGTACGAGTTGCGAAACGCCTGCGAGACATCGAGATCGCGCTCGAAGAACCGGCCGCGGTGGGTGCCGGCGACGTACGCGGTCGAGACGTGCGCATACCGCTCGAGTCCCCCGTGCTGCTTGGCCAGCTCGGCGAGCTCGAGCACGCGGTTGGTTCCCTCGCGGTTGATCGCTCGCGCCTCATCGAGCGGCAGCGCGAACGACACCGACGCCGCGATGTGCACGACCCGGTTGACCTGCCGGGCGAGCTCGACCCGCCGCGCCGGCGACAGGCCGAGCTCCGGGGCCAGCAGGTCGGCCGCCACCCCGACTACCCGGTTCTCATAACGGCGCGCCCGCAGACCGAACAGGTCGCGGAGCGTCGCCCGCACGCGTTCCGCGGCGGCGGCGTCGTCGCCGGCGCGGACGAGCGCGAAGATGCGGTCATCGCTCTGCTCGAGGTAGCGCCCGAGCACCTCCATCCCGACGAATCCGGTCGCGCCGGTCATCAGCAGGCCGTCGCTCACGCGGCGTCTCCCCACGACCGCTCGTACCGGTGGCACAGCGTCGTGTACGCGCCCGCGACCCGTTCACGGGTCTCGCGCGGCGCGATCAGCTCGTCGACGTAGCCCGCGCGCGCCGCCACCTCGGGACGCAGATGCGTCACCGCATAGTCGGCGGCAAGCTGCGCCTCGAGCCCAGCGGGATCGTCGGCGGCCGCGACCGCGCGGCGATGGATGATCCGCACGGCCGGTTTGGCGCCCATCACTCCGATCTCCGCCTGCGGCCACGCGAACACGAGGTCGGCGCCGAGATCCTTCGAGTTCATCGTGATGAAGGCGCCGCCGAACGCCTTCCGGAGGATCACGGTCACCTTCGGGACGGTCGCCTCGGCGAACGCGTGCAGGAGCGTCGCGCCGAACCGGATCACCCCGGCCGTCTCCTGGCGCACGCCCGGCATGAAGCCCGGCGTGTCGACCAGCACCAGCAGCGGAATCCCGAACGCGTTGCAGCGACCGACGAAGCGGGCGCCCTTCTGCGAGCTGTCCGCGTCCAGCACGCCACCGAGATACCGGGGCTGGTTGGCGATCACGCCGACGCTCCGGCCCTCGATCCGCGCGAACGCGGTTACGAGGTTTCGTGCCCAGCCGGCCCCGACCTCGAGCATCTCCCCGCCGTCGACGACGCGCCGGATCACGTCACGGACGTCATACACGCGCCGCGCCTCCGCGGGTACCACGCTCGAGGGATCGGTGTCGGGCAGCGGGCCCGCGCCCCGCAGCCGACCGGCTCCGGCAGAACCCCCGCCCAAGAACCCGAGCAGGCGACGCGCGACCCGCGCCGCCTCGAGCTCGGTGTCAGTCACGAACTGGCATACCCCGTTGCGCTGCTGCACGCGGATCCCGCCGAGCTCGGACGCGGTGACGTGCTCGCCGAGCGCGTCACGAACCACACGCGGGCCGGTCAGGAACATGCTCGCGTCGCGGGTCATCACGACGAAGTCGGTCAGTGCCGGCGAGTAGGCCCCGCCACCCGCCGAAACTCCGGTGATGACCGAGATCTGCGGCACCCGCCCCGACAGGCGCACGGTCTCGCGGAAGATCCGGCCGTAGCCGCCGAGCGCGGCCACCCCTTCCTGCATCCTCGCGCCGCCCGAGCCGACGAATCCGACGATCGGCGCGCGCGTGCGACCGGCGAGCTCGATCACCCGGACGATCGTGTCCGCCTGCGCCTCGCCGAGCGAGCCGCCGACGTATGAAGCGTCCTGGGCGTAGCAGAACACCGGCCCGCCGTCGACCAGCCCCGACGCGGCGACGACGCCGTCGCCCGCACGAGCCGCGTCGCCCATCACCCGGGAGGTGACCCTGGAGCGGATCGGCTGGACCGACCCCGGGTCACACAGCGCCTCGAGCCGCTCGAGCGGCGACAGCGGCCCGGCCTCGGCCGGTTCGGCGGCCAGCGTGAGCTCGGGGGCAACTCCGGTCATGCTGCGAAAGCTGCGGCCTGCGGCCATTCATCGCAAACGGGACCCACCGCCTGGGGGGGGATCGATCCTGCCTGCGTGGATCGGGTCCTAGATCAGACCGAGAGCTTCGGCGCGCCTTGCCGCCTCGAGCCGGTTGCGCACCCGCAGCTTGCGATACAGCTCGCTGGTGTGGTCCTTGACGGTGTGGGGAGAGAGGTGGAGCTGCTTTCCGATCTCCCTGTTGGTGGCGCCCGCGGCGACGAGCTCGAGCACCTGACGTTCCCGGTTCGACAGCGCCCGCGACGGGGGCAGCTCCTCCGGCTCGGGCTCCGGCTCGAACACGGTCGCCCCCCGCCCCACGGCGAGCACCGCGCGCAGGATCTCGACGCCGCGTAGGTCCTTTGAGACGAACCCGCTGGCACCGCAGCTGGACGCCGCGCGGGTGGAGACGTGCCCGGCGCCAGAAATCAATAGGACCTTCACGCTCGGGCGGGCGGCCCGCAGCCGCTCGCATATATCGGGACCGGATTCGGAGCCGACGAACAGATCGATGAGCGCGACGTCGACGTCCTCCGCGGTCGCAGCCTCGAGCGCTTGGTCCCCGTCGTGTGCCGACAGCGTGCGCGCCACCCACGGCATCCGCTCGAGCATCGTCCGCAGACCCCAGTGGACCACCTCGTGATCGTCGACGACGAGCACGGACAGCGCGCGCTCCGGCGCCGCGGCTCCGGTCACCGCCCGCCCTCGGGCACGGCGAGCCGCACCTGCCAGACCCCGGGGGGCCGTTCTCCGAACTCGAGCATCCCCCCCAC
Source organism: Solirubrobacteraceae bacterium (assembly GCA_036490875.1). Lineage (GTDB taxonomy): Bacteria > Actinomycetota > Thermoleophilia > Solirubrobacterales > Solirubrobacteraceae > Palsa-465. Next base: position 5,476 of record DASXDA010000072.1, read on the forward strand.
CTGCATCGCCTCGAGCGCCGCGATCCGCAGCCCGACCCCGGGCGGTCCGAACCGCTGCTTCCCCGTGAGCCCGTCGTTCTCGACCTCGAGCACGAGCAGGCGCTCGTTGCGCCGCACCCGGACCACGATCGACCGAGCCCGGGAGTGCTTACGTACGTTGCGGACCGCCTCGGCAAGTACCGACTGCGCCAGCGGCTCGAGCGACGCCGGCACCTCCGGGATCCGCCCGTCGACGGACAGGCGGAAATCCGAGGACACCTTCGCGAGCCGATCGAGCTCGGCCGCGAGCGTGGTCGTCGTCGGTTTCGGGGACGGGCCCAACGGCTGCGTCAGCGCCGAGCGAAGATCGCCCAGCGCGACACCCACCTCCTCACTGCAGCGCTCCCGCGCCTCGTTGTCGAGCGGGCCCGCCGGCGACAGCGCCATCGAGACCCCGAACAGCCGCTGGACGACGCGCTCGTGCAGATCGCGCGCGAGCGCGATCCGGCGCTCCAGCTCCATGGCGTGCTCGCTGTGAAACGTCGCCGTCCGCGCGGTCGACGCCAGCGCGAGCGTCTTCCCGAGCATCCACAGGACCTCGCGCCTCGAGTCGTCGAGCGGCGGCGATCCGAGCGCGGGCTCCGCGAGGATCACCCCCGGCCAGCGGCCGCCCGCGGCCATCGGCACGTAGACGATCGGGTGCTCGCCGACCAGCTCGGCGAACTCCGACGAAATCTCGTGCGGCTCCGGCGGACGAACCTCGATCACCCTGTCCTCGGCCAACGCCCGACCGGCGACCGGCGCGCTCTCCAGACCCACGCGATGACCGGCGAACAGCTCGAGATCGACGGCGTACGCACCTGCTGCCTCGACCCGGTGCGTCACCTCGTCGAAGCGGAAGATCAACACTCGACGCATCGCGGCGAGCCGGCTCACGCTCTCCGCCAGGCGCGAATAGAACTCGCGACGGTCGAGGTTGACATCTTCGCCGGCCAGCGCCTCGACGAGCAGCTCGATCGCCCCGTGGGCGGCTCGATTCGCTGGCGCGGAGGCAGTGCTCACACATCGAACTTCTCTGCTCTCGAGCCGCAGTTACACGCGCGCGAGCGCGTACCCCCCAAGCGGGGGGCGCGGCTTTAGGATGGCGACGTGGCGACGACCGACCTGGCCAGGGCACGGATCGGCGATACGTATCCCATCGGGACGCGGATCGGCGAGTCCGGGAGCCTCGAGGTGGGCGGCTGCGATCTGGCCGAGCTGGCAGAGCAATTCGGAACGCCCGCCTACATCTACGCGGAGGACGATCTCCGGACGCGGGCGCGGACCCTTCGCGACGCGGTCGACCGGCTCGCGCCCGGCGGCGAGGTGGGCTTCTCGATCAAGCCGCTCCCGTGTCGCGCGGTGCTGCGCCTGTTCTCGAGCGAAGGTCTCCGGATCAGCGTCGCGTCGGAAGGCGAGCTGCGTCTGGCGCTCACGGCCGGGGTCGAGCCGGCCCAGATCACGCTGCACGGACCGGCAAGCACGCCGGGACTGCTCGACCTGGCCTGTGAGGTGGGCGTCGGCCGTCTCGTCGTCGACGGACTCGACGTCGCGGAGCTCGCGGAGCGAGCAGCGGCCGCGCACGGACGGAGCTGGGACGTGCTGCTGCGGGTGGTCGCCGACGTCCCCGCCGCGGCGAACACTCGCGCCGACCCGGACACCGGACAGATCGACCTGAAGGCCGGCGTCCCGATCCACCGTGGCGAAGCCGCGGCCGCGGTCGCACGGCTCCGGGATTCGTCGCACCTGCGCCTGTGCGGCCTGCATCAGCACTACTCCGAGATGCTGATCGACGCTCGTTTCGCGGCTCTCGGACGGCTCGCCGACCTGGTCGCGGAGACGGGAATGGCGTGCGAGGTGATCAGCGCCGGCGGCGGCCCGGCGGTCGAGCCCCAACTCGGCGGCCCCGGTCCGGACATCGCCGGCCATGTCGCGGAGACCGCCCGCCGGCTCGACAGCGAGATGCGCCGCGTCGGTCTGCCGATGCCGCGGCTGGGGTTTGAGCCGGGCGCGTCGCTCGTCGGGCGCGGCGGCGTGATCCTCTACCGCGTCGTCGGCGTGCGGCGCGGTGTTCGATCCTACGCGGTCCTCGACGGCGGGATAACTACGGATGCTTGCCCGCTGCTGCTCGGCCGGCAGCGGTCCGCGGCGATCGTCGACCGGCCGCTCGAGTCGGGCGGTCGCGTCTCGCTCGCCGGGTGCTCATCGGAGCTCGGCGACGTTCCGGTATGGGACGTCGAGCTCCCGGATCCGCAGCCCGGCGACCTCGTCATGATTCCGGCGGCGGGCCCATACGCGTTTGCCCTGTCCTCCCGCTTCGAGATGGCGCCTCGAGCGCCGGTGGTGCTCTGCCGCGACGGCCGCGCGCGCCTGGTCGTCCGACGCGAGAGCTGGGACGATCTGTTCGCGGGCGACCTCGGCGGGTAGAGCAACGCGATAACCGCGTTACTGTCTCGGGGAGGAGCTATGACCAGTTCAGCGACCGTCCTCGTCAGTCGCCGCGAAACCTTCAACGCGGCGCACCAGCTCCGCGACCCAGGCCTTTCCGATGAGGAGAACGAGCGGATCTTCGGAAAGTGCGCGAATCTGCACGGGCACAACTACGTGCTCGAGGTCGTCGTGGCCGGCCCGATCGACCAGGCCACGGGCTATGTCTTCGACCTCAAGGAGCTGTCGGACGTCATCTCGCGGCGGGTGATCCAGGACGTCGACCATCGCAACCTGAACACCGACGTCCCGTGGCTGGCCGGGCAGATCCCGAGCGCGGAGAACCTCGCCGTCGCGTTCTGGGAGCGGATCCGCCCGGAGCTTCCCGAGGGACTGCTGCGCTCGCTGCGACTGTGGGAAACCGACAAGAACTGGGTCGCCGTCGGTGACCCGCTCTGACACGCCCGCTCGGCCCGGTCCAGACTTACGGAGGCGGTACTCGGTGGCGGAACTCGCCGTGCTCACCGCAGAGGAAACGCGGCACCTCGGTGTTCCTGACGACGCCGATCCGCGCTCCGACGAACCGCTCGCCTGGGAGCTGCTCTACCGGCTCGAGCCGGAGCTGTACGAGCGGCTCGTCGCCGCCGAGCGGCTGCACCCCGACGTGGTCGCGTGGCTGCCCCAGGGCCTGGATCGGATCGTCGAGGTCGGCGCGGGGACGGGGCGGCTGACGCTCGAGCTGGTCGGTCGGGCGCGCGAGGTCGTGGCGATCGAGCCCGCCGCGCCGCTGCGCGGGATCCTCGAGCGAAAGCTCGCGGCCCTCGACGGCGAGCGCCGCGTCCGCGTCGTGTATGGCTTCTTCGACGAGCTTCCGGTGCCCGACGACTTCGCCGAGCTGGTCGTCGCATGCTCGGTGCTGACGCCGGCCGCGGGTCACGGCGGCGACGCGGGCCTCGCGGAGATGGAGCGGGCGTGCCGACCCGGCGGCTCGGTCGTGATCGTCTGGCCGAACGAGCTCCCCTGGCTCGCCGCCCGCGGCTACCGGCACGTGAGCTTCGACGGCGACGAGATGGCCGTCGAGTTCTCGAGCCCCGAGGAGGCTGCTGAGCTGACCGAGATCTTCTACCCCCGCGGGGCCGAGGGGGTCCGCGGCGGCTGCCGCAGCCGCGTGCCGTACTCGGTCCTCGGGGTAAATCCGCCGTGCGACCTCGCGTATAAGGTGATCGCGGAATGAGGGTCGCGCTCGTCGCCCCGCTGGTGTCCGCGATCCGCGAGCCGCAGCGCGGCGGCTCGCAGGCGTTCATCTCCGACTTGGCGCGTGGCCTCGTTGTCCGGGGTCACGACGTCGAGCTCTACTGCGCGTCCGGGTCCGAGGTCCCCGGCGTCCGCGTGATCGAGACGGACGTGGACCCCGACGCGCTCGCCGCGTCGCTCTACCGAGCGTCTGGTCCCGCGCCCGAACGTGGCCTGGCCCCGGCCGAAGCGGCGTTCGCCTCCGTCTATTCCATCGTCCGCAGGGCTGATTACGACCTCGTCCACAACCACGCGTTCGACGCGCCCGCGATCGCCCTCGCCGAGAGCGTCCCCGCGCCCATCGTGCACACGCTCCACCTGCCTCCAGAGCCCGCCGTCGCCCGCGCGCTCCAGGCCGCGCTTCACGCGGACCGACCGCCCACGGTCGCGACCGTGTCGAACGCCCAGGCGAGGGCCTGGCGCCGGGTCGTGGCGGTCGACGCGATCCTGCCGCCGTTGGTGCCGACGGGCGAGATCCCCTGGTCGGCCTCGCCCGGCGACGGCGCGGTCTTCGCCGGCCGGCTCAGCCCCGAGAAGGGAGCGCTCGAGGCGATCGAGATCGCCCGAGCCGCGGGCGTGGCGATCGAGCTCTACGGCGACCCGTACGACCCCGAATACGCCCGTGAGCGAATCGAACCGCGACGCGACGATCCGGGCGTCGACGTTCGCCCGGGCGTCCCACGCACCGAGATCTGGGAGGTGATGGCGCGCGCGGCCGTCCTCCTCTTCCCCGCGATGTGGGAGGAGCCGTTCGGGATGGCCGCGGCCGAGGCACAGGCGTGCGGGACGCCTGTGGTCGCATTCCGGAGCGGCGCGCTGGGCGAGGTTATCCTCGACGGCGTGACCGGGTTCCTGGTGACGCCGGGCGACTTAGGCGCCGCAGCTCAAGCGGTGCATAGCGCCGCAAGCCTCTTGCGCTCGCGATGCCGCGAGCACGCCGAGCGCGATCTCGATCTCGCGCTGAGCCTCGACGCGCACGAGCGGCTCTACGAGCGAGTGGTGCGAGGGCGGGTCGAGGTCGCCACCGGTGGCTGACGCGGGACACTGGCTGGCGGGCCGGCTCGCGATCGTGACCGGCGCCAGCCGCGGGATCGGCGCGGCGACGGCCGAGGCGGTGGCGGCGGCCGGGGCGCGGGTCGTGATCGCCGCGCGTGACAGTGACGCGCTCGAATCCGTCGCGGCACGGATCCGCGACGCCGGCGGCGAGGCGACGGCCGTGCCGACGGACGTCTCCGTTGAGGCCGAAGTCGAGCGGCTGTTCGCAGCGGCGCGGGAGCTCGGGCCGGTCGAGGCGCTCGTGTGCGCGGCCGGCGTGCTGACGCCCGCGCTGTTCACCGACACGACGACGGAGATCTGGGAGGAGACGCTGGCCGTCAACCTGACCGGCGCGTTCCTCTGCGCCCGCGCGGCGTTTGAGCCGATGCGTGATGCCGGCGGCGGCCGAGTCGTGAACATCGCGTCGCTGTCCGGCGTATACGCGACCGAGAAGTTCCCCGGCCTCGCGGCCTACAACGTCTCCAAGTACGGCGTCGTCGGTCTGACCGAGGCGATCGCCGTCGAGGGCAAGGAGCACGGGATCAGCGCGATCTGCATCAGCCCGGGCGCGGTCGACACCGAGATGCTCCGGCGCGCCAATCCGGCGCTCCGTCCCGGCCTGACTCCGGCCGACGTCGGCCCCCTGATCGTGGCACTGATCGACAGCCCGCTGGTTGCGGCCAGCGGCGCCAACATCCCGCTGTTCTCGAACGCGTAGGAGGTTGGCTCAAGCCACCAACGACCAGAGGTCCACGTGTTCGTCCTTGAGCTGCTCCGGCGTGGGCTTTGCCCGCTCGCCCACCAGTCGCGCCGCGGCGGCCATCTCGCCGTCCGTGTCGAGCTCGGGGTCGCCGCCTCGGTCGAGACCGGCAGCCGCCAGCAGCTGGCCGTCCTGCAGGTAGAACCCCAGCAGCTGCCGCTCCTCGAGGCTCCCGCGGACGACGAAACTGTCCCACTTGGTCGCGTGTCCGACGTATTCCAGTTTGTTCTCGTACTGGTCGGACCAGAACGTGTGGACGTAGTCATACGGCGCCGTCGAGCCGAGCATCGACCGTGCCACCGCGCGGCCCATCTTCTCGCCGTTGTTGTAGTGCTCGACGCGAACGCGGCCGAACAGCGGATGCAGCTGGTTCGCGATGTCGCCGGCCGCGAACACGTCCGGGGCGGTGGCGCGGCAGCACTCGTCGACGAGCACGCCGTTCGAGACCTCGATCGACTCGCCGACGAAAGCCGGCAGGTTGGGCTCGATCCCGATCCCGGAGACGACGAAGTCGCAGTCGACGCGGTCGCTCTCGGCGGTAGTGACCGCCTCGACCCGGCCGGTTCCCTCGAACCGTGCGACGTGGGCTCCGGTCCGGAGCTCGACACCGTGGTCGCGATGGATGGCGGCGAACGCCGCCCCGAGCTCCGCGCCGAGCACTCGATCGAGCGGCACCCGGCCCGGGAAGATCGTCGTCACGCGAACCCCGAGCTCCGTCAGCGAGGCGGCGACCTCGCAGCCGATGAAGCCCATGCCGACGATCACCGCGTGCCGGCCCGCGACCGCCTCCTGCTTGATCGCCTCGCACTCGGCGACGGTGCGCAGGTAGTGGATTCCGTCGAGCTCCGCTCCGGGGATTTCAAGCCGGCGGTTGCGCCCGCCCGTGGCGATCAGCAGCTTCCCGTACTCGACCCGTTCGCCCGACTCGAGCTCGATCGCGTGCGCGTCCGCATCGACCGCGGCAACGGTCGAGTAGAGGTGCTCGACGTCGCATTCCCCGTACCACTCGGGCGGTTTGACCAACCAGCCGTCCAGGTCCTCCTCGGAGCGCATGTACGTCTTCGACAGCGGCGGGCGGCCGAACGGAATCCCGGGCTCCCGCCCGATCAGCACGAGTCGGCCGTCGAACCCCTCGTCGCGGAGCGTCATCGCGGCGTTGCCGCCGGTCAGCCCGCCGCCGATGATCACGAATGTGTGGTCTGGGTTCATGCGATCTGTCTCCTCTCGCCAGCACATGATCGTCGCTCGCGTCACCGAATGACGTCCGGATCGAGTAAACCTTCCGGGATGGCGAAGATCGCCGTGACGGGAGGAAGTGGGAAGGCGGGTCGGGTGGTGGCGCGCGACCTGCGCGAGCACGGCCACCGCGTGCTCAACATCGATCTGGTGCCCTCGCCGGAATCGCCGCATCCCGAGTCCGACATCCCATTTCTGCGAGCCGACGTCACCGACTACGGACAGACGCTCGAGGCGTTGACTGGCGGCCATACGCTCCCGGGGATCGAGGCGGTCGTCCACCTCGCCGCGATCCCGTCGCCCGCACATGCCACGCCCGATCACGTCTTCCGCACGAACATCACGAGCACGTACACCGTGTTCTCCGCGGCGGCGCGACTCGGCCTCCCGCGGGTGGTGTGGGCCTCGAGCGAAACGACGCTTGGGCTTCCATTCGAGCGGCCGCCCGACTACGTACCCGTGGACGAAGCCCACGTCTTCCCGGAGACCAGCTACGCGCTCTCGAAGGTGCTCGGCGAGGAGGTCGCGCGGCAGTCGCACCGCTGGCACGGGACCACGATCGTCGGCCTGCGGTTCTCCAACATCATGGTCCGCTCCGACTACGACCGGTTTCCGAGGTTCTGGGACAACCCCCGCCGGCGCATGTGGAACCTGTGGGGCTACGTCGACGAGAGTCACGTCGCCCAGAGTGTGCGCCTGGCGCTCGAGGCCGACATCGTCGGAACCGACAACTTCATCATCGCCGCCGCCGACACCGTCATGAACCGCCCCAGTCGCGAGTTGATGGCCGAGGTGTTCCCCGACGTCCCGATCGCCGACGGCGTCGACGGATACGACACGCTGCTCGGCATCGACCGGGCCCGCAACGTCCTCGGCTACTCGCCGACGTTCAGCTGGCGCGAGCTGTTCTGAGGCCTTAACAGCATCGAGGGCCCCTGTGGCGGTGGCCCTCGACGCGTCTCTTAGGAGGAGAATGAGGGGCTCAGACCGAGTGCCTGGCCCGAGCCACGCACAACGTAAGGGCGGGCCGGAGGCCAGCGCGAGCACCAGCCCCGAGAAACCCCCCGCGCGGGGGGGTTCGGTCTCTGACCGACGTCAGTCACGGTCGCCGGCGCTGTGATGCCGCCAGCCGTCGTGATACTCAGCGTCGTGGAGGCGGTAGAGCTGGTGCGCGTAGTGATCGAGACGGTCCGCCGCCTCCTGGGCCTCGTGGTAATCGTGGCCGTGGTCGCGTGCCGGCGTCTTCTCCTGCGCGCGCTTGCGGACGACATGAAGCTCCTCGCGGGCCAGCTCAACGACCTTCTCAAGGGTTTGTTCGAGATCCATCTGCTCATATTCTCACGCGAGAGAATTCACCGATGACCGCTCGCCGTCTCTCGGTCACCGGTGACGTCGCCGCGGAGGCCGTGCGCGATGAGGCCAGCCGTCTCGATCTTCTCGGCTGGGTGCGACTCGAGCCCGACGGCACGCTGTCCGCGCACGTCGAGGGTGAGGCGAGCGCGACCCAGAAGCTGATCGCGCTGGTGCGCGCGATCAGCGGGGTCGACTCGGTGTCGGAGACGAACGCCCGCGTGGAGGGGCACGAGCAGTTCGCGATTCGCGGGCTCCCTGCGGGTGTGTTCGTGGTCCAGGAGCATCAGGCGACCGCGCATCACTACGACTTCCGGCTCGAGGTCGACGGCGTGATGCGCTCGTGGGCGGTGCCGAAGGGTCCGTCGATGGACCCGTCGGTCAAGCGCTTCGCGATCCAGGTCGAAGACCACGAGCTCGCACACAACGACTTCGAGGGACCGGCCCCCAAGGGCGGCGTCATCATCTGGGACCGCGGCGAGTACGAGCAGGGTGGCCGCGTCCCGTGGCCGGATGCGCTCGACCGCGGACACGCGGTGTTCGTGCTCCACGGCGAGAAGCTCGAGGGCGGGTTCGCGCTGCAGCGGACCCGCGGCGGCCCCAAACCACAGTGGTTGCTGGTCAAGCGCCGCGACGAGTACGCGGCACCGGGCTCGGACATCGCCGCCGAGCGACCCGAGTCGGTGCGGAGCGGAGAGACGCTGGCGGAGCTGATCGAGGGGTCGGAGAGCCGTACCTCGTCGGACTAGAGCTCGTATAGGCTCCGCGGATGGACGCTTCGGTTGCCCGCGATTGCGAGGTTGCGGTCGTCGGCGCCGGCTTCTCCGGGATCGGCGCGGCGATCCTGCTCGACAAGGCCGGCTTCTCCGACTATCTGGTCGTCGAGGAGGGCGAGGGTGTCGGCGGCGCGTGGCACTGGAACACGTATCCGGGGATCGCGGTCGACATCCCCTCGTTCAGCTACCAGTTCTCGTTCGAGACGCGCCCCGACTGGTCCCGGGTGTACGCGCCCGGCGCGGAGCTCAAACGCTACGCCGACCACTGCGTCGACAAATACGGGGTCCGCGACCGGATCCGGTTCGGCACGCGCATCACTGGCGCGACGTTCGACCAGCGGAGCGATACCTGGCGCCTGGAGACCCGCGACGGGGAGGCGATCACCGCCCGCTACGTGATCAACGCCGCGGGGGCGCTGTCGCAGCCCAAGTACCCGGAGCTCGAGAGCCTCGAGGCGTTCGAGGGCATCACGATGCACACCTCGCGCTGGGATCACCGGATCGAGCTCGAGGGCAAGCGGGTCGGCGTGATCGGCACCGGCGCCTCGGCCGTTCAGGTGATCCCGTCGATCGCCCCCGAGGCTGAAAAGCTGACCGTCTTCCAGCGCACGCCGATCTGGTGCATGCCGAAGCCCGACCGCGCGCTCGACGGTCGCGAGCGGTGGGTGCTCGAGCACGTTCCCGGCGCAAAGGCGGCGGCGCGCCTGCTGAGCCAGGTGTTCGTCGAGCTGAACTTTCCGCTCGCGGCGCACTTCTACGGGATCGTCCCGCTCGCCGACCGCGGCGAGAAGATCGGGCGCGCGTTCCTGAAGAAGGAGGTCCACGACCCCGCCGTCCGCGACAAGCTGACGCCTCGCTACGGCCTCGGCTGCAAGCGCCCGAGCTTCCACAACGAGTACCTCGCGACCTTCAACCGCGCGAACGTCGAGCTGGAGACGGCGTCGATCGAGCGGATCACGGACGCCGGCGTGCTCACCGAGAGCGGCGAGCACGAGCTCGACGTGCTCGTGCTCGCGACCGGGTTCAAGATCCTCGAGCCGATCTTCCCGGTGTACGGAACCGGCGGCGTCGAGCTCGACGCGTGGTGGGACGAGAACCGGATGCAGGCGTACGAGGGCGTCAGCGTCCCCGGGTTCCCCAACCTGTTCCACATCATCGGTCCGTACGGGTTCAACGGGGCGTCGTTCTTCCTGCTGATCGAGACCCAGATGCGCCACATCAACCGCCTCCTGAAGCAGGCCCGCCAGCAGCACGCGACGCGTGTCGAGGTCACCCCCGAGGCCAACGACCGCTACTGGAAGAAGATGCTCGGCCGTCGCCACAACCAGATCTTCTTCCGCGGCACCTGCGCAACGGCCAACAGCTACTACTTCGATCGCCACGGGGACGTGCCGTTCCGCGCGAGCCCCAGCCTCGAGACGATCTGGCGGAGCGCCCGGTTCGATCTCGACGACTACCGCTTCGAAGCGGCAGCCTAGACCGGGCGCCCCGCCTCTCCACCTAGGCCGGGACCGCGATCTCGGCCGACCGTGGTGCGCCGCGGCGCAGCCCCGGGATCGCGAGCGCGATCGCCGCACCGACGGCGAGCACGATCGCCGCGACGGCGACCGCCGGGATCAGCCCGTCGACGAACGCGGCAGGACTCGCGTAGCCGCCGGAGGCGCTGAACACCGACGCCAGCACCGCGACTCCTAGCACCCCGCCGACCTCGCGGATCGCGTTGGTCGCGCCTGAGGCCTGGCCCGCCTCCTCGGGGCGGACCGAGCCGAGCACGGCGTTGGCCGCGGGCGCGAACACGAGCGCCATCCCGGCGCCGGCGAGCGCGAACGGAGCGACCATCTCGATGTACGGGAGCGTCGGGCTGAGCTCGGTGGCCAGCCACGCGAGCGCCGTCGCCTGCATCGCGAGCCCGGCGAACATCAGCGGGCGGCTTCCGATCCGATCCGACAGCAGCCCCGCCAGCGGCGCGACGAAGATCGGCATCGCCGTCCACGGCAGCGTCCGCAGGCCCGCCCCGAGCGGCGAGTAGCCCTGCGCGGTCTGGAAGAACTGCGCGAGCAGGAAGATCACGCCGAACATCCCGAAGTACATCGCGAGCGACACGCCGTTGGTGGCCGTGAACGCGCGGCTGCGGAAGAACCGCATCGGCAGCATCGGCGTCTCGGTCCGCAGCTCCCAGGCGACGAATCCCGCGAGCAGCACGGCGCCGGCGATCGCGGTCCCGAGCACCATCGGGCTCGTCCATCCGAGCGCGTTGGCGCGAACCAGCGCGTAGACCACGCCGAGCAGCCCACCGCTCGCCAGCGCGACGCCGGGGAGGTCGAGGTGGCGGTTCGGCCCGAAGCTCTCGGTCAGCCGCATCCGCGCGAGCGGGATCACGACCAGGCCGATCGGCACGTTCAGCCAGAAGATCCAGTGCCACGAGATGCCGCTCACGACGGCGCCGCCGACGACCGGTCCGAGCGCGACCCCGAGGCCGCTGACGCCGGACCAGATGCCGAGCGCGACTCCGCGCCGGCCGGCCGGGAACGCTTCGGACAGGATCGTCAGCGTCAGTGGGAGGACGAGCGCGGCGCCGGCGCCCTGGACGGCGCGGGCGGCGATCAGCACGGTCGTGTTCGGGGACAGCGCTGCCACCGCGGACGCGGCGGTGAAGATGCTCAACCCGATCGACATGATCCGGCGGCGGCCGAATCTGTCGCCGAGAGCGGCACCGGTCAGCAGCAGCACCGCGAAGCTGAGCGTGTACGCGTTGACGATCCACTCCAGGCCGCTCAGCGAGGCGCCGAGGTCGACCCGGATGCGCGGCAGCGCGGTCGTCACGACGAGGTTGTCGAGGGTGACCATGAACAGCGCGGCGGACACCAGCGCGAGCGTCCATCCGGTGCGTGGGCGATTGCTAGTCATCGCGCTTCCTTCTCCTTATTGATTGACCTATAAGTTCGCATCGCAAAAAAACTACTCGGCCGCCTGCTCCCACTCGAGCGCCGGCGCCGCGATCTCGGGGAGATCGAGCGCCGTCGTCACGTTGATCAGCATCCCGCAGGCGAAGAAGTTCGAGACCTCGTCGAGCGGAGCGGCGCTGACCCGGACCACGTCGTCGTACAGCGACTTGAACGCGCGTGCGACCGCGGGTCCGACGTCCGGATCGGCCGCCGCCGCGTGGCCCTGCATCTGCAGCAGCAGCATGTCAGGGTGGGCCTCGATCAGCGGGCGGTACGCATGTCCCATCGCTTGCAGCCGCTCGTCGGGCGTGTCGAGCCCGAGCGCCGCCTCGACGAACGCCGAGCGCAGGTGACCCATCATCTGCGCGTGCGCCGCCAGGAACAGCTCCTTCTTGTTCGCGAACAGCGCGTAGATATACGGCTGCGAGATCCCGGCGCGCTCGGCGATCGCGGCGGTGCTGGCGCCCGCGTAGCCCCGGAGTGCGAACTCGTGGGTGGCGGCGTCCAGGACCTGCTCCCGTCGCTCCTCTGCGCTCTGTCGTGTGGTCGTCGACGCCATCGTGGGTGAGATTATTGATCAACCAATCATGAAAGTCAAGGGGCTTGTCTGGGGACCGGCGCGGGACCCAAAACCGGGCGGCGCGGGATCCGAACCCAGGCAGCGGCACCCTGAACCGTTTCGGCTCCGAGTAGGGTCACACCGTCATGAGCGGCTTTCTTCACCGGCTCCGCTTCCGCCGGGACCACCGGTGGGCGCCTGGCCAGATGTCGGGCTACGTGGACGGCGAGCTTGCCCACGCGCCGCGGGCGCGGATCGAGCACCATCTCGGCGAGTGTGCCGAGTGCCGGCGGCTGCTCGCGGGTCTGCGCAGGACGCTCGACGCGCTGCATCGCCTGCCGGCTCCGAGCGGCGGCGTCGACGCGGCCGCTCTCGCCACGTCGGTGCGGGTACGGTTGGACTGAACCGTTTGCCGCACCCGGAGGGTCAAAAAAGCATGACCAACGACACCCATACCCAGAACCAGGCCGATCGCCCGCCGGTCGAGAAGAGCGATCGCGAGTGGCGTGAGCAGCTGGACCCCGCCCAGTACGAGGTGCTCCGCAACAAGGGCACCGAGCGGGCGTTCACCGGGAAGTACTTCGACGAGAAGCGCGACGGGACGTACCGGTGTGCCGGCTGTGGCGCCGAGCTGTTCTCATCGGACACGAAGTTCGACTCGGGGACCGGCTGGCCGAGCTTTACCGAGCCGGCGAACCGGGCCAACGTCGAGTTGCTCGACGACCACAGCTACGGGATGCATCGCATCGAGGTGAACTGCGCCGCCTGTGGTGGCCACCTCGGCCACGTGTTCCCGGACGGCCCCGGCAAGACCGGCGAGCGCTACTGCATCAACTCGTGCTCGCTCGAGCTCGACCAGCGGTAGAGCCGGCCGCCGTCGAGGCGGTATAACCGCGCTGGTGACCGGCGCCGCGAGCTCCGAGCATGAGCTGATTCGGAGCGCGCGCGCCGGGGACCAGGACGCGTTCGCCCAGCTGGTGATGATGCACGCCGAGCAGGTGTACGGCGCGCTGCGCCGTTTCGGGCTCGACCCTGCCGAGGCCGACGAGGTCGCGCAGGAGGTGTTCGTCCGCGCGTGGCGCGGGCTGTCGCGCTTCGAGGAGCGCTCGCGCTTCTCGACCTGGCTCTTCCGGATCGCGTTCAACGAGGCGCAGCGCTTCCTGTCGCGCCGTCCACCCCGCCAGCCCGAGTCCGACCCGGATCGCGACGACCCGGTCGTCTCTCTGCCGGAGTCGCCCGAGCTTGGCCCGGAGGCTCAGACGCTCGACCGCGAGCTGGAGCGTGCGCTCGAGCTCGCGCTCGATCAGATCCCCGCCGATTGGCGGGCAGCGGTCGTGCTCCGGGACATCGAGGGCCTCTCTACCCACGATGCCGCGGAGGCGACCGGCGTCGGCGAGGCGGCGTTCAAGAGCCGCCTTCACCGCGGCCGGATGCAGCTGCGTGCCCTCCTCGAGCCGTACCTCGGGCTCGAGGAGAGCTGACGAGCGGCTATCGGATCGTCGTCGCGCAGTACGCCCCGCCGTGCTTCTCGAAGTACCGCTGGTGGTAGTCCTCGGCGTCGTAGAACTCCGAGACCGGGACGATCTCCGTCACGATCGGCTTCGAGACGGCAGCCTGGTGCTCGTCGCGCGAGGCGGTCGCCACCCGCTGCTGGTCCTTGTCTCCGAAGAAGACCGCCGAGCGGTACTGGCTGCCGAAGTCCCAGCCCTGTCGGTTGGGAGTGGTCGGGTCGTGGATCGACCAGAACAGCTCGAGCAGCTCGCCGTAGCCGACCACGTTCGGGTCAAACCAAACCTGGATCGCCTCGGCGTGACCGGTGCTGTCCGAGCAGACCTGCTCGTACGTCGGGTCGGCGCTGCGTCCCCCGGTGTAGCCGACGCGCGTCGCGACGACGCCCTCGACCTCGCGGAACGCCGCCTCCACGCCCCAGAAGCATCCGGCCGCGAAGGTCGCGCGCTGCGTGCCCTCGAGATCCGGGCTCGGGGTCTCGGAACGCCCGTCTCTGTACGTAATCATCGGATCCTTTCCGTCTGTGTTCACGCCGGTTTAGACCCAGCGCGAGCACCAAACGGTTCAGTCCCGCTCGATCATCACCGAGGTCGCCTTGACCACCGCGGTCGCCTGAACGCCCGGCGCGAGCCCGAGCTCGTCGATCGAGTCGCGCGTGATCGCGGCGGTGACCAGGAACGGTCCGGCCTCGACCTCGACGAGCGCCATCACCCCGTCCGTCTCGACCGACCGGACCACCCCCGTGAGCCGGTTGCGAGCCGAGCGCGGAGTCCCGGTCCGGTGCCTCGCCTCGTGGCCGCTGAGCCGTTCGATCTCTGAGACAGGGACCAACCGGTGGTTGCGCTCGTCGCGCTCGGTCCGGATCCGGCCGGCGCGGTCCCAGCGCCTGAGCGTGTCAACGCTCACGCCGAGCGCGACCGCGGCCTCGCCAAGGGAGAGGTGCTTGGGCATGCCGCCGCAGACGCTACCGCTCCGCGCGGATCTCGATCGTCTCGCTCGGCATCCGACGAAGCTCGCGCCTGAACTCCTCTCCGCTTCGCGGGTCGATCCGGACGTGGCGCGGCGCGAACGGCGCGAACGGCGATAGCGGCATCATCGCGATCTCGGTCTCCTCGCCGCCGTAATCGACCGGGACGTGGCCGAGCGCGAAGCGGTCGCCGTCGGCGAGCTTCGGCAGCCCGCAGAAGTACAGCGACAGGCGATCGAACAGCTCCAGGAGCTTGTAGCTGGCCCACTGCTCGTCCTCGTCGATTCCGAGCTCGGCGCGCCGAGCCGCGTAGGAGTCCTCGAGCTCCGAGAGGAACGCGCGCACAAGGTCCATGTTTGCCTCGGCGTCGGGCAGCAGCCCGAGCTCGGGCTGCGCACCGTAGCGCTGGCGGTAGAGCCCGGCGCCGTGCATCGCGTCCATCAGCCCGGTGTACGTATCCCGCCGCGACACGTCGACGATTCCGGCGCGGTAGAACGCCATGTGGGAGATCGCGTCGACCTCGATGAACGAGACCGGGCTCCCGTCGTCGTGCACCTCGAGCCACCGCTCTCTGACGCACCACCCGTCGTCGTGCCGGGCCGCCGCCATCACCATCGACTCGCGGGCCCGCACCGGCGCGAAGCTCGAGTTGCCCCATGCCGCCGCGAACTGAGCCGCGAGATCGGCGTGGTCCGGCTGCATCACGAGCTGCCAGTGCGCGCCGGCGTCCAGGACGATCATGATGCAAAGCTCGCACGAGACGACATGACCGGTCCGACGACCGCGGCGCCGAGCACGAGCAGGCCCGCGAGCAGCGACAACGGGACCGCGTCCGCGGTCGCCTGGGACAACGTGGCGGCGAGCGGTGCCCCGAGCATCTCGCCGAGCGCCCAAGAGACGATGAACAGCATCGTCCCACCGGAGATCGCGAGACCCGCCCGCTCGGCCGACTGCGTCAGCAGCGAGGTAGCCGGGACGACGCACACGCCGAGCGGCAGCGCGAGCGCGAGCACGCCGAGCAGCGCCAGCGGCAGTGCGGCCTGCGGCAGCGGCAGCAACACGACCAGCAGCGCCGAGGCCGCGAGTCCGACCGCCAGCACCCGCCGCAGCCCGTCACGGTCGACGAGGCGTCCGATCGGCGTCGTCGCGAGCGCGCTGAGCACCGCCGAGGAGACGAACACGGCGCCGATCGCGAGATTCGAGCCCCCGAACCGAGAGAGCCGGAGCGGCAGCAGCGCGCTCAGCGCGCCGAACGTGAGCCCGAGCGACAGCACCAGCCAGAATCCCAGCAGCAGCCGAGTGTCGACCATCAATTGCCGCAGCGGCGGGCGCGGTCCGGCCGGCAGCTCGTGCGGCTCGGTCTGGCGGGCCGTTCGAGCCGCGAGCCCCAGCGCGATCACGGCCACCGCCGCGAACGTCACCTCGGTGCTGGTCGCGACCGCCACCGTCCCGATCAGCGGTCCGAGCACCGTTCCCATCACCGCCGCGCCGATCGCGGATCCGAGCACTTCCCCACGCCGCTGCAGCGGTGCGATCGCCATCACCCAGGTGAGCGCGCCGCACCAGATCACGCCCGCGGCCAGCCCCTGCACCACCCGTACGGCGTCGAGCAGCGTGATGCTCGAAGCAAAGCCGAAGACGGCGGTCGCGGCGGCGAGTGCGCAGAGGCCGACGACCGTCGTGCGGCGCACGCCGACCCTCGCGATCACCCACGTACCGGCCACCGACCCCAGCAGCAGCCCGGCGGCGTAGGAGCCGGCCAGGATCCCGGCCCCGGCCTTCGACACGTGCAGCAGGTGTGCGTAGTGCGGCAGCAGCGGGGCGACCGCCCCGTACAGCGCCGCCTCGAGCACGAGCAGCTGACCCGTGCGGCGGACGACCCCCCGTTCCGCCGCGCGCGACCCCTCTTTAGCGAAGGCCCGGGTGGTCATCGGCCGAGTGTCAGCCGCGGACGTCGGCGGTGATGCGGGCCGACGCGTCCCGTGCCGAGTGGATCCGGCCGGAGGTCTCCGACAGCGGCTGCCCGGACCGGCGCGCCGCACGAGCGAGGACCTCGCCGAGCACGGAGACGGCAGTCTCCTCGGGGGTGCGGGCGCCGATGTCGAGGCCACACGGCGACGCGATCCGCGCGAGCTGATCGTCCGTTACCCCGGCGGCCAGCAGCCGGCGCGAGCGGTCCTCGTGGGTCTGGCGGCTCCCGAGCGCGCCGATGTAGCCCGCGCCGGTCTGCAGTGCCGCGATCAGCGCGGGCTGGTCGAACTTTGGATCGTGCGTGAACACGAGCACGACATCGCGTTCGTCGAGCTCCTTGCCGGCCAGATACCGCTGCGGCCAGTCGACCACGACATGGTGGGCGACGGCGAATCGGCGGGACTCGACGAACGGCGGCCGCGCGTCGCAGATCGTCACCTCGTAGCCGAGATCCCTGGCAAGCCCGGCGACGGCGGCGGAGAAATCGATCGCGCCGAAGATGATCATCTTCGGCGGCGCCGCGAACGTGTGCAGGAAGACGCGCAAGTCATCGCCCATCACTTCGCCCTCGGCGCCGTAGCTCCGAAGCTCCGTGAGTGCGTGGGCCACGCAGCCACGAGCCTCCCGCTCCACCGCCCGGTCGAGCCGTCGCGCCAGCCCGAAGCTACCGACGAGCTCGTTGTCGACCAGCGCCACCTTCGAGCCGGCCCGCTCAGCGTCGATCAACGTCGCGATCACCGCCGGACGATTCTCGGCAATTGCGCGCTCCGCCTGCGCGAGCGTGTCCCTGTCCTCGGGCCTGAGCTCGTGGATGAAGATGTGAACCGTGCCACCGCACATCAAGCCGACGCCGGTGGCGACCGAGTCGGAGATCCCGTAGGTCCGGAACCGGGGCGGCTCACCGTCCAGCACCGCGCTCGCCTCCTCGAACAGCGCGCCCTCGACGCACCCGCCGGTGACCGAGCCCTCGATGCGGCCGCGTTCATCGACGAGCATCGTCGCCCCGGGATCGAGCGGCGCCGACCCGTCGGTGCCAACGAGCGTCGCCGCGACGACGCGACGGCCCTCGGCCAGCCAGCTCAGTGCGATTTCGTTGGTGCTCCGGAACGTCACACGAATCCTCCGTGTGATCTGATGCTAACGGGGCCCGTGTTAGGGTCGCGCGAG
>DASXDA010000073.1:0-2371 GCA_036490875.1 Solirubrobacteraceae bacterium
TACGCGGGCTACGTGTATGGCGACTCGACGTACGGCCAGCGGGCCGTCTACGAGCTCGGCCTGACCGGGATCCCGGTGCTGAACGTCAACAACAACTGCTCGACCGGGTCGAGCGCGCTGTTCCTCGCCCGCCAGGCGGTCAAGGGCGGGCTCGTCGAGTGCGCGCTCGCGGTCGGCTTCGAGAAGATGGAGCGCGGCTCGCTGGGGATGAAGTACACCGATCGCACCCCCGCGATGGACAAGCACATGATGCGCATGTTCCAGCTGCGCGACCCCGAGTCCTCGCCGTTCGCGCCGCAGATGTTCGGCAACGCCGGGCGCGACCACATGGACAAGTACGGCTCGAAGCCCGAGCACTACGTCTGGATCGGGTGGAAGAACCACAAGCACTCGACCAACAACCCGTACGCCCAGTTCCAGACCGAGTACTCGCTCGAGGAGATCGCCGGTGCGCCGATGATCCACGACCCGCTGACGAAACTCCAGTGCTCCCCCACCTCCGACGGCGCCGCCGCGGCGATCGTCGCCTCGGAGCGGTTCGTCGACGAGCACAACCTGTGGGATCAGGCGATCGAGATCGCCGGCCAGGCGATGACGACCGACTTCCCGTCGAGCCTCGACGACAGCGCCGACTGCATCACGATCGTCGGCTACGACATGTCGCTCGAAGCGGCGCGGCGCGCTTACGAGGAGGCCGAGGTCTCCGCGGCGGACGTCGACGTGATCGAGCTGCACGACTGCTTCTCGGCCAACGAGCTGATCACCTACGAGGCGCTCGGGCTCGCGGCCGAGGGCGAGGGCCACAAGCTGGTCGAGTCCCAGGCGACCACGTACGGCGGCAGCGGCCCGGTCGTCAACCCGAGCGGCGGGCTGATCTCCAAGGGCCACCCGCTCGGCGCCACCGGCTTGGCGCAGTGCTCGGAGCTGACCTGGCAGCTGCGCGGGCAGGCGGACAACCGCCAGGTCGACGACGTCGATCTCGCGCTGCAGCACAACATCGGCCTCGGCGGCGCCGCCGTCGTGACGATCTACCGCCGCGCGGCCTGAACGCCGCTGCGCGACTCCCGCCCGGCGCGCCCTGCGGCCGGGCGGGAGATCGTGCAAACGCCGTATGGACTGATACTCGGCCGGACCATAGGGTGACGCGGGCGCGGCCTGGCGCCGCGGCCGGTGGAGACGCGTCGCGTCTCCGATTACAAGTGCCCCGTGGGAAAGAGGCGCCGCTTGAACAGTCGGTCGACTTCGATAGCGGGCTTGGTCGCTGCCGATTCGAACAAGATGCTGGCTGCCCGGGGCGACTCCGAGCGGTTGATGGAGCTGTTCGTGTCCAGCGCCGTGCCGATGCTGCTGGTCGACGGCGAGCACGGGCAGCTCGAGCCGAATCCGCGTGCCCGGGCGGCGCTCGAGGCGTCCGATCAGGAGCTCCGCGAGCGGTACGTCGGGATCAGCTACTGCTGGGTCGCCGACGTCCTCCCCGGCCGGCACCTGATCGTGTTCGCGCCGCGCGACTCCGGTACCGCCGACGGCGCCGGTCAGCCGCCGGCGCACCTGACCCGTCGGGAGCGCGAGGTGCTCGAGCTGTCCGCGGACGGGCTCAACGGCCCGGCGATCGCGAAGGCGCTGGTTCTGAGCACGGCGACCGTGCGCACGCACTTCGGCCACATCTACTCCAAGCTCGAGGTCACCGACCGCGCCGCCGCCGTCGCCAAGGCGATGCGGCTCGGGCTGATCAGCTGAGGCTCAGAGACCGAGCGTGCGCGAGATGATCTCGCGCTGGATCTCGCTGGTGCCGCCGTAGATCGTCGTGACGAGCGCGGTGCGGACCTGGCCCTCCATGTCGTACTCGGTCGCGTAGCCGTAGCCGCCCATCATCTGCATCCCCTCGAGCGTCGCCTGCTTGGCGACCTCGGTCGCCTTCAGCTTCGCCATCGACGCCTCCCGCGGGAGCGTCACGCCGGGGTTCTCATCCGAGCGCGCGGCGACGTCGTAGACGAGCAGCCGCGTCGCCTCGATCTCGGTCGCCAGGTCGGCGAGCCGGTGCTTCAAAGACTGGAAGGACCCGATCGGACGGCCGAACTGCTTGCGCTCCTTGACGTAGGCGAGCACGTCGTCGAACGCCCGCTGCGCCATCCCGAGTGCCTGCGCGGCGATGATCAGCCGCTCGTGGTTCAGCCCGGCCATCAGCTGCCGCCAGCCCTGGTCCTGCTCGCCGATCAGCCGCTCGGCGGGCACGCGACAGTCGGTGAAGAACACGTCGTTGACCTCGCGGCCCGCCATCGTCTCGATCCCGCGGATCTCGATCCCGTCGAGGCTGGTCGGGACCGAGATCATCGACATCCCGTCGTGCTTGTCCTCGCCGCGAGTCGTACGG
>DASXDA010000074.1:0-26546 GCA_036490875.1 Solirubrobacteraceae bacterium
GCCGAGGCTCCCTCGGAGCCGGCCGAAGTGCTGACTCCGAAGCAGCGCCGAACGCGTGTGCGTGCGGCCAAGACGGCCGCTGTGCCCACTCGTGCTCAGCGGTCCGCCGAGGAGCGGCAGGCGGAGCGCGATGTGGAGCGCAAGCGCAAGGCGGAGATCCGCACCAAGTGGCGGTCGGCCGCGCGCACGAAGGCGAGGGCGCGCCGCGGTGACGGCGCCGAGCCGCTACCCCTTCTTCGTGACCAGCATCCTGGCCAGCAGAAGACGCGGCAAGGCGTTGTCGTCTCCGACCGGGCAAGCAAGACGATCGTGGTCCGGATCGACGTCACCCGGCGTCACCCGTTCTACCAGAAGGTCGTCCGCACCTCGACCACGCTCCACGCTCACGACGAGGCCGAGGACGCGCACATCGGCGACACGGTCGTCGTGCGCGAGTCGCGACCGCTCTCGAAGACGAAGCGCTGGCGGCTCGTAGAGGTCCTGGAGCGCGCTAGGTGACCAGATGACTCCTCTTCGCCGTCCCGTCTCGCTTCGCGGCTGCGAACCTTCGCCTGGCTTCGTCCTCGGGGCTCGGCGTAGCGCTGCTATGCCGTCACTCCTGCGTCCTCGCCATGCTCGGTCCTCGCTCGCGAATCGGCCCGTGATGGCTCGAGGAGCCACCAGATGATCCAGAACGAGACTCGACTGCGGGTCGCCGACAACACCGGCGCCCGGGAGATCCTCGTGATCCGCGTCAAGGGCGGACACCGCCGCCGTTACGCGGGGGTCGGAGACGTGATCACAGCGACCGTCAAGCAGGCGAGCCCGCAGGGCTCCGTGCGGAAAGGCGAGGTCGTGACGGCCGTCGTCGTCCGGACGCGGAAGTCGTACGGCCGCGACGACGGCACCTACATCGCCTTCGACGAGAACGCGGCGGTGCTGATCGACGCCCAGAACAACCCGCGCGGCACGCGCATCTTCGGGCCGGTCGCCCGCGAGCTTCGCGAGCGCAACTTCATGAAGATCGTCTCCCTCGCCCCGGAGGTGCTCTAGCGATGGCCGCGCGGATCAAGTCGGGCGACGAGGTGATCCTGATCGGCGGCAAGGACCGGGGCAAGCGCGGAAAGGTGCTGCGCGTCGAGCGGGACAAGGATCGCCTCTACGTCGAAGGACTGAACATGATCAAGCGCCACCAGCGGCCCCAGCAGGTCGCCGGCGCGCAGCGGCCCGAGCAGGTCGGCGGCGTGATCGAGAAGGAGGGCCCGATCCACATTTCGAACGTGGCGGTGGCCGACCCGAAGGACGGCAAGCCGACGCGTATCGGAGTCGAAGTCGAGGACGGCAAGCGCTTCCGGGTGGCGAAGCGAAGCGGAACGAGGCTCGACTGACGATGCCGAGCGCCCGTCTCAAGCAGCGTTACTTCGAGGAAATCCGCCCGCAGCTGATGGAGCGGTTCGGCTACTCCACCCCGATGCAGGCACCGCGGATCAGCAAGGTCACGGTCAACATGGGCGTCGGCGACGCCAAGCAGGACTCGAAGATGCTCGAGTCCGCCGGCGAGCAGCTCGCGACGATCACCGGCCAGCGGCCGAGCGTTCGGCGCGCGCGGAAATCGATCGCGCAGTTCAAGGTGCGCGAGGGGATGCCGGTGGGCGTCGCGGTGACGCTCCGGGGCGAGCGCTCGTACGAGTTCCTTGACCGGCTGATGTCGGTTGCGATCCCGCGGATCCGCGACTTCCGCGGGCTCAACCCGCGCTCGTTCGATGGCCGCGGCAACTACTCACTGGGCGTCCGCGAGCAGATCATCTTCCCCGAGGTCGACTACGACGAGATCGATCAGGTCCGCGGCCTCGACATCACGATCACGACGACCGCTTCGAGTGACGAGGAGTCGTTCGCGCTGCTCGAGGCGCTCGGGATGCCATTTTCTAGAGAGGGCCGTCCCCAGGCAGCGGCCGCGACACAGACTTAGAGGAGTTCATGGCCAAGGTTTCACAAGTCGTCCGCTCGCAGCGGACTCCCAAGTACAAGACCCGGGAATACACGCGCTGCCGTCGTTGCGGCCGCGCCCGTGCCGTCTATCGCAAGTTCGGCGTCTGCCGGATCTGCCTGCGCGAGCTCGCGCACAACGGCTACGTCCCCGGGATGACGAAGTCGAGCTGGTGACGACATGTCGATGACGGACCCGATCGCGGACTTCCTGACGCGCGTGCGCAACGCGCTCAAGGCCCAGCAGCACGACGTCAAGATCCCCGCCTCCGGGATCAAGCGCGAGATCGCGCGGATCCTCAAGGAGGAGGGCTATGTCGAGGACTGGTCGGTCGCCGCTGCGACCACCCCTCCTGGCGACGAGATCACCGTGACGCTCAAGTACACCGCCGACCGCAAGCCCGTGATCTCCGGGCTCCAGCGCGTCTCGCGCCCGGGTCAGCGGACATATGTCGACCACGCTCACATCCCGAGGATCCAAGGCGGGATGGGTACCGCGATCATCTCCACCTCGAAGGGTCTGATGACCGGCCACGACGCCCGCATCCAGGGCGTCGGCGGCGAGGTCGTGGCGAGGGTCTGGTAGCGATGTCCCGGATCGGCAGACAACCGATCACCGTTCCGTCGGGCGTCACCGTCTCGATCGAGCCCGAGCGGGTCACGGTGAACGGCCCGCGCGGCGAGCTGTCCGAGCGGGTCAACCGCGAGATCAAGGTCCAGCAGGACGGCGATCAGCTGGTCGTCAGCCGACCGACCGATCGCGGCGAGCACCGCGCGCTCCACGGGCTCACCCGTTCGCTGATCGCGAACATGGTCCAGGGCGTGACGGGCGGCTTCGAGAAGCGCCTCGAGATCCAGGGTGTCGGCTACCGCGCGCAGCTACGTGGCCGCGACCTCGAGCTCGCGCTCGGGTATTCGCACCCGGTGTCGATCAAGGCTCCCGACGGGATCGAGTTCGAGGTCCCGCAGCCGACGCGGATCGTCGTCAAGGGCGCGTCCAAGCAGCAGGTCGGAGAGACCGCCGCGAACATCCGCAAGCAGCGCAAGCCCGAGCCCTACAAGGGCAAGGGAATCCGTTACGAGGGCGAGTACGTAGCTCGGAAGGTTGGTAAGCGCGCATGACCGTGCTCACGAAGGAAGCACGCAGGCTCAAGCGGCGCCGCCGCGTCCGTGCGAAGGTGCGCGGCACCGCGGATCGACCGCGCGTCTCGATGTTCCGGTCCAACCGCGGCATGTTCGTGCAGCTGATCGACGACGACTCGGGCCGCACGGTCGCATCGGTGAACTGGATCGAGCCCGAGCTGCGCGAGCTCGGCCGCATGGATCAGGCCCGACGCGCCGGGGCGCTGCTCGCCGAGCGCGCCGTGGCAGCCGGGGTCGGCCAGGTCGTGTTCGATCGCGGCGGCTACCAGTACCACGGACGCGTGAAGGCGTTCGCCGAGGCGGCCCGTGAGGGCGGGCTGACGTTCTAGACCGGCTACTCTGGATCGACTGATGCCATCACGTGACCGCACCGTCTCCGCTTCCGGACTCGAGCTCCAGGAGCGCGTCGTCGAGATCAACCGCGTCGCCAAGGTCGTCAAGGGCGGCCGGCGCTTCTCATTCACGGCGCTGGTCGTCGTCGGCGACGAGAGGGAGATCGTCGGGATTGGGTACGGCAAGGCAAACGAGGTCCCGGTCGCGATCCAGAAGGGCGTCGAGCGGGCGAAGAAGAACCTCTACCGCGTGCCCATGCACGGCTCGACCATCACTCACCAGACGCTTGGGGTGTTCGGGTCCAGCCGCGTGCTGCTGAAGCCGGCCTCCGCCGGTACCGGCGTGATCGCCGGTGGCGGGGTGCGCGCGGTGCTGGAGCTCGCGGGGATCCACGACATCCTGTCCAAGTCGCTCGGGTCCCAGAATCCGATCAACCTCGTCAAGGCGACGATGGCGGGGCTCGAGTCTCTGCGTACCCCGGCTGAGGTTGCTGAGCTTCGCGGGCTGTCGATCAACCATGTCTTGGGGCTGACGACGAACGAGTCATCCGGGGACACCGCTGTCGGTGCGAACGGGCAGACTGAGACGAACGGGGCGCGAGTGTCCGCGGATGCCTCGCCCGTCGCCACCGATGAAGCCCCGGCGAGCGAGGGGCAGCCGTCGTGAGCACGCTCAAGGTCACGCAGACGCGCAGCCGCAACGGCTCGGACAAGAGTCAGATCGCGACTCTGCGCTCGCTCGGCCTTCGTCGCATCGGCCAGACCGTCGAGATCCCGGACTCGCCTCAAGCCAAAGGGATGATCGCCAAGGTTCGCCATCTCGTCGAGGTGTCCGAGGATGGCTGACGGGTCTGAGCGGATCGGGCTGCACAACTTGAAGCCGGCCCCCGGCTCGCGGAAGGCGCGCAAGCGTGTAGGCCGTGGCGAGGGCTCGGGAACCGGCAAGACCGCCGGCCGTGGCCAGAAGGGCTGGGGCTCGAGGTCGGGCGCCAAGCGGCGTGCCCGCTTCGAGGGCGGTCAGAACCCGATCCACATGCGGATGCGCAAGCTGCGTGGCCCGCACATGAAGAAGTCGATGCCGTTCGAGCAGTTCCGGACCGAGACCCAGCCGGTCAACCTGCTCGACCTCGAGGCGCGCTTTGAGTCCGGCGCCGAGGTGACGGTCGAGACGCTTCACCAGCACGGGCTCGCCACGAAGAAGGGCGTCCCGGTGAAGATCCTCGCCAAGGGCGAGATCTCCAAGCCCATGACCGTCCACGCGCACGGGTTCAGCAAGGCCGCACGCGAGCAGATCGAGGGCGCGGGCGGCACCTGCCAGGTGATCGAGGCGGCGAGGCCGGCAGCGGAGGGCTGAGCGGATGATCGCGACGATCCTCGGCGCGTTCAGGGTCGGAGAGATCCGCAACAAGGTCCTGTTCACGGCCGCGATCCTCGCGCTCTACCGGCTGGGCGCCTACATCCCGGCGCCCGGCATCAACGCCAAGGCGGTCGGTGCGGTCACCAACAGCCTCGCCGGCAACGGCATCTTCGGCCTGCTGAATCTGTTCTCGGGCGGCGGGCTCGGGCGGATCGCGATCTTCGCGCTCGGGATCATGCCCTACATCACGGCGTCGATCATCCTGCAGCTGCTGCAGGTGGTCGTTCCCTCGCTGGAGAAGCTCTCGAAGGAGGGCGAGGTCGGGCAGGCGCGGATCACCCAGTACACGCGCTACCTGACCGTCGGCCTCGCGTTCGCACAGTCGATCGGCTACGTGTTCCTGTTCCGCTCGTTCGAGAAGCAGGCTGGGGTCACTCTGATCTCGAACTTCGGGCTCGCGAAGGTGTTCCTGATCGTCATCTCGCTGACGGCCGGCTGCGTGCTGCTGATGTGGATGGGCGAGCTGATCACCCAGCGGGGGATCGGCAACGGGATCTCGCTGCTGATCTTCGCGAGCATCGTCGCCCGGATCCCGCACGGCGTGCAGTCGTGGTGGCAGAACCCCGACCAGGTGTTCCGCGTGGTGATGCCGTTCATCGTGATCGGCGTGGTCGCCGCGATCGTGTTCGTCCAGGAGGGCCAGCGGCGGATCCCGATCCAGTACGCGAAACGCGTGATCGGCCGCAGAATGACCCAGGGCGGCCAGACCTACCTGCCGTTGCGGGTGAACATGGCGGGCGTGATCCCGGTGATCTTCGCCGCCTCGATCATGGCGATCGTGCCGACGGTCGGCCAGATCATCGGCCAGAACCGCAACGGCTTCGCCACCAACCTCTCGAACTTCTTCAGCCCACAGAGCTGGCACTACGTTGCCGGCGAGACGATCTTCATCATCTTGTTCACATACTTCTACACGGCGGTCACGTTCAATCCTGTCGACCAGGCCGAGAACCTCCGGAAGTACGGCGGCTTCATCCCCGGGGTGAGGCCTGGAAGACCCACGGCCGAATTCCTGGACCGGATCCTGGCGAGGTTGACCTTCCCGGGCGCCTTGTTCCTGGCTGCGATCGCCGCGCTGCCGACGATCCTGATCACCCAGACGAACGCCAACTTCTTCTTCGGCGGCACCTCCGTGCTGATCGTGATCGGCGTCGCGCTCGACACGATGAAGCAGCTCGAGGCGCAGCTGATGATGCGCAACTACGAAGGCTTCTTAAAGTAGCCCGGCCGGAAGCCGGGCTGTGGTAGCTGGCGAGCGAGCGGAGCGGTCTCCGCTCCAGCTCGGAGCGGAGCGAGCGAGGCCCGAAGCCGGACGCGGTCACTCCCCCGCGTCGTCGCGCCGCACATCCAGCTCCGGCAGCATTTCCGCATCGATCAAGCGGATCGCGGCCGCGGCGAACGCGGTCACCAGCGCGCCGGCCTTGTCGAGGTCGTCGCCGGTGTCGAGCGCGTACTGGCACACCTGGCGCGCGGCGCCAACCCCGGCGGCCGCGAGCAGCGGGGTCCGCGACCCGGGCTGGTGCCCCGAGCGGACGATGTAGGTGTCGATCAGCTGGGCGACGTGATCGATCACCTCGTCCATCGAGCGCTCGCCGATCCCGTGCCCGGGACCGCCGGGTTCGCTGCGGAACAAGAGGTCGAATCCGGCACGCCGCGCCTGAGCGAAACGGAAGAACGCGAGCATCGCGATTTCGACCACCTCGCCGAGGGGCGCGTTGCTCGCGCGTGCGTACTCCGCGTACAGGGCCGACTGGAGCAGGCCGGCCTCGCGCTCGAGCACCCGGATGTAGATCTCCTCCTTCGATCCCAACCGCGCGTATAACGTCGGCTTGCTCGTGTTCGCGGCGACGGCGAGGTCGTTCATCTGCAGGACGTGGTAGCCGCGGGCGTGGAACAGCCCGAGGGCGGCGTCGAGCAGCTCGTCGTCCGAGAAGCGTTGGCGCCCGGGCGCTGTGGTCACGGTCGAGGGGGGCATCAAGCCTGGATGAGCGCGAAAGCTAGCGTGGCGTAGGGCGTCCCGGTCGCGGTTAGCCTCCGCCCGCGAGCGCCCGAGACAGCTCCCTGCGGCCGCGGATCTCGAGCTTGCGGTACGAGTTGCGCAGGTGGTACTCGACCGTCTTGGGGGTGACGAACAGAGCCTGGGCGATCTCGCGGTTGCTCTGACCCGAGGCGGCCAGCTCTGCGATCCGCCGCTCGCTAGGCGTTAGCGAGTCCGGTCCGGTGAGCAGCGCCTCGCGCCGCGGCCGCGCTCCCGTCGCCGCGAGCTCGGTTCGCGCGCGTTCGCGCAGCGCCAGCGCGCCGCCGCGTCGTGCGACATCCGCGGCTTGCGTGAGCAGCGGGCGGGCCTCCGCGCGCCGGTTGGCGCGCCGGAGCGCCGCGCCGAGGTCGACCAGCGCCCGCACCGTCTCTAGCCGGTGCGGCGAGCTCGTCCCGAGCTCGACCGCCGCGCGGAGCGTCTCGATACCGGCCGCCCCGCCCTCGGAAAGGCCGAGAATTCGGAGTGCTCTGATCCGTTCGTGCAGGACACCGGTCCGGTCCGAGCGCGCGAGCACCTTGCGGGAGAGTGCCAGCGCCCGTTCGGTG
The DNA here is from genome assembly GCA_036490875.1 of Solirubrobacteraceae bacterium. Taxonomy (GTDB): domain Bacteria; phylum Actinomycetota; class Thermoleophilia; order Solirubrobacterales; family Solirubrobacteraceae; genus Palsa-465. The sequence continues at coordinate 7,444 of DASXDA010000074.1, forward strand.
TCGCCAAGCGCGATCGCCGCCTGGGCCGCCGTCCCGCGCCACGGGCAGTAGCCGAAGTACGGAAGGCTCGCCTCGACGCGGCCGCCGACGGCCTCCGCAAGCTCGAGCGCGTCCTCGGGGCGGCCGGCCGCGAGCCTCAGCTCGGCCATCGAGAACATCCGCAGGACGTCCTCGAGGTCACGCGGCGGGTCGATCGGCCCGTCCTCTTCCAGCACCTTCTCGGCCCGCTCGAGCTCGCCGCGCTCGACCAGGCAGAGCGCGTAATGCGCGGCGGCCGACCGCGCGAACTCCCTCCACCCGTAACGGCGGGCGTCGCGGGCCTGCTCGAGATCGACGAGCGCCGCGTCGACCCGACCCTGCCACAGCTGAGGCAGGCCGCGCACGTAGCTGACCGTCGCAAACCCGAGCACAAGCCCGCGCCGTCGGGCGTCCTCGAGGGCCGCGTCGGCGATCTCCATCGCCCGCTCGAGCGCCCCGGTCATCAGGAACACCGACGCCACCGTCCGCCACCCGATCCACTGCGGGTCGGCCTGCTCGAGCAGCATGCCGCCGTCCCACGCCCGCTCGGCGAGCTGATCGGCGACCTCGGCCGGCTCTCCGGTCGCGGCAGCGCGCGTGGCCAGCCGCGCGAGCAGCAGCCGCTGGCCTTGCGTCTTCGGCCGCGCTCCGGTGGCGTCGAGCGCCTGCGCCGAGCGCTCGAGCGCCCGCGCCTGGAGCGATGGGACGAGTGCGGCGGTGACGACGTAGGCGGTCTGGAGCTGGTCGCGGAGCTCCCGGTCGGCGGGGTCCGACGGCTCCTCGGGCAGCTCCGCGAGGCCTGCGTCGTATGCAGCGGACGCCTGCTCGTGCGAACCGGCGGTGGCGAGCGCGCGGCCCTGCCGGAGCGCGAGTTCGGCGCGCCGCCGCGGGTCCTCGCTCGCGGCCGCGGCAGCCGCCAGATGTTCGACGGCCTCCGGCGCGCCGAACGTCGCCTCCGCCATCCCGAGCTCGGCCAGCACCTCGGAGCGCGACTCAGGCGCAGGCGGTTCCTCGAGAGCGCGCTGCAGGTAGCGCGCGACCGACTGCGGTGCGGACCGCGACGCCGCTTCCCTGGCGGCGGCGCGCAGCCGCTCGACGACCCACGGATTTCCCTCGGCGCGCCCGAGCAGCAGGTGCGCGGCGACGCGTTCGGCGCCGAACCCCTCGGCGTACAGGAGCCGGGCCGCGTCGAGGTGCCGGCCCCCGCGCAGCGAGGCCGGGATGTCCTGGGTGACCGCCTGCCGGACGAGCGGATGCACGAACCGCAGCGGCTCGCGGGCGAGCAGCACTTCGACGCTCGCCAGCGCGTCGGCGGCGCTCGAGGCGTCGGCGATCTCGAGCGCCGATAGCACCGCCGCGTGGCGGAGCGGGACGTCGTCGCCGAGGATCGCGACAGCGGCGGCGAGCGCCGTCGCCGACTCGCCGAGCCGCCCGACCCGGACCCGCAGCGACCTCGTGACCGTGTCCGGCGCGAGCGCCCGGGCCAGCCGCACCAGCTGACCGCTGTCGAGCTGCCGCTCCTCGGCCAGGGCGAGCAGCAGCTCGTGAAGGTAGAAGGGGTTCCCGGCGGTGACGTCGGCGCACACCGCGACCAGCTCGGCGTCGGCGCGTCGCCCGAGGTGCTTGCGGACCAGCTCGTCGACCGCGCTCAGTCCAAGCGGCGTGAGCTCGGTCGTCTCCAGCCGGGGATCGACCGCGATCTCGTCGAGCATCCCGGGCCCCTCGTCGCGCGTCAGCAGTCTGCTGGTGAGCACCACGGCGGCGGGCAGCTCGTCGAGCCGGTGCAGCAGATACAGGACGAATTCGAGCGAGGCGAGGTCGCACCAGTGGAGATCGTCGATCGCGATCACGGCCGGAGCCGACTCGGCCGCGCCCGCGATCAACGCGAACAGCCCGTGCGACACGGCCAGGTCCTCGCTCCCGTCGGGTTCGGCGTCGGTTTCGCCGATGCCCTCGAGCCTCCGTACCCGGCTCGGCGCGTGCTCGATCAAGCGGGTCCGCTGCGTATCGGGGAGCTGACCGAGCAGCGAGCGCAGCAGCTGGGCGGCGAGGCCGAACGCCAGGTTCTGCTCGAGCTCGGACCCGGACGCGCGCAGCACCAGCAGCTCGCGCCGACGGGCTTCGTCGAGGGTCGCCTCGTGCAGCCGTGTCTTGCCCATTCCCGGATGACCGGAGATCAGTAGGGCGCCGCCGACGCCCGCGCGGGCGTCGTCGAGCACCGCGCCGATCGCGATCAGCGCGTCTTCCCGCTCGAGCAGACCATTCTGCCCGCGCACGGCACGGCCGCGTCGATCCGCCTCCCGCAAAGGCATGACCCAAGGATTATGGGCGTCAAAACCCTAGGGTGCCAACCTGGTGCGAACGCGGGGATCGAGCGCAATGATGCTCGCCATGTCCGGACGCTCCTCAGAGCTGCACCTCTCGATCGAGGTCGGGTCGGACCCGATCACGGGGTCGGCTTCGGGGCCGAAGGGTGAGCCACAGCTGTTCTGTGGCTGGATGGAACTGGTAGCCGTAATCGAGGCTGTCAGGCTGGGGGTGGATCGAGCGGCGGGGGCGGCGCTCGATACCGAGCTTGCCGGCAGGCGAGGGGGCCTCGTCGCCGCCGTCAAGCCCCGGGGGCAATCCTAGGGGGACGAGCGTCCGGAGACCCTCCGGTGTGGCGCCGGGGCACGCGCCGCATCGGAGGCTCCGGACGTGGGTGGTGGGGTCCTAATTCTGGCGGCCGAAATCCGCGGGCATGACCCGTTGTCGACCGCTACAGTGACGATCCTGTGTCCGAGCTAAACCTGATTCTGTTCGGTCCGCCGGGAGCCGGGAAGGGCACACAGGCCGAGCGCCTGCAGTCCGACTTCCAGCTGCCGTACATCGCGACCGGCGACATCCTGCGCGAGAACGTCCGCGAGGGAACCGAGCTCGGCTCGAAGGCCGAGCAGTACATGAACGCGGGCGACCTGGTCCCGGATGACCTGATCATCGCGATGGTGACCGAGCGGTTCCAGGAGGACGACGCCCGCGACGGCTTCATCCTCGACGGCTTCCCCCGCACGATCGAGCAGGCCGAGGCGCTCGACCGGCAGCTGAGCGAGCTGGGTCGGCGGATCACCGCGGTGGTGCTGCTCGACGTCTCCGACGACGAGGTCGTGCGCCGGCTGTCGGGCCGCCGCGTGTGCGTGAAGGCCGGTCACAACTACCACGTCGAGTTCGACCCGCCGAAGCGCGATGAGGCCTGTGATCAGGACGGCTCGCGGCTGATCCAGCGCGAGGACGACAAGCCGGAGGTGATTGAGCACCGGCTCGTCACCTACCACGAGAAGACCAAGCCGGTGATCGGCTACTACGAGGAGCGGGGTCTCTTGAAGCGGATCGACGGTACCCGCGACCCGACCGACGTCCACGATCACATCAGAGCGGTGATCGCGACGCTACGGCTCGAGGAGAACGTCTGAGCCAGGCGGTGTCGCGATGATCATCAAGAAGACCCCGGAGGAGATCGACCGGATGGCGGCGGCGGGCGAGATCCTCGTGCGCACGATGAACCTGCTGGCGGGCAAGATCCGGGCCGGCGTCAGCACCCACGAGCTCGATCAGGCCGCCGAGAAGTTCATCCGCTCCCAGGGCGCCGAGCCGGCGTTCAAGGGCTATCGCGGCTTCCCGGGCTCGATCTGCACCTCGCCGAACTCGATGATCGTCCACGGGATTCCGGGGGCGTACAAGCTCGGGCGCGGGGACGTCCTGTCGGTCGACATCGGCGTCGTGCTCGACGGCTGGGTCGCGGATGCTGCGCGGACGTTCGCGATCGGCCCCGTCACGCCGATCGCCCACAAGCTGCTGACGGTCACCGAGGAAGCCCTGTTCCTCGGCATCGAGCAGGCGCGCCCCGGCAACCACCTCGGCGACATTTCAAACGCCATCCAGATGCACGTCGACGCCGCCGGGCTGTCGATCGTCCGCTCGCTCGTCGGCCACGGGATCGGCCGGAGCATGCACGAGGAGCCCCAGATCCCGAACTACGGCGACCCCGGCACCGGCGTGCTGCTCGAGGAGGGGATGGTGCTGGCGATCGAGCCGATGGTCACGGCCGGCCGTCACGGGGTCCGGGTCGGCGAGGACCACTGGGCGATCTACTCGCAGGACGGCTCGCTCGCGGCCCACTTCGAGTTTACGGTTGCGGTGACCGGCGCGGGGCCGCGGATCCTGACTCCCTGGCACGAAGCGCAGGGCGCTCAGGCCCAGGCCCGATCGGCGTCGAGCCTCGCCTGAGCGGGCTCTCGGGCTCCTCTCCACCTACGCAGGCGTAGTCGATGTGCCCTGCTAACATCGACCGGTGCGCTCGCAGCGTGATGTGGCTGGCTGTGCGGCGCCCGCTTCAGCCCGGTAGCGGCGCCCCGTGCGGTCGCCAGAGCCGGACTGAGGGCACTGGAAAAAAACTTCGATCTTCGAACTGAAGGACGAGCGTGAAAGTACGACCCTCGGTCAAGCCGATGTGCGAAAAATGCAAGATCATCCGCCGTAACGGACGGGTGCTCGTGATCTGCTCGAATCCCCGCCACAAGCAGAGGCAGGGCTAGCCGATGGCGCGCATCTCCGGCGTCAACATCCCGCTCAACAAGCGCGTCGAGATCGGCCTCACGTACATCTACGGGATCGGCCGCTCGCAGGCGAACAAGCTTCTGTTGGAGGCTCACATCGAGCCCGACCGCAAGGTCCGCGACCTCACCGAGGAGGAGGTCGTCAAGCTCCGCGACCTGATCGACTCGGGGATGACCGTCGAGGGTGACCTGCGACGGGAGCGCTCGCAGAACGTCAAGCGGCTTCAGGAGATCGGGTCCTACCGAGGGTTGCGCCACCGCCGTGGCCTCCCCGTGCGCGGTCAGAAGACGAAGACCAACGCGCGCACGCGTAAGGGACCGAAGCGGATGCAGGTCGCCGGCAAGAAGAAGGCGGCGAAGAAGTAATGCCCGCACCTCGTAGGCCACAGCGCGGTCGCCGCCGCGTGCGCAAGAACATCCCGATCGGGCAGGCGCACATCAAGACTTCGTTCAACAACACGATCGTCTCCCTGACGGACCGTGAGGGCAACGTGATCGCATGGGAGTCCGCCGGCGGCGCCGGCTTCAAGGGCTCCCGCAAGTCGACCCCGTTCGCCGCTCAGGTCACCGCCGACGCGGCCGCCCGCAAGGGCATCGAGCACGGCCTGCAGAAGGTCGAGGTGTTCGTCAAGGGCCCCGGCTCGGGCCGGGAGACCGCGATCCGCTCGCTTCAGGCTGCCGGGCTCGAGGTGCTCGGCGTCAAGGACGTGACCCCACAGGCCCACAACGGGTGCCGCCCGCGCAAGCGGCGCCGCGTATAGGACGGGAGAAATTGGCACGAGACACATCGCCACAGTGCAAGCAGTGCCGCCGCGAGGGTCAGAAGCTGTTCCTCAAGGGTGAGCGCTGCCTGACCGACAAGTGCGGCGTCGAGCGTCGCTCGTACCCGCCCGGCGAGCACGGCCGCGGTCGCCAGAAGCAGAGCGAGTACCGCGTCCAGCTGCGTGAGAAGCAGAAGGCGCGGCGCTACTACGGCGTGCTCGAGAAGCAGTTCTCGAATTACTACAAGAAGGCCTCGCGCCAGCCCGGCGTGACCGGCGAGAACCTCCTTCGGATGCTCGAATGCCGGTTCGACAACGTGCTGGTCAGGCTCGGATTCGCCGCCTCGCGTCGCCAGGCCCGGCAGCTGATCCTGCACGGGCACTGGACCGTCAACGGCCGGCGCGTGAACATCCCCAGCTACCAGCTGCGGGACAACGACGTGATCGCGATCCAGCCGAAGTCGACCGCGGGCCAAGTCATTCGCGACGCCACCGAGCTGACCGGACAGGTGCCCGCTTGGCTGCAGGCGGACCACGACGCGCTGACGGCGAAGGTGCTGCGCAAGCCCGAGCGGCGCGAGATCGCCGCTCCGGTGCAGGAACAGCTCATCGTCGAGCTGTACTCGAAGTAATCGAATTTGCGAAGCCGCGCGGCCCTCGGCCGGCGTGGCCCCGATAGCCGCCTTCGGGCGGTGCACGAAACCACGACGTTAGGACCCTGATGCTCGACTTCCAAGTCCCCCGAATCTCCAGCGAGGCGGTTGACGACAACCGTGGCTCATTCACGATCGAGCCGCTCGATCGAGGCTTCGGCTACACCTTCGGCAACTCGCTGCGGCGGGTGCTCCTCTCGTCGCTGGCCGGCGCCGCAGTGACAAGCGTCCGGATCGAGGGCGTCGCGCACGAGTTCTCGACCATCCGCGGCGTCAAGGAGGACGTGACGGACATCGTGCTGAACCTGAAGGGCGTCGTCTGCCGGATGCACACTGACGCGACGGAGGTCGAGGCGCCGCTGGTCGTGACCGGGCCTGGAGAAATAACCGCCAAGGACATCGATCTGCCCGCCGGCGTCGAGATCCTCAACCCGGACGCCCACATCGCGACACTCGAGAAGAAGACCAAGCTCGAGGTGTACCTCACGGTCGGCCGCGGCCGCGGCTACCGGCCCGCCGAGGAGAACAAGTCGCCGGATCAGCCGATCGGCGTGATCCCGATCGACTCGATCTTCTCGCCCGTGCGCCGGGTCGCCTACTCGGTTGAGCAGGCGCGTGTCGGGCAGCGGACCGACTACGACAAGCTGACGCTGGACATCGAGACGGACGGGTCGATCGACCCGCACGCCGCTCTGCGCGAGGCCGCCGAGATCCTGATCTCCCAGCTCGCGATCTTCACCGACGCCGACCGCGTCGTGGAGCTCCGCGAGGCCGGAGTCCCCGGACCGCTGGAGGCCGGTCAGCCGGGCGGTGCCCCGGGCGGCGCGCCCGCCCGCCAGCCGAACGCGCTCGACGACATCCTGATCGAGGAGCTGGAGCTCGGCGTCCGCTCGTACAACTGCCTGAAGCGGGCCGGGATCCAGACGGTCGGCGACCTCGTGTCGAAGACGGAGAGCGAACTGAACGCGATCCCGAACTTCGGCAAGAAGTCGATCGACGAAGTCGTCGAGACGCTCCACGCACGCGGCCTGTCGCTGCGCGACGAGTAACCCGCTTCGCGATAACGTCCATTCCGCCATGCGCCATCAGCGAAACCGATACCAGCTCTCCCGCAGCGCCTCGCACCGCAAGGCGCTGCTGAAGAACCTGGCCAAGGAGGTCATCGATCACGAGCGGATCGAGACGACCGAGGCGAAGGCCAAGGCGGTCAAGCCCGAGATCGAGAAGCTGATCACCTTGGCCAAGCGGGGCGATCTGCACGCTCGCCGGCAGGCGCTATCGGCGCTCGGACAGGACAAGTTCGTGGTCTACAAGCTGTTCGAGGAGATCGCGCCCCGGTACTCGGAGCGTCCGGGCGGCTACACGCGGATCCTGAAGCTCGGGCCGCGCCGGTCGGACTCGACCGAGATGGTGCTGCTGGAGCTGGTCTGACCGCTCGGCTCCTTCTGGAGTACGACGGCGGTGCTTTTGCGGGTTGGGCGAATCAGCCTGGCCTGAGGACGGTTCAGGAGGAGGTCGAAAGGGCGCTGGCCACCCTCCTCCGAACACCTGTCCAGGTGACGGTTGCGGGCAGGACCGACGCCGGCGTGCACGCGCTGGGGCAGGTGTGCAGCTATCCGGGCGAGGCCGTGGACGTGCGCTCGTTGAATGCGCTGCTTCCTGAGGACGTGGCCGTGCTCGCTTGCTCGGCCGCGTTTGACGGCTTCGACGCGCGTCACGACGCGACGAGTCGCGCGTACACGTATCTGATCTTGAATCGGCGGGCCCGGACCGCCCTGCAGCGGGGACGGGCGCTGCATTGTCCGCACGTGCTCGATGCGGCCGCGCTGGATGCCTGCGCTGCTGCTCTGGTCGGGACGCATTCGTTTACGGCGTTCACACCTACCGAGACGGATCACGTGCGGTTCATCCGTGACGTGCTGGCCGCGTATTGGCGCTTTCTCGAGGACCGGATCGAGTTCTGGATCGAGGCCGACGCGTTCATGAGGCACATGAACCGGGTGCTGGTGGGGACGATGCTCGAGGTCGCTTCCGGCCGCCGGTCGGTCGATTCGTTCGTGTCGCTCCTGTCCGGGCGGCCGCGGTCCGAGGCTGGGCCGACGGCACCCCCGCATGGGCTGTATCTCGCCGGTGTGGGGTACGAGGGCGTGCGGGTGCTGGGCGATGGCTAGCGGGCCGGACTACCCATCCTCGAACGGCGCCACCGACAAGGAGTGGAACCAGAGCTACCTGCGGCTCGTCGTCGTCAGCTACATCCTCGCCGTCGCGATGCCGCCGCTCGGCTTGGTCATGGGCGTCGTCGTCTGGGCCCGCGGCCGTCGGGCTCACTCTCGCCACGGCCTATTGATCATCTTGGTGAGCGTCCTGGCCGCGGGCGCCTGGGCAGTGGTCATCGCGTCGGGGGCGTTGACGATGACGAACAGCGATTTCTGACCCGGGAGAGTCACGGCGCGCTTCGGTTGTGCTGAAAATCTGCTGGGGAAGGGTGACGGTTGGGCGTGGCTGGCGGGTTGTGGGGGATCCTGCGCGGGTGGCTTCGTCGACTCCGGCCGCTTCCGAGCCCCAACACGACAATGATCCGCCGGCGAGCGATCCTTGTCGTTCTAGGGTCGTCTCAGCTACCCAACGCGACAACCGCGGCGCTGACGGCGACAGTTGTCGCTCTGGGGCCGGGGCGGACCCGCCGGAACGCGTGGCGGGGTGGCTGGCATCCGGGTGCCAAGGCGTGACGAATCACTCCCGACTTCGGGCCGCCGGAATCAGTGCCAGCGTGATCAAGCGGCTCACCCGAACCGGCTTCCTCAACCCCCGCCACCGCGGCGTCTACATCGTCGGGCACCTCGCCCTCGCACCGTATGCCGAGGAGGCCGTGGCGTGGTTGGCGTGTGGGGCCGGGGCGGTCTTGAGTCACGGCTCGGCGGCGCACCTCTGGGGGCTCCTCTTAGGCCGGCCGCCCCGACCTGAGGTGACCGTCATCGGCCGCAACCCCGGCCGCAAGGACGGAATCCACATCCACCGCGCCAGCAACCTCCCCGAGCGAGACCTCCGCACCCGCCACGGCCTCCCGGTCACCTCTCCGGCCCGGACCGTCATCGACCTCGCCTCGACCGACGCGACCGACAAGGAGCTCGAAGCGGTGATCGCAGAAGGTCGGGCCGCCAACCTGCTGCGGAAGGGCGAGCTCGAGCGGGCACTCCGGGAGGCGGGCAGGCGTTCGGGAACCGGGAGGTTGCGGGAGCTCCTCGCCGCCGAGGGGGATCCCGAGATCACGCGGTCGGAGGGGGAGCGGATTCTCCGGAGATATCTTCGGGCGGCCGGCCTGGAGCAGCCGCTCACCAACCGCAAGATCGGCCCCTGGGAGCCCGACTTCCTGTGGCCCGCCGAACGTGTGATCGTCGAGCTCGACAGCTGGAAGTTTCACCAGCATAGGAGCGCCTTCGAGCGCGACCGGCGGAAGGACATGGCGCTGCGCGACGCGGGCTACACAGTGATCCGGATCACCGGCAGGCAGCTCAAAGAGGAGCCGCTGCTGGTGATCGCCCACATCGCCCGCGCGCTCGATCGGGCCACCCGGACCCACGGATAGGATCAAATCGGATGCGCGTCCTGCTCACCAATGACGACGGAATCGAGGCCGCTGGGCTTCAGGCCCTGAGGAGGGCCCTGCTCGAGGTGCCTGGGGTCGAGCTCGCGGTGATCGCTCCCGACGGGAACCGTTCGGCGATGGCGCGGTCGATCACGACCCGCCGGCCGCTGTGGGTCCAGGAGGTCGACTTCGACGACGGCACCGTCGGCTACGCGACCGACGGGACTCCCGTCGACTGCGTGCGGCTCTCCAACCTCGGCCTGATCGAGGGCTTCACCACGGAGCTGGTCGTCTCGGGAATCAACCACGGATCGAACCTCGGCGACGACATCACGTACTCGGGCACGGTCGCCGCCGCGCTCGAGGCGATCGTGCTGGGGCTCCCCGGGATCGCCGTCTCGCAGCAGTCGAGCGCGCGCGAGCTCGACTTCCGTGCCGGCACCGGGTTCGCGTTCCAGACGGCGGCCTCGTTCACGGCGCGGCTCGTCGCCGAGCTCGAGAACGTCCCGCTGCCATCGGGCACGCTGCTCAACATCAACGTCCCCGGCGGCGAGCCCGAGGGTGTCGAGGTGGCGAAGCTCGGCAAGCGGATCTACCGGGACGAGCTGGCGCTGGTCGACGAAGAGACCGCCGGCCGCCGGCTCTATCGCATCTATGGCGACGCCAGCTTCGAGCGAGACGAGACCGGCACCGACCTCGCGGCGGTCGCGAAGGGCCACATCGCGGTCACGCCGATCCACTTCGATCTCACCGACAAGGAAGGCCTGACGGCGCTCCAGCGCTACGACCTCGCGCGCCTGGTCGAGCCCGCGGCCACCGAGCTCGAGCAGTGAGCGCGACCAAGACGGCCGAGCACCGCGCCGCCGAGCTGCGCAAGCAGATCGGCTACCACAACTACCGCTACTACGCGCTCGACGACCCCGAGATCGGGGACGACCAGTACGACGCGCTGCTCGACGAGCTGCGAAAGCTCGAAGCCGAGCACCCCGACCTGGTCACGCCCGATTCGCCCACCCAACGCGTCGGCACGGAGCCCGTCTCAGAGCTCGAGAAGGTGCGCCATCCGCAGGCGATGCTGTCTCTTGCCAACGCCCGCTCGGCCGAGGAGCTGCAGGCGTGGATCCAGCGGATGCGCAACTTCCTCGCGCGCGAGGGCATCACCGACCCGAAGTTCGAGTATGTGGTCGAGCCGAAGATCGACGGACTCGCGATCTCGCTGATCTACCGGAACGGGGTCCTCGAACGGGGGGCGACCCGAGGCAACGGCGAGGTCGGCGAAGACGTCACCCACAACCTCAAGACGATGCCGTCGGTGCCGTTGCGGATCGAGACGGACGACCCGCCAGCGATGGTCGAGGTCCGCGGCGAGGTGTACATGTCGCTGTCGGACTTCGCGAAGCTCAACGAGCGGCGCGCCGAGGCGGGCCTCTCGACCTTCATGAATCCCCGTAACTCGGCGGCCGGGACGATCCGCCAGCTCGACCCGAAGCTCGCCGCCGATCGGCCGCTACGGCTGTGGTGCTACGCGATCGGCGCGACCGAGGGGATCTCGTTCGACACCCACTGGGACGCGCTCGAGTGGCTACGGGCGCACCGTTTTCCGGTGCACCAACAGGTGGTGAAGCTCGGCACCGAGGAAGAGGTCGTGGCCCGCTGCGAAGCGTGGGAGCAGGAGCGGGGCTCGCTGGACTTCGAGATCGACGGCGCGGTCGTGAAGGTCAACGACGTCGAGCTCCAGCGTCGGCTCGGCTCGGTCGGGCGTGAGCCGCGGTGGGCGATCGCGTGGAAGTTCCCGCCGACGACCGCGGTCACGAAGCTCGTCGGGATCGGCTGGAACCCGGGGAAGTTCGGCGACCTGCACCCGTACGCGATGCTCGAGCCGGTTCACGTTGGCGGCGTCACGGTCAAGCTCGCGACGCTCCACAACGAGGAAGATCTTCACCGCAAGGACATCCGCGAGGGCGAGGACGTGATCGTGCTTCGCGCAGGCGATGTGATCCCGCAGGTGCTGTCGCCCGCGCCGCACGTCGCCGAGCGCAAGGACCGGCCGCCGGCGCCGAAGCCGCCGGCTCGCTGCCCGGTGTGCAATACGCCGACGGTCAAGCCCGAGGACTCGGTGTTCACCAAGTGCCCGAACCGCGAGTGTCCCGGCCGCCGCCAGCAGCTGCTCGACCACTTCGTCGGGGCGATGGACATCGACGGTCTCGGCGAGAAGCGAGTCCGGCTGTTCGTCGAGCTCGGATGGGTGCGGACCGCGGCCGACTTCTACCGGCTCGATCGCGAGCGGCTCGCCTCACAGGAGGGCTTCGGCGAGGCGTCGGCCGAGAAGCTGCTGACCGCGATCGAAGGGTCCAAACAGGAGCCGTTCAGCCGCGTGCTGTTCGCGCTCGGGATCGAGGAGGTCGGGTTCGTCACCGGTCGCAGCCTCGCCCTGCACTTCCGATCGATCGACGCGCTGCTGGGCGCATCGCCGGAGCAGATCGAGGAGACGCAGGGCGTCGGGCCGAAGATGGCCCTGACGATCCACGATCAGCTGCACCACGAGCAGATGCTGGAGCTGATCGACGATCTCCGCCAGCAGGGTCTCCGCTTCGAGGAGGAGGGCCCGCCGCCGGGCGAGGGCCCGCTCGCTGGCAAGACGTTCGTGCTGACGGGAACGCTCCCGTCGCTCACTCGCGAGCAGGCGACAGACGCGATCGTCGCCGCCGGCGGCAAGGTCACGGGGTCGGTCTCGAAGAAGACCGCCTACCTGGTCGCGGGCGAGAGCCCGGGCTCGAAGCTCGCGAACGCCGAGCGCCTCGGGGTCCCCGTGCTCGACGAGGACGGGCTCCGGGAGCTGCTCCCTGAGGGCCGCTAACCGTTGTAGTTCGCGACGGCGACGGCCATCTGGTTGCCCTCCACGGAGTGCACGTAGTCGGCGGTGGCCGAGATCCCGTTGATCAGGAACGCGAACGCGAGCGTGTGGCCGTCCCGCGCGCGGCAGTACCCGACGAGGTTCGCGACATCATGGAGCGTGCCGGTCTTGCCGTGGCAGTTGCCTTGCGCGACGGTCCCGTTCATCTCGTCCTGGAGCGTGCCGGTCTCGCCCCCGATCGCGAGCGAATCGACGAAATCCTGGTTGCCCGACAGCTGCTTCAGCAGGCTCACGATCTGGACGGGGCTGGTGTAGTCGGAGCGCGAGAGGCCGGAGCCGTCGTTGAGCTGCGGGTGGATGCCGAACTCGTCGGCGAGCTCGGCCCGGACGACGGCGGCACCCGCGGCCGTGGTGCCGGCGCCCCCGAACTTCGCGCCGGTCCCCTTCAGCAGCATCTCGGCCAGATAGTTGTCCGACGGCGTGTTGGTGAGCCTGATCAGCGTCGAGATCGAGGGTGAGCGAACCGTCGCGAGCCACTGGGCGTTCTTCGGCGCCTGCCCCGTGTAGACGGCGGTGTTCAAAGTGACCTTGACGCCGCGCGCCTGGAGCGCGCCGGCGAACTGCTGGGCCGCGTACAGCGCCGGCCGCGGCTGGCCGATCGTGCCCTCGAAGTTGGCGAAGCCACGGTCGTACGCGAGCGCGTCCAGCAGCCCCTCGACGTCGGTCAGGTCCGGCCCGAAGCCCGTCGCGGGCGTGCCGCGGGCGGAATCGAAGTACGTGTCGTCACCGACGATCCGGCCCTGGATCGACTTGACGTGAGTGTTGCGGATCAGGTTGTCGGCGAGCTGCCCGACGGTCGCGCCGGTCCCGTACGCGGACCGGTCGAACGCCGCCGATCCGAACGTCGGATCGCCGCCGCCCTTGAGCCAGATGATCCCGTGGAAGACGTGATGACGGTCGATCGAGCCGGACCCGAGCACGCGAGTCGCGAGCGTCGCGCTGCGCCCGAACCGAAGCAGGGCCGTCGAGGTCGTGTAGAGCTTCTCGACCGACGCCGGAAGCCGGCCGGTGTTCGAGACCCACGAGAACAGGACCTTGCCTGTCGTCAGATCTTGGACGTAGGCGCCGCCGGCCCCGCCGGCGTTCTGCATGCCCTGCGTGAGCGCGCCGGAGAGCGCGCTCTGCGGGGAGGCGACGGCCGCCGCCGGGACGCCCGCGGCCACCGAGATCAGTGCCCCCAGGATCAGCACGAATCTGCGCATCCGGCGGTATGAAACACGCTGGCTCGGGGAAAAGTGCGGCGTCAACCCGCCCGCCTAGCCGGATCCGCCGCGTAGAATCAGGTGAGCATGGGCAAGGTGGTCAAGCTCGAGACCGCTGTCACGGAGCGGTCGGGGGGTGTTGCGAAGACTCGGGGTCGTCGCCGGCGATCGAAGACGGCGCTGGTGCTGGGGGGTGGCGGCTTCACGGGCGGGGTCTACGAGATCGGGGCGCTTCGCGCGCTCGATCTGCTCTCGGTCAACCGCACCGTCAACCAGTTCGACGTCTACGTGGGCACGAGCGCAGGTGCGTTCGTCGCCGCCGCCGTCGCGAACGGGGTGACGCCCGAGGAGATGATGCGGGTGATCGTCCAGCAGGTTCCGACCCCTTTCCCCGACGCCCGGGTCAGCTCGCTGCTGAAGCCCAACTATGCGGAGTTCGTGACCAAGGGCATCCTGCTTCCGTACCGGCTCGCGCAGATAGCGCGGCGGCTGGTGCGCGACGTCGGCCAGATCTCGGCGGTCGATCTCGTGGCCGGGCTCGCGGAGGTGCTGCCGTCCGGCCTCTACTCGGGCGAGGGCATCGAGCGGTACGTCAAGCGGGTCCTGTCCGACCCGGACCGCACCGACGACTTCCGCCTGCTCGAGCCCGAGCTCTACCTGGCTACGACCGACCTCGACACGTGCGAGCGGATCGTGCTCGGCGCCGAGGACTGGGAAGACGTGCCGATCTCCAAGGCGGTCAGCGCCTCCGGTGCGCTGCCGATGATCTACAAGCCGGTCAAGGTCAAGGACCGCGAGCTCGTCGACGGCGGGATCGTGTCCACGACCAACGTCGACATCGCGGTTGAGGCCGGGGCGAAGTTCATCGTCGTGGTCAACCCGCTGGTCCCGTTCGTCAACGACTTCGAGCAGCGTATCCCGACGATCACCGGCTCACGCGTGCGTCACGTGTCGGACATGGGCTTCCCGCAGATCGGCTACCAGGCGTTCAAGCTGCTCGCCTACCAGCGGCTGCACGAGCTCGCGCAGCGGTGGGAGGAGCGCTACCCCGGCGTCGACATCATCCTGATCGAGCCCGAGCCCAACGATGAGCTGATGTTCCAGACGAGCATCATGAACTACACCTCACGCGTCGACATCGCCCGCCACGGGTTCCAATCGGTGACGCTGAAGCTCGCGCACGACTACTCCCGCTTCAAGGAGATCTGCGCCCGCCACGGGATCGAGATCTCCGCGACCCGGGTGCGGAAGGTCGTCAAGCACTTCGAGGCCGAGCGCGAGAAGACCCGCGCCTGGCGAAAGATCCTCGAGCAGACCACGTCGGCGTTGCTGCGGCAGTCCGCTCAAGAGTGATCGCCCGGCCGGCGGCCGGAACCGTGGAGCAACTGCGGAGGGGGAGGAGCCCTACGCCCCGGCGACCTGCGGGCGCTGCTGCTGCGCCGCTGAGCCGGTGATCTCGCGGAGGCTGGAGAGGAAGAGGGTCTTGTCGATGCGGCCGTTGAAGATCGGGACGCCCAACTCGAGGCACTTGCTGATCACGTCTCTGCGCTCCAGCCCGGACTCGCGTGCCAGCTCGGTGGGCGTCAGGTGATTTGCCATGGACCTCTCCTCCTTTTCCGCCTTTACATGTCGAGAAGTATGCCGCTTGCAGCGGATGCCCTCAACTCAATCGGCTCTCTTTGCGCGCAAAACCGTTAGAGTCCGCGCGCCGGATCGGGGCCAGGCCCGATCCAGGTATCTGATCCAGGTAAATGACGCTCGCGCTGCAGGGGACTCCGCCTACCGCGTGCTCCGAGCACGAGTTGGTGGCTGCGGTCAGGCGCGGTGACGACCGCGCGTTCGAGGTCCTGTTCTCCCGCTACAAGCAGCGGATCACGGCGTACGTCGCAGGGATGGTCGGCGACCACGCCCGAGCCGAGGACATCCGGCAGGACGTGTTCATCTCCGCGCTGCGCCGGATGCGCGCGACCCAGCGCGAAATCGCGTTCAAGCCGTGGATCTACGAGATCGCCAAGAACGCGTGCATCGACGAGTTCCGCCGAGCGAGGCGCAACGCGGAGGTGGCCTTCGAGGATGGGGATGGCTCGGCGCTCGCCGCCCCGACCCTGTTCGTGCACGCGCCGGCGCCGGACGCGGCGATCGAGTCAAAGCAGCGGCTCGACGACCTCTGCGGGGCGTTCCGCGGGCTCTCCGAGAACCACCACCGCGTGCTCGTGCTTCGCGAGCTCGAGGGCCTCTCGTACAGCGAGATCGGTGAGCGGCTCGGCATGACCCGCGCGATGGTCGAGAGCACGCTGTTCCGCGCGCGGCGCCGGCTGAGCGAAGAGTACGAAGAGCTCGCGAGCGGTCGCCGCTGCGCCCGTGTCCAGTCGCTGATCGCGGCCGGCGACGAGCGCCCGGTGACGTCGCTCGGCGTCCGCGAGCGCCGGCAGCTGGCCCGGCACCTCGCCCACTGTGACCCCTGCCGCCACCGCGCGAGGGCCGGAGGGGTCGACGAGAGCCTGCTCGCGCCGCGGCGAGGGATCGCCCGGATCGCGGGGCTGCTGCTGCCGTTCCCCTTGCTGCGCTGGCGGCGCGGCGCCTCCCATGACGAGGCGGTCGCGCAATCAGGGTCCCACTCGATCGCCATCGCCCAATCGCTCCAGAACGTCGCCCAGCTGGCCGACCTGACCTCTCCATCCACCGCGTTTGGGCGTGCCGCCGCCGCCGCGGCCGCGATCGCGCTGGCAGGCGCGGGCGCGGGGATCGGGACGACGCTCGGGAGCGGTCGAGCGCACAGTGTTACGAGAGCCCGGGCTGCGGCCAGCACGATCGCGGCGTCGAGGACCGCAGCGCCGCGCCGGTCGGTCGCCAACAACGTTGCCGCGGTCGCCACGCCGCCGATCGTGCGAGCGGGTGGCGTGCGGGCCCCATCGGGCCCTCCGGCCCAGTCGGAGTCCGCAGGTCGTGGATCGGTCGCGACCTCCACGCCTGGCCCTGTGAATTCAACCGGTACGCCCGACGGGCTGAACGCCTTGACTCCGGCCAGCAGCGCGACGGGCGGCACACCCGCCGGCGCCCCTTCCGTGGCGACCCCGGCGGCGCCTGGCGCCTCGAACGGCGGGGTCGGCTCGGTCTCGAGCGTCTCCGCTCCCGCACCGAGCTCCGCCCCGACGGCGCCGCCGGTGCCGTCGACCTCGGGCGTGGTGCCGAGCGAGGGCTCGCCGCAGTTCCCGAGCAATCCGACCGGGACCGCGCAGGGGGCGCAGGGCCAGACCGCCCCGTCCCCGCAGTCGACCGTTTCGAGCGCGCAGTCAACCGTGACCCAGACCGCAAGCCAGGTCACGCAATCGCTGCCTTCGCCGCCGGCCGTCAGCCCGCCGCGCGTCCCCTGAGCTGTGGTTTACTGATCCGATCGGGGCGTGGCGCAGCCTGGTAGCGCGCACCGTTCGGGTCGGTGAGGTCCCCGGTTCAAATCCGGGCGCCCCGATAAAAAAGCCCCGCAAATGCGGGGCTTTTTGTTGGCGGGCCAGCCTTTAGATTGGGCAGGGATTGGGCAGTAGCGCTGGAATGCGCGGGCGTGGCGAAGCTGAAAAGTCCTGTGAGCAGGGGTTTTGAACCGCAGCCCGCACCGGCAGCTGCGGTGCGGTCCGCAGCTCGGCCTTGATCGCCGCGGATCAACTGGCTCTCTGAGGCCTGGGCAAAGTACTTCTCAGCCTCGCAATTGGCGACATGCAGGTGAGTCGCGATGCGCGCGTCGAGACTCCATTCGTGTTCGCGCGGGTATGGGAGACGGACACGGTTTCGTGACTGGCTATGTCCGACACCGGTCACGCTCGGCGGGTGTTGGAGCGTCGATGGCGTGGCTGCTTCGCTGTGCACGCGGCAGCAGCCGACTTCCGGATCCGCGGGCGCGAGCGCCAGTCTCGTGATGGCGATGACGCTGCTGGTCGTCATCCCGAGCGGCGATGGGATCGGCGGCGGTGTTGGCTGCCGCTTGCCGAGGGAAAGCGGGCCCTTCGTTGTGGCCGGGGTCGGTGGCCCGGAGCGCATAGCCGTGGTCGGTTCGAGTTGTGTCGCGGGTATACGCTTGTGGTACGGGGGTGCTGCGCTTACGGCCCGGGGCGGGTCCTCGCGGAGAATGCGGGCGCGGGGCCGGGGAACGGAGGGTTGTCATGGGTGCTCATTCCTTGCCGCGACACGCGATGGCGGTGGCGGCTGTGGTGGTCGTGTCGCTTGCCTGTCTTGCCGGTCAGGCGTTGGCGAGCTCGGTGTCGTTGTGCGTTTCGTCGACTGCGGGGCATTCGGTGACCTCGGGGGCGTGTTCCTCGGGTGGAACGACGGTGAAGCTGCCGGCGAGCTCGACCGATCAGAACACGTTGCTGTCGGTGTTGCCGCACATGTCGTTCATCTCCTCGGGGGTCGGTGGCAAGCCGACGATCCGCTTCACCGGGGTCAATGTGCAGATCGTGTCGGGCTCGGGTGCGACCAATGGCACGGTCAACGGTGAGGGGAATTTGGTTGTGGGGTATGACGAGTCGCCGGGGACGCAGACCGGGTCGCACAACCTGGTGCTCGGTGTCGGTCAGGCGTTCACGAGCTACGGCTCGATCCTGGGCGGGGCCATAACCGAGTCACCGGCCCCTACGCCGCGGCGTTCGGGTACGGCAACACGGCCAGCGGCCAGTACGCGACCGCGACGGGGGGTCGCGCCGGCTCCGCGTCCGGGCAGTTCTCCTCGATCACCGGCGGGTACGCGGACACCGCCAGCGGCTCGTACTCGTCGGTGGCGGGTGGCTGCTCGAACCGCGCGGGGACCGGCACGATCTCCGTCTCGAGCACCTGCACCAATACCGCGAGCTTCCCGAGCTCGTTCGTCTCGGTCACGGGCGGCTACGCCAACCGGGCAACCACGGCGTATGGGTCGGTGTCGGGTGGGTGCGAGAACCTCGCCGGGGCGGGCACAGTCGCGACCAGCAGCTACTGTCAGAACAACTACTTCCAGTCGGTCAGCGGCGGGCTGAGCAACACCGCCAATGGCGGTAACAGCTCGGTCAGTGGCGGCAACGGCAACGTCGCGTCAGGGATGTTCGGGGCGTGGGTGGGTGGCGGGGTTTCGAACGTCGCCTCGGGCAGCTCCTCCGCGGTCAGCGGCGGCAACGGCAACCACGCCCAGAGCGACAACGACTCAGTCAGCGGCGGCTACCTGAACACCGCGTTTGGCACCAACAGCTCGGTCAGCGGCGGCACCAACAACGACGCGAGCGGCGCATTCAGCGCGGTCAGCGGCGGCAGCCTCAACGGCGCGAGCGGCACAGACAGCTCGGTCAGCGGCGGCCACAACAACGAGGCGCTCGGCGTGCAGAGCTCGCTGCTTGGCGGACTGAACCATTTCCTC
>DASXDA010000075.1:0-7570 GCA_036490875.1 Solirubrobacteraceae bacterium
CCGCGTCCGCCCCAGTGGAGCTTGAACAGCACGTGCGTGTCGAGGTGGCGGTAGACCTCGTCCATGTCGACGTCGATCTCCCGCGCTCCCCAGAACGGGGGCTCGGGGATCGGGTTGTCGGTCGCGGTCGCGCTGCGAGCCGAAGCGTCGTCGGTCGGCGGGCCGTCGTCCACCACCTCGGGCTGCTCGCGCAGTGTGCGCGCCGCGTCGCGGGTCTTGGACACGAGCGCCTCGCGCGCCTCCGGCTCGATCAGCTGGTCCATCTTCGCGAGCCCCTCGAACGCGTCCTTGCAGTAGAAGACGCCGGGCTCGTACACGGCATCGGACTCGGTGCCGTCCGGGTACAGGATCCGCAGCCCGAAGTTGCGGTTGATCGCGGCGCCGCCGATCAGCACCGGGAACTCGAGCCCGCGCGAGTGCAGCTCCTGAACGCAGGCGGGCATCTGCTTCGACGTCGAGACGAGCAGCGCGCTCAACCCGATCGCGGTCGCCTCGTGCTCGACCGCCGCGTCGAGGATGTTCGAGATCGGCACCTGCTTGCCGAGGTCGACGACCGTGTAGCCGTTATTGGTGAGGATCGTGTTGACCAGCGACTTGCCGATGTCGTGGACGTCGCCGAACACGGTCGCAATCACCACCGTCCCCTTGGTGTACCCCTCGACCTTGTCCAGGTACTGCTCGAGCTGGGCGACCGCGCGCTTCATCACCGTGGCGGACTGGAGCACGAACGGCAGGATCAGCTCGCCGGCGCCGAACTTGTCGCCGACCTCCTTCATCGCGGGCAGCAGCACCTGGTTCAGGGTCGGGACCGCGCCGATCTTCTCGACCGAGCGGTCGATCCACTCCTCGACGCCCTCCTTCTTGCGGCGCAGGATGTGGAAGTGGAGCGCCTCCTCGGGCTCCATCCCCTCGGTCGGATCGGCGCCGCCGGCGCTGTCGTCCTCGGAGGGGCCCTTGGACTCGAAGTGCGCGATGAACCGCTCGAGCGCGTCCTCGCGGCGGTTGAACACGAGGTCGTTGGCGAGCTCGCGCTCCTCCTCGGGGATCTCCGCGTACGGCGTGATGTGGTTGGGGTTGACCATCGCGAGGTCGAGGCCAGCCTCGACGCAGTGGTGCAGGAACACGCTGTTGAGCGCGCTCCGCGCAGGTAGCCCCACGCCGAACGACACGTTGGAGACGCCGAGCGAGGTCTTGACGCCGGGTATCTCGGCCTTCACCCGGCGGATCCCCTCGATCGTCGCGACCGCCGAGGGCTTCCACTCGTCATCGCCGGTCGTCAGCGTGAACGTGAGGCAGTCGAAGATCAGCGCCTCGCGGTCGAGTCCGTGCTCGTCGCAGCAGAGCTCGGTCAGCCGCTGCGCGATCTCGAGCTTGCGCTCGGCCGTCTTCGCCATCCCGACCTCGTCGATCGTCAGCGCGATCAGCGCCGCGCCGTGAGCCTTCGCGATCGGGACGACGCGGTCGAGCTTGTCGCGGCCAGCCTCGAGGTTGATCGAGTTGACGACCGCCCGCCCGGGGATCTGCTCGAGCGCGGCCTCGATCACGTCTGGCTCGGTCGAGTCGACCTGGATCGGTGCCGGTTGGGACAGCGAGATCTTCTTGACGATCTCCCTCATCTGGTCGCCCTCGTCCTGGCGCTCGGTCAACGCCACGCACACGTCGAGCACGTGCGCGCCGCCGGTCACCTGGTCCTCGGCGACGGTCACGAGCCCGTCGTAATCGTCGCCCAGCAGCATCTCCTTGGCCTTGCGCGAGCCCTGGCTGTTGACCCGCTCGCCGACGAGTGTCGGGCGCGGGTCCTGCACGAGCGGCGTCGAGGTCATCATCGAGCTGAGCCGCGTTTCGCCGCGCTCGGGCCGCGAGCTCGGCGTCCGGGCCGCGCACCGCTCGACGATCGCCGCGATGTGCGCCGGCGTCGTACCGCAGCAGCCGCCGACGATCGAGACGCCGTAGCGGTCGACGAATTCGCCCAGCACGTCCGCGAGTGGCTGGGGCTCCTCGGGGAAGATCGTCTCGCCGTTCGGGCCCTGGAGCGGGAGGCCGGCGTTCGGGATGCAGTGGACCGGCAGCGGGCTGTTCTCGCCGAGGAACCGGATCGCGTCGCGCATGTCCTCGGGTCCGGTCGAGCAGTTCAGGCCCAGCACGTCGATGTCGAGTGCGTCGAGCGTGGTCAGCACCGCCCCGATGTCGGTCCCGAGCAGCATCTTCCCGCCCTGCGGCAGCAGCGACACGCTGCACTGGATCGGGACCGCCCGGCCGATCTCCTTGAACGCCTCGCGCGCGCCGAGCACCGCCGCCTTGACCTCGAGGATGTCCTGCGCGGTCTCGATGATGATCAGGTCGGCGCCGCCCTGCACGAGCCCGCGTGCCTGCTCGGCGAACACGTCGGCGAGCTCCCGGAAGCGGATCTGCCCGAGCGTCGGGTCGTCGCTCGCGGGGAGGAAGCCGGTGGGGCCGATCGAGCCGGCGACGAACCGGTGCTCGCCGGCCGCCTTGCGGGCGATCTCCGCGGCCTTCTGGTTGATCTCGAGCGTGTGCTGCTCGAGGCCCCACTCGGCCAGCTTCAGCCGCGAGCCCTGGAAGGTGTCGGTCTCGAGCACCTCGGCGCCGGCCTCGAGCATCGAGACGTGGACGTTCTCGATCACGTCCGGGCGGTTGAGCACGAGCGCCTCGTGGCAGCGGCCCGGCAGCCGGTAGTCCTCCTCCAGGCTGAGGTCAAACTGCTCGAGCGTCGCGCCCATCCCGCCGTCGTAGACGAGCACGCGATCGCGCGTCGCGGCAAGAAAGTCGCGGGGCGGCGCCATCGAAGCCATGCTACCAGCGAATCGACCAACCTTGACATGAGTGTGGCAAGGTTCGCTCTTTTGACCGGCAGCCACGACAGGAGGAACTGACTCGGATGGAAGCGCACGAGGCCTTGGGGCGGGTGGAGGCGATGCACGGAGGCGGACATCACCGGGACGGGTTCGCCTCCGCGGCGGGCGTCCTGGTGGCGGTGATGGCCGCCTTCCTCGCGATCGCCACGTTCCTGTCCAACGAGCAGGTTAAGGACGTGATCACGAAGGAGACGAGAGGCGCCGATCTCAGCGCTCAGCTCGAGGTCAACGACGTCAAGGCGACGATCGCCGAGAACGACGCGCTCCTGATCAGGACCGTCGGAAGGGGCAACCCGAAGGCGCTGGCCCATGCGGAGAAGCTCGAGACCCGGAAGGCCGCGGAGCTCGCGCCCCGAGAAGCTCGCCTGCAGGCCCAGATCGCGCGCGGCGCTGCCGAGCGCACCAGCTCGGATCAGAAGCACCTGCTCTACGAGGTGGCGGAGGTCGCGCTGCAGGTCGGGATCGTGCTCGCCGGCATCTCGATCCTGATTCGGCGCGGCTGGCTGCTGGCCGCTGGCGGGGCGCTCGGCGTCGCCGGCGTCGTCGTGCTGGTCGCGGGCCTCGCGTACTGAGCATCGGTACGGTGGGCGCCATGGCTCACGACACACGCACAATCCTTCCATACGGATCGTGGTCGACGCCGGTCACCTCGAAGCTTGTCGTGGCCGAGGCCGTCGGGCTGTCGGAGCTGCGGATCGACGGCGGCGACGTGATCTGGTCCGAGATCCGCCCGGCCGAAGGCGGCCGCACCGCGATCGTGCGCCTCGGTTCCGACGGCTCGCGTGAGGAGCTGCTGGAGCCGGGCCAGAACGCGCGCACCGCCGTGCATGAGTACGGCGGCGCCGCCTGGTGGGCGTGGGACGGGGTCGTGTGGTTCTGCGCGTGGCGCAACCAGCGGCTCTACCGGCGCGACCCGGGCAGCGGTGTCGCCGAGCCGCTGACTCCGGAGCCGGAGGTGGCGCGCGGCGACCGCTACGCCGACGGCGACGTGTCGATCGACGGCACCGCGATCGTCTGCGTGCGCGAGCGCCATCCGGTCGGCGGCCGCGGGGCCGTCGACGTCGTCAACGAGATCGTCCAGCTGGACGCGACCGAGCCATCGGCGCCGAAGGTCGTCGTGAGCGGGCCGGACTTCGTCTCGAGCCCGCGATGGAGCCCCGACGCCCGCCGGCTGTGCTGGATCGAATGGGATCACCCGAACATGCCGTGGGACGGGACGCGGCTCCGGGTCCGCGACCTCGACTCCGGCGAGGAGACGCTGGTCGCGGGCGGCCCGGAGGAGTCGGTGTCCGAGCCCCGCTGGCGCGAGGACGGAACCCTCGCGTTCATCAGCGACCGCACCGGCTGGTGGAGCCTGTACACCTGGTCGCCCGACGCCGGGGTGGCGCCGCTGATCGAGATCGAGGCGGAGATCGGCGTTCCGCAGTGGGTGTTCGGATCGTCGCGGTACTGCTTCCTGGCCGACGGGCGGGTCGTGTTCGCCTACACCCGCGACGGACTCGATCACCTCGCGGTGAGGCTTCCCCATGGCGAGGTCACCGACCTGGAGGTGCCGTTCTCGCTGGTCCGGGCGGTACGGGCGGCCGGACCGTCGGACGTCGTCGTGATCGCCTCGACCCCGACCGAGGAGGCGTCGGTCGTTCGCCTCGGCCTCGGCGACGGTTCGGCGATCGCGGCCACCGACGTCGTGCGCCCGGCGCGCTCGCTCGAGCAGCTCGGGGTTCCGCCCGAGCTGATCTCGACGCCCGAGCCGATCGACTTCCCGTCGGCCAGCGGGCGCACCTCTCACGCGCTGCTGTACCGCCCGACGAACCCGGGGTTCGCGGGCCCGGACGGCGAGCTGCCGCCGCTCTACGTAGCCGTGCACGGCGGCCCGACGAGCGCGGTCCGCCCTGCGCTCGACATCGAGACGCAGTACTGGACCAGCCGCGGCTTCATGGTCGTCGAGGTGAATTACGGCGGCTCTACCGGATACGGGCGCGAGTACCGCGACCTGCTCCGCGACGCGTGGGGAATCGTCGACGTCGAGGACTGCATCGCGGCGGCGCGGTGGCTCGCCGAGCAGGGCCTCGTCGACCCGGACCGGATCTGCATCGCCGGAGGCTCGGCGGGCGGGTTCACGACGCTGGCGGCGCTCGCCCAGGGCAAGACTCCGTTCGCGGCCGGCGGCGACTACTTCGGCGTCGCCGACCTCGAGGCGCTCGCGACCGACACCCACAAGTTCGAGAGCCGGTACCTCGACCGGCTGATCGGCCCGTATCCCGAGCGGCGCGACCTGTACCGCGAGCGCTCGCCGATCGAGCACGTCGAGCAGTTCTCGCGGCCCCTGATCGTGCTCCAGGGCCTCGAGGACCAGATCGTTCTTCCCAACCAGGCGACGATGATCGTCGACGCGCTCGAGCGAAAGCGGGTGCCCGTCGCCTATCTGGCGTTCGAGGGCGAGCAGCACGGCTTCCGGCAGGAGGCCAACGTCCGCCGCGCGCTCGACTCCGAGCTCAGCTTCTACTCGCAGGTGCTCGGGTTCGAGCTGCCGGCGCAGGAGGGAATCGAGCCGGTGGCGATCAGGGGGCTTTAGCCGAGCGCGCGTTCGGTCAGCCGTTAACGCTTGTCCGCGTGCCGGCGCCGTCGGTCACGGCGACGCGGACGCCGGGGGTGACCTTGTGCTTGCGCGCGTGCTGCTGGAGCGCCTTGCGCTCGACGAGCGCGGCGGACGCGATCCTGACCGAGACCATTGACGCCGGCCGGTTGAGCGTGATCGTCAGCTTGCCGCCCGCGATCCGCAGCGTGTGCGCGCCACCGACGGAGATGCCCTTGATCGGACGCTTGGTCGCGAACGAAAGGCCGCCGGGCAGCGACACCCTGACCGTCTTCAGCTTCGGCGCGTTCGACCCGTGGGCGACGCTGAAGCTGAGTGAAGGTCTGCCGGCGGCGAGACCGCCGAGCGACAGGCTCACGAGCCTCGGGGGACCCTTCGGCTTCGCGGCGCTCGGGCAGCCGGTGACGTGCAACGGGAAGTTGGCATTAGCGACCGTTCCGTTCTGGCCGGTGTTGGACGCGCGCAGGATGCCGTTGGACGGCGCGCAGGTCGCGAGCTCGAGCG
The DNA here is from genome assembly GCA_036490875.1 of Solirubrobacteraceae bacterium. GTDB lineage: Bacteria > Actinomycetota > Thermoleophilia > Solirubrobacterales > Solirubrobacteraceae > Palsa-465. Next base: position 5,977 of record DASXDA010000075.1, read on the forward strand.
CCTTCGGGCCGCCGAACAGCGTCACCACGAGCGAGGTCTGCGGCACGTCGGGCTGGTTCGAGAACGTGACCGTGTGGGTGCTGAGGTTGACGGTGCCGACCAGCGTGATCGCGACCGGCGGCGGGAACCTCAGCGTCAGCGAGGGGGTGAAGGGCCCGGTGCCCGTGAGGTACGCGAAGCCCTTGAGCGGCGCCGGCTGCAACGGGCTGGTGGCGACGGCGGTGCCGACAGCGGTGGTCGTGTTCTGCAGCGAGACCGCGCTGGTGTTGGTGCCGATCGCCGGCCACGGGAGCTGCAGCGTCGTCGTCAGCCCGGCCGCCTGGCCGAGCGGCTGGGTCTGAACCGTGGTCACCGCGACGCCGTCGTCGTGGGCGTCCTTGACCGCGCTCGCGGACACCTGCGGCGTGAACGGGAGCGCGGAGCAGCCGGTTGGGACGAAGTCCGGGGAGGCCTGCGACGTCTCGGTGCCCTTCGCGTACTGAACCGTCAGCGAGGAATGGGTCGTGACGTTGCAATTGCTCGGCATCCGCGTGAACGGCTTGCCGCCCAGCGTGCCGTTGACGGTCAGCGACATCTTCGTCAGCACCCCGCCCAGCGGGCCGAGGCCGGACAGGTCGAGCTTCAGCACGGACGCGACGTTGCCCGAGGCCGTCTGAACGAGGTCGACGGCGACGTGGGTCGTCTGATTCGAGGGCGGCCCGGTCAGCAGATCGATGCCCGCGGCGTCCGTCGACGTATTCGGCGGCGGCACCAGGTACGCGGTCAGGCCGAGACCTACGCCGATCGAGGTGGACGCCGAGCCCGTCCCGATCTCGCAGGCCGTCGTGTACTGCTGCGTCTTCACGCACGAGGGATTGGCGTTGAGGCTCGCGAGCACGCCGGGGGCGAGCGTGATCGTCACCTTCCCGGGCGCGCCCATGCTGCCGCTGTCGAGGACCTGGGTCGTCGTATAAGACGGGTCACCGTTTGCGGGGAAGCCGGTCGGCGAGCTGACCAGGAACGACTGGCTGGCTGACGCCAGCGCGGGCGTCACCAGGAAGAGGGTCAGCGCCCCAGCGAGAACAGCGATGTGGCGAGCGAATCCGTTCACTACTCGACCAACGAGCGGGATACCCAGTTCTTTCACAACTAAATCCAGTTCCGCTCGTGGCAGGGGTACGCTCAACGGCGATGTCCTCCGTAGCGGTCGCCCGAGTGATGTTCGACGAGGCCCACAGCGAGGCGTGGACGATCCGCGCCGAGCTCGCCGCGGCGATGCAGCCCGCGCACCCGCAGGACTCGTCGTACGCGGGCGCGGCATCCGCGCTCGCCGAGCGGGACTTCACGGTCGTCCCGAACGTCGATCAGCCGCTCGCCGCCGAGACGCTCGGCGGCTTCGACCTGCTGGTGATCGCGCACCCGTCGGATCCCGAGTGGGAGCGCACGACCGGGTCGGGATCGCCGTTGCTGGACCAGGTCGAGATCGACGCGATCGAGTCGTTCGTCCGAGAGGGCGGCGGGCTGATCGTGCTCGGCGAGACCGAGCAGGACAAGTACGGCAACAACCTCAACGAGCTGCTCGCGCGGTTCGGCGTGCACATCGACAACGACACCG
>DASXDA010000076.1:0-1934 GCA_036490875.1 Solirubrobacteraceae bacterium
GCGACCAGGGCCAGGAGACGAACCACGAGGAGACGGTCCGGGGAACCGGGTGCGCCCGGAACCGCAGGCTCGTGACGACGCCGAAGTTGCCGCCGCCACCACCGCGCAGCGCCCAGTAGAGATCGGCATTGCTCTTACCGCTGGCGGCGCGAAGCCGGCCGTCGGCGGTAACGATTTGCGCGCTCAAGAGGTTGTCTGCCGTCAGCCCGAACTGGCGGCCTGCGAGCCCCATCCCGCCTCCCAGCGCATGGCCGGCGATGCCGACCGACGGACAGGACCCCGCCGGGATTGTCAGCCCGTGTGCCGCCAGCGCGGCGTACACGTCGATTAGCTGCGCTCCGGCGCCGACGGTCACGGTGCGATGGCGTGTGTCGACATCGACGCTGCGCATGTTGCGGAGGTCGAGGACCATCCCGCCTGACTGGGTCGAGTAGCCGGCATAGCTGTGACCTCCCGAGCGCGCCCGCAGTGGTACGTGGTGCGACACCCCCCAGTTCACCGCGGTCCGCACGTCGGCGGCGTTCAAGGGGCGCGCGATCAGTGACGGGAGCACGCCGTCGAAGCGCTCGTTGTAGACGTGGGCCGCCTGCCTGAACCCATCGGCCCCGCGTCTGATCACCCGGCCGCGAATCGGCGGCCCCGCCCTGCGCGCGGCCGCGTGCGTCAGTCGCTCGCCCTGCGCGACCCCAGCGAGCACCAGCCCGGCCGCCCCAGCCTGGGCGAGAAAGCCGCGTCGATCAACCCACCCATCCGACACTGCAGGGATCCCCTTTCTGGCAGGGCAGACCCTCGCACACTTCCGCTCCGGTGATCAAGGCTTACAAGCCTGCCGCGGCGCGAGAGATGCGATCCTGACCCCGTGACCGACATCATCCTCGACTGCGATCCCGGCCACGACGACGCGATCGCGCTGCTGCTCGCGCTCGCCAGCCCCGAGGTCAGGCTGCTCGGCGTGACCACCGTGTCCGGCAATCAGACGCTGGATAAGACCACGGCGAATGCGATCCGCGTGCTCGACCACGTCGGCCGCCGCGACGTGGCGGTCGCAGCCGGAGCGGGGCGTCCGCTGGTCCGCGAGCGCCACGCCGCGCCCGAGGTGCACGGCGAGACCGGACTCGACGGTCCTGATCTGCCGCCGCCGAGCCGAGAGCCAGAGCCGGCGCACGCGATCGATTGGATCGCCCAGACGCTAGAGGCGAGCGCGACGCCGATCACGCTTGTCCCGGTCGGACCGCTCACCAACATCGCGCTGTTCCTCGCCCGCTACCCGGAGCTGAGAGCGAAGGTCGAGCGCGTCGTGCTGATGGGCGGGGCGGTCGGCGAGGGCAACGTCACGCCGGCGGCTGAGTTCAACATCTGGGCTGACCCCGAGGCCGCGCACGTCGTGTTCACGAGCGGGCTCGATCTCACGATGGTGGGGCTTGATGTGACTCACAAAGCCCTGTTGACGCCCGTCCACACCGCCACGCTGGCCGAGGCTGGGAAAGCCGGAAAGCTCGTCGCCGACCTGTTCAACTTCTTCAGCCGCTTCCACGCGCGCGAGTACGGCTGGGACGCGGCGCCGGTGCACGACGCTGTCGCGGTGGCCCACGTGATCGACCCGACCCTGCTCGAAACCGTCCATCGCGGCGTCGTCGTCGATACCGGCGGCGAGCTCCCCCGCGGGCGCACCCACGTCGACCTCCGCGGTCGCACGTGGAAGCCCAACTGTCACGTCGCGATCGACATCGACGCCGAGCGCTTCCTCGCGCTGCTCGTCGAGCGGATCAGCTCACTACAGCTCTAGCGTCGCGACGTACGGCAGCCCGCGGTAGCGCTGCGCGTAGTCGAGCCCGTAGCCGATCACGAACTCGTTGGGGATCTCGAAGCCGGTGTACCTGATCGGGACGTCGGCGTCCCGCGCCTCGGGCTTGACCAGCAACGCGCACACCTCG
>DASXDA010000077.1:0-13548 GCA_036490875.1 Solirubrobacteraceae bacterium
GGTTCGAGGACGGGAAGGTCCACCACGAGCACATCCACTGGGATCAGGCATCGGTGCTGGTCCAGGCGGGCCTGCTGGACCCCGACGGCCTCCCGGTCGTCGGCGCAGAACAGGCGGAGGCGCTCGTCGACCAGACGCGGCGGAAGAACGAGGCGATCGCGAGTACGAGCTAGGGCGCGGCACCGGCGCGGGGCTTGAGCCCGTTGGCGGATCTGGACGACGCCTCGTCTGTGACCGGGCCTAGCATGGGTCCATGCCAACCATTGAACAGCTCGTCCAGAACATCGATGTCCGCATGCGCGAGCTGAGCCTCGAGATCGCTTCGCTCGAGGACGCGCGCGCCGCACTTGTCCACAACGGCGGCGTTCCGACGAGCGCCCCGGCACCCCGGGCTAAGCCCCGGCGGCGGGCGCCAAGCCGTGCGTCACGCCGAAGGTCGACTCCGAAGCGGCAGGTGCTCCTGGCTGACAGGGCGGAACGGCTGCTCGGCGAGAGCGACGGGCTGACCACGGCCGCTCTCGCCGAGCAGGCCGACGCCGAACGCGACCAGGTGCTCGCGCTGCTGCGCGACCTCGAGGCCGCCGGCCGCGTGCGCCGGAGCGGGCAGCGGCGCGGCACTCGCTGGCACGCGTTTACCGACGAGGACAGGATCAGGGAGCGAGCCGCCGAGCTCGAGGCCCGCAGGCGCTAGCGGGTCCACCTCGCGCGGCCTGGCCCCATATCTCCACCATTGACTTAGAGCACGGTCTAAGTCCTATGCTCGATCCGATGAGTGTCGAGCTGGGCATGACCATCGCCGACGCGGCTCGCGCGAGCGGAGTCAGCGCGTACACCCTGCGCTACTACGAACGTGCGGGCCTGATCGACGACGTCGGCCGAGGTGCGGCGTCACCTCGCATTCATCGACCGAAAAATCTCGATCTACGAGGACGCGCTTGATGATCAGACGACGACTTGGAAGCCAAGGGCTCGAGGTATCGGCCGAGGGCCTTGGATGCATGGGCATGACGTGGGCCTACGGCCGCGGCGACGAACAGTCGGGGCTCGCGACGATCCACCGGGCGCTCGAGCTCGGGATCACGTTCCTCGACACCGCCGAGATCTACGGCCCGTATACGAACGAGCAGCTCGTCGGGCGGGCGATCGCCGGCCGCCGCGACGAGTTCGAGATCGCGACGAAGTTCGGGTTCGTGATCAACCCGGACTCGCCGGCCGACCGCCGGCCGGATGGGACCCCGCAGAACGTGCGTCGGGCGTGCGAGGCCTCGCTCCGCCGACTCGGGATCGACCACATCGATCTCTTCTACCAGCACCGCGTCGACCCGGGCGTCCCGATCGAGGAGACGGTCGGTGCGATGGGCGAGCTGGTGCAGGACGGCAAGGTCCGCTTCCTCGGGCTCTCGGAGACGTCCGCGGAGACGGTCCGCCGCGCTCACGGCACCCATCCGATCACCGCTGTTCAGAGCGAGTACTCGCTGTGGACGCGCGATCCGGAGGACGAGGTGCTGGCGACGCTCCGCGAGCTCGGGATCGGCTTGGTCGCCTACTCGCCACTCGGCCGCGGCTTCCTCACCGGGCAGATCCGGTCGCTCGACGATCTGGCGGACGACGACTGGCGCCGCACGAACCCGCGGTTCCAGGAGGACGCGCTCCGGGAGAATCTCGAACTCGCGGACCGGGTCAGCGAGCTCGCCGAGAACAAGGGCGTGACCCCGGCGCAGCTCGCGCTCGCGTGGGTGCTCGCGAAGGGTGAGGACGTCGTCCCGATCCCCGGGACGAAGAGCCCGCAGCGGCTCGAGGAGAACGCCGAGGCGACCGAGGTCACGCTCTCGGCCGACGACGTCCGAGAGCTCGACGACGCGATCTCCCCCGAGGCGGTCCGCGGCAGCCGTTACCCCGAGCAGATGGTGGCGCTGCTGAACGGCTGAGCCGGGCTGGTGCGCCGCCGGCGACCCGCCATCTGCATCCTCGTGATCGCGGCGCTCCCTCCCCTCCCGCTCGGCTTCCTCGCACTCGCGTGTCCGGCCTCAGGCGTGAGCTCGGAGATGATGGCCGGTCAGGCTGTACGATCGTCCGGGGTGGTTTGGGGAGCCGCACCGGGGGATCGCCCGGCACGCTTGATCGCCGCGCTGGCGTGCGCCGCGGTCGCGTTCTTCGCGGCCGGCGCGACATGCGCGGCGGCGAGTGAGACTCGTGCGTCCGGCCCGCCGGCTTCGCGATCGTTCCTGCTCGGCCTGCGCCTGCGCGGCAACCCGGCCGCGGTCGCGCGCTCGGTTTCGAACCCCTCGTCGCCAGAGTACCGCCGGTTCCTGACGCAACGCCAGTACGAGGGTCGGTTCGCCCCTCCCGTCGCCGATCGCCAGCGCGTCCTGGGCTACCTCCGGTCCCAGCGGGGCGTGCTGAAGGTGGAGCTGAGCGCCGACAAGTCGATGGTGCTCGCCGTGCTCACCGTGCAGGCCGGCCAGCGGCTCTTCTGCGCGCGCGGCGCGCGGCCGCCGAGTGGCGGGCTGTGCAAGCCGCCCGCACTCCGCGGGCTGGTGCCGTTCGTCTCGGCGAGCGAGACCTACGGGGGCATCGGTAGCGGCTCGGCCTCGGCCTCGGGCTCGGGCTCGGGACGAGGCGGACCGCTTCGCCGCGTCAACGCGAACGCGGCGAAGACATGCAGTGGCGCCGAGCAGACGCACGCGTACACCCCCGCCCAGCTGTCGACCGCGTACGGCGCCGATCCGTTGCACGCCCGCGGGCTCCAGGGCTCCGGTGTCCGGGTCGACACGCTGAGCGGCGAGATCGTCGACACGAGCTCGTTCAGGACCTGGGCTCAGTGCTTCGGACTTCCAACCCCGGTGGTGCGGCAATTCGCGATGCCGGGTGCCGTCCCGACCGGCTCTGACGAGACAGTGCTCGACGTCGAGGCGCTGTCCGCCCTGGCCCCCCGTCTCCAGCGAATCACGCCGATCTTCGTGGCTCTTGATCAGGGCTTTGCTCACTCGTTCCTGCTGTTCATGTATGGCGCGCTCGACCCGTCGCGTCAGGGCGGGATGCTCCCGAACGTGCTCTCGATCAGCGACGGCGACTGCGAGTACACGTTCACGCGCAACCAGCTGATGCTCGGACAGCGGATGCTCACGGAGGCCGCCCTGCTCGGGATCACCGCGCTCGCCGCGTCCGGCGACCTCGGCCTCCAGGGGTGCTTCCGGCAGAAGCCGGGCGTGCAATTTCCTGGCAGCTCGCCCTTCACCACCAGCATCGGCGGCACCGAGTTGGCGCTGACCGCGACCGGCCAGATCAGCTCCCAGATCGTCTGGTCGACGTACGGGATCTCGGGCGGAAGCAACGGCACCGCAGGAGGCCCGAGCGTCGCATGGCAGCGGCCCACCTATCAGGTCGCGCCGGGCATCGGCCCCCAGCTTCAGCGCGGGAAGCCAACGAGGCTCACACCCGACCTCGCGGCGATGGCGTCGTTCACGCCCGGCTTCGCCGACTACAACAAACAGGACCAGGGGTGGGGCGCCGACGGTGGCACCAGCGCCGCGACGCCGTTCACGGCCGCGATGGTCGCGCTCGTCCTCGAGCAGGAGCGAAAGGCCGGTCGCCGGCCGCTCGGCTCGCTGAACCCTTTCCTCTACCGGCTCGCGCGCGGCCCGCAGTACCACTCGATCTTCTACGACATCACCAAGGGCACCAGCTCTCGCCGCCCGCGCTCACCTGCCGCCAAGACCCCTGCCGGCGGTGCGGCCCAGCCCGGCTACGACCTTGCGACGGGTCTCGGGTCGCTGAACGCCTCCGCGTTCGCGGCCGCGGTGGCGGCGCTGGGGTCGTAGCGGCCGGCCCCATACGCTGTTCTCCCGGTGGCGCACGGAACACACGATTTCGAGGACGACCCGCGTAACGAGCGGATCCTCATCTGGGTCAACGGCGCGCTGGTCCCGCGCGAGCAGGCGGTTGTATCTGTGTTCGACGCGGGCTTCGTCCTCGGCGACGGCGTGTGGGAGGGCCTGCGGGTGCGGGCCGCCCACCCCGCGTTCCTCGAGCGTCATCTCGACCGCCTGCTCGAGGGTGCGAAGGCGATCATGCTCGACGTCGGCCTCGCCCGCCGCGAGCTGAGCCAGGCGATCTACTCGACGCTGCGCGCCAACGAGATGACCGACGGCGTTCACGTCCGGCTGATGGTCACCCGCGGTGTCAAGCGCACGCCCTACCAGGACCCACGCGTCACGGTCGGGCCGGCGACCGTCGTGATCATCGCCGAGCACAAGGAGCCGCTGCCGGCGACCGTGACCGACGGCATCACGCTGTTCACGACGCACGTCCGCCGAGCCGCCCCGGACATGCTCGACCCCAAGCTCAACTCTCACTCCAAGCTGAACGACATCACCGCCTGCATCCAGGCGTACACGGCCGGCGCCGACGAGGCGCTGATGCTCGACCCCGACGGGTTCGTCGCGACGTGCAACTCCACGCATTTCTTCATCGTCGCCGGTCCCGCGGAGGCGCCCGAGGTGCTGACCTCGGACGGGCGCTACTGTCTCGCCGGGATCACGCGCGCCAACGTGCTCGAGATCTGCCGCGCCAACGGCATCCCGGCGCGAGAGACGACGTTCAGCCTGACCGACGTCTATTCCGCCCGCGAGGCGTTCGTCACCGGCACGTTCGCGGGCGTCGTGCCGGTCCGGTCCGTCGACGCCCGCACGATCGGTGATGGCCGCCGCGGACCGACCGTCGAGCGCCTCCAGGCGCTGTACCGGGATCTCGTCGACACCGACGTGGCGGCTCGCGTCGCGCCATGAGCGACGTCGTCCGCGTGGCGATGTGGTCCGGCCCGCGGAACATCTCGACGGCGATGATGCGTGCGTTCGAGAACCGGGCGGACACCGTCGTCGTCGATGAGCCCCTGTACGCCGCGTACCTCTCGCGCACCGGGCTCAGACACCCGGCGTTTGCAGAGGTGATCTCGTCGCAGCCGACGGGCCTCACCGACGCGGTCGCGGCGTTGTACGCGCCGCTGCCGTCCGGCCGCCGGGTGCACTACGCGAAGCACATGGCCCACCACGTATCCCGCGACATGGACATGGGCTGGACACTCGGCTTCCGCAACGTGCTGCTGATCCGCGACCCGGTCGAAGTCGTCGCCTCTTACGTACGCGCGCGCGAGACGTGCGAGCCGGACGACATCGGGCTGGCCCAGCAGCGGTGGCTGCTCGGGCTGTGGGACGACGAGCAGCTCGAGGTCCCGATCCTCGGCGCCCGCGAGTTCCTGGGCGCACCGGAGGCGCACCTCTGCTGGCTCTGCGACTGGCTCGAGATCCCGTTCACGACCAGGATGCTGTCGGCCCCCGGGCCCCCGCGAGTCCGACGGGGTCTGGGCACCGCACTGGTACGCGTCGGTCTGGGCGTCGACCGGATTCGAGCCGTGGCACGCGCGGGAGACGAACCTTTCCGACCACGACGCCGCCGTCGCCGAGGCGTGCCGTCCGATCTACGAGGAGCTGTACGGGCGGCGGGTGCGGGTGTGAGGCGCGGGCGCTCGGGTCCTGCGGATCTCGAGCGCCGTGGCGTCGCGGCCGCGCGGTGCGCTGCCGTCGGGCCTGTGGAATGCTCCGGCTTCAGCCACGGAAATGAGGATTGATGGCGACTATCACGGAGCATGAAGAGCGGCAGGTCAAGCGGGCCAACGCATCGGGGCGCAAGCCGGTCGTGTTCATTCACGGCCTCTGGCTGCTGCCGAGCAGCTGGGATCGGTGGGCGACCGTGTTCAAGCAGGCGGGCTACACGACGCTCACGCCGGGCTGGCCGGATGACCCCGAGACGGTTGAAGAGGCCAAGGCCCACCCCGAGGTGTTCGCGCACAAGTCGGTCGGGCAGGTGGCCGACCATTTCGCCGACCTGATCGAGCAGCTGGACAGCAAGCCGGCGGTGATCGGACACTCGTTCGGCGGATTGATCACGCAGATGATCGCCGGACGCGGGCTCGCCGCCGCGTCGGTCGCGGTCGATCCCGCTCCGTTCCGCGGCGTGCTGCCGTTGCCGATCTCGTCGCTGAAGTCCGCGTCGCCGGTGCTCGGAAAGCCGGCCAACCGCAACCGTGCGGTCCCGCTGACCTACGACCAGTTCCGCTTCGCCTTCGCGAACGCGGTCAGCGAGGACGAGTCGAAGAAGCTCTACGAACGGTTCGCGGTGCCCGCCTCCGGCAAGCCGCTGTTTCAGGCGGCCAGCGCGAATCTCAACCCTTGGACCGAGGCGAAGGTCGATACCAAGAACCCGAAGCGCGGCCCGCTGCTGATCGTCGACGGCGAGAAGGACAACACGGTGCCGTGGGCGATCGCGCATGCCTCGTTCAAGCGCCAGGAGTGCAACGAGGGCGTGACCGAGATCGTCAACGTCCCGGACCGCGGCCACTCGCTCACGGTCGACAGCGGCTGGCGAGAGGTCGCCGACATCGCGCTCAAATTCGTGCAGCGGTTCGTCAAGTCCTGACGCGCCGCCCTCGGCGGGCGCTCAGCCCCCCGAGTCAGATGCCTCGACGGCCTCCTCGCCTTCCTCCGAAGGGCCGGTCGACGCCGCCGGCGACGCACTCAGCGACGCCTTCAGGGTCGCGGCATCTTCCGCACTGAGAGCGCTTCGCGCCACGTCTTTGCTGGCCGCACCGAGCGCCGCCACCAGCTCGTCGACGTCATTGGACTCCGCGATCAACATGATCCCTGAGCCCGGACTCGGCACAGCCGCGCGCAGCCGCTCGGCGAGCGGCTCCGGCTCGGGGTCCGTCACGTCGGGCTTCCCCACCTGCGAGCCGATCGTCCCGCCGATGACGGTCCCGACCGCGAGCCCGAGCGGCCCAGCCAGAAGCGTGCCGATCACACCGAGGGTGACCGCCCCCTCCGCGGTTCCACGGCCGGAGGTGTGGAGGGCCTCGTCCGCGTCGACATAGTGGCCCGCGAACGTACCTCGCAGTACCAGTTTCCCGTTCTCGTGATGCTCGACGAACCCGACCTCGGACGTCCACGGCGCGGCCCCTCCCGGGCGATCGCGCTCGGCGGAGAACGCCTCGACCGCGGAGTTCACGCCGTCGAAGCTCAGGAGGGCAACGTCCACGGTCCGCGCACCGTATCTCAGCGGCCGATGCGCTGCCAAGTGGCGTTACCCCGCTGCTGACGGGCGCCAGCGGCGGCCGACCGAAGCGCGTCGCCGAGTCGATCGTCGCTGGCGGTCGCAGCCGCGTCGACCGCCGTTTCGACCAGTTCTCCGGCGGGGCGAATCGATCCCTCGCCGCCGGCGACGAGCGCGGCTGCGGATTTCGCGTTCTGCGCCACCTGCTCCCCCGCACGCCGCACACGATCGATCAGATCGTCGTGGCTCAGCGGCGGGTGGGATCGTCGACTCTCCCGCGCCAGCTCGCGGGCCCGGTGATCGCCGCTCAGCAGCAGACGGACGGAGCGTTGAAGCGAGCCGCGGCCGGATCGCACCACGAGCTGCCCGGGTTGCGCGGGCGCCCTGGCGCGCAGCGCGTTGGCGCGCTGTTCGAGCCCGCCTGTCTCCTTGGCCAGCTCGTCCGACGCATCGCCCGAGATCAGCTGGCGGCAGGCGCCGCGGACGAGTGCTGCCAGCGAGTCGAGGTATCCGCTCGCGGCGGCCTCGACCAGCACGCGCTGCGGTGTGGGCAGCACCACGATCGCGACCACGGTGCCGATCACTGCCCCCGCCGCCGTCTCTTCGATCCGGGTCAGCAGTACGCCCGGCCCGAGCGACCGAGCACCCCGTAGAGAAGCGCGAGCGTCAGCGTCACACAGAAAATCGCCCACGTGCATGAGAAGCCCGAGAGGTACGACTGCATGAAGTACGCGACGAAGATCAACGGGACCGCGACGCCTGGCGCTCCGGCGAGCGCGGCGCCGATCAGCACCCCGATCGGCACGGCCAGCACGGTGCCGGCCAGGCGCTGCGCCCCTTTTGAGATCGTGTCCTCGGGTGGTGGGCAACAGACCTTTTCTTGAAGGGGGCGCGGCGGCCGCCGGCTTGGTGACCGGGGCCGCTTCGGCGGACTCCGTCCGCCTCGTCTTCGACGTCCTCAGCTCGACCAGCTCCGCCGTCGCTCGGGCCGTTGCCGCCAGCGCGCTCAACGCCCGGCGAGCGAGCAGCTGCGCCTGGTCGGCCGCCCCCGACGGCTGAACGCTCTGAGCCGCCGCATCGACGCTGGCAGCTGTCTCCCGAAGCACGCCGACGTCCCGCCCCGGAAGCGCCCGGCGCACCCCGGCGACCATCTCCCGAACGACCTCGCGCCCGAGCTCGGAGGAGGCCGGCGGCACCGTCGCCAGCTCGCCGCCGATCAACGCGAATCGCTCCGCCGCGAGCTGGAGGTCGAAGATTGCAATCGCAAGCCGCTCCGTATCGAGACCCGGCCACAGTCTCGCGGCGGCAGACTCGTCGGCGAGCAGCCCCTCAGCGGCGTCGGCGGCGTCCGCCAACCGGCCGGCGGCAGACGCCAGCCGTTTGTCCGGGAGCTCAGACCGGGGCTCGCCCGCGAGGGCGGAGGCGATCCGCGGAGGACAAGAGCATCAACCATGTTGCACAACGCTGAGCAACGGGAACGCGACGATCAAGATCCCAGTCAGCGGTTCGCTTGCTGGGGACACCCTTCAGGTGATCCTCCAGAACGCAGCCAACCCCGGTGGCGCCGCAGGCACCCGACACTTGACGGCCACGACAACGTCTGACGTGGTAGCCGCGACGTCAGGCGCATACTGATATCTCAGGACAGGCGTGTTCCGGCCGTCGGGTTGATGCGCGGCGAAATCTTCGCCATGTTGTTGTAGTCATGGCGCGACTTCCTCGAGTCGCTCGCGCGTGAAGAGTGCACGCGCCGCCGTTCCACATCATTCGAGCGATAGGCGCAAACCTGTTCACCACGAGGGCCGCGACTACCAATCCGCCGACCGCCGCCCAGATTTCGGGCCGCCCCGGGCGACCCGGGGGTAGCGCCTGTGGATCCGTCCGTTGTCGGTCGGGCACGGGGATTGCGCACCACGTTCCCAACGCCCCTCCCGCGCGTGTATGCGGCTCCGCCCGAGACGCCACTTCCGAGTTCCGGAACAGCGGGTACGGGAATCCCTGTTGATCTGTTGCTAATTCGCGCCCACCACTTTGAAGTTGTGGTTGACGAAGATGTGGTGCGGCCAGTTGACGCCGATGTAGTGGACTTCGTACTCGCCGCCCGTCAGCTGCACGACGCGATCGACGACTCCGCCTGCGTAGACCGACAATGCAGCTTCCGTCGCCTTGTTCGCGGCGGTTCCGCTGACGATCGTGCCAGACCCCTGTTGGTAGCTCGCCGGGACCTGACCCGCCTGCTTGGATGCGCTCTGCGCCCCGCGCGTGAACGGAATCACCTTCCCCGCCCACGACGGCCGGGACCCGCTGCTCGGCGGCTGCACGATGACCTTCGCGGCCGTGATCGTCGTACTATTCGTCGTTCCCAGGACGAGGACGGACTGGCCCGTGGTGACGGTGCTCGCCGACGCCGAATTGGTCCCTTTCTGGTAGACGGTGGTGGATGTCTCCTTGACGGTCACCTTCTGCCCCGCCGATGTCCTCAGCGTAAAGCCCGAGCTCGACGCGCTGGTGACCTTGCCCGATGACCCACCGGCTGCCGGGCCGGACCTAGCGTTGGATCCACCACCGCCGAGTCCCGAGTGCCCGCCGGAGCCGCTGAAGGCCACCTGTGAAGTTGTCGCCGCGCTGGCGGTGCTCGAGCCGCTGCCAGAGCTTGCGCTGACGATCCCGAACGCGCCACCTGCGACGGCGAGCGCCGCCGCGCCGGCCGCGATCCACTTGGTGAGTCTGGTGCGGAAGAACATGCCGAGCCTCCTTTGGTCGTTGTTATCGATTGAGGATCGCGGCCGACGCTGTGAGCGCCGTGGGAGAAACCTGAGGAGTTCCTGGGACTCCTCGACCTACCGTCGGGACGCGCTGATCCGCCCGCGTGGCTTGCTCAGGATGCGGAACCCCAGGCTGTCGCTTCGGATCACCGCTATCCGGCGGATCCGCGGTCGACGCCGGGGGTCCCCTCGGTGATCAGGTGAGGTCGGGCTCTGGTGTTCGAGTGTTACTGGGTGTTCGCGTCTCATGGAGGCTCCTCTGCGTCCGGTTAGGTTCCTGAGCAGAGGGTCCGGCTTGAGCGTGAGAGCGGCGTGAGGTGACGCTGGCAGCTGGCTGAGACTTGAGCGCGGCGAGCTATGAGGCCGGCCCTGGCGAGGTGCCGGCCTGCTGCGGGGCGACCGAACCAGCCCTCGGCGCGTCCCTCATCAGCGGCAGAGTTGCTGTGAACACCGCCCCGCCGCCTTCGGCGGTGCGGGCGTCGACCTCGCCGTGATGCGCCTCGACGATCGCCTTGACGATGGCGAGGCCGAGTCCGGCCCCGCCGCGGCCGCGGGTTCGGCCGCCCTCGGTCCGCCAGAACCGCTCGAACAGCCGGTCGCCGCCGTCCGGAGGCAGGCCCGGGCCGTGGTCGCGGACCTCGATCAGGCCCCGCTCGCCTTCGCTGGCAACAGTGATCTCGATCGCCGTGTCCGGCGGTGTGTGGATGACGGCGTTGCGGGTCAGGTTCGAGAACACCTGGCGAAGCTGCTCGGGATCCCCGAGTACGCGGACCGGCCGACCCGCGTCGACGACCACTTCGCGGTCGGGCGCAGCCGCCCGCGTGTCCTGCGCCGCGTGCTCGGCGAGCTCTGCAAGGTCAACCTCGACCAGCGGCGTCTCCGGCAGCTCCTCGAGCCGCGCGAGCAGCAGCAGATTGTCCACCAGGACGCCCATTCTGGCCGCCTCGGCCTCGATCCTGCCCATCGCCCGGCCGACCTCCGCGGGATCGCTGGCGGCCCCGAGGCGGTACAGCTCGGCGTAGCCGCGTATCGAGGCGAGCGGGGTTCGCAGCTCGTGTGACGCGTCCGCGAGGAAGCGCCGCAGACTCTCCTCGCTGCGAGTGCGGTCCGCGAACGCGCGCTCGATCTGGCCGAGCATTTCGTTCAGCGATGTACCGAGCCGGCCCACCTCGGTGCGGTCATTCGCGGGCGCGACCCGCCGAGAGAGATTGCCGTGCGCGATCTCGCTGGCCACGCGTCCCATCCGCTCAAGCGGCCGAAGCCCGACGCGGATCACGATCCACCCAAGCACGACCAGGGCGAGGATCACAGCCGCGCCCACCAGCAGCTCGACGACGAGCAGGCGCTGCAGCGTCTGGTCGACGTCGCGCAGCGGAACGGCGATCACCAGCGTCCGACCGTCCTTGAGCGAGAACGCCGCCGCGCGGTAGCGCAAGCCCGACCCGGACGCCGAGTCCACGGTGAACAGATGAATGTTTCGGGAGCCGAACTGCGAGATCGGGAGCCGGCGCGGCAGCGAAGGCGCAGCCGCCGCCGGCTCGCCATAGGTGAACGAGTGGCTTTGCGCGACCTTCCCGTCGGCGCCCAGCACGATCCCGTAGGTACCCGAGGTCTGGAACGTGCTCGGAGCGCGGCCACCCGCGGCGGGCGGCCGGCTGCGCGCTGTCGTTCCCTGGGGATGGATCAGGTTCAGCGCCACCGCGACGGGAAGCCGCGAATCGCCCACCTGCTGGTTCGCGCGCGTGAGCAGGAAGGAGCGTTGCTCCTCGTAGGTGACGACAGCCATGACTCCGAGCCCGACGGCCGAGAGCACGACGAGTCCGATCAGCAGACGGGCGCGCAGCGACAGGACGCTCACTCCCTCGGGAGCCGCAACGTGTACCCGACCCCGCGAACCGTGTGCAGCAGCGGTGGACCTTCGGCGTCGACCTTCTTGCGCAGGTAACTGATGTAGGTCTCGAGTACCCGGGCGTCGCCGCCGAAGTCGTAGCTCCAGACGTGATCGAGCAACTGAGCGCGCGTCAGCACCCGCCGAGGGTTGGTCATCAGGTAGCGCAGCAGCCGAAACTCGGTCGCCGTCAGCTCGATCGCCCGCCCGTCTCGAGTCACCTCGAAGGTGTCCTCGTCGAGCTCGAGATCCGCGAACCGCAGCCGGCTGGACGACGCCTCGGCGACGCCCGTGCGCCGCAGGATGTTCCGCAGCCGAGCGATCAGCTCCTCGAGGCTGAACGGCTTGGTGACGTAGTCATCGCCCCCCGTCGTGAGACCGCGGACCTTGTCGGCAGTCGTGTCGCGTGCGCTCAGGAACAGGATCGGGACCTCGGCATGCTCGGCCGCCAGGCGGCGCGCGACCTCGAAGCCCTCCATGTCGGGAAGCATCACGTCGAGCACCATCACGTGCGGGTGCCACCGCCGGACGGAGTCAAGCGCCTCTCGGCCGGTGGCGGCGGTGTCGACTCCGAAGCCGTGGTGGCGCAGCGCCATCGAGATCACCTCGACGATCCCCGGCTCGTCATCGACGACGAGCACCCGCGCGCTCTCGCTCTGGTCTTCCACAGCTCGATTGTCGCCCCGAAACCTGAGAAAAAGCTGAGAACGGTCTCTCAGCGATCTCTCAGCCGCATCGGGGGTTGCTCTCAGCCGGGACCGCGACATTGCCCGGCATGAGCACAACCTCCCGACTCCGACGGCCGCTCGCCTCACGGTTCCGGCGGCCCGCCATGCGGCTCCCGCGCCGCGGGCCAGCCACGAGCACACGCCGGCTCCGTCCATGGCACCTGTACATGCTCGCGGCGCTGGGCGTCGCGCTACTCGCTCTGGCTGTGACCCAGCTCGGAGCTCCCGCCAGTTCCGGGCGTACCTCTACTCAGATTCTGAGCGCCCAGAACGGCGTCGTTCAATCGACGGTCACCGGCAGCGGCAACATCGAGGCCGGCACCAGCGACGACCTGAACTTCCAGACCAGCGGAGCACTCTCCGCACTCGACGTCAAGGTCGGCCAGCACGTCAACAAGGGCCAGTTACTCGCCACGCTCGACCCAACGAACGCGCAGCTCGCGCTCGACCAGGCCGAGTCGCAGCTGACCGCCGCCCAGGACCAGCTGAGCTCAGCGGAGTCTGGCTCGTCCACGACCGCCAGCTCGAGCAGCGGCGGATCGAGCTCGTCGAGCTCGGGCTCGAGCAGCACGTCGAGCACCACTTCGGCCTCGAGCATCGCCACGGCGCAGGCCGCCGTCGACACCGCGCAAGCGAATGTCAACACCGCCCAGACCGCACTCAACAACACCAAGCTTTACGCGCCGATCAGCGGAACCGTCGCGTCGGTCGCAAGCCTGTCCACGGGCGACAGCGTCTCGGCCGGGTCCACGGGCGGCACGTCCGGCGCGTCGACCGGGTCGACGTCCGGCTCGTCATCGGGCTCCTCCACGAGCACGGCGGGAAGCCTCGGCTCGAGCTCGTCGGGCACTACCGGGACGTCCTCATCGTCCACGAGCAGCTCGCCATTCGTTCAGATCGTCAACACGAGCACGATGACGATGACCGTCTCCTTCAGCGAGTCGGATGTCAACAAGCTCAAGGTCGGTCAGGCCGCAACCGTCACCCCGGACGCGCTCAGCGGCGTCCAGCTCGGCGCTCACGTGACGTCCATCTCCCCCGTCGGGACGACGAGCAACAACGT
>DASXDA010000078.1:0-134145 GCA_036490875.1 Solirubrobacteraceae bacterium
CTCGCGATTCTCCTGGGGCTGTTCATCGAGCGGCTGACGGTCGGCCGGGCGCTTGCGACGTTCGTGCGCGCGCTCGTCGAGCACCCGGAGACGCCGCCCGATGCGCTGCTCGCCGCGGCACTCAAGGATCCGTCCGTCCAGATCGCCTACTACCAGCCGAACCTCGGCGGGTACGTCGACGGCGCTGGCAGTTCCGTCCCGGCCCCCGCCGGCGACGAGCGCCGGGCGGTCGCTCGGATCGAGCGGAACGGCGTCCCGGTCGCCGCCATCACCTACGACGCGTGGCTGTCCGACCATGCGTCGTTCGTCGAGGCCGCGGGAGCGGTCGCCGTGATGCGGGTCGAATCCGCCCGGTTGAAGGACGACCTGACGGAGGTAAACCAGCAGCTCGCGGCTTCGCGCCTGCGGTTGGTCGAGGCGGCAGACAGCGAGCGGCAGCGGATCGAGCGCGACCTCCACGACGGAGTGCAGCAGTACGTGCTCGGACTGCGCCTGCGGCTGGACTTGGCCGCCGAGACGATCAGAGCGGAGCCGGAGCGGGGGGATCAGATGCTCTCGGCGATCGGGAACCAGGTCGACGATCTGCTCGCGGCGCTGCGCGCGTTCGCAGCGGGCATCTATCCGTCGATCCTCACCGAGCGAGGACTGAAGGTCGCGCTTGAGTCGGCGGCGCGGCAGCTCCCGTGCCCGGTCTCGCTGCACGCGTTCGGCCTCCAGCGCTACCCCGAGGACGTCGAGGTGGCCGTGTACTTCTGCTGCGTGGAAGCGATTCAGAACGTCGTCAAGCACGCGGGCCCGTCGCCCGACCCACGCGTGCGTGTGTGGCACGTCGGCGAGACGCTCGCATTCGACGTGCGCGACTCAGGGGTCGGCTTCGACCCGGCCGAGCAGCCGCTCCGGAACGGCCTGATCAACATGCACGACCGGATCGAGGCGGTCGGCGGGCAGCTGTGGGTCGGCTCGGAGCCCGGACGCGGCACCTGGGTCCGCGGCAGAGTGGCTGTCGCCTGACGCGCCGACGCTCAGCGGAGCGCGTGGGCGCCGACCGCTGAGGCACCCGGCGCGGGCTCGCCCTGGAGTGCCCACCTCCAGCCGGAGATCAGGTCGTGGACGGCCGCTGCCCCGACGATCCGTCGCGTCGGCATCGGCAGCTCGACCGGGTACAGGATGAACGGCCGGGTCTGCGGGCCGCCGAGGCCGCCGTGGAACGAGATCAGCTCCTCGAACGCGCAACCCTGTTCGAGCTCGGCGTCGTAGAAGCTGTTGACGAGAATGTCCGGGGCGTGCTCGAACGTGTCGGTCCGGATCAGGTGGTCGGCTGCGTTGCTAGAGAACCCTTGGAGCGGATCGGTGCCCTCGATGCGACTCTCGTCCAGATAACGGATCCCGTCGGCGGCCAGCACGGTCGGCCCGCGCGCCGCCGAATGGACGAGCGCGAACGCGATGTGCGGGTGCTCGCGAAGCGCTACCAGCAGCCGCGGGTGGCGCTCGTCGATCTCCTCGAGGGTCAGCCGGCGGCGCTCCTCCATCAGGTAGATCAGGCCCAGGTTTCCCGACGCGAGGACGACCGCGTCGCGGTCGCCGAGCTCGGCGGTCTGGCCGTCGCGGCTGCGGCCCGTCGCCTCCGCGACCGCGTGTCCGACGGCGGCGTCGTTCTCCTCGCCGCCGGCCACCGGCTTGACCTCGGCCCGCTCGAGCGAGCGCGCGACGAGCTCGTGGAGGTCATAGCCGTTTCGCTGCTTGAAGGTCGCGCCCTGCGTCTGCCCGTGGTCCGAGAGGACCACCAGCTTGTACGGACGGGGCGCGTACCGGCGCGCGCGCTCGATCCGCCCGAAGTGCTGGTCGAGCTTTCGGAGCGCCTCGAGCGTGTCGGCGCGCTCGAGCCCCGAGTGGTGAGCGACCTCGTCGTAGCTCGAGAACGTCGCGTACACCGCGGGCCGCCCGTGCATCATGTCGGTCAGGACGCCGAACACGATCAGGTCGCGGAGCCCGACGCACAGCCCCGCCCGCATGAACGGGTAGCGGCCGGCTCGGTAACCGCGCGGATGGACATCGCGGCGCTTCTGCCGGATCGCCGCGACCCGCTCGAGAACGACCTCCCAGATGAACAGCACCAGCAGCCGCGTGACGTTGAAGCCGTTTGACAGGAACGCGCGGTAACCGGGGTTGGCGCGCTTCTCTGCGCCGAGCTTGCTCGCCGTGAGGATCACCTCGTCCGCCTCGCCGGAGAACAGGTTGCCGCGGCTCGCACCGCCGTTGACGAGCAGCCCGTTTCCGGACGCCAGCCGCGCCTCGATCGCCGCGCAGTCGGCCGGCGACGAGCACGCGATGACCTTCCCCGTCGGCTTGTCCACCCACCGGAACGCGGGAACGTCCTCGTTTGAGCCGAGCAGGATCCCGGTCTGACTCGCTCCGGTCTGCGAGCTCAGGTCGGTCTCCCACTCTGCGAGCCGGTGCGTGCCCGACGCGACCCAGCGCGCCAGCGTCGGCGCGTTGCCGTCGCGCATCGCTCGCTGGAGCACCGGCAGCGCGAGGCCGTCGATCTCGAGGAACAGCAACCCTGGCGTGTCCGTCCGCGCGCCGCCGCCCTGGCGCCGGGCGATCCGGGCGATCACCCGCAGCGCGTACTCGTCGTTGTCGTTGGCGCCGAGGATCACGTCGAGGACAACGACCGCGGCCGAGATCACGAGCGCCGCGAGCAGCGCCGAGCCGAACGAGTCGACGTGGATCACCGTCGAGTCGATCTCAGAGGCGAGCAGCAGGATCAGCGCGTCGAGCGCCAGCACGATCACGAACCCCAGCGCGAGCGTGAACGGCAGCTTCAACGCGGCGACGATTGGCGGCAGCACCGCGTTCAGCACCGCGATCAGCACCGCCGCGACGAGCGCTTTGCCGAAGGTGCCGACCGTGACTCCCGGGACGATCGCCCCGGCGATCAGGACCGCGACCGCCGCGACGATCCACGACAGCAGCAGATGGAACAGCCGCAGCCGAGGTGCCTGCGGCCTCCAGCTCACCTGCTCCCCGTAGGTTTCGCCCTCCATCAGCCGGAATATCGGCCCGCGCCCTGGCCGCGTCGTCATCCCGATCGGGCGATGAGCGTGCGACGGGCGTGGCTCGATCATCGCGTCGTGGAGATCACTTGGCTCGGTCATGCGACCGTGCTGATCGAGGTCGACGGGGTCAGGCTCCTCACCGATCCGGTGCTCGGCGATCGGATCGGGCCGCTCGGCCGGCTCGGCCCGCTCGGCCGGATCGCCCCACCCGGCGGGATCGAGCCGCCCGAGCGAGTTGACGCCGTGCTGCTCTCTCACCTGCACGACGACCACACCCACCTCGCCTCGTTGCGGGAGATCGCGCGCGGGGTGCCGGTGATCGCGCCGCGCGGGAGCGGCGCCTGGCTCGAGCGGAAGGGCCTCGAGGATGTCCGCGAGCTTTCCGTCGGATCCGAGTTGGCGCTCGGCGACGTCCGCGTCACCGCCACACCGGCGACGCACGACCGCCGGCGATGGCCGCGCGGAGGCCCGGAGGGCGACCCAGTCGGTTACCTCGTGACGGGGTCGGGCTCGGCCTACTTCGCCGGTGACACGGACCTGTTCGACGAGATGAGCGAGCTGCGCGGGTCGGTCGGGGTCGCGCTGCTGCCGGTCTGGGGGTGGGGGCCGTCGGTCGGTCCGGGCCACCTCGACCCCGAGCGGGCGGCGAAGGCGGCGGCGGTGATCGCGCCCGAGGTGGCGGTCCCGATCCACTTCGGGACGTTCGCGCCCCGGTGGCCCGGAGGGAAGCTTCCCGAGCCCGACGCCCCCGCCCGCGAGTTCGCGCGGCTCCTCGGTCGCGACGCGCCGTCAGTCGAGGTGCGGCTGCTGGCGCCGGGCGACCGGATCCAGGTGTAGGGCCGCGCGGCGGCGCGCCCGCCAGCCGAGCGCCGCCACCGCGGCGAACGCGTACATCGCGACAGCGAGCGCCTCGCCGCCGAGCACGTCGGAGAGGTAGTGGGCGCGCAGGTAGACGCGGCTCAGCCCGACCAGAACCGCGAGCAGCGCGCCCGCGGCGATCGCCGCGATCCGGCCGCCGCGGACCGAGATCACCGCCGCGAGCGCGATCGCGAGCGCGAACCAGCCGACCGAGTTGGCGGCGTGGGCCGACGGGTAGCTCTGGCCGGCGGTATGGACCAGCGGCGCCGGGGGTCGCGAGCGGTCGACGAGCGACTTCGCGATCCAGACGGTCAGCCAGGCGAGCGCTGCGCCCGCGATCAGCGAGGCGCCGCGCGCGCCGCGCCGGCGGCTGATCAGCCACGCGCCACCGAGAGCCACGGCAGGGCCGACGACCGCGATCAGGCCGAGCGTTGTGATTGCGCGCGCCGCGGAGTCCAGCCACGCGGCGCGCAGGTCGTCGGCGGTCCGAAAAGCGCCGGCGTCGAATCCGCGCAGTTGGTCCGTCGCGACCAGGGCGGTGAGGGCGGCGAACGCGGCGAGCGCGGCGCACGCGACCGCAGCGAGCAGGCGGATCCGGCGCGCGTCAGCGGGCGGGCGGGTCTGGGTCGTAGGGAGCTCCGCCCGTGCGTCGATCGGGTCCCGCCGCCTCCGTTCGCCGGCCGCGGTCGCGCCCGACCATGTAGATCGAGGTGACAATCCCGACGGCCCCGAGCCCGATCACCACCCATGCCCACGCCGGGACGCTGCTGCCGGACGACGTCTTCGTCGCCGGCGTCGTCGCCACGACGCTCGTGGTCGTCTTTGGCTCGGGAGCCGTGACCGTCCGCTCTGCTCCCGTCGCAGTCCTGGTGACGGTAGACGTCGTGGGGGGTTCGGTCACCGTCGTCGAGACCGTTGTCGAGACCGTCCGGGCCGGTCCCGTGGTCGTCGTCGTGATCGTGGTGCCCGCGGCCGCGGCGACGCCTGTCCCCAGCCCGAAGAACAGCGCCGCGAGCGCCACCGCCGATCTGCCCATCGCCTCAGTGTGATGCCCGCCGGGGAGCACGCCTCACCCGCATCGGGTGATGCGTCTGCGTCGGCACGGGCGAGCATTGATGAACGATGGTCAGCGTCGCGCATAGGCCGACCGGTACCGCCATTCGGCATCTCTCTGTCGCCGAGCGGACGGCGCGGGGCAAGGCCGCTCGCAACGAGGTGCCACGCTCGAGCCACGGGCAATTCGAGCCGGCGTCAGGCCGGAAGGATCCGATCGACCTGCTCGAGCGCCAGGCGGCCACGCGCGTGCCCGACCTCGTTCCGATCCGCTACGGCCGGATGCTCGTCTCTCCGTTCACGTTCTACCGGGGCGCCGCGATGATCATGGCCCACGACCTCGCCGCGACGCCTCGCTCCGGGCTGACCGTCCAGTGCTGCGGCGACGCGCACCTATCGAACTTCGGCGTGTTCGCGTCAGCCGAGCGGCGGCTGATTTTCGACATCAACGACTTTGACGAGACGCTTCCGGGGCCGTGGGAGTGGGACGTCAAACGACTCGCCGCAAGCATGCTGATCGCGGCGCGAGACAACGGCTACAAGCCCAAGGAGCAGGACCGGATCGTGCTCGACACGGTCTCGCAGTACCGGCAGGCGATCCGCAACTTCGCCGGGATGAAGAACCTCGAGGTGTGGTACAGCGGGCTCGAGATCGAGCAGTTGCTGCAGGAGCGTGCCGCCGACCTCAAGCCGCGGGCCGTCGAGAGGACGCAGAAGACGCTCGACAAGGCCCGGACCCGGGACAGCATGTCGGCCTTTGAGAAGCTGACGCACGTCGTCGACGGCCAGGCCCGGATCGTCGACGAGTCGCCACTGATCGTTCCGCTCGACAAGCTCGTGGGTGACAGCGAGCGCGATTCGACGCTCGAGACGCTCCGTAGCCTTGTCCGAGCGTTCCGGGAGTCGCTCGAGTCTGATCGCCGCGTGCTGCTCGAGGAGTTCATGCTGGCCGACTTCGCTCGCAAGGTCGTCGGCGTCGGTAGCGTCGGCACGCGCGCGTGGATCGCGCTGTTCTTCGGCCGCGACGGGCAGGACCCGCTGTTCTTGCAGATGAAAGAGGCCGACGCTTCGGTGCTGGAGGAGCCGCTGGGCCCGAGCGAGTTCGCCAACCACGGCGAGCGCGTCGTGAACGGGCAGCGGTTGATGCAGGCCTCGAGTGACATCCTGCTCGGGTGGCTCCGCGTCGAGGAGTCCCCGATCGACGCCAAGCCGCGGGACTTCTACGGACGCCAGTTGAAGGACTGGAAAGGCTCAGCCGCCATCGACCAGCTGCGGCCCGAGGGGATGTCGATCTACGGCAGGCTGTGTGGCTGGACGCTGGCCCGCGCCCATGCGCGCAGCGGCGATCGGATCGCGATCGCCGCGTATCTTGGGAGCGGCGACGTGTTCGACCGGGCGACCCTCGAGTTCTCGCGCGCCTACGCGGAGTTGAACGGGCAGGACTACCAGCGGCTCGCGGACGCCGTGAAATCGGGAAGGATCAAGGCCCAGACCGGGCTCTGAGGGCGTGCTGGGGCGGCGGTTGTGGGCGCTCGGAGCGCTGCTGCTGGCGATCGCGGCGGTCGCGCTCGCGGTCGCGACGACGATCACCAGGTTTCCGCGCGGGCTGTCGGTGCTCGCGTGCATCGCGCTGGCGCTCCTCGCCGTCTGGCACGGGGTGCGCAGGCGGGGGCTGGCTAGGCGGGTCGCACTGTTCGTCGCGATACTGCTGCTGGCGGGCGCGATCGCGCTGGTGGTGACCGAGGGGACGGTGATCCCGGATCTGGTCGTGCTCGCGCTGGCGATCGCGACCGTCGGCGCGTCGCGCCGCGCGTTCGCCCACCACGTGCACCTTGCGCCCGGTGAGCCGCCGAGCAACCCGGTCCTGTTCTACAACCCGAAGTCGGGGGGAGGTAAGGCCGAGCGATTCCACCTCCCCGACGAGGCACGGCGCCGCGGGATCGAGCCGATCGAGCTCCGGCGCGGCGACGATCTCGAGGAGCTGGTCCGCTCGGCCGTCGAGCGGGGCGCCAACGGGCTCGCGATGGCCGGCGGCGACGGCTCGCAGGCGGTCGTCGCGCAGGTTGCCTCCGAGCTCGACCTGCCGTACGCGTGCATCCCGTCCGGCACTCGCAACCACTTCGCGCTCGACCTGGGCGTCGACCGGGACGACGTGGTCGGGGCGCTCGACGCGTTCGTCGACGGCGGGGAGCGACGGGTCGACCTGGCGGAGGTCAACGGACGAGTGTTCGTCAACAACGTCTCGCTCGGGCTGTACGCGGAGGCGGTCCAGCAGCCCGGTTACCGCGACGCGAAGCTGGGCACGCTGCTCGCGACCGTCCCCGACGCGATGGGGCCCGACGCCAAGCCCCCAAAGCTCGATTGGATGGGGCCGCACGGCCGCTCCTCCGGCGTCGCGATCCTCGTCTCGAACAATCGCTACCGGCTCGGCCCAGGCGTCGGGGCGGGGACGCGCCCGAGGCTTGACCGCGGCGAGCTCGGGATTGCGGTGCTCAGCCCGATCGCGCGCGGCGACGGCGAGGGCGACGGCGCCGGCGATGGCGCCGGCGATGGCGACACCGCCGCGTCGCGGCCGCAACTGGGGATGCACCAGTGGACCGACGACAGGTTCAGGATCCAGTCGGAGGAGCAGGTCCCGGCCGGGATCGACGGCGAGGCGGTCGTGCTCGAGTCTCCGCTCCGGTTCCGGTCGCTACCGGGCGCGCTCCGAGTCCGGATCGCGCCCGCGCATCCGGGAGCGTCGCCATCGGCAGTCGTGCCGGACTCGCTCTCGGACGGCGTCCTTGCGTTGATGAAGCTCGCGGCGGGGCAGGAGCTGACGCAGTAGCGCGACTAGCGCGCGACGACGCGGTCGACCTCGACCTCGGCGCCCTCGCCCGTATCCGTGAACACGACGATCACGACCGGCGGGCCACCGAACCAGGCCCCGAGCTCCCCCTCGCCGACGTACTCCGCGGGACGCTGAGCGCCGTCGGGACCCATCACCCACACGGGCTGGCCCTTATGGAATCTGCTGTCGCCGATGCTGGACATCTCGTCGAGGTAAGTAGTTATAAGAGAATCGCGGCACGATGAGCAACCCGGCGAGTACCGAAGCGGGCGCTCCCTCGACCGTCCCGGCGCGCGCGCCGCTGGTGCTCGTCGCGCTGATCCTGGTCGCGGCGGTCGCCAACCTCAACCTGTCGGTGGCGAACGTCGCGCTGCCCGACATCGGCAAGCACTTCGACTCGAGCCAGACGACGCTCGACCTGATCGCGGTCGGCTATTCGCTCGGACTCGCGTGCTCGGTGCTGTGGCTCGGAGCGCTCGGCGATCGCTACGGGCGCAAGTCGATGGCCGTGCTCGGCACGATCCTCGCGATCCCGTTCTCGCTGCTGGCGGCGCTCGCCCCCAGCGACAACGTGCTGGCGCTCGCGCGGCTCGGCGGCGGCATCTCCGCGGGCATGGCGTATCCGACGACGCTGGCGCTGATTACCGCGTTGTGGTCGGGGCCACGGCGGACGCGGGCGATCGCGCTGTGGTCGGGAGCCGGCGCCGCGATCACCGCGCTCGGGCCGCTCGGGGCCGGGTTCCTGCTCGAGCACTTCTCGTGGGGATCGGTGTTCCTGCTGACCCTGCCGCTGGCGCTCGTGGCGATCCCGATGGCGTGGATCCTGATCCCAGCGCACGTGAACGAGACGACCGAGCGGGTCGACAACCTCGGCGGGATCCTGTCGGTCGTGCTGGTCGGCGCGGCGATCCTCGCGATCAACTTCGCCCCGGTGCCGAACAAGCTGACCGCGGCGCTCGTGCTCGGCGGGGTCGCGGTCGGGTCGCTGTTGCTGTTCTACCTGCGCCAGCGTCGGGCACGCAATCCGTTGTACGACCTGAAGGTCGCGCGCCGTCCGACGTTCTGGGTCGGTGCCGTGGCGGGAATCATCGTGTTCGGTTCGCTGATGGGCGCGCTGTTCGTCGGCCAGCAGTTCCTCCAGAATGTGCTCGGCTACTCGACGCTGGGGGCCGGCGCCTCGATCCTGCCGGCGGCGTTCTGCATGGTGCTGGTCGCGCCGCGCTCGGCGAAGATCACCGAGGCGCGCGGCACGCGGTTCTGCATCCAGCTCGGGCAGCTGATCGTGCTGCTCGGCTTCCTCGCGATGCTGCTGCTGTGGAAGGAGGGAATCCCCTACTGGAAGGTCGGGCTCGCGTACGCGTTGATCGGTATCGGCGTGGGACTCGCGGGTCCACCGACATCGAACACGCTGACCCGCTCGACGCCCGTGCGGCGCGTGGGGATGGCGTCGGGCACTGCCGACCTGCAGCGCGACCTCGGTGGGGCGGTCATGCAGTCGATCCTCGGCGCGCTGCTGACCGCCGGCTACGCGGCGGCGTTCGGCGCGGCGATCTCGACGTCGGGCAAGGGCATCTCCGCATCGGTTCAGGAAGAGCTGACGAAGTCGTTCGCCAGCGCGGCGGATCTCGCCAGCCAGCACCCCCAGTACTCGCAGAGGATCATCGCCGCCGCGAAGAGCTCATTCCTGCACGGTCAGCACTGGGCCTACGGCGCCGGCGCGATCGCGGTCGCGATCGGTCTCACGCTCGTGTTCCTGCGGTTCCCGAAGCGCGAAAAGGAGCAGCGGCTGTTCGACGAGTACGCGGCCGAGGATGCCGCGTCCTCACCGGATTCGGAAGGCGGCGGTCACCGGGTTGCCGGCGATGCCTCGGACGCGAGGCTCCAGCACCAGTCGGTAGCGCCCCGGCTCGAGGCCACGGATGACCCTCGTCGGTAGCCGCAGCACAGAGCGTGCGCGTGGTCACACTCGAAAAGCGAACCGGGGCCCGGTCTGCCGATCCGGGCCCCGGTGTGCTGTCGGCCTGAGCTGCGCCTACGAGGGTGGCGGTCCCGTCTGCACCGGCGGACGGGACCCAACTCCCGCCCCCGATGACATATCGACGGGGTCCGCCGGATCGCCGTAGATGACCAGCCCGTAAATGATCCACAGGCTCAGGCCGAAGATCGCGAGGGACAGGATCGGATACGACGGGATCTGGAGCAGCGCCTCGATCGCCACGAGCGATCCGGCGAAGATGCCGAACCACCGGCCGAAGGTGCCCCCTCCGAACAGCGAAGCGGACGCAAGCAGCTCGATGACCCCGAGAATCAGCGTGATCCAGCCCCACGTCTTCAGACTCCCGAACACGTAGCTCGTGTGGTCGCTGAAGAAGTGGGAGTTCGAGATCGCGGCGATGCCGTAGATGATGTTCAGTACGCCGCCGATCATCAGCAGCACGGCTGCGAAGATGGCCCGTCCTAGGCCTCTCACGTTGTCCACGGTGCAGCTCTCCTTCCAGTAGCGGTAGGCCCGCACAGAGCGGGTTTGCTCTCCTCGGGAACAGGATTCGACGAACCGTGCCCGATTTCCTCATCCGGATGGGATGACGACGGGCGCCGTGCATTCATGGAACGTTCACCACCGACGTGCCGGACGGCCCGCAACACCTGACTGATCGCCAGCGCGAGCGGCTGGGGAGCTTCGTCGAGCCGTTCCGGGTCGCGCCCGGATCAAGACGCAGCCGCCGGTGCAAAGCTGAGCCCCGATGCTCCGGCGAATCGGTATCGCGATCTCGGTCGGCCTGGCCGACTCGCTGAATCCGAGCACGGTCGGACCGGCGCTGTACCTGGCGACGGCTGCGGGGCGTGTTCGGCGGGTCACCGAGTTCACGCTCGGCGTATTCGTCGTGAACTTCGTCGCCGGCGCGATCCTGACGATCGGCCCCGGTCGGTTGCTGATCGGGCTCGTGCCGCACCCCCGCGGCACCGCCAAGCACGTGATCGAGCTCGTGGTGGGGGCGGTGCTGCTCGGCGTCGCAGTCGCGGTCTGGCTCGGGCGGCGCAAGCTCGCGCGGCAGTCGCTGCCGGGGCGCGGCGGGGACGGCAGCTCGGCGTTCGTCACCGGCGCGTCGATCTCCGCGGTCGAGCTGCCGACCGCGGCGCCGTACTTCGCGGTGATCGCCGGGATCACGGCGTCCGACGCCGCGATCCCGCAGGAGGTGCTGCTGCTGGTCCTCTACAACGTCGCGTTCGTGCTGCCGCTGATCGTGATCGTCCTGATTCTGCTGCTCGCCCGCGACCGCGCCGACCCGCTGCTGCAGCGGGTCGGCGACTTCGTCCAGCGCCGCTGGCCGGTGGTGCTAGTCGGCCTGTTGCTGTTCGTCGGAGCGGTGCTGGCGCTGCTGGGTGGCGCGGGGCTGGTGAAGGGGTAGGGGCTCCGGTTAAGGCGCCGCCTCGGGCTCGGAGCTCGGCTGCTTCGTCGGCAGCCGGAAGGTGAGCACCGTCGCGAGCAGCGCGATCACGGCCAGCAGCGACAGCGACGAGCGAAGCCCGTCGATGCGGGCGGTCGCGTTCTCGTCGGTGATCGCCTTCGCCTGCTCGGGTGGGACTCCGGCCTTCTTCAGCGACGCCTCGAGGTCCTTATCGGACACGAACGGGATTCCGGCGGCCAGCTTCGTCTGGGCCTCGCTCTTCACGTTCGCGGGGACGGCGGGATTGTTCTCGATACCCGTCAGGAACGAGCCGGTCAGGGCGGAGATCAGTACCGCTCCGGCCAGCGCGGTACCGATCGAGGCGCCGAGGTTCGTGAGCGTGTTCTGCAGGCCGCCGACCTCGCTGCTCTGCTCGTCGGGGACCGAGGAGACGGTCACGCTCCCGAGCTGCGAAGCGAGCGCGCCGACGCCGAGCCCGGAGAGCAGCATCGGCCAGGTGACGATCTCCGGTCCTGCGCCGGCATCGAGCGCCGCCACCATCACCGCGATTCCGGCGAACAGCGCGAGGAAGCCGAGCCGGACTACCACTCGCGGAGACGCTTTCGGGAACAGCCTCGGGACGCCGACCGCCGCGAGCAGCAGTGTGATCGACAGCGGTAGCAGTCGCACCCCGGTCGCGATCGCCGAGAGGCCGAGCGCGACCGACAGGAACAGGGGAATCGTGAAGAACAGACCCGCCTGAAGCAGGTACTGGAAGAAGAACGAGGTGAGCCCGCCGCGCAGCGTCGCGTTCGCGAGGATCTTCGGATTGATCAGCGGCTCTCGGCCCCGAGAGAGCTGCCGACGCTCCCACCACAGGAACGCCAGGAGGACCACCGCGCCGGCGAGCTCCAGCCAGATCGTCGGCGACAGCCCCAGCCACTGGGGCGCGCCCTCCTTCGGCTGGACGAAGCCCCACGTGCCCGACTTGAGGATCCCGAACACGATCAGGCCGAGCCCGAGCGCCGACAGCGCGGTTCCAACCAGGTCGAGCCGGACGCGCTCGCCCGCAGCGCCGTCTGCCATCCGTCGCGTCAGCACGAGGATCACGAGCACGATCAGCACCTCGCCCGCGAACACCCACCGCCACGAGGCGTAGGTCGTGAACAGCCCGCCGATCAGCGGGCCCGCCGCCACCGCGATCGCGCCCGCGGAGGCCACAAGCCCGTACGCGCGCGGCCGCCCGGCGCGATCGAAGTTCGACGCCACCAAGGCCACGATCGCCGGCAGGATCAGCGCGGCGCCGATGCCCTCGAGCACCGACCAGCCGATGATCAGCACCGGCAGGCTTGGAGACAGCGCGGTGGTCAGCGAGCCGCACCCGTAGATCACGCACCCGATCGCGAACGCCCGCTTGTGCCCGAGGATCTTGCCGAGCTTGCCGCCGGTGATCATCAGCGCCGCCATCACCAGCGTGTAGAACGTGATCGCGCTCTGGATCCCGGTCACCGTCGTGTGCACGTCCTTGGCCACGGTCGCGATTGAGACGTTCATCACCGAGGTGTCGAGCGTCATCAGGAACTGGCCGGACGCAAGCGTTAGGAGCGCGAGTCCTGTCGCTTTCGTCGCGGCCCCCGTTGAGCCGCCGAGATCCCCGGACGCCGCTACTTCGCTCATGATTACCGCCGACCGTGGGCCACGTACTCGTCTTTGCAGTGACCGCGGCGCTCAATCCGACGCTGGTCGCGGCGGCGACCGTGATGATGCTGCTCGACCACCCGGTGCGGCTGATGCTGGGGTACCTGCTCGGGGCGCTGATGACGAGCATCACGCTCGGGATCATCATCGTCTACGAGCTCCAGACCTCCGGCCTGGTGAGCACGACCAAGCACAGCCTCGGGCCGGGTGCGACGACGGCGATCGGGGTCCTGTTCCTCGCCCTGGCGGGCGTGCTCGCGACCGGCCGCGACGAGCGGATCACCGAGCGTCGCCGCGTGCGCAAAGCCGGCAAGCCGGACAAGGGGCCGCCGCGATGGCAGCGCGCGCTCGGGAAGGGATCGGCCCGCGTCACGTTCGTCGTCGGAGCGCTGCTGACGCTCCCCGGCGCGTCGTATCTCGCCGGCCTGACCCGGCTCGCGAAGCTCCATTACTCCGTTGCCGGCACGGTCGCGACGATCATCCTCTTCAACATCATCATGCTGGCGCTGCTGGAGGTCCCGCTGCTGTGCTTCGTGGTCGCGCCCGAGTGGACGCCGAGGGCGATCGACCGGGCGAAGGCGTTCGCCGGACGGCAATGGCGCCGGGCGCTGACCAGGTTCTTTGCGCTGATCGGGCTGCTGCTCGTGATCAAGGGCCTGATTCAGCTGCTGAGCTGACGTCGCCCGAGCTCCCGAGGCTGGCCTGGATCTCCTGGATCGCCGCCTGCTCGGGTCCGCTGACCTCCATCCCGTCCTCCTTGTGCGCGTGCGCGACGCGCTCCGCGAGCGCGACGACGAACCGCCGGTAGTCGTCCAGTTCGTCGGCTGTCGCCTTGCGTTCGAGCACGTCGACCGCATCACGGATGTGCTGAAGCGCGTGCTCCTTCACCTCCTCGACCGAGCCGTAGCGAGTGTGGTCGACCTCCGGCTTCGCCGACACGATCTCGTCGAGCAGCTGGCTCGCGCCGTGCTGCTGGCGCGCCTCGGCGTACGCCTTGCCGATCGCGAACGTCTCCCGGAACGTGCCGCCCTTCGAGGCGGTGACGATGATTATCCCGGCGCTCGGGGGTCCCTCGAGCACCGTGTCCCACTCCTGCTCGGTGAAGTCGGCCTTACCGGTCATCAGTCGCTCCTTTAGCCGCGGGCTTCGCCCCCGCCGGGGCACAGCGGCAATCCTCCCAGACGGATCGGGCTGGGGCTCATCCGGATCGGGTGATGACTCGTGAGCGGTGCTGATGCAGGTTTGATCCGTGACCCTGGCCGCTACCGCTCGCCGGTCGTCCGGCGGTGGCGCCCATGCCGGCTCCGGCCCCGCGTGGGCGCGATGGAACGGCGTGCGCGGCAAGCGGTACACGGTCGGGGCCGAGGAGGAGCTGATGCTGCTCGACGCGGGCGGGGTGTCGCTGGCGCAGTCGGGCGACGCCGTGCTCCGCGGGCTGTCCGGCGGGCTCGCAGCACACACGGCGCCCGAGACCCACGCGTCGGTGCTCGAGCTCGTGTCGAGCGTCCACGCTGACGCACCCGGAGCGGTCGCCGAGCTCGCCGATCTCCGCGGCCGGATGTCGACGGAGCTGGCGGAGTTCGGCCTCAGCCCGGCCTCGGCCGGCACGTACCCACTGCTCGGCCCTAGCCGGGTCCGGATCTCCGGCTCGCCCCGTTACAACAAGCTCGCGGACTCGATGCGCTCGCTCGCGCGGCAGGAGCCGACGCTCGCGCTGCACGTCCATGTCGGAGTCCCGGATCCCGAGGACGCGCTGAAGGCGCTGAACCGACTGCGCGAGGCGCTGCCGCTGCTGCTGGCGCTGTCCGCGAACTCGCCATTCAGCCAGGGCGAGGACACGGGCTTCGCGTCGACCCGCGCGGTGATCTTCCAGCGGTTCCCGCGGACGGGCCCGCCGCGCAGGTTCAACGCGTACGGTGACTACGTCGAGACCGTCGACTCGCTGGTCGCCTCGGGCGCCGTACCGGACCCAAGCTTCGTCTGGTGGGACGCACGACTGCAGCCCGCGCTGGGCACGGTCGAGCTGCGTGTGATGGACGCGCAGTCGACGATCGCCGACACAGCGTCGCTCGTCGCGTTCATCCAGTCGCTCGTGCGGCTTGCGCTCGAGGACGACGAGCCCACCCGGGTGAGCTCGCCCGAGGTGCTGGCGGAGAACCGGTTTCTGGCCGCTCGAGACGGGATTCAGGCGCGGCTGATCGACCCGCAGGCCCGGCGGCTGGTCTCGGCGCGGACGCTGGTTCGTGCACTCGCGGAGCGGTGCCGGCCGCACTCGGCGGCGCTCGGATGCTCGCGCGAGCTCGACCGGCTCGAACGACTGCTGGCGGCGAACGGCGCCGACCGCCAGCGGGCCGAGGCGCGCCGAGTCGGGCTGGCAGGCGTAGTCACGGCGCTGTCGAATCGATTCACGACCCAAAGGAGCGACTGATGTGCCGCTGGCTCGCATATACGGGTTCGCCCGTACTGATTCACCAGGCGCTGTACAGCCCGGCCCACTCGCTGATCGACCAGAGCCTTCACTCCCGCCTCGGGGCGGAGACGACCAACGGCGACGGATTCGGCCTCGGCTGGTATGACGATGAGAGGACGCCGGGAGTGTTCCGCAGCATCGAGCCGGCGTGGAACGACGAGAACCTGCGAGAGCTGACTGCCCATATCCGCTCGCCGCTGTTCCTCGCGCACATCCGGGCGGCGATCGGGTCGGCCGTCCAGCAGACCAACTGCCACCCCTTCCGACACGGCAATCAGCTGTTCATGCACAACGGACTCATCGACGGGTTCGACCAGATCAAGCGCGATCTGGTGTTCGCGGTCGACCCGTCGCTGTACCCCGGGATCAGGGGGCAGGCCGACACCGAGGTGCTGTTCTACCTGGCGCTCACGCTGGGGCTCGAAGACGACCCTCCGGAGGCAATCGCCCGAGCAATCGGGATGGTCGAGGAGGCCGGGGAACGGCACGGCGTCAAGTACCCGTTCCAGGGGACGATCGCGACCAGCGACGGCGAGCGGCTGTGGGCGTTCCGCTACTCGACCGAGGGGAAGTCGCGCTCGCTGTTCTTCTCGCGCGATATCCGCACGCTCAGGGAGCTCTACCCGGAGCGCCAGATCCTGCACGACATCTCCGACGACGCGCGGCTGGTGCTCTCAGAGCCGATCGGCGACCTCCCTGGCGCCTGGAACGAGATGCCGGAGGGCAGCTACGGGGTGGCCGGCGGCGGCGAGGCCGATCTGCGTCCGTTCAGGCCGAAGCCGCCACAGAAGGCTGCCGCCGTTCCCGCATAGGGACACGCTGGACGAGCATGGCCGTCGAGCTCACCGCCGATAAAGCAGCCGCGTCCGAACGCCGCGCGCGATACGGGCTGCTGCTGGCGGCGATCTTCGCGTCGTTCGGCTTTCAGGGCATCGCCAGCCCCGGCGACTGGCAGCAGATTGTGATCACGGCGCTGCTCGCGACGACGCTCGTGCTGGCGCTGTGGGCGGCAAGCGCTCGGGCGTGGGTGATCCGTGTCGCGATCGGGGTCGGGGCGCTGCTGGTGGTGTTGACCATCGTGCTGGCCCTCACCGGACACAGTGGGGGCGCCGGTCCCCGGCTCGCAAATCTGCTGCTCGTGGTGCTCGCGCCGCCAGCGATCGTGCTCGGCGTGGTGCGGAACCTGCGGGCGCGACGGCACGTGACGGTCGAGGCGGTGTTCGGCGTGCTCTGTCTGTACATCCTGCTCGGCATGTGCTTCGCGTTCCTCTACGGGTCGATCGACCGGCTCGGGCAACAACAGTTCTTCGCCCAGCACGTCTCGGCGAGCGTCTCCAACTGCCTCTACTTCAGCTTCACCACGCTCACCACCGTCGGCTACGGAGACTTGACCGCTGCGACGAACCTCGGACACACCTTGTCGAACGCAGAATCGCTGATCGGTCAGATCTATCTGGTGACGGTTGTTGCGGTACTCGTCAGCAACCTCAGCCGGCCCCAGCGTCGTGCCCAATCAGGTACTTGACGAGCTCGACCGCGTCGACCACGCCGTCTACGACGCGGTCGCGGCGACCCCGACGCCTCACCTCGACGACGCGATGCGCCGGCTGTCGTCCGCGGCCGACTACTCGCGGCTGTCGATCGGGGCGAGCGCGATCCTCGCGATCTTCGGTGGCTCGCGTGGCCGGCGGGCGGCCGCCTCGGGGTTGGTGTCGCTGGGCGCGACGTCGGCGATCGTCAACGTCGCCTTCAAACTCGCCGGCCGGCGCCGGCGCCCGGACCGCGTGGCCGCCGCGGTGCCGCCGGCTCGGCAGGTGGAGATGCCCGCCTCACACTCGTTCCCGTCCGGGCACACAGCCGCTGCGGTCGCGTTCGCGACCGGCGTCGGCCGCGTGATGCCGCTCGCCGCCGTGCCGCTCCACCTGCTCGCCGCCGCGGTCGGCTACTCGCGCGTCCACACCGGAGTCCACTTCCCCGGCGACGTGGTCGCGGGCGCGGTGCTCGGCGCGACGATCGCAGATTTTGTTTCCGGCTTGGCGCCGCGGCGCGGTCGAGCGGATCAAAGACGCCGGTCTCCGCTGCCGCTGGCGACCGCCCCGGCCTGATCTCGAGCAGCTCGTCGACGTTCAGGCAGCGTGCGCAGCGCGGCGGATCTCGACCCCAAGTGCGATCGTGCCGATCCCGCTCAGGATCAGCCAGATCCCGGTCAGGATGGCGAGCGTGGCGTAGCCGATGTGCGGGTTGGCGACGACCGCGATCCCGACGAATATCTCGAGCAGCGCGATCAGCACCCCCAGCACCGGCCGGGTACCGACGGCCAGCGAGCGGACGAAGCGCACGACGCCCGCCGCGACCAGCCAGATCCCGATCAGCAGCCCGATCGCCGTGACCCCGTGGAACGGATGCCGGATCAGCACGATCCCGATCACGATCCCGAGCACGCCCAGGATCGCCGCCAGCGCGCGGTTGTCGACCCGGCCGGCGATCGAGGCGACCAGCTCAGCGATCCCGTCGATCAGCAGGAAGATCCCGAAGATCACGGCGAGCGTGGCGAGGCTGTTGCTCGGCTTGAACACGAGGATGATCCCCGCGGCCAGGCTGAGCAGGCCCACGAGCAGCGTGACCCACCACGCCCACGAGGGCGGGGAGCCCCCTTCGTCGGCTTCGACCAGGCGCACCTCTGTCATTCGTCCTCCTCGAGTTGGTATCCGATCGCGGTGGCCAGCTTCGGCGCCGTCGACACCACACGCGCCTGCCCGACGGCGGGTGCGACCGCGATCAGCACGCCGACGATCTCGTCGTCGGTCGCGCCGGCCAGCTTCGCTCGCTCGACGGTCGCGCGCAACGAGGTCGTGGCGGCGCCGAGCGCGAGCAGCGCCCCGAGCCTGACGAGCAGATCCACCTTCGGGACCAGCGTCGCCCCGGCCTCGCCTTGCGAGCCGCGCATGAGCACCCTCTCGATCGACCGCTCGTCGTTCAGAGCCAGACGGCGCAGCAGCCGTTCGATTTCATCCACGCAAGGAATCTACGCCCGGCAGATGCTTAAACATCCTCCGAACCGGGTGATGCGCGGATCGCTGGAGGGGGACAGAATGCCCTTGTCAGGGTGGTGCGGGCCCCCTCCCAAACCGGGGGGCCCGCTGGCTTGCTCCGGTTCTCGTGGTGCGAGAGAAATGTCCCGATGCCTTCTGCCGGGGCCACCGCACTCCGTGCGCCGAAACGACGCCGGGCGATCGGCACGCGGTCGCGCCCGATCGCGGAGCTGCCGGCCGCCGGCTTCACGCGCGGGTTCGTCCGCCGGCAGCGGCTCGTCGATCGCCTGATCGGCGCGAGCGAGTGCTCGGTCGCCGCGATCGTCGCACCCGCCGGCTATGGCAAATCGACGCTGCTCAGGGAGTGGGCCGAGCGCGACCGCCGGCCGTTCGTGTGGCTGCGGCTCTCCGGTGCGGCCGCGGAGCTGACGCCGCGCGCGGTCGCGGCGGCGGTCGAGGACGTCAAGGCGCGGCACTCCAGCTTCGTGCTGGTGGTCGACGACGCCGACGGGGTGCCTGCAGGCCTCTTGCGCGAGGGGATCGGGCCGGAGCGCCTGGAGAAGGGATCGACGCTCGCGGTGGCGTCGCGGTGCGAACCGGCGCTGCCGATCGGACGGCTGCGCGCGCACCGAGCGCTCGTGGAGTTGCGGATGAGCGATCTTGCATTGACGGCCTCGGAGGCCGCGACACTTCTGCGCCGGGCGGGTACCCAGCTCGAACGCGAGGCGGTAGACGCACTGGTGCGCCGGACCGAGGGGTGGCCGGCGGCGCTGTACCTGGCGGCGCTCGCGCTGCGCGAGGTTCCCGTGCCGTCTCCGGCTCCGGGTTTCGGCGGCGACGATCATCTGCTCGCCGAGTTTCTGCGCGACGAGGTACTGCCGGCGCTGCCCGCGGACCTGATGACGTTCCTGCTCCGCACGGCGGTGCTCGAGGAGCTGTCCGGGCCGCTGTGCGACGACGTGCTCGAGCAGCAGGGCTCGGCGCTCGCGCTCGCGCGGCTCGAGAAGCAGAGCCAGCTGCTTGTACCGCTCGACCGCGCGCACGACACGTACCGGTGGCAGCGGTTGTTCGGAGACGCGCTGCGGGCCGAGTTCCGGCGCTCAGAGCCGGAGCTCGAGCCGCGGCTGCAGCTCCGCGCCAGCGCCTGGTACGCGCGCCGCGGCGACGCCGACCGCGCGATCGAGCACGCGGTGGCGGCCGGCGACGCGGCGCGCTCGGGGGAGCTCCTGTGGACAAACCTCACCGGATACCTGGGGTACGGGCGGATCGGGCTCGTGGAGCGGTGGCTTAAGGAATTTAGCCACGACCAGATCGCGGGTCACGCGCCGCTGGCGCTGTGCGCCGCTCACTGCGCCCTCGCGCACGGGAAGATCGAGCAGGCCCAGCACTGGGCCGTCGCCGCCAGCGCCGTGCTCGCGCGCGCGACGGACCTGGAACGCCCCGCCTCGCTGGCGACGGGGCTGGCGATCATCGAGGCGCTGCTCGGGCGCGGCGGCGCCGCGCAGATGCGCAGGGTCGCCGGACGCGCGTATCAGCTCGAGGCCGACGACAGCCCGTGGCGTGGGGTGCTCTGCCTGCTCAAAGGCGCCGCCGAGCACCTGCTTGGCGAGGGCCGGGCGAGCATCGCGACGCTCGAGCGGGGCGCCGAGTTGAGCGGGATGACCGCTCCGAGCGTGGCGTCCCTGTGCGTCGCCGTGGAGGTGATGGTCGCCGTCGAGCAGGAGGACTGGGAGTCCGCCGGGGAGCTCACCGACCGCGCGAACCGGCTGCTCGAGACCCCCGGGCTCGACCAGTACCCGCTGTCAGCGCTGGCCTACGCCGCATCGGCGGCGGTCCGGGCGCATCAGGGCAGCGTCGATGACGCAAAGCGCGATCTCCGTCGTGGCATCGAGCTGCTGGCCGAGCTCGGCGACTACATTCCGTGGTACGGGGCGCAGGCACGGATCCTGCTCGCGCACGCGTCGCTGTGGCTCGCCGATGTCGTCGGCGCCCGGTCGCTGCTGGCAGACGCCTCGCGCCTCGCGCGCAAGACGCCGGATGCCGTGATCTTCCAGAAGTGGTTCGACCGCGCCTGGGCGTATATGGACACGCTCGCGGAGTCGAGCCTCTCGGGCCCTTCGTCGCTGACGATCGCCGAGCTGAGGATCCTCCGGTTCCTGCCGAGCCACCGGTCGTTCCGGGAGATCGCGAGCCAGCTCGGCGTGTCGGCGAACACGGTCAAGACCCAGGCACACGCGGTGTACCGCAAGCTCGGGGCGGCGTCACGTTCGGAGGCCGTGTCCCGGGCGCTCGAAGCGGGCCTGCTCGGGCAGTAGTTAGTCGAGCCCAAGGTCGAAGCCGAGCGCGAGCGCGAGCCGCGGCGCGCTCTCGGAGACCTGCGCGCTGCCGGCGGCGGGCGCGGCCGCCAGCAGCACTCCGGTCAGCATCTCGACGTCGGCGCCGGTGGCCGATGCGAGCTCGACCGCCCATTGCACGGAGGCGGTGGGTGCGCCGAGCACCAGCAGCGCTCCCAACCGGATCAGCGCGCGCGTCCGGCGGTCGAGTGCTCCGACCGTCAGCTCCCCGGTGTCGCGGCCCGGGGCCGGTGACATCACCGCTCCGAGCGCCCGCTCGTCGCCCGCGGCAAGCAGCTCCAGCACCCGCTGCGATTCGCTGGGCATGCCCGCCTACGCGTGGAGCAGGTTCGCCTTGGCGGCGTCGTACTCACCCGCGCTGATCGCGCCGCGGTCGCGGAGCGTCGCGAGCTGGTCGAGCTGCTCGGGCAGCGACTCGCCCGATGAGCCCGGCGCCCCTTCGCCTCGGCTCCGATCTCTGCGCCCGCTGAACCGTGCGCGGATCGCCGCGCTCGCGTCGCCGAGCTGGGCGTCGGGGAACTCCTCGGCGGTCTGGCGGCGCAGCACCTCGGTCCCGAACACCACGAGGCACGTGTAGACGATGATCCCGATCAGCGTGCCGGCGGAGTGGATCGGCTCCCAGACGAAGAACACCAGCAACGCGAGGCCGACGATCGCATAGGTCCAGCCGGGACGCTCGCGCAGGAACGGCGCGATCGCGCGGCGCCCGGCGACGGCGATCCGCGCGGGTCCCGCGACCAGCGCGGAGAGCATCACGATCACGCCGACGAAGATGAACGCGATCGCGATCTCGGCGAGGATCGCGGTCCCGATCGCGATCGTCGCCCTGATCGCCTCGCGGGAGGCCTCGTTGTTCGCGATCGTGTTCGTGATCGCCGTCTGCAGGATGTGCCGCCCGGCGACTCCGATCAGCCCCGCGATCACCATCGAGAAGCCGATCGACAGCAGCGTCCGCCGCCTGCGGCCGGGCGCGAGCACCATCGCGAGCACCCACAGGAGAGGCACCAGGATCGTGAACAGCAGCGCGAGCTTGCGGATCCCGTTGCCGACGTCCTCGACCAGGCTGAGCTTGTCGGACTTGAACAGGGTCAGCTGGCCGGCGCTGGGGGGAAGCTTCGACACCAGGGTTCCGGGCGTGCCGAGCCGCGAGGCAACGTTCTGAAGGAGCTGGTGGAGGTCGAGCGTCACCACCCCACCTGTGGTGCTCACCGCCCCATGGCCGCCGTTGACGATCGTGACCAGCAGCTGATCGGCGCGGCGGTTGGCACCCGCCCACAGCGTCTGCACCCTCGGGCGCTGCAGCGCTCCGTCGACGGCCTTGACCGCACCGCCGCGGAGCGCTCCGGCGGCCGGGTCGGCCAATGGCTTCAGACGCGGCGGCAGCACGGACGCGAGCTGGCCGGCGACGTCGACGTTGTTGTAGAGCTGGTCGACGAGGAAGTTCGATACCTGGCTGCGGATCGCCGGGTTCTGAAGCAGCTGCGTGCTCGTGTTCGCCCAGTTGTCGGGGTTGAACAGCAGGCGATTGGCCCACACCGAGAGCATCGCGAAGATCGAGAGCACGGTGGTGAAGACGATCAGCCCGTTGATCAGCCACCGCCGGCGTTTGGAGATCGGCGACCGCGCGGGTGACCCGGACACGGCTTCGCCTCCGCCGGTCACGGCCTCGGCTTCGTCGTTCGCGGGGGCCTGCTGTTCAGGCTCGGTCGATGGATCGTCGCTCACAAGCGTGAATCGTCGGGAGCGCGCGTCCGCGGGGCATCGCCCGAATGGGATGAGAGAAGCCGCCGGGTCAGGTGCGAGGATCGCGGTCGGGACGCGATGCCCGAGGACCCTAAAGACAACCAGCGCTCGCGGGCATTCCGCCCGCTCGGGGGGATCGGCGGGCGGGCCGCCGCCGCGACGCTGAGGCCGTTCACCGACGCCGCCGCCGTCGAGCTCGAAGCGCTGCTGGCGACCGCGCTCGACAGCGAGTCCGTGCAGCGGGGCCTGCGCAGTGCGTTCGAGAGCGACGGGGGCAAGCAGCTCGTCGCTGACTTCTTCGACAGCGGGCTGTTCGACGAGTTCGTCGATCGGCTGCTCGCCAGCCCATCGCTGTGGCGGCTGATCGACGAGGTCGCCGACAGCCCGGCCGTGACCGCGGCGATCAGCCAGCAGGGCCTGGGGTTCGCCGACCAGGTGGGGGAGGAGGTCCGGCGTCGCACGCGGCGGGCCGACGACTGGCTCGAGCGTCTCGCCCACCGCCTGATTCGCCGGCGGAATCCGTCGTGAAGGACGACACCGGATACATCGGGCTGGTGACGCGCGTGGTCGCGGTCGTCATCGACGCGGCCGTGATCAACCTTGTCGCGCTGCTGGTGTCGCTCGGCGCCGGGCTGA
This sequence comes from Solirubrobacteraceae bacterium, assembly GCA_036490875.1. Classification (GTDB taxonomy): domain Bacteria; phylum Actinomycetota; class Thermoleophilia; order Solirubrobacterales; family Solirubrobacteraceae; genus Palsa-465. The sequence goes on from DASXDA010000078.1 coordinate 23,120, forward strand.
TCCTCTCGCTGTTTCACATCGGCAGCGTGCTGAAGGACGTGCTGATCGTGGTCGGCGCGGTGGTCTACGTGCTGTGGACGATTTCCTACTTCGTCGGCTTCTGGGTGACCACCGGGGAGACGCTGGGCGACCGGGTGATGCGGATTCGCGTGGTCGCGGCCGACGGGAGTCGCGTCAAGCCGCGGTGGGCGCTGGTGCGCATCGTCGGGGCGGTGCTGTCGGCGCTCCCGCTGTTCGCCGGCTACCTGGTGATCCTGTTCGATCGCCGGCGCCGCGGGCTGCTCGACGTAATGGCCCGGACGGTTGTGGTCGAGTCCCCCAACCTCTCGATCACCGCCCGGCGCCGCGCGCGACGGCGGGCGCTCGAGGCCGAGCACTACATACGCTCATCCGATTCGGGTGATGAGCGCGTCGCTTTCGTGCCGCAACCTTGATCGAGGCGCGGCAGCCGGCCGCGATGCATCGAGCCCGGCGAGCCGTGCGATCACGCAGGCACCGAAAGGAGAACTCACGATGGCGACGCTCGTTGCAATCGGCTACCCCGATCAGGGGACGGCCGAGCAGGCGAGGCACACGGTTCAAGAGCTCGAGTCGGAGCTCATCATCCAAGCGGACCAGGTTGCAGCGATCTCTCGCGACCTCGACGGCAAGTACCACGTTCACACCACCCACGGCGGCGCCTCCGCCGGAGGCGGCGCGATCTGGGGCAGCTTCTGGGGGCTCTTGTTCGGGCTCTTGTTCTTCGTGCCGTTCGCCGGGCTCGCGATGGGCGCCGGATTCGGAGCGTTGTTCGGTCACCTCGGCGAGAAGGGGATCGACAAGGCGTTCCAGGAGCAGGTGCGCGACTACGTCAAGCCCGGCACCTCGGCCCTGTTCATGGTGATCGAGCAGGCGACCCCGGACAAGGCGATCGAAGCGCTGCAGCAGTACGGCGGGACAGTGATCCGGACTTCCCTGTCCGACGAGGACACCAAGAGGCTGCAGGACGCGCTCAATCCCGAGACGCAGGCTGCCGCTTCCTAGGGAGCACGAGATCGCCGCTGCCGGCTCTGCCTGGGCACCCGGGAGCGGCGTCACTTGAGTCGATGACGAAAGGAGAACCATGGGTGTAGTCGGAGCAGAAACTCACCAGACGCTGTCCGGGATCTCGGCGGGAGACGCCGACATCCTCGACACGGTGATCGGCCTGCGCGAGGCCAACCGCGAGGGGAGCGGCCTGGACCCGCGCACATTCGCGCTGGTCAAGATCGCGAGCCTGATCGCGCTCGACGCGCCGCCGGCGTCATACGCGTGGCAAGTCGCCGCCGCGCTCGACGACGGCGTCACGCCGGAGGAGATCCTCGGCGTGCTTCGCGCCGTCGCGCCGCAGGTCGGTGGTCCGAAGGTGATCGCCGCCGCCCCCGAGATCATGGTTGCGCTGGGACTCGCGCTTCCCGAGGAAGACTGAGGGGATCGCGATGCCATTCATGCGACGCCGCCCGCTGCTGCGTGCGGCTGCCGTCGGGGGCGGTGCCTACGCCCTCGGCAAGCACAGCGCGAATAAGCAGGCCGAGCAGCAAGACCAGGCCTACCAGGCGGGGGCCGCGGACGCGGCACCCGCTCCTGCGGCTCCGGCGTCCAGCGGGATCACCTCGCAGGACACCGAGCGGCTGGCCGAGCTCGGCCGGCTGCACGACTCGGGCGTCCTCACCGACGAGGAGTTCGCCCAGCAGAAGTCGCGGATCCTGGGCGTTTAGCCGTCCCGATCCGCCTCGGGGTCCGGCCAGCGGTTGCTGTGCCGGGCCCTGCCGCTACTCGGGTTTGAACAGCACCTCGGCCAGCGCCTTCGCGACCAGCTGGGCCTGCGAGCGCGCCTGAAGCTTGCTCATCGCGTTGCGCGTGTGCGAGCGGACCGTGTTGTGGGTGACCTGCAGCTCGTCGGCGATCTCGGGGCCGCTCGAGCCGAGTGCGATCAGCCGCACGACCTCGAGCTCGCGGCGTGTCAACCGCGGCGGTGCGCCGGGCGGCGGGGGAGGGGCAGGTGACTGCCGGCCGCGCCGGCTGCTCGCCAGCACCACGCCGAGCACCAGCCGCTTCCCGTCTACGGTCGCGGGGTGACCCGCGAGCTCGAGCGTCACCTTGCCCCCGTCATGCCGGCGGAAGTCGGCGACGCCGGTGAACTGGCTCTGTCCGAGCAGGGCTCGCCATTGACGCGCCGTCACCATCGGCCCGCCGACGACGAGCTCGTACGCCGGCCGTCCGATCAGCTCCGCGCGCCGGTAGCCGAGCAGCTGCACGTACGCGCCGTTGACGTCGACATGGCAGCGGCGATCGTCGAGCAGCACCATCGCGTTCCGCGACCGCCTGAACGCCCCCAGGAACAGCGACCGCCAGTCGGACGCCGGCTCGGCGTCTTCGTCAACTCCGGGTACCGGTGACGCGGTGCTCATCGGGCTGGTGGTGAAACTCTGCCACCCCGTCCTGACTATTCAATGAGGTGCGCCTGTGGGTCCGGGAGGATGCGCACGCCCGCGCCCGCGCGCCAGGCGGCGCCAAGGCCGCGTCACAGCGGCGTCGTGTAGGCGCCCGAGATCCCGCCGTCGACCAGGAACGTTGTCGCGTTCACGTAGCTCGAGTCGTCGCTCGCCAGGAACAGCGCCGCGCTGGCGATCTCCCCGGCGCGGGCGAACCGTCCCATCGGCACGTGCGCGAGCCGGCGAGCGGCCTGCTCGGCATCCTTCGCGTACAGGTCCCGCAACAGCGGCGTGTCGACGGGTCCGGGGCACAGGGCGTTGACCCTCACGCCCCGTCTCGCGAACTCGACACCGAGCTCGCGAGACAGCGCGAGCACCCCACCCTTGGAGGCTGTGTAGGAGATCTGCGAGGTTGCGGACCCAAGCACCGAAACGAACGAGGCCGTGTTGATCACCGAGCCGCCGCCGCCGTCGAGCAGGTGCGGGATCCCGTGCTTGCAGCACAGGAACACGCTGCGAAGGTTCGCGTCCTGGACGCGCTCCCACGCCTCGAGCGACGTCTCGAGCACCGACGCGTCGTCGGTGGGGGAGATGCCCGCGTTGTTGAACAGCACGTCGATCCGCCCGAGCTCCGCCCGCGCCCGCGTATAGACATCCCTGACGGCGTGCTCATCGGACAGGTCCGCCTGCAGCGAGAGTTGGCCGACGGAGTGCTCGAGCATGTCCACGCCGACGACCCGGGCGCCATCGCGCTCGAACAGCTCGGCGCTGGCGGCGCCGATCCCGCCGGCCGCGCCCGTGATAACGCACACCTTGTCGTTCAGCCGTGGTCCGCTCATCCGTCGGTCGCGTAGTAGATCGATTTCACCTCTGTGTATGCGTCCAGTGCATGCGGCCCGAGCTCGCGGCCGTAGCCCGACTGCTTGAAGCCGCCGAACGGGGTGGCTACCCGAACTGATGTATTCGAATTGATCGACAGCACGCCGGCGTCGATCGCGCGGGCGACCCGGAGCGCGCGTGCGCCGTCGCGCGTCCAGATCGACCCGGACAGTCCATAGATCGTGTCATTCGCGATTCGGACCGCGTCCTGCTCGTCCGTGAACGGGATCACGGCGGCGACCGGCCCGAAGACCTCCTCGCGCTCGACTCGGGCGCCCGGCGCGACCGGGCACAGCACCGTCGGCGGGAACCAGTAGCCGGGGCCGTCGGGCGCGCTGCCGCGGATCGCGACAGGCGCCTCGCCGTCGACGAACGACGCCACCGTCTCCCGCTGCCCGGAGGAGATCAGCGGACCCATCTGCGTGGACTCATCGAGCGGCTCGCCCACGCGGATCGATTTGACGGCCCGCTCGAGGTGGCTCATGAACTCATCGAGCGCGGTCTGCTGCACGAGGATCCGCGACCGCGCGCAGCAGTCCTGCCCGGCGTTTCCGAATACGGCGGTAGCCGCCGCCGCGGCCGCCCCCTCGAGGTCCGCATCGGCGAACACGAGGTTCGGCGATTTGCCGCCGAGCTCGAGCGTCACCCGCTTGATCGTCGTCGCCGCGCCGGCCGCGATCGAGCGCCCGACCTCGGTCGATCCGGTGAACGCGATCTTCGCGACGTCGGGGTGCTCGACGAGCCGCCGGCCGACGACGCTGCCAGGGCCGACGACGACGTTGACGACGCCGTCGGGGATCCCGGCAGCGGCGGCGATTCGCTCGAACTCCAGCGCGGTCAGCGGCGTCAGCTCGGCCGGCTTGAGTACGACGGTGTTCCCGGCAGCGAGCGCCGGCGCGAGCTTCCACGAGGCGATCACCAGCGGGAAGTTCCACGGGACGATCAGCCCGACCACCCCGATCGGCTCGCGGATGGTGAACGCCTGGCCGCCGGCCACCGGGATCGTGTCGCCGAGCAGCCGCTCGGGCGCGCCCGCGTAGTAGCGGAACGTTTGGACCACCATCTCCATCTCGCCGCGGGCGTCGCCGATCGGCTTGCCGGCGTTCCGCGCCTCGAGCACCGCGAGCGCCTCGCGCTCGTCCGCGAGTGCGTCCGCGAGCCGGTGCAGCGCTGCCGCACGGTCGGCCGGGGCGACCACGCGCCACCCCGGGAACGCGCCCCGGGCGCGCGCGACTGCCGCGTCGACCTCGTCAAGCCCGGCTCGCGGCACCTCCTCGAGCACCGCCTCTGTGGCGGGCTCGAGGACCGGGAGCATCCCGCTCATCCCCGCTCGAACATACGGCGGCGCTCGTAGTCGGTGACGACCTCGTCGAACAGCCGCTGCTCGGTGCGCCCGTAGTTGAGGTAGTGGCCCCAGACTGCCTCGCCGAACACGGCCTTGGCGAAGTCGCTGCCCTCCCACAGCTCGACCGCCTCGCGCAGAGTCGATGGGAACGGCTCGGCCTTCCCCGCCTCGTACGCGTTGCCCTTCAGCTCGGGACCGGGGTCGGTTTCGCTCGCGATTCCGTCCAGACCGGCCGCCAGGACCGCGGCGTAGCCGAGGTACGGGTTCACATCGGCGCCGGGGATCCGGCACTCGGCGCGCCGGGACTGGCCGTGGCCGACCACCCTGAACCCGGCGGTGCGGTTGTCGCGCCCCCAGGCGATCGATGTAGGCGCCCAGCTCTCGGCCGCGTAGCGCTTGTAGGAATTGATCGACGGCGCGATGAACAGCGCGAGCTCGCGGATGCGCGCTCGGAGCCCACCCAGATAGTGGCGAAAGACGTCGGTTTCCTCGTGCCCGTCGACGAACGCGCTCGCTCCGTCGTCGTCTCTAACCAGGCTCGAGTGGATGTGGCACGAGCTGCCGATGTCCTTCTCGGAGGGCTTGGCCATGAACGTCGCGGAGACGCCGCCCAGGAACGCGATCTCCTTGACGCCGTTCTTGTAGATCGTGTGCCGGTCGGCCGACGTGACCGCGTCGGCGTAGCGCATGTTGAGCTCGTGCTGGCCATACCAGGCCTCGCCCTTCGAGAACTCCACCGGAATCCCCGCGCCCTGCATCCCGCGGCGGATCTGGCCGAGCACGTTCTCGTCCATCGTCGTCGCGAGGATGTGGTAGTCGAGGATGTACGGGATCGTCGGGGTGAGGTTCCGGTAGTCCTGCTCATGCGCCTGGGCGTAGCTCTCCTTGTAGAGGTAGAACTCGAGCTCGGACGCGAACATCGGGACGTAGCCCATCTCCTGGGCACGCTCGTACTGGGCGATCAGCACCTGCCGCGGCGATGCGACGACCGGCGCGCCGCCGTGCTCGACGACGTCACACAGGACCAGCGCGCTGCGGTCCAGCCACGGAATCCGCCGGAGCGTCGAGAGGTCGGGCGCGATCCCGAAGTCGCCGTAGCCCTTCTCCCAGTTCGCCATCTCGTAGCCGGGAACCGGGTCCATCTCCATGTCGAGGGCGAGCAGGTAGTTGCACCCCTCGACCCCGTTGTCCGCCACCTCGTCGAGAAAGTACGACACGTCGATCCGCTTACCGACGAGGCGCCCCTGCATATCAGTGAACGCGGTCACGATCGTGTCGATCGTCCCCGCCTCGGCCTCGCCGGCCAGCTCGTCGAGCGAGAGCATCCCGATGGCGACACCGGGCCCACCGGGACGCACTACGCTGGCCATGGATTACTCGGAACCGCCGGCGATCGACGGCGCCGGTGGGACATCCGATGGTGGCGCCACCGCGGCGAGGTCCTGGTCGTCGATCGTGCGCACCGGTCCCTTGTAATGGTTCTTGGCGCCGAGCCACCACCAGATCCCGACGATCAGCCCGATCAGGAGCACCAGCGGCGAGTAGTTGAACGCGGTCCATGTGAAGCCGGTGTTCCACGGGGCCCCTGCGGCCGTGGTCGGACCGTCGAGGGCGTATACGACCAGCACCACGAACGCGATCGCCCCGATGTTGACGATCTTGTAGCGCTTGCCGAGCGTCCACGGGCCAGCCTTGAACCTGTCGCCCATCCGCAGGCGCAGGTAGACCGGGATGATGTAGGCCAGATACAGGCCCACCGTGCAGATCGCCGTGATCGCGAAGTACGCCCACGGGATGCCCTGCTTGTTGCCGAAGTACGCGGGGATCGTGATGATCAGCGCGAAGAAGGAGACCGCGAGGACCGCATACAGCGGCACGGCCTTGCTCGTGAGCCGCCGGAAGAGCCCCCATCCGGGCATCCCGCGATCACGCGAGAACGCGTACCAGGTGCGTGACGCGCTCGTCAAGCCCGCGGCTCCGCAGAACAGCTGTCCGACCGTGAAGATGATCAGCACGAGCTTGGCCGCCGACGTGGTCAGAGCCGTATTGACGAGGGGGATCGCCCCACCGCCGAGCTTGGTGATCGCGTCGACGTGGGTTGCGGCGAACAGCAGCGCGACCAGCAGAGCCCAGCCTGCGATCGCCGAGTAGAACACCGACCGCCAGACCCCCTGCGCGGCTGCTTTGGCAGCCCCGCGGGTCTCCTCCGCTGTATGCGCGGACGCGTCGTAGCCGGTCTGGGTGTACATCGTCAGGATGAAACCGAGCGGAAGCACGTAGAGCCAGAAGAACGCGCCGCTGGTAGCACCTCCGTGGAAGGCGGTGTTGTTGAACCGCTGGCCGAACACGAAGCTCGCGCTCTGGTGGTGGCTCGGGACGAAGATCACTATCGCGATGATCACGAGCACGCCGAGCACGTGCCAGCCGACCGAGATGTTGTTGAAGATCGCCAGCAGCCGGTCGGCGAAGATGTTGATCACCGTGTAGCAGATCAAGATGATCAGGAACAGCAGCCAGGTCTCGTGGAGGATGTTCGACGGCTTGGCGGTGGCGAAGTCGATGCCGAGGACATTCAGGCCATAGTCAGCCAGCGTGGCTTGCAGGAAGATCGCCGCTCCGTAGCCCACGCCGGCGACGATCCCGACGAGGCCAACGATGTTGAACCAGCCGGTGATCCAGCTCCAGCCGGGGCTGCCGAGCTTGGCCGACCACCAGTACGGGCCGCCGGCGGTCGGCATGGCGGATGTCAGCTCCGCCATCGAGAAAGCGACCAACAGGACGAAGCCGCACAGGATCGGCCAGCCGATCGAGATCGCGATCGGCCCGCCCGCGTTCCACGCGAACGAGAAGTTCGTGACGCACCCGGCGAGGACCGAGATGATCGTGAACGAGATCGCGAAATTAGTGAAGCTGCTCCACCCGCGATGCAGCTCTTGCTTGTAGCCGAGCTCCGCGAGCTGACGCTCGTCCTGTCCCATTGTCGGAGTCGCGCCAGTCGCGCCAGGCGTCGGCGCTACGTCATCCGCCACGGTGACCTCCCCGGTCTCGTTGCACCGTCTGACCCCAAATGGTGTGAAAAACGCACCTTCGAATGGCGCGACGATACGCTTGCGCGCGAACCGTGTCAACGGGCGCGCAAGAACAGGTTCAAGTCGCCGTGGTCGGCGCCGGGGTGGTGGGCTGCGCGGTGTCGCTCGAGCTTGCGCGCAGGGGTGTCGAGGTGGCCCTGCTCGAGGCCGAGCCGGAGCCGGGGCTCGCCGCGAGTGGCACCAACTCCGGGATCCTCCACACGGGCTTCGACTCCGAACCGGGTGAGCTCGAGACCGAGCTGATCCTGGCGTCGGCGCGGCTTTGGGACGAGGTTACGGCCGCGCTCGAGATCCCGGTGGTGCGGTGCGGCGCCGTGATGCGCGCCGGAGGCGCCGCGCGGGACGTCGTCTCGCGCGCGCGGGCTAACGGTGTGCCCGCACACGGCCTCGAGGGCGGAGACGTCGAGATCCCGGTCGAGTCGGTGACCGACCCGGTGGCCTACACGCTCGCGCTCGCGGCGGAGGCCGTCCGCCAGGGCGCCACGCTCCTGACCGGGCACCGGGTGGTGGCGATCGACCGGGGTCCGACGGTGCGAACAGGCGGCGGCGGAGAAATCAGGTCCGCGGTGGTGGTCAACTGCGCCGGCCTTTACGCCGACGACGTCGCGCGCCTCGCCGGTGATGACTCGTTCGCGATCTTCCCCCGCAAGGGTGAGTTCCTCGTCTTCGACCCGCCGGGCGGCGCTCCCCTCGAGCGGATCCTGCTGCCGGTCCCGACGACGCGAACCAAGGGGGTGCTCGTCTTCCCCACGATCGACGGGCGAGTCGTCGCCGGGCCGACCGCGGTCGATCTCGAGGACAAGCGGGACTGGTCGGTCCGTCCAGAGGCTCGCGCTGAGATCCTCCCGAAGGCGGTGTCGATCTACCCACCGCTCGACGGTGCCGAGCCGATCACCGCTTACGCGGGGCTGAGACCCGCTGGTCGAGGTCTCAACTACGTGATCGGGCCCTCGGCCGCATGCCCGGCGCTGGTGAACGTCGCGGCGATCCGGTCGACCGGACTGAGCGCCTCGCTCGGGATCGCCGCGCACGTCGCCGGGATCGTCGAGTCGCTGGGCGTGAGGCTAGGGCCGCGGCGCGTGCTGATCGGTGGCGCGCCGCCGCGGCACAGCGAGCCGTGGTGGCGGCGAACCGCGGAGTTCCGGGCGGCGGCATGACGACGCTGCTCGGAATCGACGAGGGGACCTCGGCGGTGAAGGCGGCGCTGTACGACGGCGAGCTGATGACGGTCGCCGAGTCCAGGCGCGAGAAGCCGCTCTCGCACCCGCAGCCAGGGTGGGTTGAGCAAGACCCCGAGCTTGTGCTTACGGCCGTCGTCGAAGCGGTCGCCGAGGTCCTTGAGCAGGCGCCGGATGGAGTCGACGCCTGCGGGCTTGATCACCAAGGAGAGTCGGTGCTGGCGTGGGAGTCCGACAGCGGGCGTCCATTGACGCCGATCGTCACCTGGCAGGACAAGCGCTCCCAGGAGGTGCTCGACCGGCTCGAGCGCGACGGACTCGCGGTGGAGGTCACCGAGCGCAGCGGGATGCCGCTCGACCCGTACTTCTCGGCGGGCAAGATCGCGTGGCTGCTCGAGCGGGACGAAGGCGTGCAGCGCGCGCTCGCCGCCGGAAACCTCCGGATCGGTACCGTCGACTCGTTTCTGTGCGACCGGCTCGGAGCCGGGTTCGCCACCGACCCGTCGACCGCCTCGCGCACCCAGCTCGGAGCGCCGGACTGGGATCCGAGGCTGCTCGAGATCTTCGGCGTGCCGGCCGGCGTACTGCCCGCGATCCACGACACGGCAGGCGACCTCGGTACGTTGCGGCATCCGTCGTGGCGCGTCGAGCTGCCGCTCCGCGCACGCTGCGTCGACCAGCAGGCTGCGCTGGCCGGCGCCGGCTGCGTCCGTCCGGGGATGGTCAAGGCGACGTACGGGACCGGGGTATTCGTGCTGGCGCATGCCGGAGCGGAGCGGCCAGCGCCGGGCGGCGGGCTGCTGCCGACGATCGCGTGGCGCGTCGGCGAGCACACGGAGTGGGCGATCGACGGCGGTGTGTTCACCGCGGGGGCGCTGCTCGAATGGCTGGCGCGCGACCTCGGGCTGGCCGCGGACCCGCCCGCGCTCGCTGCCGCCGCGGCGAGCGTGGACGACGACGGCGGAGTGCGGGTGCTGCCGGCTCTGGCGGGGGTCGGGGCGCCGTGGTGGAGGCCGGAGGCCACGGCGGTGATCGCCGGCCTGACGGCCGGATCGCGCCCGGCGCACATCGCGCGTGCCGCGCTCGAAGCGATCGCCTGGCGAGTCGCCGACATCGTCGCCGTCGTTCGCGAGAGCGTCCCGGTCGATGTACTGCGCGTCGATGGAGGCCTCACGAGGGACCCGACGCTGCTGCAGCTGCAGGCCGACTTCGCGGGGGTGACCGTGCAGCGGGGACTCGTCGATGCGACCGCCGCGGGCGCCGCGGCGCTCGCGGCGGTTGGCGGGCGGATCTGGCCCTCGACGCTCGACATCGAGCGGCGGGTGCCGGTGGGGGACGCCGTGGCGCCGGTGCGCGACGACCGCTGGCGCGCGGCCGCTCACGCCGAGTGGCGCACGTTCGTGGAGGGCGCGGCCGCGCTCTGAATTAGATCAGCCCGGCGAGGATGTGCTCGGTGCCCTCGAGGTGCTTGCGGATCAGCGCCACGGCCCGCTCCCTGTCGCGCCGGCGGAGCAGCCGGACCAGCAGCCGGTGCTGATCGTTTGCGTGGACGAGCACTTCGGGAGGATGGGGGATCAGCGTGATCAGGCTGGTCATCTGTCCCTGCACCTCGGTCATCGCCGCGACCAGGCGGGGCGAGGATGCGGCCTCGGCGATCCCGATGTGGAAGCGGATGTCGGCCCGGCGGTAGTCGCCGAAATCGTCGGCCGCCGCGACCTCGGCCATCCGCTTGACGAGCTCGTCGAGGCGCTCCAGGCTCGCGGGTGTGGCTCGCTCGGCCGCGAGCAGCGTCGCGCCCGTCTCCACCGCGACCCGCATCTCGAGGACCGCCCACGCCTGCTCTCCGAGCTGCTGTTGCTCCAGCTCGACAAGCGGTGGGCGGTCGGTCACGAACGTGCCGCCGCCACGTCCCCGCGTCGCGGTTAGGTGACCGCTCTGGACGAGCGCGGTGAGCGCGTGGCGGAGCGTCGAGCGCGAGATCCCGAGCTGGTCGGCGAGCGCCCGCTCCGCCGGCAACCGGCTGCCGGGCGCCAGGATCCCGGCGCGGATCGCGGTGCCGAGACGCTCGACGGTCTCCTCGAACGTGGTCGGTGCCCGCACCGGCGTGAACACCGACTCGACGACGGCGTCGCGCTCCATAGGGGGAAGATATACGGCCGTGAACGTGCTCGCGATGGTCCATCAGGCCGACTGCGGACTGGGCGTGTTCGCCGACGCGATCGAGGCCGCCGGCGCCCGGGTGCAGGAGTGGGCGGTCGCTGATCGCCCGGACCCCGCGCCCTCGCTCGATCAACACGACGCCGTGATCGCGCTCGGCGGCGCGATGCATGCCGACCAGGAGCCCGAGCATCCGTGGCTGGCGGCGGAGAAGGAGCTGCTGCGCTGCGCGCTCGGCCGTGGCGTGCCGGTGCTGGGCGTGTGCCTCGGCTCGCAGCTGCTCGCCGAGGCGGCGGGGGGCGTCGTGGCGCGGGCGACGGCGCCCGAGATCGGCTGGTACGAGGTGCGCACGGGCCCCGGCGCGGCCGGCGACCCGTTGCTCGGGCCGCTCGAGCCGGGGTTCGAGGCATTCGAATGGCACAGCTATCAGTTCTCGCTGCCGCGAGGGGCGGTCGGGCTCGCGGCGAGCGCCAGCTGCCCGCAGGCGTTCCGCGTCGGTCGGCGTGCGTGGGGGATCCAGTTCCACGCGGAAGTGGCCGAGCGTGACCTCGAGCACTGGATCGACGACTACCGCAGCGACCCCGACGCGGTGGCGGCGGGAGTCGACCCCTTCGCGATGAGGTCCCAGGCCCGTGCGCGGATCGCCGGCTGGAACGAGCTCGGACGCCAGCTGTGCGGCCGCTTTTTAGCGGTCGCCCGGACCTAGCGGGTCAGCTCGCGCTGGGGCACGCGCTAGGTTTCCTCCATGAGCGACGTGAGGGGCGTCCTGGGGCGGCTCGAGCAGCGCCTGGGGCCGATCACCGACGGACCGCGTCCGCTCGAGGGCGGGATCACCAACCGCAACTACCGCGTCTCGTTCGGCGCGTGCGAGTGCGTCGTCCGGCTGCCCGGCAAGGACAGCTCGCTGCTCGGGATCAGCCGCCGCGCCGAGCGGATCGCGAACTCCGCCGCTGCCGAGCTCGGGCTCGCGCCGCCGGTCGTCGCGGGCGACGACGAGTGCCTGGTGACCGAGTACGCGCACGGCGTTCCGGGCACGCCCGAAACGCTCCGCGCCGTGCCAGAGGCGGTGGCCGTGCCGCTGCGCAAGTTCCACGACTCGGGCATCCCGCTCGGGGTCACGTTCTGGGTTCCGGAGTTGCTCGAGCGCTACGCCGGGGTCGTCCGCGATCACGGCGGATCCGTCCCGGAGCGCTACGCGTACGCCGGCCGGCTCGCGAGCAGGATCGGTGAGGCGCTGCCGCTGAGCGAGCCGGTCCCGTGTCACAACGACCTGCTGGCGGCGAACTTCCTGTCGGTCGGCGACGGCGGCGCGGTCCTGCTGGTCGACTGGGAGTACGCCGGCATGGGCCACCGGCTGTTCGACCTCGGCAACTTCGCGGTCAACTGCGAGCTCGACGAAGCCGCCGAGATCCGACTGCTGACCGGGTACTTCGGCGAGCGACCGACGGCCGACCGGGTCGCCGCGCTCCGGCTGATGAGGCTCATGTCCGACGCGCGGGAGGCCGCCTGGGGCGTGATCCAGGGCGTGATCTCCGAGCTCGAGTTCGACTTCGGTGCATACGCGGAGCAGCACTTCGACCGGCTCGAGCGCGATGCATCGAGCGAGGAATTCGAGGAGTGGCTGGATGCCGCGTCCGCGTGAGCTGCCCGACCGGGCCCGGATCGTGATCGTCGGCGGCGGCGTCGGGGGCGCGTCGATCGCGTACCACCTGACGGCGCTCGGCGAACGCGATGTCATCCTGGTCGACCGCAACGAGCTGACCAGCGGGTCGACGTTCCACTCCGCCGGGCTCGTCGGCCAGCTGCGCGGGAGCGTCTCGCTGACGCGGTTGATGATGGACTCGGTCGCGCTCTACCGGACGCTCGACTGCGGTTGGGTGCAGTGCGGCGGGATCCGGCTCGCCTGCACCCCCGAGCGAGAGCAGGAGGTGCTGCGACAGGTCGCGTGGGCGAAGACTTTCGGGCTGCCGCTAGAGCTGCTGTCCGCGGCCGAGGCCCAGGAACGGTTCCCGCTGATGGTGACCGACGGCGTCCGCTGCGCGTCCTACCTCGAGAGCGACGGCTACCTCGACCCCTCGATGCTGACCTACGCGCTGAGCGGCGCCGCTCGCGGGGCCGGCTGCCGGGTCTTCACGCATACCCGGGTCACCGGGATCGACGTCGATCGCGGCCGGGTCCGCGGCGTGCGAACGGAGTGGGGCGACGTCGAGGCGGAGGTGGTCGTCAACGCGGGCGGGATGTTCGCGGCCGAACTCGGGCGGATGGCCGGGGTCCGCGTGCCGGTGGTCCCGTTCGCGCACGAGTACCTCGTGACGCAGCCGTTCCGGGAGCGGAGGCCGGGCGAGCACCTCCCGACGCTGCGCGACCCCGACCTGCTGATCTACTTCCGCGAGGAGGGGGCGGGGCTCGTGCTGGGCGGCTACGAGCGCCGCAGCGCCCCGTGGTCGCTGGACGACCGCCAGCTCGACCGGATCCCGCCGGACTTCAACGGGCGGCTGCTCGAAGAGGATTGGCCGCGGTTCGAGGAGATCGCGCTGGCGTCCCGCCGGCGCGTGCCGGCGATGGAGGATGTCCGCGTCACGCGGCTGATCAACGGACCCGAGGCGTTCACCCCCGACAACGAGTTCTGCCTCGGCGAGACCGACGTCCGCGGCCTGTTCGTCGCGGCCGGGTTCTGCGCCCACGGACTCGCGGGCGCCGGCGGGATCGGGAAGCTGATGGCGGAGTGGATCGTTGCCGGCGAGCCGTCGTCGGATGTGTGGGAGATGGACATCCGGCGGTTCGGCGCCCACTACCGCTCGCCGCGGTACACGCTCGCGCGTGCGAGGGAGGTGTACGAGACCTACTACGACATCTGCTACCCGGGCCACGAGCGGCAGGCCGGACGGCCGCTGCGCACGTCGAGCGCGTATGGCTGGCACGCCCGCCACCGCGCCGTGTTCGGTGAGAAGGGAGGATGGGAGCGGGTCAACTGGTACGCCTCGAACGAGGCCGCAGGAGACGAGTCGCTGCGCCCTCGCGGTTGGGCCGGCCGGCACTGGTCGCCCGCGATCGCCGCCGAGCACCTCGCTACGCGCGAGGCAGCGGGTCTGTTCGATGAGTCCTCGTTTGCGAAGCTCGAACTGTCCGGGCCCGGCGCCGCCGATGCGCTCGAGTGGCTGTGCGACAACCGCGTCGCCCGCGGCGTCGGGAAGATCACCTACACGCAGATGCTCAACCGGCGCGGCGGGATCGAGTGCGACTTCACCGTCACCCGGGTCGCCGAGGATGTGTTCCAGATCGTGACCGGCACCGCGTTCGGAAACCACGACGCGAGCTGGATCCGCTCGCACCTGCCCGACGATGGGTCCGTGGCGCTCCGGGATGTGACCTCGGCCTGGTCCTGCTTCGCACTGTGGGGGCCGCGAGCGGGGGCGATCCTCTCAGGGCTGACTGCGGACCCGCTCGACTTCCCGTACATGTCGATGCGCGAGCTCGCGGTCGGCGGCGTTCCGGTGAGGGCCCTCCGGGTGACGTTCGTCGGCGAGGCGGGCTGGGAGCTGTACTGCCCGACGGAGTACGGGGCCGGCCTCTGGGACACGGTGTGGGAGGCGGGCCGCGAGCACGGCCTGGTGGCTGCGGGCTACCGGGCGATCGACTCGCTGCGGCTCGAGAAGGGCTACCGGGTGTGGGCGGCCGACATCACGCCCGACGAGACGCCGCACGACGCGGGGCTGGGATTCTGCGTGCGCGACGACAAGCGGTTCATCGGTTCAGAGGCGCTTGCGGAGCGCGAGCCGCAGCGGCGCTTGGGGTGCATCGTGCTCGAGGACCCGCGGTCCGTGGCGCTCGGTAACGAGCCGGTGAGCGTCTCCGGCGCGGTCTGCGGCAGGGTCACGAGCGGCGGGTACGGCTACACGGTCGAGCGGTCGATCGCGTACGCGTACCTGCCGGTCGACGTGGCAGAGGGCACCGAGGTCGTGATCGACATCTTCGGCCGCTCGGTCGCCGGCGAGGTCGTGGGCGAGCCGCTGTTCGATCCGAAGGGAGAGCGGGTCCGGGCCTTGCACGCTGAGCGCGCCGTCGGTGGCTGTTCGTGAGAACGATGGCGAATCGCGTGACAGATGCGCGCGGAATTCGCCATCGTTCCGTGTCGTGACGGACACGACCCCAACTCCAGCCGTGGGCGAGGACGCCCCGATCTTCGAGGTGCTCTCGACGCTGCGCGCGATGCGGCGCCTGAAGCCCGACCCGGTGCCTGATGAGCTGCTCGAGCGGCTCGTGCAGGCCGCCACCTGGGCGCCGAGCGGGTCCAATCTGCAGTCCTACGAGTTCGTGGTCGTGACCGACCGCGAGGTGATGGCGCGCCTCGCCGGCCTGTGGGCCCGTAGCGTCGACGCGTACATCGCGAGCATCGGCCGGGTTACTCCGGCCGCCCAGGACCAGGGGATCAGGGAGGCGGTCCTGTACCAGCGCGATCACTTCCACGAGACGCCGGCGGTGATCGTCGCGTGCTACCGCAGGACGGCGGTCGACCCCGCGACGACGATGCGACTGCTCCGCTCGTTCTCACCGGGCGACGCCGCGCGGTTGATCGCCAGAGGACCGCGCGCTGGGGTGCTCGGCGAGGCGTCGTCGGTCTATCCGGGCGTCCAGAACCTGCTGCTCGCGGCCCGGGCGCTCGGGCTCGGCGCGGTGATCACGGTCTGGCACCTGATGCTCGAGCACGAGTGGAAGCGCGAGCTCCGGATCCCCAAGGACGTCAACACGTTCGCGGTGGTGCCGGTCGGGTGGCCTCGTGGGCGGTTCGGCCCGGTCAGGCGCCGCCCGGCCCGAGAGGTGATCCACCGGAACTACTGGTAGGCGGCGGCGCGGCGACAGTCGTGGTGGTTGGCGTGGTCGTGGTCGGCGTCGTCGTCGTGACGGACGTGGCCGTGATCGTGAGGGAGTGCAGGATCAGCTGGGATCCGACCTTCGAGTAGCGGACGCGGACGTTGTCGCCGGCGACGACGCCGGCCAGAAGCTGCCCCGCGCTCCCGGCGGTCGAGAGCGTGCGGCTCGCGCCGCTCGGAGTCGTGAGCGTGATGTAGGTCCCGTCGGGTGCGAGTGACGCGACCGTGCCCGTCGTGCTCACCGAGCCGGGGAAAGTGACGGCGGTCGCGAGCATCGTCCCCGACGAGAGCTCCTTGTAGTGGACCCTGACCTTCTCGCCGGCCACCAGGCCGCTCACCAGGTCCCGCGACCCCGCCTGCAGCCCCAGGCTCTGACCCGAGCCGGTGCTGCTCTTCAGCACCCAGGGCAGGAGGTGGTAGGGCTTGAACGCGGGGTTGTAGGTGTCGGGCGCTCCGTCGTACAGCCAGCCCGCTCCGCCGGCCGCGTCCGCGCCTTCGCCGCCGTCGGAGGTCCCGAAATACCGGCCATTGATGTTCATGAAGATGTGGACCGTCGGGTGGTCCCAGAGCGTCACCTCGACCGGACCCCTGCCTACGCCTGGCGCGATCATCCCCTGGTGGCGGAGCTGGATGATGATCCCGTCGTCACGGGGGACGCCCGAGCCCGTCGTCCACAGCCCCGCCCCGGCGAGTACCGCGCCGACCGCCCCCGAGCAGTCGAACCCGATCCGCTTGCCGTCGTAGCCCGGGCCGGGGATGCCGACGCTCGCGTTTCCGGCCGAGGAGTGGCCGCCGCCGTAGACGTACGGCGTGTCCTCGCCGAGGATCCGGTTGGCGGTGGCGATCAGCGAGCTGACGACGCCGATCCGGTGGCCCGCGGTCTGGACCGTGAACGACGTCCCGTCGATCTCGCCGACGCTCCCCTTGATGGTGCCGTGCGAGATCACGCGTGCGCCCGCCGCGACCGCGACGACGCCGCTGTTGGCGGTGCTCACCGCCAGCGCTGCCGCCGGCGCGCACACGACTGCCGCCGTCGCGGCGCAGCACCAGAGAACCTTGTGTGTCAGCACGGATCGCACCACCATCGCCCCTCGCGGGGAGCGTATCGGCAACGGCGGGCCCGTGCGGCTGCTCGGCCGCTTGCCGGACGCGTCGTGACTGTGGTACATTCACGTACCGATGTCCGCGGTGACCGATTCACCGACCGAGGAGGCCGTGGCGCCCGGCGCGCCGGGCGCCAGGCCGCAACCGCCCGAGACGGCCGCGCCACCGTCGCCCGCGGGCCCCGTCGACCACGACACGCCGATCGAGCTTCCGCCCGCTGTCGAGCTGCCCGGGCTCGCCCAGGCGATCGGCTTCGGATTCAGGCCGATCGGGTTCAACCTCCACAACCAGCGGCGGTTCGGCGACGTCTGGCAGATGCAGCTTCCGACCCGCCGCGACGCGTTCGTCGTCACCTGCCATCCCGACCACATCAAGTCGGTGTTCACCGCCAAGCCCGACGAGGCGCCGTCGGCCACGGCGGAGAGCCCGCTGCGGCCGATCTTGGGGCCAAACTCGGTGCTCAACCTGATCGGCCCGCGGCACATGCGTCAGCGCAAGCTGCTGCTGCCTCCATTCCACGGCGAGGCGGTGAAGCAATACGTCGAGATGATCCGGGAGGTGGCCGAACGGGAGATCGACCGGTTGGAGCTCGGCAGGAAGTTCGCGCTCGCGCCGCGGATGCAGGCGGTCACGCTCGATGTGATCATGGCCGGGATCTTCGGGATCGAGGGAGCCGTGCGGCCGGACACGCTCGAGTACCGGCTGAAGGAGACGCTCAGGACCTTCCTGCGAATGTCGACCCGGCCTTACTGGACGCTCGTCGAGCTGCAGAACATGGGCCATCCGGAGCCCCGTGGCCTGCTGCGGATGGTCCTCAGCCGGAGCGACAAGCTGCTCTACGAGGTGATCCGCCGTCGGCGCGCCGCCGGCGCGAACGGCGACGGTCGCGACATCCTTTCGCTGCTGCTGGAGGCGCGCGATGAGGACGGGGAGGCGCTCAGCGACGACGAGCTGCGCGACGAGCTCGCGACGCTCGTGCTCGCCGGGCACGAGACGACCGCCAACTCGCTCGCGTGGACATTCGAGCGTCTGGTCCGCTTCCCGGCGGCCTACGATCGCCTGCGCGCGGTGGTCCGCTCGGGCCCCGAGGACGAGGCGGACGCGTACGTCGAGGCGACGATCTACGAGGGCATGCGCGCCCGCCCGGTGATCCCGATGGTCGTCCGGCTCGTGCAGCGGCCGTGGCGGCTCGGACCGTACGTCGTTCCCGCCCGGAGCCCGGTAGCGCTCAGCATCATCAACGTCCACCACCGCGACGACGTGTATCCGGAGCCGTACGCGTTCCGACCCGAGCGTTTCCTGGGTCGCAAGCCCGGGACGTATACCTGGATTCCGTTCGGCGGCGGCATCCGCCGGTGCCTGGGCGCGACGCTGGCGATGGCCGAGCAGCAGATTGTGCTGGCGGCGATCGCCAGGCGCACCGACCTTGCCGCGGTGGACCCCGCGCCCGAGCGCGCCAGGCAGCGCAACGTCACGATGATCCCCGGGCGCGGCGGGGAAGTTGTGTTGCACGCCAAACTCTGAGCGTGCAGAACAACCATCGCGAGCGGCTGATCGCGGCGATGGCCGCGTCGGTGGAGGAGCGGGGCTACGGCGAGACCACCGTCGCCGACGTGGTCCGGATCGCGCGGACCTCGCGCCGAACGTTCTACGAGCACTTTCACGACCGGGCCGACTGCTTCCTCGCGCTGTTCCGGACGACGAACGACCAGGTGATGGCGGCGATCGCCGCCTCGACGGACGCGTCGGCGCCGTGGGAGGAGCAGGTCGACCAGGCGCTAGGCGCCTACCTCGACGCAGTGGTCTCCCGTCCGGCGCTCTACCAGGCCTTCGTCCGGGAGCTGCCGGCGCTCGGCGCGCGCGGCGCCGAGCTCCAGCTTGCGGGGGTCGAGCTGTTCGCGCGGCAGATGGTCGAGCTGGTTGAGCGGGCGCGCCGGGCGCGGCCGGGGCTCGACGCCGGTCCGCTCGGCCTCGACGAGGCGATCATGGTCGTCGGTGGCGTGCGCGAGCTGATGGTGATCGCCGCGCAGCAGGGCCGTGACGTCCGCGAGCTGCGCCCCGCGATGGCCGCGGTCGTGAACGCGATCGTGCGAAGCGCCGTGGTCGGGGGCGAGCCCGTCCGCGGCTGAGCCGCGCGCTCAGCCGGCCTCGGCGCCGAGCGTCCGCGCCGTCTTCGACTTCGGCACGTCCGACTGCTCCGGAGCGGTGCGCAGGATCCGGTCGCCGACCGTCGAGGTGACGCCGAACCAGTAGTGCTCGTTCTTGTAATGGTGCAGGCGATGACCGCGCCAGATCGAGCGGTAGTAGCCGCGACGCGGGCGGTACGGCGTGTGGATCAGGAAGTGACACCACTCGTAGGCGCCGAGGATCACGTAACTGATCAGCAGCCCGGTCGCCGCGTGCGCGAGGCGGTCGCCGCCGAGCACCGCGTGGATCGGGAACGACAACGCCCAAACTGTGAGCGCGATCAGCGGGAGGAAGATCGCGACCGCGTAGGTGGGGATCAGGACGCCGTCGAGCTCGGCGGGCGCCATGTGATGAGCGCGGTGCTCGCGCGCCGCGATCAGGTCGTGCTGGAATCGCCCGACCCGGATCGGCTTGGCGTGCAGCAGGTACACATGGATCGCCCACTCGACCACCGGCGTCCCGGCGATCACCCCGACAGCGACGACCGCGTCGCGCCAGTCCCAGTTGCCGAGCGCGAGTCGCAGCGTCAGCGCGGCGACGATCGCGGCGCTCAGCAGCGGCGGACTCGGCCGGCGAACGAACGAGCGCCAGCAATCGCCGAGCGTGAGCGCGGTCGGATCGCGCCGCGGAATCGACTCCGCGGGAGCGGTAAGACGGTCATCCCGGTCCTGCGCCGGCCGTCCTGCCACGACCGCGCGCGAGGCGCCTTCCCTCATGGCCGGCAGGATACGCCGTTCGCCGCGCTCGGACGCCACCCGGGCACGCTCGGCCCGCGCCGGAGGTAGGCTCTGTTTTCGCGATGGCGGTCAAGGCCGAGCGACTCGGATCGGAGCTGGTCGAGGCCGTCCTCGAGCGCATCCGAGAGGAGCTGCCGGAGGACGAGGCTGCGCTCTGCGAACCGTTCGTCAGGCAGTACTACCGCTGGGTGCCGGCCGAGGACCTCGCCCGTCGCAGCGAGGACGAGCTGTACGGGGCCGGCGTCGCGCACTGGCGGCTGGCGCGCATCCGTCGTCCGGGCGAGACGAACCTGCGGGTCCTGAACCCGACGGTCGAGCGCGACGGCTTCCAGTCGCCGAGGACGGTCGCGCAGATCGTGTCCGACGACATGCCGTTCGTCGTCGACTCGGTCACGATCGAGCTCGGCCGCGAGGGCCACAGCATCGACCTCGTGATTCACCCCGTGATCAAGGTCAGGCGAGACGCCGAGGGCCGGATGCTCGAGGTGATCGCGTCGGACGCCGAAGCGCCCGACGCGATCGCGGAGTCCGTGCTTCAGGCGGAGGTCGTGCGGGAGCCCGACGCCGAGCGGCTCGGGCAGCTGCGCGCCGGGATCGAGCGAGTGCTCGACGAGGTGCGGGCCGCCGTCGAGGACTGGCGCCCGATGCGCGACCGCATGCTCGAGCTCGCTGCAGGGCTCGAGCGAGGCGCGCCGAGGAACGGATCGGCCGAAGTGGGGGAGGCCGTCGCGTACCTGGAGTGGGTCGCCGACGGCCACTTCACGTTCCTCGCGTATCGCGAGTACGACCTGGTCGGGCAGGGAGGCGAAGTCGGCGTGGAGGCGATCGAGGGCTCCGGGCTCGGGATTCTGCGGCTCCGGCCGGCGTCGTCGTTCAAGCCGTTGCGCCCGAATGCAATCGAGCTCGCGCGGTCGCGCAACCCGCTGATCCTGACCAAGGCCAACTCGCGTGCAACGGTCCATCGCCCCGCGTACCTGGACTACATCGGCGTGATGCGGTTCGGCGACCACGGCGAGGTCGTCGGCGAGCATCGTTTCCTGGGGCTCTACAGCAGCACCGCCTACCGGACCGACCCGCTCGAGGTCCCGGTGGTGCGCGGCAAGGTCCAGGCGGTCCTGGAGCGCGCGGCGTTCCCCCCTGCGAGCCACGACGGCAAGGACCTGCTCGAGATCCTGCAGACCTTGCCGCGCGAGTCGCTGCTGCAGATCACGGCGGACCAGCTGTTCGAGATCGCGATCGGCCTGCTCGGCCTCGGCGAGCGGCCGTGGGTGAGGCTGTTCGTTTGGAGCGACCCGCTCGACCGGTTCGTCTCCTGCCTGGTCACGGTTCCGCGCGACCGCTACAACACCGACAACCGCGAGCGCATCGGCAAGGTGCTGCTCGACGCGTTCTCGGGCCGCCAGCTCGACTGGACGGTTCATCTGTCCGAATCGGTTCTCGCTCGCGTCACCTACGTGATGCGGTGCACGGACGGCGTCCCGGACGACTACGACCTCGAGGCGCTCGAGGACCGCCTCGGACGCCTGATCCGCGCGTGGACGGACGACCTCAGGGCCGCGCTGGTCGCGGAGCACGGAGAGCAGCGTGGGCTCCGGCTCTACCGGCTCTACCGGGACGCGTTCCGCCCGGCTTACCGCTCCGACACGGACGCCGCGACCGCGGTGCGGGACATCGCCCGGCTCGAGCAGATGCGCGACGGCGAGGGGACGAGCATCAATCTGTACAGCCCTGGTCAGCCCGGTGGCGAGGCGCTCCGATGCAAGCTCTACAGCACCGGCGACGTATCGCTGTCCGACGTGCTGCCGACGTTCGAGCACATGGGCGCGCGGGTGGTCGACGAGCGCCCGTACCGGGTCGACCCGGAGGGATCGGACCCGGTGTGGATCTACGACTTCGGGCTGCGGCTGCGGGCCGAGGGCGTCGAGTCGGTCAGGGGCCTGTTCGAAGCCGCCTTCCTCGACGCCCGCCGCGGAACGCTCGAGGACGGCGGGCTGAACGCGCTCGTGCTCGCCGCGGTGCTGCCAGGGCGCGAGGTGACGGTGCTCCGCGCGATCGCGAAATACCTCCGGCAGGCCGGGATCGCCTACTCCGACGTGTACATCGAGCGCACGCTGGTGGGTCACCCGGACATCGCCCGGCTGCTCGTGAAGATGTTCCTCGCAAAGTTGGACCCGGACCGGTCCGGCTCGGATCTCGCCGAGCGGCTCGACACGGCGATCGAGAAGGCGATCGACGGCGTCCCGCGCCTCGACGAGGACCGGATACTGCGCAACTTCCTGGCGGTCGTCCGGGCCACCGTACGGACCAGCTACTTCCGCGACGAGTCCGACGCCCCGCCCGAGTACCTGTCGTTCAAGCTCGAGCCCGAGACCGTGCCGGCCGTGGCTGAGCCGAGGCCGAGGTTCGAGATCTTCGTCTACTCGCCGAGGTTCGAGGGAGTCCACCTGCGGGGCGGGAAGGTGGCACGCGGCGGGATCCGGTGGTCGAACCGGCCGGAGGACTACCGCACGGAGATACTCGGCCTGGCGAAGGCACAGATGATCAAGAACGCGCTGATCGTGCCGGTCGGCGCGAAGGGCGGATTCGTCCTGAAGCGGCCGCCGGAGGACCCGGACGCGCTGCGCGAGGAGGCGATCGCCTGCTACCGGCTGTACCTCGCCGGGCTGCTCGACCTGACCGACAACATCCGCGACCGGGCGCTCGTCGGGCCCGAGCGCGTGGTCCGCTACGACGAGGACGACCCCTATCTGGTGGTCGCGGCGGACAAGGGAACCGCGACGTTCTCGGACCTCGCCAACGAGGTCGCCGGCGAATACGGCTTCTGGCTCGGGGATGCGTTCGCCTCGGGGGGCTCACACGGATACGACCACAAGCAGATGGGGGTGACCGCGCGGGGCGCGTGGGAGGCGGTCAAGCGGCATTTCCGCGAGCTCGGCGTCGACATCCAGACCGAGCCGTTCACGGTCGTCGGGATCGGCGACATGTCGGGCGACGTGTTCGGCAACGGGATGCTGCTGTCGCGTCAGATCAGGCTGATCGCGGCGTTCGACCACCGCCACGTGTTCCTCGATCCGGACCCCGACCCCGAGCGCAGCTTCGCCGAGCGCCAGCGCCTGTTCGAGCGTGGGACGAGCACCTGGGCCGACTACGAGCCGAGCGCGATCTCCGAGGGCGGTGGTGTGCACAGCCGCGAGCAGAAGTCGATCGGGATCACCCCGCAGGTGGCCGAGGCGCTGTCGATCGACGCCGAGGAGTGCACCCCGCCGGAGCTGATCCGCGCGATCCTGCGCGCCCCGGTCGACCTGCTCTGGGGCGGCGGCATCGGCACCTACGTGAAGGCGACCGGTGAGGAGAACTCGGACGTCGACGACAAGGCCAACGACGGGGTGCGCGTCGACGGGCGCGAGCTCCGCTGCCGGGTCGTAGGCGAGGGAGGGAACCTCGGGTTCACCCAGCGCGGGCGGATCGAATACGCGATCGCCGGCGGCCCGGAGCAACGGGGCGGCGCGATCAACACCGACTCGATCGACAACGTCGGCGGGGTCAACGCCTCCGACCACGAGGTGAACATCAAGATCCTGCTCGACGGGCTCGTCGCCGACGGCGAGCTGACCGTCGAGCAGCGCAACGAGCTGCTTGTCGAGATGACCGACGCGGTCGCCGAGCAGGTCCGCTACGGGTCCTACACACAGACGCAGGCGCTCAGCCTCGACCGGGTCGAGGCGCCCGGGATGATCGACGTCCACGCGCGGCTGATCCGGCGCCTGGAGCAGGTCGCGGACCTGAAGCGCGAGCTCGAGTTCCTGCCTGGCGAGGAGGAGATCATCGACCGCAAGGCGGCGCACCAGGGTCTCGTGTCGCCCGAGCTCGCGATCGTGATGGCGTACGCGAAGATCTTCCTGTTCGGCCGCCTGCTGGACTCGGATCTACCCGACGACGAGGATCTGTTCGACGATCTGAAGCGGTACTTCCCGCAGCCGCTGCCAGACCGCTACGCGGAGGAGATGCACGACCATCGCCTGCGCCGCGAGATCGTCGCGACGGCGCTCGCCAACCAGCTGGTGGAGCGGGTCGGGACCACATTCGCATTCAGGGTCGCCGACGAGAGCGACGCCTCGCCGGTGCTGCTTGCCCGCGGGTACGCGGTTGCTCGAGCGGTGTTCGAGATGCGGTCGTTCTGGGATGCCGTCCAGGGACTCGACAATCAGGTTGACGCGCAAATCCAGATCGAGATGCTGATCGAGGGCAGGCGCCTGATCGAGCGCGCGACCCGCTGGCTGGTGGAGAACCAGACCGACCCGATCAGGATCGGCGAGACCGCGCGTCGGTTCGAAGCTGGCGCGCGGCTGCTGGGCGAGTCGCTCCCGGACGTTCTCGACGACGCTGGCCGCGATCGTTTCGAGACCGACCTGGCGCGGCTGAGGGACGCCGGCGTGCCGGAGTGGCTCGCAGCGCGGGTCGCCGGAATGCGGTGGCTGCCGGCGGCATTCGACGTCGTCGCCGTCGCGGTCGAGGTCGACGCCGACAGGCGGCTGGTGATGGACACCCACTTCGGCCTCGGGGCCCAGCTCGAGGTCAACTGGCTACGCGACCGGATCACGGAGCTGCCGCGCACGAACCGGTGGGAGTCGCTGACCCGCGCGGCGCTGCGTGACGATCTCACCGCGATCCACCGGAGGCTGACCGCACAGGTGCTCTCGGGCGCGCCCGGGCATGCCGGCGCCCAGCGGGCGATCGAGGCGTGGTGGGAAGCCCACGAAGAGGCGATCCGGCGGTGGCTCGCCACCGCGGCCGACATCAGGGCGGCCCGGATCTACGACACGACGACGCTGCCCGTCGCGTTGCGGGAACTACGGGCGCTGGTCAGCTGACCGGGACGGTCCGGCTGTAGGAGACCGAGCCGGAGGGGCTTACCCAGTCGAGGCGGACGGCGCCGCGGCCGGGGATCGTGACGTGGGTGTAGACGAACCCCTCGGCGCTGTCGGTCTGGACCGCAGCGAGCTGCTTCCAGGTGCTCGAGCCCCTCCGCTGGAAGTCGATCAGGCCGTACTGCGTCGTCGTGTGGACGGCCGGCCGGAACTGGCCCCAGACCGCGCGGTTCGAGCCATGTTTCGCGGTCGGCAGCCAGATCGGCACCTGGAACGCGGCGAACGACGGCTTTGCCGTGCCGTTCTGGAACTCGAGCCCCGTCTGGAACGTGCTCCAGTAGAGCGCGCTGCCCTTCTTCGTATGGGGCTTCGGCGGGCTGTCGACGAGCAGGAATTGCGTGTACGCCTTGACGTACGGCCACCGCCACATCATGTACTCACCCTGGTTGACCCACGCGGCCTGCTGCGCGAGCGTCGTGTGGATGAACGGGTTCGGCGGGTTGGTCTTGAAGCCCCACTCGGTGAGGTACAGCGGCACGCCGCCGGGACGGCTCGAACCGTATGAGGAGAAGATCCGGTTCAGCGTCCGCTCGAACGCGGGGATGTTGTAGAGCGTCACGTAGCCCTTGCTCGGGTCGCGGCGGTTGGGCGCGGCCTCGAATCCGTACGGGTGGTGCGCGTAGCCGGTCTTGAACAGGCCCGGGTGCTGGCTGACGAAGCTCGAGGTGGGTCCCTTCGTCGGGCACGCGAAGGCCGTCGCCGCCTTGCCTCGAAGCGGCCGGTCGTTCGAGCGGACGCAGTACAGCGCCTGCATGAACGGCACCGGGGACATGATCCCCCGGTTCGCGGTCTCGCCGACGAGGATCGTGTCGGTCGCGTGGCCGCTCGCGGACAGGCCGTTGTAGCCGGCATCGACGAGGCTCCGGTAGTCGCTCGGCTGCAGCAGGATCTGCCGGTGGTGCGGGCCCTTCCGGTACCACGGATTCATCCACGAGCGCTCGTTCGGCTCGTTCCAGATCCCCCACTGGCTGACGCGCGCGGGGGGCGGAGAGGTGTGGGGGCTCGACGCGGTCGTCGCCGTCGTGCCGGGGATCGTCACGCCCGGGATGATCGACGTCCCGCTCGAGCTCGCTGGAGCCTGCGCAGAGAAATCGTAGGTGCCGCTGTAGCGGGTTCCCGCCGCCTCGACGAAGTTCTGGTAGTCGCGCGGGTTGGGCATCCACCCGACGGCGGGGCCCTGGCCTGCGTTCCGGTTGCCCGCCGGGACCGCCCACAGGGGCGCCGGCCCGATCACCAGGAAGTACACGTTCATCCCGAGCTCGTGGGCGACGTCGACCAGCGTGTCCCACCGGCTCCACGCCCCGGGCGGATAGTCGGCGGGGTTGGTCGCGTCGAAATTGGCGGGACGCTTCGTGGAGTTGGCGTTCGGCGCGATCAGCTGCCACACGAGCGAGACCTTGACCGTGTCGACGCCGAGCGTGTGGAGCGTCGTGAGCGTCTGCAGCATGTGCTGCGTCGGCACGTAGATCAGCTGGTCGTCGTCGAGCAGCGAGGTCTGCTGGGTGCTCGATGCGAACGCGTGTGACGGCAGCGCGCAGGCCATCACGACGACGAGGCCCACCGCCGCGAGAACCTTTCGCCAGCGGCTCATCGCGGGAGGATGGTAGAGAGCCTTTGTGGGACGCGCGCTGATCACCACCGTTGCTTAACACGATCGGCACCCGAGCGGATCGCGTAAAGCACGATGTCGGCGAAACCGGCCACGGCGAACGCGACCGGACCGGTCAGCAGCTGTCCTGCCAAGCCTTGAAACACCGGCGCCAAGCTATCGTCTGCTGCTCATGCCAAGCGTCAAGACAAACGTCACCGAGCTCCCCGAGTCGCGCGTCCGGCTCGAAGCCGTGGTGCCGGCCGAGGAGGTTGAGCGGCGCGTCACGGAGGCCGCGCGGGAGCTCGGGCGCCAGATGAAGGTCCCCGGGTTCCGCCGGGGCAAGGTCCCCACGCCGATCGTGATCCGCAGGCTCGGGCGCGAGGCGGTGCTCGACGAGGCGCTCCGCAACCACCTCGGCAGCTGGTACGCGGATGCGATCCAGGGCGCCGGGATCGCGCCCGTGGGACAGCCCGAGCTCGATGTCTCCTCGCTCCCCGGCGAGGGCGAGCCGCTGTCGTTCTCGATCGAGATCGGCGTCCGGCCGGCCGCAAAGCTCGGCGAGTACAAGGGCCTCGAGGTCGGCCGCCGCGAGCCGGAGGTCGAGGACTCGCGAATCGACGAGGAGCTCGACCGCCTGAGAGACCAGTTCGCGACGCTCGACACCGTCGAGCGGCCCGCCGCGGAGGGCGACCACGTCGTGATCGACTACGTGGGCTCGATCGATGGCGAGCCGTTCGAGGGAGGAACCGGACGTGACCAGCTGATCGAGCTCGGGTCCGGCCGGCTGATCCCCGGGTTCGAGGAGCAGCTGACCGGGGCGACGGCGGGCGATCAGCGGAACGTCGAGGTCACGTTCCCCGGCGACTACCAGGCCGAGCAGCTGGCCGGCCGCACGGCCCAGTTCGACGTCGACGTCAGCGAGATCAAGTCGAAGCGGCTGCCCGAGCTCGACGACGAGTTCGCCTCCGACGCCGGCGGCTTCGACACGCTTTCAGAGCTGCGCGAGGACATCGCCGGCAGGCTCCGCGAGGCCGACCAGCGGTCGATCGAGGGGGAGTTCGAGCAGGCGGTGCTCGACGCCGCCGTCGACAACGCCGACGTCGATGTGCCCGCGCAACTCGTCCACGCCCGCGCTCACGAGATGCTCGAGGACACGTTCTCCGCGCTCGCGCGTCAGGGGATCTCGAAGGAGGCCTACCTCCAGATCGCGGGCAAGGACGAGGAGACGCTCGCGCACGACGCCGAACCCGACGCGGAGCGCGCGCTCAAGCGCGAGGCGGTGCTCGCCGCGATCGTCGACGCCGAGGGCATCGAGCCGACCGACGACGACGTGCGCGAAGCGCTCGAGCCGTCGGCCGAGCGCTCCGGCGCGCCTGTCGACGAGTTGATCGAGCGGCTGCGCGCCGACGACCGGCTCGAGCGCCTTCGCGAGGACGTCGCTTCCCGCCAGGCGCTCGAGCTGCTCGTGCGCGACGCGAAGCCGATCCCGGCCGAGCAAGCCAAGGCGCGCGAGAAACTCTGGCAGCCAGGCAAGGAAGACGGCGAGGGACAGGGCTCCGGGCAGTTGTGGACTCCCGGCAGCTGACAAACCTCAGAGGCCCCCGCCGGATGACTCGCGCCACGCCCGAACCGGCGAGGCCGGATGCCGAGCGGGCGGGGCGCGAGCCGTTGCTACATTCGGCAGGAATCCGCCCGAGGAAGCGAAAGAAGCGAGGACGATGAGCCCACTCGTACCGATGGTTGTCGAACAAACCTCCCGCGGTGAGCGGGCGTTCGACATCTACAGCCGTCTGCTCAACGAGCGGATCATCTTCCTCGGCACGCCGATCGACGACCAGATCGCAAACCTGATCGTCGCTCAGCTTCTGCACCTCGAGTCCGAGGATCCGGACAAGGACATCTCGATCTACATCAATTCCCCGGGCGGGTCGGTGTACGCGGGGCTGGCCGTCTACGACACGATGCAGTTCATCAAGCCCGACGTGCAGACGATCTGCGTCGGGATCGCGATGTCGATGGGCGCGTTGCTGCTGGCCGGCGGCGCCCACGGCAAGCGGATGGCGCTGCCGAACGCGAAGATCCTGATCCACCAGGTGTCATCGGCCTTCCAGGGCCAGGCGACCGACATCGAGATCCACGCGAAGGAGATCATCGACGTGCGCCGGCGGCTCGACGAGATCATCGCGAAGCACACCGGCAAGGAGATCGACAAGGTCCGCCAGGACACCGAGCGCGACTACTTCATGAGCGCCGAGGAGGCGAAGGACTACGGAATCATCGACCGGGTGATCTCGCAGCACTGAGCGACTACCCTTAGTGCCGCGGGCCGCCTGAGCCGACTTCTGGGAGAGGGCACATATGGCACGTCCCACCGACTCCAACGAACAGCTTCTGTGCAGCTTCTGCGGTAAGAGTCAGCGGCAGGTCAAGAAGCTGATCGCGGGCCCGGGCGTCTACATCTGCGACGAGTGCATCGATCTCTGTAACGAGATCATCGACGAGGAGCTCACCGCCCCACCGAGCTTCGACATCGAGAACCTCCCGAAGCCTCGCGAGATCTATGACGTCCTGAACGAGTACGTCGTCGGGCAGGAGCAGGCCAAGCGCACGCTGTCGGTGGCTGTCTACAACCACTACAAGCGCGTGCAGATGATGCAGTCCGATGAGAACGACATCGAGCTGCAGAAGTCGAACATCCTGCTGCTCGGGCCCACGGGATGCGGCAAGACGCTGCTCGCCCAGACGCTCGCGAAGATCCTCAACGTCCCGTTCGCGATCGCCGACGCGACCGCGCTGACCGAGGCCGGGTACGTCGGCGAGGACGTCGAGAACATCCTGCTGAAGCTGATCCAGGCGGCCGACTACGACGTCAAGAAGGCCGAGACCGGGATCATCTACATCGACGAGGTCGACAAGATCGCTCGCAAGGCCGACAACCCGTCGATCACCCGCGACGTGTCGGGCGAGGGCGTCCAGCAGGCGCTGCTGAAGATCCTCGAGGGGACGACCGCCTCGGTGCCGCCGCAGGGCGGCCGCAAGCACCCCCACCAGGAGTTCCTTTCGATCGACACCACCAACGTGCTGTTCATCTGCGGCGGCGCGTTCGCTCAGCTCGACAAGGTGATCGAGCGGCGGATCGGCCATCAGGGGATCGGCTTCGGCTCGGTAATCAAGACCAAGGAACAGCGCGATCTCGGCGAGATGTTCGAGCACTGCCTGCCCGAGGACCTGATCCAGTACGGGCTGATCCCCGAGTTCATCGGACGCCTGCCGGTGATGTCGGCAATCCACCAGTTGTCGCGCGATGAACTCATGCAGATCCTGACCGAGCCGCGCAACGCGCTCGTCAAGCAGTTCCAGCGCTTCTTCCAGTTCGACGGGATCGAGCTCGTGTTCGCCGACGACGCGCTGTCGTCGGTTGCCGACAAGGCCCTGGAGCGCGAGACCGGCGCGCGCGGACTGCGCTCGATCATCGAGGAGGTGCTGCTCGAGGTTCAGTTCGAGCTGCCCTCTCGCCGCGACGTCCGCAAGTGCGTCGTGACGCGCGAGACGATCGAGAAGGATGTCCCGCCGACGCTGGTGACGGTCGCGGCGCCCGAAGAAGAAGCCGCGTAGCAGTTGGCCACACGCGTGGGCCGGCGCGCGGCGCCTCGCCCGCGCGGGCTCCTCCGACGAGTAGACCCCGCCCCGCACGCGCTCGCCGCAGCGCGAACACCCGCCACTACGCCCCGCTCCTCGCCTCCGGATCGAATAGGTTCCCCCAGGAGGCTGGAGGCGATGGCGTACGACCTGACGATCGAGCTCGACAACAACCCCGGCGCGCTGGCGGAGGTTGCGGCGGCGATCAGCGACGCCGGCGTCAACATCGCCGCGGCGACCTGCATCGGAACCGGCCAGCGGGCCGAGCTGCACATCCTCGTCCCGCACGCCGAGGCGGCGCGCCACCTGCTCGCGATCTCGCACATCGCCGTCACCCGCGAGCGCGAGGTGGTGGTCGTCGACGTCGAGGACCGGCCGGGCGTGCTCGCCGACCTGACCCGGCGGATCGCGAAGGCCGGCATCAACATCGAGCTCGTGTACGTCGCGACCCGCGACCGCGTGGTGTTCGGCGCCCCCGACATCGCCGGGCTACGCGTGGCACTCGAGGGCTCGGCTCAGTAGGGCGAGAGGGTGGCTTGCTGGGCGGCGGCGGACGGCGCCCCTGCCGCCGTCGCCGCCGCTATCGCAGGATCACGAGCGCGGTGCGAGCCGTTACCGGATGCGGCCGGCATCTAGTCAAAGACCCGGCTTGCACCATCCCTCGTTCATCCTCGGTACCGATTTGGTACGAACTCGAAACTTGTACCAAAAACTAGGGCTTGACGCCAAGTAGCGCGGCGTACACGGCGCGGAGCCGGTCGAAGTCCCCGCGGAATCCGCGGGAGGCGTCGGCGTACAGAAACGACTCGCCCATCCGGACGATCGCGTATACGATCACGTCGGGGTGCGACGGCGGCTCGTAGCCGCGGGCCACCTCGCGATCGATCTCCTCCTTGAGCAGCTCGACGACGCGCGGCTCGACGACCCCGTCGGGCGCGGTGAGGATCCGCTGGGCGGCGTCGCGCTCGTGCTCGAGGAACCGGCGAAACGCGGGGTCGCCGGCAAGTGCCCGGAGCTGGCGCTCGAACACGCCGACCAGCCGCTCGCCGCCGCGGCCGCGGCCGTCACGCGCGACCCGGCGAAACAGCGGCGTCACGAGCCCCACCATCACCTCGCCGATCACCGCATCCCGCGAGCCGCACCATCGGTGCACGCTGGCTCGCGACAGTCCCAGCTCGGCGCAGATCGCCTGAACGTCGATCCGCTCGCCGGCGAGGAACCGCCGCTTCGTCGCCTCCAGGAACTCCTCCCTGGTGGCCGCCGGCGGGCGGCCCCTCGACCGGGTGACGGCCGTGCTCGACACGGGGCCAACGGTACTCATTCAGCGGCGGCGCCCACCTACACTCACGCTCCCATGAGCGATCGCGACAGCTCGGAGCTCGAGTCGAGGACCCGGTACGACCCCGCGGAGGTCGAGCCGAGGATCGCCGCGCGGTGGTT
This sequence comes from Solirubrobacteraceae bacterium, assembly GCA_036490875.1. Classification (GTDB taxonomy): domain Bacteria; phylum Actinomycetota; class Thermoleophilia; order Solirubrobacterales; family Solirubrobacteraceae; genus Palsa-465. The sequence goes on from DASXDA010000078.1 coordinate 54,718, forward strand.
GGAGTCCGGGCTGTTTCACCCGCCGGCGGAGGGAACGGCGGCGGAGAACTACTCGATCGCGATCCCGCCGCCGAACGTCACCGGGTCACTGCACATGGGACACGCCTACCAGGATGCGGTGATGGACGCGCTGACCCGCCGCCACCGGATGAGTGGCCAGCGCACGAAGTGGATCCTCGGCACCGACCACGCGGGAATCGCGACCCAGACCCAGGTGGAGCGGCTGCTGGTCTCGGAGGGCACCAGCCGGGAGCAGATCGGCCGCGAGCAGTTCGAAGTGCGGGTGTGGGAGTGGCGGGAGCAGTACGGCGGGCAGATCATCGGGCAGCTGAAGCGATTTGGTGCGTCGTGCGACTACGACGACGAGCGCTTCACGCTGGACGCGCACTACGCGGACGCCGTCGCCCGCGTGTTCGTGGCGCTGTACGAGAAGGGCTACATCTACCGCGACCGCTACATGGTCAATTGGGACCCCGGCAGCCGCTCGGCGATCTCGGACCTCGAGGTCGAGGAGCGCGAAGTCACCGACACGCTGTTCTACATCGACTATCCGTTGGCCAACGGCGACGGCCTGGTCACGGTCGCGACGGTCAGGCCCGAGACGATGCTGGCCGACACGGCGGTCGCGGTGAATCCCGGGGATGACCGCTACCGCGGACTGATCGGCGAGACCGTGATCCTGCCGCTTGTCGGCCGCGAGCTCACGATCATCGAAGACGCCTACGTCAAGCCGGAGTTCGGGACCGGCGTGCTCAAGATCACCCCGGGGCATGACCCCAACGACTTCGCGATCGGCCGCAGTCACGGGCTCGATGAGATCTCGGTGATCGGCGAGGACGGGCTGATCACCGCCGCGGCGCCCGAGCGCTTCCGCGGCATGACTGCGATGGAGGCACGCGCGGCGGTCGTCTCCGAGCTCCGCGAGCAGGGGTCGATCCGACGCGAGGACCCCTACGAGCACACGGTCCCGTTCTCGCAGCGGTCGGGCGAGCGGATCGAGCCGCTTGTCTCGCTGCAGTGGTTCATGAGCATGGACGAGCTCGCGAACCCCGCGATCGAGGTGGTCCGCGAGGGCCGGGTGCGGTTTCACCCGCCGAGCAACACCCGCGTGTACATGGATTGGATGGAGAACATCCGGCCGTGGGTGATCTCGCGCCAGCTGTGGTGGGGTCACCGGCTGCCGGTCTGGTACCGCGGCGATGAGACATACGTTGGCGTCAGCCCGCCCGACGGCGAGGGGTGGGAGCGCGATCCCGACGTACTCGACACGTGGTTCTCGAGTGCGCTGTGGCCGTTCGCGACCCTCGGCTGGCCGGACCACACCCCCGAGCTCCGCGCGTTCTACCCGACCGACGTGCTCGTCACCGCGCGCGACATCATCTTCCTCTGGGTCGCGCGGATGATCATGATGGGGCTCGAGTTCACGGGCGAGCCCCCGTTCTCGGACGTCCACATCCACGCGATCATCCAGGCTCCCGACGGGCGGCGGATGTCGAAGTCGCTCGGCACCGGCATCGATCCGCTCGACCTGATCGAGGGTGGACCGCGGCCGCCCGTGTTCGCGGAGGGAGGTGCGTTCCCGGCCTACGGCGCCGACGCGCTGCGATGGGGGCTGCTCGCGATGGCCTCCTCGCAGGACGTGCGCTTCAGCGAGGAGCGGATCGCTCAGGGCCTCCAGCTCACCAACAAGCTGTGGAACGCCGCACGGCTGATCCTGCTCGGAGTCGCTCCCGACGCCCGGCCCGGGCTCGCGCCCGTGGCCGTCGAGGACCGCTGGATCCTGTCGCGGTTCGAGCGGGCCTCCAACGAGATCGGCGAACGGATTGAGCGATATGACTTCTCACACGCGGCGCTCGCGCTCTACGACTTCGTCTACGGCGAGCTGTGCGACTGGTATCTGGAACTCGTCAAGCCGCGGCTGCGCGCCGGCGAGCCGGACGTCGCGGCGACGCTGCTGCACGTGCTTGTCGGGACGCTTGCGCTCTCGCACCCGATCATTCCGTTCGTCACCGAGGAGATCTACGGCTTCATTCCCGGCGCCAAGGGACTGCTCGCCGCCGGAATCCAACTCGAGCGGGCGTCGGTCGACAACGGCGCCGAGAGCTCAGTCGGACGCGTGATCGAGGCGGTCCAGGCGATGCGCGCGTGGCGCGACTTCTCCGAGGTGCGGGCGGGCGCGATCGTCCCCGCGCGGCTCGGAGCGTCGGGCTACGACGACACCCGGGAGCACCTCGCGCGGCTGGCGCGGCTGTCGTTTTCGTCCGATGGCGGCGACCCGGTCGCGAGCGTGCCGGTCCCCGGAGGCGTCGTCGAGATCCTTCCGAGCGCGGAGGTCGATACGGGCGCGGCCGAGCGCAAGCGCGACACGCGGCGCGCGACGCTCGAGCAGGAGATCGAGCGCTCGGAGCGCAAGCTCGCCAACAGCGGCTTCGTCGAGAAGGCACCCGCCGACGTCGTCCGCGCCGAGCGCGAGAAGCTCGAGCGGCTCCGCGCGGAGCTGGGGGCGCTGTGAACCCCGAGCAGGCCGAGCGCTACGTCCTCGCCCGAGAGCTGTTTGGGATGCGGTTCGGGCTCGACCGCATCCGGCGGCTGATGACCGCGCTCGAGCACCCGGAGCGGCGGTTCGACTCGATCCACGTGGTGGGAACGAACGGCAAGTCCTCGACCGTGCGGATGATCGCCGCGATCCTGCAGCAGCACGGCCTGCGCACCGGCGCTTACCTGTCCCCGCACCTGGTCTCGTTCGGAGAGCGGATCCGGATCCAGGACCGCGACCTCCCCGATCGGGAGTTCGCGGCCGCGATCGAGCGCGCGGCGCATGCGGCCGAGCTGGTCGATCGCTCGCTGCCCGGCGATGAGCGGGTGACGCAGTTCGAGCTGTGGACCGCGGCGGCCTACGCGGAGCTCGCGCGCCAGCACGTCGAGGTCGCCGTGATCGAGGCCGGGCTCGGAGGCCGCTACGACGCCACCAACGTGATCCCGTCGAGCGTCCAGGTGCTGACGAGCGTCGGACTCGAGCACACGCGCTGGCTCGGGCCGACGATCGCCGACATCGCCGCTGAGAAGCTCGACGTCGTCCAGCCGGGGGGAACGCTCGTGCTCGGTCCGGGGCTGCACCCGGACGCGGACGCAGTGGCGCAGGCGGTTGCCGCGGAGCGCGGGGCGACGATCGTGCGCGCGCCCGCGGACCCCGGGGTCGAGGTCGGAGCGCTCGGCCTCTTCCAGCGGATCAACTTCTCGGTCGCGATCAGCGCGGCCCGGGCGCACCTCGGCGAGCTCGACCCCGATGCCGTTGCTCGCGCCGCCGCCGAGGTGCGCGTCCCCGGCCGCCTGCAGCTGCTCTCCGAGCGGCCGTTGACGTTGCTCGACGGTGCCCACAACCCGGACGGGAGCGCGGCGCTCGCGCAGTCGCTGCGGTCGATCCTCGAGCAGCGCGGCCAGTCGGGCCTGGTCGCGGTCATCTCGATCCTCGACGACAAGGACGCCGCGGGTATGCTCGCCGCGCTGTTGCCGCTGTGCGAAGCGCTCGTGCTGACGAGAACTGGAAACCCGCGTGCCCTGCCGCCGCCGACGCTGCAGTCGCTGGCGAGTCAGCTCGGCGGGCCCCGGGAGTCGGAGATCGTGCCGGATCCGCGCGCCGCGCTCGAGCGCGCCCAGACGCTGGCCACGACGCTCAGCGGGCCCGACGGGGTAGTGGTCGCGACCGGCTCCATCTATCTGATCGCGGACCTCCTGCGACCTGCGGGAGTGACTCGGGCATCGGCGCTGTGAACGACCACGACGACCAGCCGAGTTTGCTCACTATGATCGGCCTAGTCGCGTTGATTGTGGCCGTGGTGATTCTCGTATTCTTCGGAATCGGATACCTGTTCGGCCGCGTATTCCTTTGAAAGCAGGTATGCGGGCGGCGCTGACGAACCAAGATCGGCGTGTGACGAGCAGCACGTTCTGAGCCCGACCACCATTACACTCGCCACCTGAATGCTTCCCGTCGCTCTATTCGGCATCAGCAACAGCGGGGTCAACCTCGCGCTCGACCTGCTGATCCTGTTCCTGGTGGTCGTCTGGCTGGCGCTGGTCTACTGGACCTACGCCGACGCTCGCCGGCGGATCTCGGATCCGATGCTGATCGGCTGCGCGACCGCCGCGTCGCTGTTCCCGTTCGTGGGCACGCTCGTGTACATGATCGTGAGGCCGCCCGAGTACCTCGATGACGTGCGTGAGCGCGAGCTCGAGATTCAGGCCGCTGAGGCGCGGCTCGCCGAACTCGGCTACCACCTCTGCCCGCACTGCGACTACGAGGTCGAAAAGGAGTTCCTGCGCTGCCCGAACTGCATGCGCAAGCTCAAGGATCCGTGTCCGGTGTGCTCGAAGCCGCTCGACCCGAGTTGGAAGATCTGCCCGTTCTGCGAGAACGAGGTCGGCGCCCCGCCGCCCGCTCCCCGTCGCACGCGCCGCCGGCGCGAGACAAGCGCCGAGCGGACCGTGGCCGGCCTCGCCGAGGGCAGCGGTCCCGCGCCCGCACAGGCCGAGCGCGGCCAGACCTCCTGATCGAACCCAACGAATAAAGGACGGCCGCGCATGGAGCGAACGCTCATCCTCGTTAAGCCCGACGCCTTCGCCCGCTCACTCACCGGGGAGATCATCGCCCGGTTCGAGCGCAAGAGCCTGCGACTCGCGGCGTTGCGCCAGCTGACGATGGAGCGCGGGCTCGCCGAGCGCCACTACGCCGAGCATGAGGGCAAGCCGTTCTACGGCGAGCTGGTCGACTTCATCACGTCGGGTCCGCTGGTCGCGATGGTGCTCGAGGGCGAGAGCGCGGTCGAGGCCGCGCGGCAGGTGATCGGCGCCACCAACCCGCTCGAGGCCTCGCCGGGGTCGATCCGGGGCGACTTCGCGGTCTTGGTCGGCCAGAACATGGTCCACGGCTCCGACTCGACGGAATCGGCAGCGCGCGAAGTGGGGCTGTTCTTCCCTGAGCTCTGAGCTCGTCCTCGCCTCGCGCTCGCCGCAGCGGCGGGCGATCCTGGAGCAGCTCGGCGTCCGCTTCGCGGTGGTCGAGTCCGATGTGGAGGAGCTGGAGCAGGGGCCGGGCGAGCACGTCGCGGGCGAGAACGCGCGGCGCAAGGCGGAGCGGGTCGCCGAGCGCTACCCGCGCTCGGTCGTGCTCGGCGTCGACACGATCGTGCTCCTCGACGGCACGATCTACGGCAAGCCCGCCGATCCCGTGCAGGCGCGCGAGACCCTTGAGGCACTGTCCGGCCGCACGCATGAGGTGATCAGTGGCGTGTGCGTGGTCGACGCCGGCGAGCGCCTCGCTGCGACGGCGAATACCAGCGTCCGGTTCCGGTCGCTCGACGAGCGGATGCTCGAGTGGTACGTCGACAGCGGCGAGTGGTGCGAGCGCGCCGGGGGATACGCAATCCAGGGGCGTGGGGCGGCGCTGGTCTCGGCGATCGACGGGGACTACCTGAACGTCGTCGGACTCCCGGTGGCGACGCTGCTCGGTCTGATCCCAGGGCTCGTCACGGACTTCCCGGTTTAGCAGCGGATTTATGTCGATCCGACGGTCGGCGGGACCGCCGAGACGGTTTTGGTTCGGGTACACTCGGCCGCCGGCGGCGTTGGCCTCAGAAGCGTGTCCTTCCCGAGACTCGCGGTCATGGCCGTCGCTTACCCCTACCCACAGATCCTGCTTCTCTTCAGTCCATGGGCTTCTTCAGCTACCTGACCGGATTCGGCGGCCGCGACATGGCGGTCGACCTGGGCACGGCCAACACGCTCGTCTACGTCCGTGGGCGTGGGATCGTGCTGTCCGAGCCGAGCGTGGTCGCGGTCGACTCGCGCTCGGGCGAGGTGCATGCGGTCGGGATCGAGGCGAAGCGGATGCTCGGGCGCACGCCGGGCACGATCCAGGCGATCCGGCCGCTGAAGGACGGCGTGATCGCCGACTTCGAGGTCACCGAGGAGATGCTCCGGCACTTCATCCAGAAGGTCCACCAGAACCGGTGGGCCCATCCCCGCGTGGTCGTGTGCGTGCCCTCCGGGGTCACCGGGGTCGAGAAGCGTGCGGTCGAGGAAGCCTGTCTGAGCGCCGGCGCGCGTCAGGCCTACCTGATCGAGGAGCCGATGGCGGCCGCGATCGGTGCGGGGCTGCCGGTCGGGGAGCCGACCGGGTCGATGGTCGTCGACATCGGTGGCGGCACCAGCGAGGTCGCGGTGATCTCGCTCGGCGGGATCGTCGTCTCGCAGTCGATCCGGGTCGGCGGCGACGAGCTCGACGAGGCGATCATGAATTACGTCAAGCGCGAGTACAAGCTGCTGATCGGCCAGCAGACGGCCGAAGAGGTCAAGCTCGAGATCGGCTCGGCGTACCCGACGGGGGAGGAGGTCCAGGCGGAGATCCGGGGACGGGACATGGTCTCGGGCCTGCCGAAGACCGTGGTGCTGACCAGCGAGGAGATCCGCGGCGCGCTGGAGGAGCCCGTCAGCCAGATCATCGATGCCGTCAAGGAGACGCTAGACCGCACGCCGCCGGAGCTTGCGTCCGACATCATGGATCGTGGCATCATGCTTGCTGGAGGTGGATCGCTGCTGCAGGGGCTCGAGGAGCGCCTGCGTCACGAGACGCAGATGCCCGCGCATCTGGCCGAGTCTCCGCTCACCTGTGTGGCGGTCGGCTCGGGGAGGTCGTTGGAGGAATTCGAAGCGATCCACCGTTCGAGCAAGAATTCACGCAACCGCCGCAACCGCTACTAGGTTTCGGGAGCCGGGGGCCGATCAGCCCCGGAGCGAAAGTTTGGAGACACGAACCTCGTGCACAGCAAGCAAGTCAGGCGTCGGCGCGCCGTCGTAGCGGCGCTCGTCGCGATAGCCCTGATCCTGCTTACGGCGTACTTCGGCGAGTCGCCCTCGAGTCCGCTGCACACGCTCCAGCGAGGGATCGTGGAGGTCTTCTCGCCGGTCCAGGAGGGCGCCAGCAAGGTGCTCACTCCGTTCAAGGACGTCGCGAACTTCTTCTCGGACACGTTCAAGGCGAAGTCGCAGGTCGGCCAGCTGCGTAAGCAGGTCGCGAAGCTCCAGGCGCAGCTCTCACAGGCCCAGTTCGCCGCCAGCCAGAACGTGCAGCTGCGCCATCAGGTCGGCCTCGACAACAGTGTCGGCCTGGCCGCGTACAAGCCGGTCGCCTCGAACGTGATCTCGCGCGATCCGACGCTCTGGTACGCGACCGTGGAGATCGACAAGGGCTCGGATGACGGCATCCACCGGGGCGATCCGGTGACCGCCGACGGTGCGCTGGTCGGCGACATCACGACGGTCGACCCGACGGTCTCATTCGTGACGCTGATCACCGATCACACGATGGCCGTCGCCGCCCAGGTCAACGACACGAGCGGCGACACCGGCGTGCTCGTTCCCGCTGTCGGGAACCCGAACCAGCTGCAGCTTCAGTATCTGCCGACGAGCGCACCCGTCCAGACCGGCCAGCAGGTGGTCACGGTCGGGTTCAAGTCCGGGCCGCTGCAGGACCTCTATCCGCCTGGGATCCCGATCGGCCAGGTCGCGAGCGTCGGCAACAGCCTCGCCAACAACGGCGAGGTGCCGGTCACGCCGGCGGCCGACCTGCGCCACTTCACGATCGTTCAGGTGCTGACCGCGCCGCACGCGGGAACCGCCCGGGCCCAGACGCCGACCGGAGGCAAGACCGGATGAGTGAGTCGCTGCGGCTACCGATCAGGCTCGCTCTGCTCGGGCTCGTGACCGTGATCATCCAGGCCGCGGCGGTGTCGCAGATATCGATCTTCGGGATCAGCGCCGACCTGACGGTGCTGGTCGTGATGAGCGTCGGGCTGCTCGCCGGCTCGATCGCCGGCTCGATCATGGGCTTCGCCACCGGCCTGCTCGTCGACATGGTGCTCGTCCAGACGCTCGGAGTGACCTCGCTGCTGTTCCTCGTGATCGGGTACTGGTCGGGGCGCCTAAGGGAATTGAGAGATCCGTCCCACGGGCTCGTCCCGATGGCGCTCGGAGCCGCCGCGACCGCGTTCGCGGGGATCGGGATGGCGGTGATCCAGTTCCTGCTCGGCGTTGACGCGCCTGTCAGCTGGCTGCTGCTCGAGCAGATCTTCATCGCGGTGCTGGTCAACACGCTGCTGGCGCTGCCGGTGTACGCGCTCGTGCGGAGGGTCATCGAGCCCGCGCTCCCGGCCGACCCGCGCCGCCGTCGCCGCCGTGCGTACACGACCGGCGGCCTCAGCCCGCTGCAGCGGCCCTCGCAGCGGCTCGGGCCGATGACCCGCTCCGGCTCGCGATGATCAACGTCCCCGAAGACAGGCGTCCTCCGCTGACGCCGAAGCTCGCGCTGCGCGTGGCGATCCTCGGAAGCTTCGCGCTCGCGATGTTCGCGATCATCTTCTTCCGCCTGTGGTTCCTGGAGGTGCTCTCGGGCGACAAGTACTTGGCGCAGGCGAGCGTCAACCGGGTCCGCAACATCGACGTCCCCGCCGCGCGCGGGCAGATCCAGGATCGCGGCGGCGCGATCCTGGTGGACTCCAAGCGGGCGATTGCCGTGCAGATCTCGCCGCCCGACCTGCCGACACCGCTGAGCTCGACCGACATCGGGAAGACGCCGGTCAAGGACGCGCGGCTGTACGGGCGGCTCGCGCACGTGCTCCGGATGCCGATGTCGAAGCAGAAGTGCCCGGTCGCGGGCCACGGGGTGGTCCGGCTCTCACCGATCGGCTGCCTCGTCGCGCAGGGCTACGCGCAGGTCCCGTACGCGAACGTGACGGTCAAGAAGGACGTCTCGAACGGGATCCTCTACTACCTCGAGGAGCACCAGCTCCAGTTCCCGGGCGTCGAGGTCCAGCCGATCTGGCTGCGCACCTATCCGCTCCATGACGTCGCCGCCCAGCTGTTCGGGACGATTGGGCCGATCACACCGGGCGAGCTGAAGGAACGGCGCTTCCACGGGCTGCCGCAGACCTCGATCGTCGGCCAGTCCGGGCTCGAGTGGTACTACAACCACTACCTGCAGGGGACCGACGGGTCCGACCGCGTCCAGGTCGACGCGCTCGGGCGGTTCACCGGTTCGCTGAGCGAGGTCAAGCCGGTCGCCGGCCACAACCTCAAGCTGTCGCTCGACGTCGGACTCCAGAAGGCCGGCGAGAGCGCGCTGCAGACGGCGATCAGCTCGAGCCCGCCGTCCAACGGCGGCGCGTTCGTGGCGCTGAACCCCAACACCGGCGAGATCTACGCGATGGGCTCGAACCCCTCGTTCGACCCGAACATCTTCACCAAGCCGGTGTCCTCCTCGGTCTACTCAAAGCTGAACAACCCGTCCAGCGGCTTCCCGTTGATCGACCGCGCGATCCAGAGCGTCGGCCCGACCGGATCGACGTTCAAGCCGATCACAGCGGTTGCGGCTTTGCAGAGCAGGGCTTGGACCGTCGGCGACACCTACGACGACACCGGGCAGTTCTGCCTCGACGGGCAGTGCCGCCGCAACGCCGGCGGCGCCGCCAACGGGGTGCTCGGTCTCGTCGACGCGCTACGGGTCTCCGACGACATATTCTTCTACAACCTCGGCGCGCTGCTGAACGCCGACCCCAGTTCCCACCCGAAGGGTGGTGAGCTCCAGAATTGGGCGCGGCAATTCGGGATCGGCCGCCCGACCGGGATCGACCTCGGCGGCGAGGTCGCGGGCAATCTGCCGACGCCGACGTGGCGCAACCACGTCAACCACCTCGAGTCCGAGTGCGACGCCGCGACCGGTCCGTTCAAGGGCAAGCCGAAGCATTCGCCGGGCGGCTGCGGGATCGCGGACGGGACCAACCGCCCATGGTCGATCGGCGACAACATCAACCTCGCGGTCGGCCAGGGCGACGTGCAGGTGACCCCGCTGCAGCTCGCCACCGCGTACTCGGCGATCGCCAACGGTGGCACCGTCGTGCGCCCGCACATCGGCCTCGACGTGCAGGAGCCCGACGGCACGATCCTGCAGCGGATCGATCCGCCCCCGGCGCGGCACCTCAACATCAACCCGACCTACCTCGACGCGATCCGGACGGGTCTCCACGATGCGGCGCAGACCGCCGGAGGTACCTCCGATGACGTGATGGGGAGCTTCCCCCAGCAGGTGTACGGCAAGACCGGAACCGCCCAGTACACCGGCCAGCAGGACTATTCGTGGTACGTGTGCTTCGTGCCCTCCACCGCGACCAGCAAGCCGATCCTGGTGGTCGTCTGGGTCGAGCAGGGCGGGTTCGGTGCCCAGGCGGCCGCTCCGGCCGCTCGGCAGATCCTGTCGCAGTGGTTCTACGGCAGCCGCGGACCGTTCCAGGTCGGATCCTCGAAGACGCTGTGAGCACCGTCCCCGCCGTCACCCCAATCCGGACTACCGAAGAGGTGCCCGAGGTCCGATCCCGGTCGCTGCTGATGATCGACCCGTTGCTGTGGCTCGCGGCTCTCGGGCTCGTGGCCTGCTCGCTTGTCACCCTGAAGGGCGCGACCCGGGGAACCGTGCCCGGGCACCCGCTCTACTACGTCGAACGCCAGGGGCTCTACGCCGCGGTTGGATTGGTGCTGGCGCTCGTGCTGACGCGGATCGACTACTCGCGGCTGCGCGAGTACAAGCTGTTCCTGTACGGGCTGATGATCGCGCTGAACATCGTCGTGTTCGCGACGCCGGCGATTCGCGGCTCGCACCGCTGGATCCCGTTCCCGTTCCTCCAGTTCCAGGCCTCCGAGTTCGGGAAGCTCCTGCTGATCGTGTCGCTCGGGGCGTTCGCGGCCGACCGGATCCGGAGACTCCACGAACGGCGCACCACCGCCCGGATCATGCTGCTGGCCCTGATCCCGGCGCTGATCGTGATCCCGCAGCCCGACCTCGGGACGGGCCTCGTGTACGTGACGATCGGGTTCACGATGCTGTTCGTCGCGGGGACGTCGTGGAAGCAGCTGACCGCGCTGGTGGCGATGTTCGTCGCCTCGATCGCAATCGTGCTCGCGGGCGCGCCGGCGCTCGGCGTGCACGTGCTCAAGCCCTACCAGGTGCAGCGCCTGACGGGCTTCCTCAACCCCTCGAGCGACCCGCAGAACCAGACTTACAACATCCACGAGTCCCTGATCGCGATCGGCTCCGGCGAGAAGACCGGCCGGGGCGTCAAGAATGCGTCCCAGACCAACCTACACTTCCTCCCAGAGAACCAGACAGACTTCGTGTTCGCGGTCGTCGGAGAGACCTACGGGTTCGTCGGCGCGGCACTGTTGCTATCGCTGTACGCGCTGCTGATCTGGCGATCGTTACGTATCTTGATGATGGCCAAGAATCTCTACGGCACACTGATCGCGGGCGGCATCGTCGCGATGCTGATGTTCCAGGTATTCGTGAACGTGGGGATGACGATCGGGATCATGCCGATCACCGGGGTGCCGTTACCGCTGATGAGCTACGGGGGGTCCTCCGTGCTGGTGACGTTCATCGCGATTGGTCTTCTGCAGTCGATCCATACGCAGGCTCGGCTGTCAGCCGCGGGGAAGAGTCGCGCGTTGGTTTCGTAGCGCGCCGCCCCCCCGGCGAGTACGGGCCGCGCGATGCGGCCCGGTTTGCAAGTCAAAGCTTTCGCGCCCACGAGGCGCGGCACAAAATTCAAAAGGACTGAATGAGAATTGAAGAAGCAAGTGCTGGTCAGCGTCGACCGTGGGGAGACCCGGGTCGCGCTACTGGAGGCGACGGGTACCGTCGCCGCGCGCAAGAGCAGCTCCGGCTCCCGCCGGCGCACTAAGCCGCGCGCTCCCGCCGCGGGCTACAAGGTCGCGGAGCTCTACCTCGAGCGCCGCGGCAACCGCTCGATCGTCGGGAACATCTATAAGGGGCGGGTCGACAACGTCCTGTCGGGGCTCGAGGCGGCGTTCGTCGACATCGGGCTCGAGAAGAATGGGTTCCTGCACGTCGACGAGATCGTGCTCCCGGGCGTCGAGACGCCCCGGCGAGGCCGAGGCTCGGGCGGCGGCAAGGGGCGTGAGATCAGCGACCTCCTGAAGCCCGGCCAGGACGTCGTCGTCCAGGTCGTCAAGGACCCGCTGAAGACGAAGGGCGCGCGGCTGTCGATGGAGCTGACGATCGCGGGCCGCTACATGGTCTACGCGCCGTTCGGCGAGGGCGTCGGGGTGTCCCGGCGCCTGGACGACAAGGAGCGCGATCGCCTCCGCAAGGAGGCGGCGAAGCTCGATCTCCGCGGCGGCGGCGCGATCATCCGCACCTCGGCGCAAGGGGCGAAGCGAGCCGATCTCGAGCGCGAGCTGCTGTACCTGTTCAAGCTCAATGAGGTGCTGCAGAAGCGGGTCGAGGAGACGGCCGCCCCCGCTCTGGTCTTCCAGGAGGCCGACCTGTCGGTCCGCGTCGTGCGCGACGTGTTCTCCGCCGAGTTCGAGCGGGCCGTCGTCGACGACGAGAAGCAGCACCACCGGCTGGTGTCGTTCTTCTCCCGAACCGCTCCCGACCTGGTCGAGCGAGTCGAGCTGTGGGAGGAGTCGCAGCCTCTGTTTGAGGCGTTCGGGATCGACGAGGCGCTGTCCTCGACGCTGTCGCGCCGGATCGACCTGCCGAGCGGTGGGTACCTGGTGATCGACTACGCCGAGGCGCTGACCGTGATCGACGTCAACACCGGCTCGTTCGTCGGCCGCGGCAAGAGCGCCCGGCTCGAGGACACGATCACCAAGACGAACCTCGAGGCCGCCGACGAGGTCGTCCGGCAGCTCCGGCTTCGCGACATCGGCGGGATCATCGTGATCGACTTCATCGACATGGCCCGCGCGCGCAATCGCGACGCGGTGCTGAAGGCGCTCCGCGGCGCTCTGGATGAGGACCGGACGAAGACGTTCGTGGTCGAGATATCGCCGCTCGGCCTCGTCGAGATGACCCGTCAGAACGTGACCGACGGCGTGCGCGAGATCATGACCCGCCCGTGCCCGACGTGCGGGGGCGAGGGCGTGATCAAGTCCGAGGAGACGCTCGCGATCGAGTTCGAGCGCCGGATGCGAGACCTCGCGAAGAGCACCAAGGCGGAGGCGCTCCTGATCCAGATGAACCCGCGCGTCAGCTCCGAGTTCACCCGCGACGACGCCCGCGCGCTCCACGCGATCGAGGACGAGACCGGCAAGCTGTTCGTGTTCGAGGGCTCCGAGGGACTCCACCTCGATCACTTCGTCGTCGTCCTCGAGGGGAGCCGGGAGGAGGTGCTCGAGCGAGCCGTTCCTTTCCGTGTCGGCGAGGAGGTCCACGTCCAGATCGTCGAGCCGCACATGTACAGCCCTGGCGACGCGGTCGCCAAGGTCGACGGCTACATGATCTCCGTCGTCGGCGGCGGACCGTACGTCGGCGAGAAGCACCTGGTCAGGATCGACGAGGCCGGCCGCACCGCCGCGGTGGCGTCGCTGCTCGACGCCAAGCCGGGGCCGGTGGGCGAGGCGGCGATTCCCAAGCCGTCAGGTGGCGGGAGCTCGCGGTCCCGGACGTCGCGGTCGCGGCGGCCGCCGGCGGCGAAGGCCGACGGAGCCGCCGTGAAGTCGAACGCTGCCAGTGCTGCCGCTGCCGCTGCCGCCAGCGCCACCAGCGCCGACGGGAAGGCCGCTGCCAGCGACGAAAAGGCGGACGAGGATGGCCTACAATCGAAGCCTCGGCGCCGTGGCCGCAGAGGCGGACGGCGCCGTTCCGGTGCCAAGGCCGATTCTGTGCCTTCGTCAACCGACTGAGCCGATGTACGCAATCGTCAAGACAGGTGGAAAGCAGTACCGCGTCGAGGAGGGCCAGTCCCTGCTCGTCGAGCGGCTGTCCGCCGACGACGGAGCGAAGGTCGGCCTCGAGCCGTTGCTGTATGTCGACGGCTCCGAGGTGGTCGACGGTGACGGGCTCTCGCGGGTGAAGGTCGAGGCGCGAATCGTCGGCCACGAGCGCGGCCCGAAGCTCCGCGTGGTCAAGTTCAAGCCCAAGCGCGGCTACAAGCGACGCACCGGCCACCGGCAGGAGCTGACCCGGCTCGAGGTGACCTCGGTGAAGCTGGCCGCGGCGCGGTCGCGGTCGAAGGCCGCGGCCTCGGCGAATCCCGCCGCCGCCTCGGAGGAGAAGCCCGTGGCGGCCGAGGAGAAGCCCGTGGCTGCTGCGAAGAAGCCGGCGGCAGCCGAGAAGAAGCCGGCGGCCGCTGAGAAGAAGCCAGCGGCCAAGCCCGCCGGCGACGCCCCCACCACCAAGCCCAAGACGGAGGACGGCGATGGCGCATAAGAAAGGCCTCGGCTCCTCGCGCAACGGCCGCGACTCGAACGCGAAGCGCCTCGGCGTCAAGGTGTTCGCCGGTGAGACCGTGACCGGCGGCGAGATCATCGTCCGCCAGCGCGGGACCCGCTTCAAATCCGGCGACGGCACCGGCATCGGCAGGGACGACACGATCTACGCACGCGCCGCCGGCAAGGTCGAGTTCACGCGTGGCCGCGCCGGCCGAGTGATCTCGGTGGTGCCGGCCGAGGGCGAGTCTTAGCCTGAGGAGGGGGCGGCGTCACCCGCCCCCTCTCATGCCGCACCGGATTGCGGCGCAACAGGATGTGAGCCCTCGAGGTAGGTGGTGCACATCGGGCAGCGGCGCGCGTTCACCGGGATCGCGCTCGTGCACTCCGGGCACTCCTTCTCATCCGGATCCTCCTTCGCGCGCCGCGCAAGCAGCGCGTTGATCGGAGCCACGACCAGGAAGAACACGGCGGCCGCGATCGTCAGGAACGCGAACAGATTGTTGAGAAAATCGCCGTATTGGAAGTGGCTGTTGTTGATCGTGAACGACAGGTCGGCGAAGTTGGGCTGGCCGAAGATCAGCGCGATGATCGGCGTCAGCAGGTCGGTGACCAACGCCTTTACCAAGGCAGCGAACGCGGTCCCGACCACGACCGCGACCGCCAGGTCTACGACGTTCCCGCGCATCAGGAACTTCTTGAAGTCGGAGAACAGGCCCTTCGTGCGTTGTGCTGCGCTCATTCGACGACCTCCTGTGGATGATTTGGGGCAGGCGTGAGCGACGTTCAGCCGGACTGCGCAGTCGGCCGGACGAGGATCTCACTGACGTCGACGTGCGGCGGCTGTGAGACGGCGAACATCACCGTGCGGGCGACGTCGTCCGGCGCCAGCGCATCCGCCGGCGGGCGGTCGAAGAACGGCGTGTCAACCGAGCCCGGCTCGATCAGCGTGACCCGCACGCCGGATCCGATCAGCTCCTGGCGGGCGGCCTCGCCCATCGCGGTGACCGCCCACTTCGTGGCCGAGTAAAGCGAGCCGGCAAGGACGCGGCGGCCGGCCACCGAACCGGTCAGCAGCAGGTGGCCCTGGGCGTGGACCAGCGCCGGAAGCGTCGCGCGGATCGTGAGCGCGGCCCCGTAGACGTTGGTCAGCACCATCGAGCGCCACTGCTCGGGCGACTCGTTGAGGAATCCGCGGGTCGCCCCAAGGCCCGCGTTCGCGAATGCGACGTCCACCCTTCCATAGCGCTCAAGTGCCTCGTCCACCATTGCGACCTGCTGATCCCACTCGGTCACGTCGCAGCCGACGGCCAGCGCGCGGTCGGACCCGCCGAGCTCGTCCGCCAGGTCCGCGACGCGGTCCGCCGAGCGCGCCGCCAGCACGAGCCGGTAGCCGGCCTCGGCGGCACGGCGCGCGGTCGCGGCGCCGATCCCGCTCGACGCCCCGGTGATCAGAAACACGGGATCGCCCATCTCTGGCACTGCCGACGACATGTCAGCATCTTTGCAATGCAGGATCGAGCGCGCATCTACCTACAGGCCGGCGCCGGCGGCGACGGTTGCGTCAGCTTCCGGCGCGAGGCGCACGTCCCCAAGGGCGGCCCCGACGGAGGCGACGGCGGCCGCGGCGGCGACGTGGTGCTGGTGGCCGATCCGTCGCTCCGGGACCTCGAGTCGTTCCGGCGGCGCTCGCAGTTCAAGGCCACGCGGGGCGGCCACGGCGAGGGCGCGCTGAGGCACGGCAAGGACGGTGAGACCCTCGAGCTGCGGGTGCCGCCCGGGACCGAGGTGGTGGTCGAGGACGACGGCACCCGGCACGACCTCGTCCGCCCGTATCAGCCGGCGGTCGTAGCGCGCGGGGGCACGGGCGGGCGCGGCAACAAGCGGTTTGCCGGCCCCACCCGCCAAACGCCTCGGTTCGCCGAGAAGGGCCTCCCCGGCGGGCGAGCATGGGTCACGCTGCAGCTCAAGCTGCTCGCCGACGTCGGCCTCGTCGGGCTCCCGAACGCGGGCAAGTCCTCGCTGCTGTCGCGCCTGACCCGGGCACACCCGAAGGTAGCCGATTACCCGTTCACGACGCTCCAGCCGGTGCTCGGGACGCTCGATGCCGACGACCGGCAGCTCGTGATCGCCGACATCCCCGGGCTGATCGAGGGCGCCGCCGACGGAGCGGGGCTCGGCCACGAGTTCCTCGCCCACGTGGAGCGCACACGACTGCTGGTGCACGTGCTCGAGCTCGCGCCGCTCGACGGCTCGGACCCGGCCGTCGACCACGCGCTGGTCGAGCACGAGCTCGCCCGACACGACCCGCGGCTGGCGTCGCTGCCGCGGATCCTCGCGCTGTCGAAGGCGGACCTCGTCGGCGAACCGGAGCGCGAGTCGGCGCGCGCGGGGTGGAGCGAGCGTCTCGGACCGGATGTGCCGGTGATCGTGACCTCGTCGGTCTCGAGGGAGGGGCTCGACGACCTCCGGCGCGAGCTGCTCCGTCGCGTCCCGCCCGTCGAGGACGGCGCCGACGGCGAGGATCAGGACGGGACTGCCGCCGTACCCCCGCGGGAGCTCGCGGAACATCGCCTCTACCGCCCGGCCGCGGACCGCGGGTGGCGGGTGGAACGGCTCGGCGACGGAAGCTTCAGGGTCGCCGGCCCCGGGATCGAGCGGCTGGTCGGCCGCTACGACCTCGGGAACGAGGACGCGCTCGCGTACCTCGAGCGGCGCCTGCGCGGGATCGGCGTGATCGACGCGCTCCAGGATCAGGGCTTTGAGGCCGGGGACGATGTCGAGATCGCCGGGATCGCGTTCGAGCTTGACCCGGACTACTAGCCGTGGCGTGCCGCGCAACCCGTGGTGCGGCGGCAAGCGCCGCTAGCGCCGCGCTGAGCCCCGATTCCGCGCGGCGGCACTCGCCGGTCGCCGTAATCTCTGGCAGCGATGGGATGCGTAGTTGTCAAGCTCGGCTCGAGCATCGTCGTCGACGAGGGCGGCGATCCGCGGCTGGACGTGCTCGGGCGCGTCTGCGACCAGCTCGCCGAGCTCCACCGCGACGGCCGTGAGCCGGTGCTCGTCACGAGCGGCGCGATCGCCCGAGGGATGGCTGGGCGCGGGACGCCGCTGCGCCCCCGGTCGATCGACGAGCTTCAGGCTGCCAGCGCGGTCGGCCAGGGCAAGCTCTACCAGGTCTACGACGGGCTGCTCCGGGACCGTGGCGTCCCGAGCGCCCAGGTGCTGCTCACGTTCTTCGACATGAGCGCCCGCAGCCATTACGTGAACGCGCGTCAGACGCTCCGCAAGCTGATCGAGTGGCGCGTCGTCCCGGTGATCAACGAGAACGACACGACGACGACCGACGAGATCTCGTTCGGCAACAACGACTTCCTCGCGGCGCAGGTCGCGATCCTGCTCGGCGCCCAGCTGCTGGTGCTGCTGACCGACGCCAATGGGGTGTTCACGGCCGATCCGAGAACCGACGCCGACGCGACGCTGGTGCCCGAGGTCAGCGATTTCGAGGCGCTCCAAGGGCTCGACATCGGTCACGCCACCTCGCCGCTCGGGTCCGGCGGGATGCGCTCCAAGGTGATCGCGGCCGAGATGACGACGGCGGCTGGGATCCCGGCGGTGATCACGAGCGGGCTGGCGCCGGGCACGGTGGTCGCGGCGGTCGCCGGCGAGCCGCTCGGCACCCGGTTCGAGGCGCGCGAGGGCCGGTACTCGAGCTTCAAGCTGTGGCTCAAGTACGCCAAGCCCGCGCGCGGGCGGGTCGTCGTCGACGCGGGTGCGGCGCGCGCCCTGCGCGAGCTCGGAACCAGCCTGCTCCCGGTCGGGATCGTCGACGTCGCGGGCGAGTTCGAAGCGGGCGACGCGGTCGAGATCGCGCACGACGGGCGCTCGGTTGGGAAGGGCATCAGCAACTACTCGGCCGGCGAGCTGCGCCAGGTGCGCGGGCTCAAGTCGGCCGCGGCACGCGAGCTGCTGCCGCGCGCGACCGAGGAGGCCGTCCATCGGGACTACTTCGTGTTGGAGTGAGGGCGGGGGTCACTAAGCTTCGTCGATGGCCACCACCGCCTCAACCGTCGCCGAGACCGCGGCAGCCGCGAAACGCGCGTCGCGTACCCTCGCCGCGTTGCCCTCGGGCGTCAAGGACGCGGCGCTGGAGGCGATCGCCGTCGCGATCGAGGACCAGGTCGACGACCTGCTCGAGGCGAACGCCCGTGACCTGGAGGCCGCTAGTGAGGGCGACTACAGCTCGGCGTTCCTCGACAAGCTGCGGCTCGATTCCGGTCGCGTCGCGGCGATGGTCGCCGGCGTACGGAAGATCGTCTCGCTGCCCGACCCCGTCGGCGAGGTGATCGACGGCTGGCGGCTCCCCAACGGTCTCGACGTCCGCAAGGTCCGCGTCCCGCTCGGCGTCGTCGCCGTGGTGTACGAGGCGCGACCGAACGTGACGATCGACGCCACCGCGCTTTGTCTCAAGTCAGGGAACGCAATCGTGCTGCGGGGATCGTCCGCCGCCGCGCGATCGAACGCGCAGCTGGCACGGATCGCGGCAGAGGCCGCAGCGTCGGCGGGGGTCCCCGAAGACGCGATCTCGCTCGTCGCCGGCGGCCGCGAGGACATCGCCGCGCTCGCGACCCAGACCGGGACCGTCGATCTGATCGTGCCGCGCGGGGGAGAGGGGCTGAAGGCGTCGCTGAAGGGCGTCGCGACCGTCCCGGTGATCTACGCCGCCTCCGGCAACTGCCACACGTACATCGACGCGACCGCCGACCTCGAGGACGCTCAGGCGATCGTGCTCAACGCGAAGCTGCAGCGGCCCGGAGTGTGCAATGCGCTGGAGACGCTGCTGGTCCACTCGGAGATCGCGGACTCGTTCCTGCCCGGGCTGCTCGGCGCGCTCGGCGAGGCCGGCGTCACGCTCCACGGGGACGACCGTGCCCGCGCTGCGGCCGCCCACGTCCCGATTGACACGGCGACCGACGAGGATTGGGACAAGGAGTACTTGGCGCTCGAGCTCGCGATCGGCGTCGTCGATTCGACCGACGAGGCGATCGCGCACGTCAATGCGCATGGAAGCGGCCATTCGGAAGCGATCGTCACCGGCGACACCGAGTCGGCGCGCGCGTTCCAGCTCGGCGTCGACGCCGCGTGCGTGTACGTGAACGCGTCGACCCGGTTCACGGACGGCGGCGAGTTCGGGATGGGCGCCGAGATCGGCAACTCCACCCAGAAGCTGCACGCCCGCGGCCCGATCGGGGTGCGGGAGCTCTGCACCTTCAAATACCTGATCGAAGGCGACGGCCAGATCCGCCCGTGACCCGCCCCGTCCGCTGACGTCGTGCGCATCGGAATCCTCGGCGGGACGTTCAACCCGCCACATCTTGGTCACTTGGTGTGCGCCCAGGAGGCCTACATTCAGCTCGGCCTCGCGCGAGTGATGCTCGTACCCGCACGGATACCTCCGCACAAGCCCGTCGACGAGGAGCCCGGCGCATCCCATCGCCTCGAGATGTGTCGCCTGGCCGTCCGCGGCGATGAGCACCGATTCGAGGTCTCGGACATCGAGGTTGGCCGCGAGGGGCCGTCGTACACGGTCGATACGCTTGATGAGCTGCATTCCTCAAAGCCAGATACCGAGCTCTTCCTGATCGTCGGCGCCGACATCGCAGCGGGGCTGCCGGAATGGCACGAGGCCGAGCGGGTGGTCACGGCGGCGACCGTCGCCGTCGCGGAGCGCCCGGGCACCTCGAGGGAGGCGGTGACGTCGGCCCTGCGCCGGATCCCCGGCGCCGAGACGGGCCGGTTCTTCGACATGCCGGAGATCGGGATCTCCTCGACGATGCTGCGCGAGCGAGTTCGAGCGGGCGTGTCGACGCGGTACCTGATGCCGGACGCCGTCAGGGAGTACATCGACCATCACCACCTCTACGAAGGGAGGCCCGCGCAATGACGCCCGCCGAGACCGCAGCAGCGATCTCGCAGTTCGCATCGGATCGCAAGGCGCTGGAGATCGTCCAGCTCGACCTGCGCGGGATGATCGACTACACGGACTACTTCGTGATCTGCACCGGTCGCACGGACCGCCAGGCGAAGGCGATCCACGATGGGATCCACCTGGGCATGAAGTCCGAGCACGGGATGCTCCCGCGCCGCGTCGAGGGCTTCCCCGAGGCGCGATGGATCCTGATGGACTACCTCGACGTCATCGTGCACGTGTTCACGCCCGAGGTGCGCGACTACTACCGGCTCGAGCAGCTCTGGGGCGAGGCACCCGCGTCGCGGACCGCGGTCGGGGCCGGCTCGGTCTAAGAGTTGCTGCCGGCCGCAGTGCTCGAGCGCGTGGGGCACTGGAACGCAGTTGCGACAGCCGCTACGGTCTGAGCGACTTCTGGGCCGAGGAGGCACGCACGCAACTTCTGCCCGTCCAGACCAGGAGAGACCAATGCCGACAGCACCGCAGATTCTTCCGACTCAGATCCCGGAGGGGTCGGCCCCCGGCCTGAAGTACCGGCTCGAGGGGGAGCTGGTTCCCGCGCTTCACATGGCGCTCGACGGCGACGTGACCGTGTACTTCGAGCATCACGTGCTGTTGTGGAAGTACCCGCAACTCCAGATCGGCTTGCACCCGTTGAAGAAGGGACTGAAGCGCCGGGTGTTCGGCGGGATGCCGCTGCTGCTGCTCGAGGCGCAATCCGCCGGCGAGCTCGCGTTCAGCCGCGACGCCCCGGGGCACATCGTCCCGCTCCACCTCCAGCCGGGCGAGGGGATCGTGGCGCGCGAGCACCAGTTCCTGTGCGCGACCGGCGGGGTCGAATACGACTACAGCCGGATCAAGGGGTTCGCGAACATGATGTACGGCGGCGGCTTCTGGGTCGACCATTTCACGGCGGGCGATCGCGAGGGCGTCGTCTGGGTCCACGGCTACGGAAACGTGTTCGAGAAGAACCTCGAGCAGGGCGAGACGATCGACATCGAGCCCGGTGGCTGGGTGTACCGCGACCATTCTGTGTCGATGGCCCAGGAGCTGTACGGCTTCAAGACCGGCTTTTTGGGCGGCGGCGGCAACCTCGTGTTCAACCGATTCACCGGTCCCGGCCGGGTCGGGCTCCAGAGCGCGTACTTCCATCCGCCCGTGTCGGAGGGTGCAGGCGGTAACTCGCAGCGCTCGGGCGGCGACGTGATCGGCGGCATCGTCGGCGGTCTGCTGAAGAACTAGGCGACCGGCGATGACGCTTCCAGACCGCAGCGCCGCCGGCGCCTATCCGTCCGGGTACCTGGCGGAGCACCCGCTCCCTTCGGGCATCGTCGGCGCGCTCGGACTCGGCGGCTACCAGTTGCTGGCCGACGTCGCCGGCGTCGGCGCCGGCCGGCTGGGACGCCAGGCGTTCCTGCTGATCGTCCCCGATCCGGATCCATCGGTGCCCGATCCCGGCACCCAGATCTCGTTCCATCACGCGCGCCTGAAGGACGACGCCGAGATGTTCGGGTTCACCCAGGTCGCGGCCCAGCTCGCGTATCTGCGGCTCACCGGATACCGGCTGACTCCCGAGCGCCACGGGCTGCGGAGCCGGATCAGCGTCGTGAACCCGGCGACCGGCGGAGTCGCGGTGGAGATCCCCGACAAGCATGCCGGGATGTTCGGCGGCATGAACGCCCCGCGCCTGCTCGCCGGCGTCCGCTCGCTGCCACCGGCGGGGCCGCCGCCCGACCTCCAGAACTCGGAGCTGCTGTACCAGGTGCTGCTATCGCTGTCGCTTCAGGACGCAGACCTCGGCGGCGCGGAGGCGGCGGACCTCGCCGACCGCGCGCTCGAGCTCTCGCGGCAGAACAAGGAACTCGCCCCGCCCGCGGCGCTCGAAGCGGCGAAGCAGCAGCCGGGTTAGACGTCGCTGAGGCCGGCGAGGTGAGCGCCGGCGCGGCTAGACGCCGCCGGCGTCGGCGAGGGCGCGACGTTCAGTCGGCTACGCCTCGCCCAGCAGCACGCCGGCTGCGACGATCAGCGCTCCGGCAAGCGCGACCTGCACGAGGCTGATCCGCAGCGGCACGTCGAGAAACCGCTTCCGGATCAGCGAGATCGCGACAAGCTCGCAGGCGACGACGATTCCCGCGACAACGAGCGCCGTATGGACCTCGTGGATCAGGAACGGCAGCGAGTGAAATACGCCCCCGAGCGTGGTCATCGCCCCGGTGACGGCGCCGCGGACGACCGCCGAGCCGCGTCCCGTCTCGCGGCCGGTGTCGGAGAGCGCCTCCGAGAACCCCATGCTGATCCCAGCGCCGACCGCTGTCGCGAGGCCGACGAACAAGGCGGCATGCGAACCGGACAGGAGCGCCGCGGCAAAGATCGGCGCGAGCGTCGACAGCGTGCCATCGATCAGGCCCACGAGCCCGGGCTGGATGTACTGCAGGACGAACGTCCGCTCGTCCATTCCCCGGAGCCTGGCGATCCCTTCTGTCATCGGTGTTACTATAACAACTGACTTCAATTAGGCCGCCCTAATTTACGCAAGAGATGGCTGTCGTAAAGAACGGAAAAACCACGCAGATCGCCCCCGACGATCACCGCGATCTGGTCGAGATCCTCCACGCGCGCGGCCAGCGCGTCACGCCGCAGCGCCTCGTCGTGCTCCGCGAGCTCCGCCGTCGCGGCCACCACGCCACCGCGGAGGAGATCCACCGCGCCGTCGACCGGGAGCTCCCCGGAATGGCGACGCCCACCGTCTACGCGACCCTCGACCTATTCGTCGAGCTGGGCCTCGCGCGCCGGATCGACACGGGGACCGCCGCCCTCTACGACGCCAGGCTCGACCCCCACCAGCACGCCGTCTGCCGGCGCTGCGGGCGCGTCCAGGACGTCGACGGACGCTTCAGCGCCGGCGCGCTGATCCGCGCCGCGCAGGACGTCGGCTTCGAGCCCGAGGGCGCCGAGCTGATCGTCTTCGGCGTCTGCGCCGAGTGTGCGGGGGCGGGCGCGGGGGCAGGCGGGCGCGGGGCAGTTGGCGCGAGCGTGAGCGCGGACGCGGCCGCGGGTCCCGGCGCGGGCCCCGGCACGGGCGGACGCGGGGGACGATCGTGAACGTCGACGAGCTCCTCGCCGAGGCGCGCTCCGGGCTCGAGCGCGTGACGCCGGTCCAGAGCCGCGCCGCGTTCGATGCCGGCGCGATCCTGATCGACATCCGCCCATCGGAGCAGCGAAACCGCGACGGCGAGATCCCGGGCGCGCACGTGATCGCGCGCAACGTGCTCGAGTGGCGGCTCGACCCGGGCGGAGATCACCGTGATCCGGCCGTCGCACACGCCGACCGCCAGATGATCGTCTTCTGCGACGCCGGCTACGCCTCCAGCCTCGCGGCCGCGACCCTCCGCCAGCTCGGGCTGGACGCCACGGACATGATCGGCGGCTTTCGGGCCTGGCGGGAGGACGGGCTGCCGGTTACGGAGGCCGGGGGAGGGTCGGCTGGCGAGCAGTCGCCGGACTGAGCCTGATCAGAGGCTGGCCGCGGCGGGTGACAAGTACTTCCTCGCCGGCCGCGACACGGTCCATCCAGTAGCCGAACTTGTCCCTGAATGGGTTTGCGCCGATTGCAATCGGTGCGCCCGGAGAAGTGGAGCTAGTGGGGCTCGAACCCACGACCTCTGCCATGCCATGGCAGCGCTCTCCCAGCTGAGCTATAGCCCCTTCGAAGTCGAAGTCATCTGCAAGGGTAATGCATGCCTGCTGGCCATTACGGGCAGCGGCGAGACGGAGCTGGAGCGTGTGCCGCCCGGCTAGCGCGCTCATGGGGAGCAGGAAGCAGCGATCGAGCTCGCCGCAGTACACGGCGACCGCGTCGACTTCGTCCGCGGTGTAGTCGGTGCGGACGTAGCCGGTGGGGGTGCACCGGCACGTGGATAAGTGGACGCTGATCGCGTCACCGCCCCCCGTCAGCCGACCCCATTTGCACTGGACTCGCCACAGCCGGTCTCCGACCTCCAAGGCCAGGTCGTAGCGGCCGTGCTCGCTTACGGGCCGGAGCACCGGCACGTGCAACTTCGTCGCGGCGAGGACGATCGCCTGCTCCGCAACAGCTCCCTTGACGTTCGAATCCATACGAACATATGTTCGCGTGCGGCTCGGACGGAAAAGGGCCTCAGCGGTGCTGGACGAAGTCCGGGACGTCGAGCTCGGCGGTCGCGTCGGACCGTGGGCGATCGGCGGCCCGCCCAGGCTCCACGGGACTCAAGCCGGGCACACGCTCAGGCTCCGCGCGGCCCAAGCCGGGCTCCCGCGTACCCGGACCCGCCGCCTCCAGCTCCTCCGACATCCGCGTATGCACAGCCTCGAGCTCGCCCTCGAGCTGCGAGGCGCTCGCTCGCAGCGAGTCGCTCACGCCGCGCAGAGCGGAGACGAGCTCCATGCCCTCGGCGCGCACACCGTCGGCGGCGGCCTGAGCGTCTTCGATGATCCCGCGGGCGCGCTGTTCGGCCTCGGCAAGGGCGCGCGCGGCTTGGGCCTGTGCCCGCGCGACGACCTCGACCGCCCGCGTCTCGGCGCGGGCCGCATTGTCTGCCGCCGTGTCCGCCTTCCGTTGCGAACTACCAGCCACACCTCGATGGTACGCCCCGGCGTCAGCGTGCATGGGGGAATCGCCCGCAAGTAACCTCACATCAGATGGACGTGAGGCGCTATGAACCGAAGCGGATCGAGCCCAAGTGGCAGGAGCTGTGGGCGCGCGAGGGCACGTGGGAGGTGTCGAACGAGCCCGACGACCGGGAGAAGTCCTACATCCTCGAGATGCTGCCGTACCCGAGCGGCGAGCCGCACATCGGCCACCTGAAGAACTACGCGCTCGGCGACGCGATCGCGCACTTCCATCGCAGGATCGGGCAGCGTGTCCTGCACCCGATGGGCTACGACGCGTTCGGTCTGCCGGCCGAGAACAACGCGATCAAGACGGGCGTCCACCCGCGCGACGCGACCAACAAGTCGATCGCGGCCTACCGCCACTGGTTCCACCGGTGGGGGATCTCGATCGACTGGAGCCGCGAGCTGTCGACCGCGGAGCCGTCCTACTACCGCTGGACGCAGTGGATCTTCCTGAAGCTGTTCGAGCGGGGACTGGCGTACCGCAAGGAGGCGGCGGTCAAGTGGTGTCCGCACGACCAGACGGTGCTCGCCAACGAGCAGGTGATCGACGGTCGCTGCGAGCGCTGCGGCCACGAGGTCGAGGTGCGCCAGCTCGAGCAGTGGTTCTTCCGGATCACCGACTACGCCGACCGGCTGCTCGACGGGCTCGACGGGATCGACTGGCCCGAGCACGTCAAGACGATGCAGCGCAACTGGATCGGCCGCAGCGACGGCGCCGAGGTCGTGTTCAAAAACGAGCAGCTCGGAATCGACTACCCGGTGTTCACGACCCGTCCCGACACCCTGTTCGGCGCGACGTTCTTCGTGATGGCACCCGAGCACCCGGACGTGTTCAAGCTCGCGCAGGGCACCGAGTACGAGGACCAGGTCCACCAGTACGTGAACCGGTCGCTGACCGAGTCCTACGAGACGCGCGGCGACGCGGACAAGCCGAAGACCGGCGTGGCCCTCGGCCGTACCGTCACCAACCCGGTCAACGGTGAGCAGATCCCGATGTTCGTCGCCGACTACGTGCTGATGGAGTACGGGACGGGCGCGATCATGGCGGTCCCCGCCCACGACCAGCGCGACTACGACTTCGCGGTCGAATTCAACCTCCCGATCCGCCACGTGGTCGCCCCGGCCGACGGCGACGCCGCGCCCGAGGGCCGGGCGTTCGCGGCGCACTCCGAGAATGAGAAGCTGATCAACTCGGGCCAGTTCACCGCAGTCAACGCGCAGGAAGGCCGGGACGCGATCGTCACGTGGCTCGACCGCGAGGGGAAGGGCAACCCTTCGGTCAGCTACAAGCTCCGCGACTGGCTGATCTCACGCCAGCGGTACTGGGGCTGCCCGATCCCGATCATCTACTGCGAGCGGTGCGGAATGGTCCCGGTGCCCGAGGACGACCTCCCGGTCAAGCTGCCTGACATCCGCGACTACCAGCCGAAGGGCATGTCGCCGCTCGCCACCGCCGAGGACTGGGTCAACACGAAGTGCCCCAACTGCGACGGCAAGGCTCGGCGCGAGACCGACACGATGGACACGTTCGTCGACTCGAGCTGGTACTTCCTGCGCTACTGTGACGCGCGCGACGACGAGCGCGCATGGGACCGGCGGGTGGTCGACATGTGGATGCCGGTCGACCAGTACATCGGCGGCGTCGAGCACGCGATCTTGCACCTGATGTACTCGCGCTTCTTCATCAAGGCGCTCCACGACATGGAGCTGCTCGGCTTCGAGGAGCCGTTCCACGCCCTGTTCACGCAGGGGATGATCCTCGGCGCGGACGGCTACAAGATGTCGAGCTCGAAGGGCAACGTCGTCGCGCCGAGTGAGATCGTCGAGCGGTTCGGCGCCGACGCCGCTCGCACCTATGTGCTGTTCATGGGTCCTGCCGAGCAGGACGCCGCGTGGGCCTCGACCGGGATCGAGGGCGCGTTCAGGTTCCTCTCGCGACTATGGCGCCTCGGCGACGAGCTCGGGCAGGACGGCGGAAACGCCCCCGGCGCCGAGCAACCGCCGAACCCTCGGGACGCCGACGAAATCCTCGTGCGGAAGGCCAACTGGGCGATCGACAAGGTCACCCGCGACATGACCGGCACCTTCGGTTTCAACACCGCGATCTCCGCAGTGATGGAACTCGTCAACGAGGTCTACCGCCACCCCGAGGCCGGCGCGGCCGCCCGCCGGTTCGCGACCGCGACCGCCGCCTCGCTCATATTCCCGTTCGCCCCGCACCTCGCGTCGGAGGTATATGAGCTGCTCACCGGCCAGCGGGTCTGGGAGGAGCCGTGGCCCGACGCAGACCCGGAGATGCTCCTGGCCGACACGTTCCAGCTCGTCTGCCAGGTCAACGGCAAGGTCCGCGACCGGATCGACGCACGGACCGGTGCGCCCCGCGACGAGCTCGAGCAGCTGTGCCTCGGGACGACCGGCGTGCAGGCCCACGTCGACGGCCACGAGATCTCGAAGGTGATCGTCGTCCCCGACAAGCTGGTCAACGTCGTCGTCAGATGACGCGCTACGTCGCGGTCGTCGGACCAAGCCGGGCGAGCGGGGAGGAGACGATGGCGGCCGAAGCGGTCGGCCGCGGCCTGGCGGCCGCGGGCGTGACGCTCGTCTGCGGCGGTCTCGGCGGAGTGATGGAGGCAGCGTGCCGCGGCGCCGCCGCGAATGGCGGACTGACGATCGGGATCCTCCCGGGCGCCGATCGCGCCGCCGCGAACGAGTGGGTCAAGGTCGCGCTCCCAACCGGCCTCGGCGAGCTGCGCAACGGCCTCGTCGTCCGCGCCGCGGACGCGCTGATCGCGATCGGAGGCGCGTACGGGACGCTGTCGGAGATCGCGCTCGCGCTGCGCACGGGCGTGCCGGTGATCGGCGTGAACACGTGGGAGATCGACGGCATCGAGCACGTTGGCTCGCCCGAGGAAGCCGTCGCGCGCGCGACCTAGACTCGGAGACATGCCGAGCTTCAAGCCCGCTTACCTGATTCACGGTGATGACCACGGCCGGATCGCCGAGCGCCGTGCGCGGTTGCGGGCGCTGGCGGAGAGCGAGAGCGGCGCCCAGGGGGTGGAGCTGTTCGAGGGCGACCGGTCCACGCCGGGGGCGGTGGCGGCGAGCCTGAACGCGATGACGTTCGCGCTCGGGCGGCGGTTCATCGTCGTCGACGGCGTCGAGCGCTGGAAGGAGAAGGAGCTCGAGCCGATCGAGGCGGCGCTGAGCGCGATCCCCGAGCAGACGACCGTCGCCTTCTTCGCGCGCGAGGACACCCGCGCGAAGGCTCCCGCCCGGCTGCACGAGGCGGTCCGCGCCGCCGGCGGCGACATCAGCGCGGAGGCGAACGTCAAGCCGTGGGAGCTCCCGAAGTGGGTGATCGCGCGGGGTCGCGAGCTCGGGCTGCAGATCGAGCCCGACGCCGCGCGCGCCTTGATCCAGCACGTCGGCGACCGGCAGCAGCGGCTGCTCCGCGAGCTCGAGAAGCTCGCACTCGGCGCCGCGCCGAGCGGCAGGATCGAGCTCGACGAGATCGAGGAGCTGACCGCCCCGTCGGCGGAGCGGCGGTCGTGGTCGGTCGCCGACGCGATCGTCGGCGGCGAGTCCGAGCTCGCGACGCGCACGTATCTCGCGCTCCGCTCGCAGGGAGAGCGCCTGCCGGGCCTGATCTACTGGATCTCCCAGCGGCTGCGCGCCGCGCACGACGCCGCCGAGGCACTCGAGTCGGGCGCGTCGGCCGCGCAGGTCAAGCGAGGGCTGCGGATGCCGTCCCGAGCCGCCGATCGCCTGATCGCGGACGCCCAGCGCAGCGGTGCGCCAACGCTTCGCGAGGCGATCGTGGAGATCGCCGACCTCGAGCTTGCGTCGCGCGGAGGCGGGCCAGGGATCGCCGCCGAGGATACCGCGGCGCTGGCGGCGATCGAGCGGATCGGGAGCGAGCGCGCCGGCTAGAGGACGCGCAGCACGATCAGGAGCGCGAGGATGACGATCAGGAGCACGACGACCGCGGCCGCACGCTTGATCACCTGATCGCGGCCACCGATCGAGAGCGGCATGCGAGCCAGAGCGTTCGGTGCAGTCAGCGCGCGTGCGGCGACCGGGACGACCCGCTCCGACCGCGCGCGATCTCGCTCGGACCGCGCCTTGTCGCGCTCGGCGACCGCCTCTTTCCGGGCCGCCACGGCCTTGTTCCGCTCGGCGATCGCCTGGTCGCGCTCCTCGAACGCGCTGTCGCGTTCGCCCCTGTTCGCTCGAGCATCCGTGCGGGCCCGGTCGCGCTCAGCCACCGCCTCATGCAGCTGGGCGACCGCCCGGTCGCGCTCGGCGACCGCCCGGTTCCTTCTGGCGACCGCCTCGTCGCGCTCGCGGGCTGCCGCGTCCCGCTCGCGGGCTGCGGCGTCCCGCTCGCGGGCTGCGGCGTTGCGATCGGCGACGATCGAGTCGCGCGCCCGGACCGCTTGGTCGCGTGCAGCCGACACTTCGTCGAGCTCGGAGGCCATGCGCTCGAACCGGTCGACGGCCGCGTCGCGGCGAGCGACCGCGCCGTCGGCGTCGAGCTTGAGCCGCTCGAGCTCGTCCTGAACGTGCTTGTGAAGCTCTTCGGCGCGGTCGAGCTCCGCCTGCAGCCGGATCGGTTCCTGGCGGAGGCGCTGGGTCTCCTCGCGCAGGGCCGCGAGCTCCGCTGGCATCTCGGAGCGGGTGGCCTCGCGCCCGCGGCGGACCGGCGCGGGACCGCGACCGCGCCGCGGCGGATCGTCGGTGGGGGGGAGCGCAGCGATCGAGTCGCCGTCGGGCAGCGCCTCGCCGGGCGCCGGAAGCCGGATCGCGATGCCGGGCGCGACGGCGAGCTCGGCGTCGAGCACCCTGATCTCGTCGGCGGCCGGGAATGCTGCGGTCCAGTCCTCTCCGTCGAACGGCGCCCACGGCTTGTGCTCGAGATCGGCCAGCGCCCTGGACGACGTCCCGTCGTCGAAGGCCAGCACCAGGGTCGGCCTGACGAACCGCAGGCCGCGAACGCCGAACCACCTGCCGTTCAGCTCCAGCCGCCCGTCTACACGCTCGAATCTCTCGAGCTCGAACGAAATCGGACCGGGCGCGACCCTCGCCCGCTCGGTGGTCGCTGCCATCGGGGGCGAGTCCTACCCCCGCACGAGCGCGTGTAAACGCGTCAACGTCGCGGTCGCGTCAACGTCGCGGTCGGGCGTCTATGCGGCGCCGCGCCGAACCCGGGCGGCCCGGGACTTCTTCCGTGCGCCGGTGTTGCGGTGCAGCGCTCCGCGCTTGACGGCCTTGTCGATCGTCTGCACGAGCGTCCGGTGCTCGGTGGCGGCGCGGTCGTCGTCGGCTTCGGACACGGCTGACTCGAGGCGCCGGAAGTACGTCTTGATCTTGCTCGTGTAGTTGCGGTTCTCGAGCCGCTCACGCTCGGCGCGGAGGATGCGCTTCTTCTGAGAGTGAATGTTCGCCATGGCAGGAAAAAAGCCGCAGCGTTCCGCCGCGGCACGTCCGTACTATAGCCGCTCCCCGCCAGTGGATACCGAAACATTCGAGCCCGAAACCTCCCCGGTCCCACCCCCGGAACCGCCGCGCCGCCGCCTCGCCGTCAACACCGCGATTTTCGCGTTCGCGACGGCGCTTTCGCGGATCGCGGGCCTCGGGCGGGAGATCGCCCAGGCGGCGTACTTCGCGACGTCGGCCGCGGCCTCCGCGTTCACGCTCGCCTCGCAGGTCCCGAACCTGTTCAGCAACCTGTTCTCGCAGGCGGCGCTGTCGGCGGCGTTCGTGCCGGTGTTCACCGAGCTGCTCCAGCAGGGCAAGAAGCGCGAGGCGTTCCGGGTCGCCGCGACGCTGTTCTGGATCATCCTGCTCGCGCTCGGCTCGCTGACGCTGCTGTGGATGGGGGTCGCCCACCTGGTGGTCCCGCTGTTCACCGGGGCGGACATCCCCGCGGACCTCACCGCGGGGCTGTCCCAGGTGCTGTTCCCGGTGGTGCTGCTGCTCAGCCTCACGGGGCTGTTCGTCGGGATTCTCCAGGCCTACGACGAGTTCACGATCCCGGCGCTCGCGCCGGCTGTCTGGAACCTCGTGATCCTGATCCTGCTGGTCGTCCTGCACTCGCAGTTCCACGGCGAGAACCAGATCTACGCCTACGCGATCGCCTGGCTGATCGCGACGATCGTGCAGTTCTTCATGGTTGCCGCGACGCTGCGGCGGATCGAGTTCCGGCTGTCGTTCGTGCTCGACTGGCGCGACCCCAGGGTCCGCCGGGTGCTGATCCTGTTTCTGCCCGTGACGATCAGCATCGGGATCGTCAACCTCGACATCTTCATCAACGCCGGCTTCGGGTCGCTGGTCTCGAGCCACGCGCCGGCCGCGATCAACAACGCGTTCCGGATCTACATGCTGCCGCAGGGCATCTTCAGCGTCGCGGTCGCGACGGTCCTGTTCCCGACGCTGAGCCGGCTCGCCGCACACCGCAACGTCGGCGGGATCCGCCGGGCGGTCGGCAACGGCACCAGACAGATCAACCTGCTGCTGATTCCCTCCGCCGCGCTGATGGCGGTGCTCGCGACGCCGATCACCCGGCTGCTCTACCAGCATGGGAACTTCGGCCCGCTGTCGACGCACCTGACCGCGACCGCGCTCTTCTGGTTCTCGTTCTCGCTCCCGTTCGCCGGCGTTAACCTGCTGCTGACGCGGACGTTCTTCTCGGTCCAGCGGCCGTGGATCCCGACGAAGCTGGCGGCGATGAACATGGTCGTGGACGTGATCGTCAGCCTCGCCCTCTACAAGCCGTTCGGGATCGCCGGGCTCGTGATCGGGACCGCGAGCGCCAACATCGTGATGACCGCGCTGCAGCTCCACCGGCTCCGGATCGGCTTGAACGGCCGGCTCGAAGGCGGCCAGACGCTGATGATCACGGTCCGGATCGTGCTCGCGACGATCCTGATGGCGGCGGTGGCCTGGGTCGTGTGGTCCGCGCTCGACAGCCTGCTCGGCCGGTCCGTGGTCGCCCAGATCTTGTCTGTCGGGATCGCGTGCGCGGCCGCGGTCGCGGTGTACGCGAAGACCGTGCTGTGGATGCGGATCCCCGAGGCTCACCAGATCCAGTCGCTGGTGGTGCAGCGCCTGCGCGGGGCCGAGGCGTAGGCCGGCGGATGAGCTTCTGGGAGCGCCACTTCTCCAACAGCCGCCGTGAGCGGGCGTTTCTGAGCGCGACCGGGTTCACCGTCGCGTTCGCGACCGCCCGGGCGATCACGCACTCGATCCGAGCCGGCGTCGGCCCGTTTCACAACATCAGCGAGGACGGCCGCCACATCCACCACTCGACCTTCGGCATCCTCGGCTTGCTCGCGGTCGGCTACTTCTGGACCTACCGGATCGGGATTGGCCCCGAGCCCGGCGGCCGCTGGGGGTCGCGGATCAGCGCGACCTCCTACGGCGTCGCCTCGGCGCTCACGCTCGACGAGTTCGCGCTGTGGCTTGACCTGAAGGACGACTACTGGGACAAGCAGGGAAGGAAGTCGGTCGACGCGGTCGCGATCTTCGGCGGGCTGCTGACGATGGGGGTCGCGGGTCGCACGGCACTGAAGGAGCTGGGGTTGCTGCCCCGTTGGCTCGCCGACCGCGTCTAGCGCGGATCCCCAAATACCCTTGGAGTGATGGCGGACCAAGCTCATATCCGCAACTTCTCGATCATCGCCCACATCGATCACGGCAAGTCGACGCTCGCCGACCGGATCCTCGAGCTGACCCACACCGTCGATCCGAGGTCGATGCGCGCCCAGGTGCTCGACTCGATGGAGCTCGAGCGCGAGCGCGGGATAACGATCAAGGCACAGGCCGTCCGCGTGTTCTACGAGTCGCCGCGTGACGGCCAGACCTACCAGCTGCATCTGATCGATACGCCCGGGCACGTCGATTTCACCTACGAGGTGTCGCGGTCGCTGGCGGCGTGCGAGGGCGCGCTGCTCGTGGTCGACGCGTCCCAGGGGGTGGAGGCGCAGACCGTCGCGAACACGTACCTCGCGATCGACGCCGGGCTCGAGCTGATCCCGTGCCTGAACAAGGTGGACCTCCCCGGGGCCGAGCCCGATCGCGTTGCGGAGGAGGTCGCGGAGCTGCTCGGCGAGCCCGCCGACACGGTCAGGCGGATCAGCGCGAAGACGGGGGAGGGGATAATCGACGTGCTCGACGAGCTGGTCGCGAAGGTCCCGCCGCCGGAGGGGAACCCCGACGGGCCGCCGCGCGCGCTGATCTTCGACTCGGAGTTCGACCAGTACCGCGGCGTGATCGCATACATCCGAGTGGTGGACGGCACCTTCACGAAGGGAGAGCCGATCTTCGCGATGCAGACCGGCACCGAGGCTGACATCGACGACATCGGGTTCTTCACGCCGGCGATGACATCCGCCGGGGCGCTACACGCGGGTGACGTGGGCTACCTCATCACGGGCATCAAGGACGTGACGAAGCTGCGGGTCGGCGACACGCTGACCGCCAAGCACGAGCCGGCCGCTCACCCGCTGCCCGGCTATCGCGAGGTCAAGCCGATGGTGTTCTGCGGCCTGTTCCCGATCGACTCCGACGACTACCCCGACCTGCGCGACGCGCTCGAGAAGCTGTCGCTCAACGACGCGGCGCTCAGCTGGGAGCCCGAGACGAGCGACGCGCTCGGCTTCGGCTTCCGGTGCGGCTTCCTCGGGCTGCTGCACATGGACATCGTCCGCGAGCGGCTCGAGCGCGAGTACGACCTCGAGCTGTTGGCGACGATGCCGAGCGTCGAGTACGAGGTGACCTTGACCGACGGCACCGTCGTGCCCGTCCACAGTCCCAACGACATGCCCGAGCCGACCGAGGTGGCCGAGGTCCGCGAGCCGTACATCCGCGCGTCGATCCTCACGCCGAAGGAGTTCGTGGGGCAGATCATGGAGCTCTGCCAGGAGCGCCGAGGCGATCACTCGGGGATGCACTACCTGTCGAGCGAGCGCGTCCAGCTGAGCTACGACCTGCCGCTCGCCGAAATAGTGCTCGACTTCTTCGATCAACTGAAGTCGCGCACGCGCGGGTACGCGTCACTCGACTACGAGCTGATCGGCTTACGCGAGTCCGACCTCGTCAAGCTCGACATCCTGCTCGGCGGCGACCCGGTCGACGCGCTGTCGATGCTCGTGCACCGGTCGAAGGCATACGACGCGGGGCGCACGCTCGCCGAGAAGCTGCGCGAGAAGATCCCGCGCCAGCAGTACGACGTCCCGATCCAGGCCGCGATCGGCTCGCGGATCGTCGCCCGCGAGACGATCAAGGCCTTCCGCAAGGACGTGACCGCGAAGTGCTACGGCGGCGACATCAGCCGCAAGCGGAAGCTGCTCGAGCAGCAGAAGAAGGGCAAGCAGCGGATGAAGCAGGTGGGGCGGATCGAGGTGCCCCAGGACGCGTTCTTGGCGGTCCTCGAGCTGGGGGACTCCGGCTCTCGGTCCTAGGCGTTTAGAGCCAGGCGGAGCCGCCTCCGGGGACACCGTGCCGGGAGTGCAGGCGGTGGCTCGGGTGCGGGGCGGGGCGCGAGTGTCCTCGGGGGCTGCTCCCCCTGGCTCCGCCTCTTCCGAAGATGGCCCAGGCTGCGAACAGCCACAACAGCCAAGCACCCGCGAGTCCGATGAAGATCAGCGCCACGACGGCGAGTACCGCGATCAGGGCCATCGCCACCGCTAGGACGAACGTCGCCTTGACCCACAGAGGAGTCGTGTGGCGGCGGTCGTCGCGGGGAGCCGGAAGGTCCGCGACTACGGCGTCGAGCTCCCCGTAGGTGCGGGCGGAGAAGGCCACGCCAAGCCGCTCCTCGAGCTCCTCGGTCAGCAGGCGACCTTCGGCGGCCGCGTGACGGAGCCGGTCCGCGACCCGATCGCGGTCGCTATCCGAGGCCCTCAATATCGAACTCCGCGGCATGGCGAAAGGTTACCGCTCGCTAGCGCGAGTCCCCGAACACGAGGTGATGTCCAACCAGCAATCCGCCCGTCATCGCCACGATCGCGACGATCGCGAGGAGCAGGCCAAGCGCGCCGAGCACGATCCCAGCGCTCGCCAGGCCGCCGCCGCCCTGCGTGCCGTTCGACAGCCTGATCTCCCGTTTGGCCATCACGCCAGACACCAGCGCCCCCAGCGGGCCGATGCCCCACAGGAACAGGAAGCCCGCGACGCCGAGCACCAGCGAGGCGATCGCCAGCCCGTTCGTCTTCGGGGTCGTCCCCGCGTACGCCACTGTCGCGGACGTGCTCGTGGCGGCGGGCAGGTCGGCCAGGAGAGGGTCGAGCTGGCCGTAGGTACGGGCAGACAGTGCGTCGTGCAGTCGCTCCTCGAATTCCTCGTGCGAGAGCCGACCCTCGGTCACTGCGGTTCGGAGTCGATCGGCGACATGCTCGCGGTCCGAGTCAGACGCTCTCAATCTCGATCGGTCCCCCATATAAGAAGGGTAGCGCGGCCGTGTGCCCGGCTCAGCCCGTTTCGGCCGCGACCTGACGGCTTCGTGAGGGCCGCCTCACGGCGACGACCATCACCCAGATCACGACCATGATCTCGAGCAGGAAGCCGCCGAGACTGGCGGTGTTGTCGGTCGTCGACAGATGATCGGTGGTCGTCAGGTGGTATGCGAAATGCGGCACCGTCGCAGCCAGGAACGCGGCGCCGGCGACGAGCACGAGCGGGCGCTCGAACCAGATCGCCGCGCACGCGAGCAGCACCGCGAATCCGAGCTCGGCCGCCGCGAAGTCGCGCACCAGGTGCTCGTTGTAGCTGCCGAGCGGCGCGACCCAGTGGTGGCCGAGTCCGGGGTAGGTGGTGAAGAACGAGTGCGGCGCGGCGATCCCCCAGATCCCGATCTCGGCCTGGGCGAGGGCGACGAGCCCGAGGGCGGCGCGCGCGGCCGCCCTCATCCAGCGAGCACGGGCCTGGATCCCGCAGCCGCCTCCGACACGGCCAGGCACGAGGCGTCGATCGCGCTGGCCCACGCGATCTCGGACAGGCAACCCGGCGCCGCGACCATGTCGCCAGCAAGGTACACCCCGCCACCGCGCTGTACGGCGGGACGGTCTCGCCAGGTCTTGCCAGGCGGGTCGAGCGCCCCGGTGCGCCCGTCCATCACCTGACGCCGGCGCCACGTCTCGCGCTCGCGCCAGCCGGCGAACGACGCGTCGAGCAGACGCTCGAGCCGGCCCGCGGCCGACTCGACGGACTCATCCGGACGGATCGGCATCTGAGCTTGGATCAGCTGCTCGCCAGCGGGCGCGAGCGACGCGTCGGCGGCCGTATATCGCTCGGCCCAGCCGCTCTCCTGGAGATCGACGACCACGAACGGATCGCCGCGCCGGTGCCTGACCGCGAGGTCGAGGCAGACGGCGTTGCCGCTGAGCCAATCGAGGCTGTCGTCGGCGAGCAGCCGGCGGGCGTCGCTGAGCTCCGTCGCCACGATCACCGGCGGCTCCGGCAGCTCATCGACCCGGTGGCCGCACTCGATCTCGACGCCGATCGCCAGCGCCCGCGAGCGCATCCGCTCGACGATCGTGCTCCAGCCGCCGATCGGGTACCTGGCGGTCGGCGGAGCGGACAGGAGGCCGCGCACGAGCGGCTCCCACAGGAACGCCGCCGACAGCTCGCCCGGATCGTGGTGGTAGGTGAGGATTCCGGCACTGCGCGACAGGATCTCTCCGGCCTGTCCGCCGACCTGGTCCGAGGCCCACGTGCGGAAGTCGAGATCGACCGGCGCGCTCCGGCCGCGCAGCCGGAGCGCGGCGACCGCCGCGCCGACCGCCGGGACCCTCCGGATCTCGTCCTGCCATCGAAACCGGACGCCCGACAGGCGGGGCCGCGCGTAGGGCGGGATCAGGTCGCGCTCGCCCAGCCACCGCCAGAGCGGGCTCGACGAGAGGATTGCGTGCGGGCCGAGGTTCGCCTTGTAGGGACCGTCCGTGCTCCGGGCCCTGCCGCCGAGCTCGGCGTGGGCCTCGAGAACGCGCACGGATGCGCCCTGCTCTGCTGAGGAAATCGCTGCGGTGAGGCCCGCGAGCCCGCCGCCGACGATCGTGATCTTGTTCATGGGCGGAGCGTAGGGAGCAACTGGCTCGCTGTTAAGGTCCAGTTGTGGAACCAGATAGAGGGCCAGTTGCCCGCGACCACCGTGAGCCGGGCGCAATCGGACCCGACCTGCTGCTCGCGCTCGACCGCTCGTCTCGACGGCCGCTGCACGAGCAGCTCGAGACGGCGCTGCGCGAAACCGTCCGCAGCGGTCGGCTGCCACCGGACTCGAAGGTCCCCTCGTCGAGGGCGCTCGCCGGCGCGCTCGGCGTCTCGCGCGGGGTGGTGCTCGAGGCGTACTCGCAGCTGCTCGCCGAGGGGTATCTGGTCGCAAGCCAGGGCGCGCCGACCCGGGTCAGCGCGATGCCGAGCATCGAGCGGCCTCCGGTCCCGTCGGGCTCGCTCGAGCCGGTCTACGCGCAGCGGTTCGACCCTGGCCTCCCCGACCTGGCGGCGTTCCCGCGGGACCGCTGGACGAGCTCGCTGCGATCGGCGACGCGGACGGCGCCGTTCGCCGCGCTGGGGCACGGGGACCCTCGCGGTGCTCCTGAGCTCCGCAACGAGCTGATGTCGTACCTCGGTAGGGTCCGGGGAGCGGCGCCCGAGCCCGAGCACACGCTCGTGTGCTCCGGGGCGATGCAGGGGTTCGCGGCGCTCTGCCGAGTTCTCGCGGAGCGCGGGATCGAGCGGATCGCGGTGGAGCGCCCCGGGTGGAACCGCACGCGCGTGATCGCCGAGGCCGCCGGGCTCGAGCCGGTTCCGATCCCGGTCGACGAGCACGGGCTGGTCGTCGAGGAGCTCGCGAGCTCGGACTGCGAGGTCGTGATCGTCACCCCGGCGCACCAGTTCCCGACCGGCGTGGTGATGGCCTCAGAGCGGCGGTCGGAGCTGCTCGAGTGGGCCGAGGACGAGGACGCGCTGATCGTCGAGGACGACTACGACTCAGAGCTCCGCTACGAC
Organism: Solirubrobacteraceae bacterium; assembly: GCA_036490875.1. GTDB lineage: Bacteria > Actinomycetota > Thermoleophilia > Solirubrobacterales > Solirubrobacteraceae > Palsa-465. The sequence continues at coordinate 92,624 of DASXDA010000078.1, forward strand.
CGCGTCGCGGTCGGCGCCCTCCAGGGGCTGGCGCCCGAGCGGGTCCTGCACCTCGGCTCGGCCAGCAAGCGGCTCGCCCCCGGCGTCCGGGTCGGGTGGATGCTGGCGCCGTCGTGGCTGAGCGGAGCGCTCACCTACGAGCAGGGGCTCGGCGAGGTCGCGCCGCCGGCGCTCGACCAGCTGGCGCTCGCGGAGTTCCTGGCTCGCGGAGAGCTCGACCGGCACCTGCGCCGGATGCGGCTGCGGTATCGCGAGCGGCGGAGCGCGCTCGTATCGGCGGTTGCCGCCGCGCTACCGGGCGCGAGCGTCTTGGGCGCGGCGGCGGGGCTGTTCACGACCGTGTTGCTGCCGGCCGGCGTCGACGAGGACGCGCTCGTGCGGGCGGCGGCAACCCGCGGGGTGGGGGTCGAAGGGGTGTCGGCCGACGCTGGCGCAGGCGAAGGCCGGCCGGGTTTGGTGCTCGGATTCGGCAACCTGGGGGAGGCCGAGATAGAGCGAGGCGTTCGGACGCTCGGTGAGCTGTATGCCTTGACAGGCATATAACTGAATGGCAATATAGGCCCATGGCGACGACGACGACCACCACGACCTGGAACGCGCTGTCCGATCCACACCGCCGCGCGATGCTCGAGCTGCTGCGGGAGCGCCCGCGCCCGGTCGGCGAGCTGGTCGAGCGTCTCGGCCTGAGCCAGCCCGGGACGTCGAAGCATCTACGGGTGCTGCGCGACGCGGGGCTGGTGCGCGCTCGCGCCGAGGCGCAGCGCCGCGTCTACGAGCTCGATGGGGCGCCGCTCCGCGAGCTCGATGGGTGGCTCGGGCCCTACCGCCGGTTCTGGTCCGAGCGCCTCGATGCGCTCGAGCGCCACCTCGATCACAACCGACCCCCGGAGGACTGAGATGGAGACCAGCTACGAGTCGATCGACGGACGGCCCGCACTGCTGCTGGAGCGCCGCATCGCACACCCGGTCGCCGCTGTCTGGATGGCGATCGCCGACAGGCGGGAGCTCCCGCAGTGGTTTCCGTCGACCGTCGACGGAGAGCTGCGACGGGGCGAGCGGCTCACATTCGAGTTCGTCGAGCACCCCGACGTCCCGGATATGGAAGGCGAGGTGACCGACGTCGAGGAGCCGCGCCTGCTCGCGTTCTACTGGGGCGAGGACCACCTGCGGTTCGAGCTCGAGCCCGCGGGCGAGGGCGAGACCGACCTGCGGCTGACGGTGCTGCTCGGCACCGAGGCGAAGGCCGCCAGGGACGGCGCCGGCTGGACCGTGTGCCTGGCGCGGCTCGAGGCGGCGCTGGACGGAGCCGGTGAGCAGGCGCTCGAGCGGATCGACGGCAGCTGGCGCGAGCACTACGACGACTACTCGCGCCGCGGGTTTCCGGCCACGGCGCCGATCCCGGAGAGCGCCTCGTAGCACGCGGTCGTGTGACAATCCCGGCCGGTGGAACTCGGCCTGCGCGCGCGTGCCTGCATCGTGACCGGAGCCTCCCGTGGGATCGGGCGGGCGACCGCAATCGGGCTCGCCGCCGAGGGCGCGTCGGTGCTGCTGCTCGGCCGCACCGAGCGGTCGCTCGAAGAGGTGGCGCGCGCGTGTGACGACGCGGGCGGGCGGCCCGAGACGCTTGTGCTCGACATCGGCGCGCCGGACGCCGGGGCTCGGGCGGTGAGCGAGTGCCTCGAGCGGTTCGGGCGGATCGATGTGCTCGTCAACAACGCCGGGTCGAGCTCGGTGCGGACGCTCGAGCAGCTGACGGACGCCGACTGGCAGGAGCAGTGGGAGCTGAACGTGATGGTCCCGATGCGGCTGATGCGCGACGCCGCCCCGGCGATGGCGCGCGGCGGCTGGGGGCGGATCGTCAATGTCTCCTCGTCGTCGGGGAAGCGCCCCGGGAAGCGGAACATGGCCTACTCGGTGACGAAGGCCGCCGAGCTGTCGCTGTCGCGGTCGTTCGCGGATCTGTACGCGTCTGCGGGCGTGCTGGTGAACGCGGTCGCTCCGGGACCCGTCGGGACGGACCTGTGGCTGGCCCCGGGCGGGCTGGCCGACCAGACGGCCGACGCGCAGGGGATCAGCCGCGAGCGGGCGATCGCGACGACCGCCGGGGGCGTCCCGCTCGGCCGGCTCGGCGGCGATCAGGAGATCGCGTCGGTGATCGTGTTCCTCTGCTCGGAGGCGGCGTCGTACGTGACCGGGGCCGCCTGGTCGGTGGACGGCGGGATCGTCCAGACGATCGTCTAGCTGAGCAGCTCGGACTCGTACGCCCGAAAGATCGCCGGATAGTCGGTCGCGCCCGGCTTGTGGAGCGCGTCGATCAGCGCGCGGATCCTCGGCGTAAGCACGAGCAGGTAGCGGACCGGCTCGCCCTTCCGCGCGCTTCCGTACGCATGCGGCGTGCCCTTGGCTGCGAACACGGCGGCGCCCGGGCCCGCCTCGATCACCTCGTCGTCGAGCCTGACGCGTAGCGCGCCGTCGAGCACGTACCAGGCCTCGTCGTCGGCGTGGTGGACGTGAAGCGGCGCGATCCAGTCGTAACCCGAGTCGCCGGAGTCGGTCCACTCGATGACCAGGAAGTCGCTCTCCTCGCCACCGATCTGATCGCCGGCAAGAGACGGGACGAACCGCTCGTCGGGCATCGCCCCGACAGCGTAACCCAGGGACGAGGCCCCGATGGTTAGACTGCCGCCGCGCATGGCGGTCAAGACAGACGCGATCGGCAAGACGTACGACCCCGTCACCTACGCGGTCGGGCGCGAGAAGATCCGCGAGTACGCCTCGGCCGTCGGCGAGACCAACCCGCTGTACTCGGATGTCGAGGCCGCGCGTGCGGCCGGTTACGCCGACGTGGTCGCCCCGCCGATGTTCGCGGTCGTCTACGCGGCGCGAGCGGTCGGGCCGGGGATCTTCGACCCGGAGGTCGGGATCAACTTCGCGATGATGGTCCACGCGGGCCAGGAGTTCGTGTGGGGGCCGGTCGTCGTCGCCGGCGACGAGGTCACCACCACCGCCACCGTCAAGGACATCTCCGACCGCGGCGGGATGGGCTTCTACGTGTTCGAGTCGGTGTCCGTCAACCAGCGCGGCGAGACCGTCTGCACAGGCACCTGGACGCAGATCGTGAGAGGGGTTTCATGAAACAGGGCGACGCGATCGAGCTGAAGGTCACTCCGGACCCGTTCGTGACGGTCCGGTACGCCGGCGCCTCCGGCGACTTCAACCCGATCCATATCGACGAGGCGTTCGCCAAGCAGGTCGGTCTGCCCGGCCGGATCCTCCACGGGCTGTGGACGATGGCCCAGGTCGCTCGTGCGCTGACCGACGCGGGCGGGGGCCCCGAGTCCCTGAAGAAGCTGTCGGTTCAGTTCCGCGGGATGGGCGCGCTCGGCGACGAGATCGTCGTCAGCGGTTCCGTGACCGACGTCTCCGGCGGGGTCGCGACTGTCGAGGCCGAGGCCGAGCAGTCGGGCAACCGCATCATCCGCAACGCGGTCGCTGACCTCGTAGCGGAGTAGCGCCGGGGGCCGGCGCCCGTCTGGGGCGCCCCTGAACGAACTTCGCTGCCTGACTCCCGTATCCGGGAGTGGAGCAACATCGTTCGCGTTCGGAACCCTCTGGCGCCCCCCGAATTTCGTCCTTGCCGGTTTGAGGACGCGACTGTATTTTATGCGCGTGGCAGGGAACGGAGGATGGGTGCCGTTGCGTATGAGGTGCGCGTTGGTCGTGCTTGCGGCGAGCGTCGGGACCGGGCTCGCCGCGGGCACGATGACCGCCGCGCCGGCGCTCGCGGCTGCGCGCCAAACGCCGAGCGCCCCGCCGCCGCTCTCGGCAGACCCGACCACCCCCTCGATCGGGTCGGCCTACGGAAGCGGCTCATTCGGCCACTGGCTGGTCGATCCGTATGGCCTGCCCGCGTACGACTACTCGGCCAACGAGGCGATCGACCCGAACGCCAAGCAGCCCGAGCTCGCCGGCGCGACCGGAGCGCAGCACCAGCTCGGGAACGATCACATCAAGGGGATGGCATACAACGACGGGTATACGCAGTTCTGGAGCCAGGACCGGCTGTCGCAGTGGGCGAACCTGTACCAGGCCTCGAGCCAGCACTTCGCCGGCGGCTGGGGCTACCTGAACGTCGCGGGCAAGGTCGCGAGCACGATGTACCTCGACCGGCCGGCGGGGACGATCTACACGAGGACGTTCGGCGTCGGCTACTACCACCGCCACGTCGCCGCCGACGGGATCGACGTGTCCGACGCGGTGTACGCGCCGTTCGGCGACGACCCGGTCCTCGTTCACAACGTCACCCTGCGCAACACGACCGGGCGCTCGCTGCCCGTGTCGTGGTTCGAGTACTGGGACGTCAACCCGTACTACCAGAGCCTCGGGTTCCAGCGGAACATCGCGATGAACGCACCCGCCTGGAGCTGGGGAACGGACACCCTGAGCGTCGCCCAGACGGGCACTCCGGAGGCCGACACGAACCCGTTGAGCATCTTCGCGGCCGCCGTCAAGGGACCGGTCGCCGACTACGACACCTCGGTCGAGCAGTTCTTCGGCTCGGGAACGCGCGCGGCGCCGGCGGAGGTCGCGGCCAACCACCTGAGCGAGACGATCGCGTCGGCGACGCCAGACGGCCAGGCCGGCGACGTGCTGTTCGCGCTGCGGGCGCCGGTCACGCTCAAGCCCGGCCGCTCGATCACCCTCCGCTACGTCTACGGAATGGCCCACCCTGGGCAGATTCCGGCGCTCGTCGCGAAGTACCGCGCTGCAAGCGATCCGCTCGCGGCAAGCGAGCGCGCGTGGGCGGGGTACCTGCCGAAGGCGAGCTTCGGTGCGACCAGCACGTGGGTCGCCCGCGAGCTCACGTGGGACGCGTACCTGCTGCGCTCCTCGACCGTGTACGAGGAGGCATGCGGCTACCACACGATCACCCAGGGCGGCTATTACCAGTACGCCGACGGCTACAACCTCGGCTACCGGAGCTGGCTGCACTACCTGTTCGGAATCGTCTACTCCGACCCGGACCTGGCGCGGCAGATCCTCGAGTACTCGGTTGCGTTGCAGCCTCCGCCGCCGGCCGCGCAGTTCCCGTACGGGACCGGGCCGCTGTGTGAGCGGGTCGATCTCGGGACCTCCGACGACCTCGACTTCTGGCTGCTGCTGGCGGCCGCCGACTACGGGCTCGGCACCCGCGACACCTCGTTCTTCGACAAGCAGCTGCCGTACTACGACACGCAGGGCCAGGACAAGGCGACGATCTGGCAGCACCTGAAGGTGGCGTTCGCGCACACGCAGTCGATGCTCGGGCCCCACGGCGGCTACCTGGTCGGCTCGACCGGCGACTGGAACGACTTCTCGACGGAGTTCGAGCAGCTGACCGAGTCGATGCTCGTCACCGCGCAGCTCGCCTACGCGTTCCCGCGGCTCGCCGACCTCGCCGACCTCAAGGGCGACCACGCGTTCGCGACGCAGCTTCGCGCGGCCGGCGCGAAGAACCTGGCCACGCTCCGCGCGCAGTGGACCGGCAAGGGTTGGTACTCGCGCGGCTACTCGGGCAACCGCCAGGTCGGATCGGGCGTGATCTTCGAGGAGCCGCAGCCGTGGGCCGTGCTCGCGGGCGCGCCGAGCGCAGCTCAGTCGAACACCCTCGTGGCCAACATCCGCCGGTTCCTCGACGGCATCGGGGCCCCGTCCTCGCTCGGCGGCCCCGCGAAGTACGGCACCGCCCAGGTCCCGGCGCACGACGATCCCGACGTCACCGAGAAGGGCCCGCTCCCGGAGAAGGGGCCGCTACCGAACCTGTTCGGCCAGATCCTCCCCAACTCCCCGCTGGCCGGGGCCGACGAGTGGCCGGGCGGGGTGTGGTTCGACCTCAACGGCTGGCTGACGTGGGCGTACGGCTCGCTCGACGGGGTCGTGTCGGGCGCGCGCAACCTCGCTTGGGACGAGTACACCCGTAACACGCTCGCCAACCACGCGGCGCTGTGGCCGAACCACTGGGACGGGACGATCTCGGTCGACGACGTCTGCTACGCGTACTACTCGGCCCATCCCGACTACTGCGGCAACGGGCTTGGCACCTCGTACGAGGGCCAGATCACCGAGCAGCCGACGTGGATGGTGATGAACGCGGTCAACCTCGCCGGGGTGACCCCGCTCGAGGACGGGTTCCAGGTGACGCCCCACCTGCCGATGAAGAGCTTCTCGGTCCGCCTCCCCGAGGTCGGCGTCGCGGCGGCTCCCGGCGTCCTGCGCGGGTACGTGACGGTCGCGCGCGCGGGCGCGCTGCGGATGCGCGTCGCGCTCCCGGCCGGAGTCGCGCCGTCCCGCGTGAACGCGTTCGCGAACGGCCGCCGGGTGCCGGCCCGGGTGCAGGGCGGGCTGGTCTCCTTCCAGCTCCCGGCGGCGGCCAACCAGGCCGCGAACTGGGCAGTGACTTGAGGCGCCTCGCCGCGCTCGTCCGAGAAGCTCCCGCTCGCCGACGTCTAGGCGGCGACCGCGCGCGCCGTCTCGTCGTCCGCCAGCAGCCGGACGATCAGCTCGAACAGGTCCGGCGCGAGGTCGTCGATCCTCTCGGAGCGACCCGCGCGGATCTCGTCGGCGACGAGCTCCGTGATCGAGAACACGAGCACGCGCGGGACGATCGGCGGGAGTGGCCCGAGCTCGGGCTGCTGCTCGCGAGCCAGCCGGCCGAGCTCGGCGAACATCGCGACGAACGGCTCGTACGCGGCGTGCCGCTGCTCGACCGCGCGCGCTCCGAGCTCGGCGTAACCAGTGAAGTAGGCGCGGGCGAACGCCGCGTGCTGCCGCCACCACTCGAGATACGCGACCGTGCCGCGGCGCACCGCGACGATCCAATCGGCCTCGGCGCGCGCGGCGAGCACCGCTTCGAGTAGTTCGTCGTTCAGCTCGGCGCTGGCCGTCAGGAAGCAGTCGGTCTTGTCGCTGAAGAATTCGTAGAAGGCGTTGCGCGAGACGCGCGCCGCCGCGACCACCTTGCCGACGGTGGCGTCCTGGAAGCCGTGCTCGGCGACGACCTCGAGCATCGCGCGGCAGATCCGCCGCCGCTGCGATCCACGGACCTCTTCCGGGTCCAGCTTGTGGCGGCCGCGGGGAAGTGGCTCTCCCTGCCACGCGATCCCGCTCGCATAAGACGACACGCTCGTATTTTATGAGGAAGGCGTGGCGGCGCTCCTAGAATCAAAGGTCGTGTTGACGCTCAGGCAGGAGCTCGTGTTGCAGAAGGTGGTCGACGCGTACCTCGTCGGTGGGGTACCGGTCGGCTCGAAGCTGCTCGCCGAGGAGGTCGAATGGGGCCCTTCGACGATCCGGACCGAGCTCGCGAGCCTCGAGGACCTCGGCCTGCTGGCCCACCCACACACCTCCGCCGGCCGTGTCCCGACCGAGGCCGGATACCGCTATTTCGTGGACGAGCTGCTCCCCCGCGAGCCGGCGCAGCCTGCGCCCCGGCTATCGCTGTCGCTCGTCCGGCGCGAGGTCGACGAGGCGATGCGAGTCACGACCGAGACCCTGTCGCAGGTGAACAACCTGCTCGCGATCGTGACCGCGCCTCCGATCGAGACCTCGACGATCCGGCACGTCGAGGTGCTGCTGCTGCAGCCACAGGTGCTGATGGTCGTCGTGATCACCTCGACTGGCGGCGTCACGAAGCGGCTGTTCACGTTCTCCGAACCGGTCGACGCGGGCCTGGCCGACTGGGTCGCGAGCTACCTGAACGAGCGGCTGGTCGGGTTCGGCCTCGGTGCGCGGATGCTTCACCAGCGGCTCCACGACCCGTCGCTGGCGCGGTCCGAGCGGGAGTTCCTGGACGCACTCGCGCCGGTGTTCACAGAGCTCGAGGAGGTCTCCGAAGAGGTACTGTTCGTGGAGGGTGCGTCGCGGCTGTTTCGCGACGCCCGATTCGGCGACGTGTCCGAGCTCAACAGCTTGATGGACATGCTCGAGCGCCGGGTGGCGCTGCTCGGGGTGCTGCGCGCGGCTCTCACCGAGCGCGACGTAACGGTCAGGATCGGGACCGAGAACGACTCGCCCGCGCTGCGGTCGGTGGCGCTCGTCGCCGCCAGCTACGGGCTGCCGCAGCGACGGCTCGGAGCCGTCTCGGTGATCGGCCCGCTACGAATGGACTACGGCCGCGCGATCAACTCGGTCAGGGAGGCCGCCGCGCAGCTGTCGAGCTTCGTCGCCGAGGTGTACGACGAGCGATGACGGCCACGCGCGACTACTACGAGGTGCTCGAGGTCGATCGCGGCGCCGACGACGCGACGATCAAGAAGGCGTTCCGCAGGCTCGCGCGCGAGCTGCATCCCGACGTCAACAGGCACGATCCGGCCGCGGAGGACAAGTTCAAAGAGGCCGCCGAGGCCTACGAGGTGCTGTCCGATCCCGAGCGGCGCTCGATGTACGACCGCTACGGCCACGACGGCCTGCGCAGCGGCGGCTACGCGCCGAACTTCGAGGGCTTCGGCTCGGTCGCGGACATCTTCGAGGCGTTCTTCGGCGGCTCGGGCGGGTTCGGGGACATCTTCGGCGGCGGAGCGACGCCGGGCGGACCGATGCATGGCGGCGATCTCGCGCAGGCGGTCCAGATCGACCTCGCCGAGGCCGCCCACGGGACCAGCGTCGAGCTCTCCTATGACGCCGTCGCGACGTGCGAGACGTGTCACGGCAATGGCGCCGAGCCGGGCACCCCGATCGAGACGTGCGAGCGGTGCGGCGGCAGCGGCCAGCTGCGTGTCGTCTCCCGGACGCCCTTCGGTCAGGTCGTGCGCGCGGCGGTCTGCGATGTCTGCGGCGGCGACGGGCGCGTCGCCAGCTCCCCCTGCAAGGACTGCCGCGGGCGCGGGCGCAAGGTCGAGCGCACCCGGGTGTCGGTCGAGGTGCCGGCCGGGATCGCCGACGGCCAGCGGATCCGGGTCACGGGCCGTGGCCACGCCGGCGAGCGCGGCGGCCCGCCGGGCGACCTGTACGTGGTCGTTCAGGTGCGCGAGGACAAGCGGTTCGTCCGCGATGGCAACGACCTCGTGACGGCGATCGACGTCGCGGCGCCGCAGGCGGCGCTTGGCACGACCGTCGAGGTTCCGACCGTCGACGGGACCGCCGAGGTCGAGGTCCACGCGGGCACCCAGCCGCATGACGAGATCGTGGTCCGCGGACAGGGGATGCCGGCGCTGCGCGGCTCGCGACGCGGCAATCTGCGAGTGGTCGTCAACGTGATCGTCCCGCGGCACCTCGATTCCGACCAGCGCGAGCTGTACGAGCGGCTCGCCCAGTCGATGACCGACCACAACCTGCGCTCGGACGAGGGCGTGTTCTCGAAGCTCAAGCGCGCCTTCGGCGGTTGATCAGGCTCGCGGTCCGGGTCGCGCGCGCCGACGCCGAGCTGGTGCTCGCGGAGCTGCTCGAACTCGCGCCCAGCGGGGTCGAGGAGGTCGACCTGGGGGACGACGCGGTCGAGTACGCGGTCTACGGCGCGCCCGGCGAGCTGCCGGCGCTAGGTCGCGTCGAGGCGGCGGCGGGCGACGCGCTGATCGAAGTCAGTTCCGAGGTTCTCGCCGACGACTGGGCCGAGCGGTGGCGGCAGTTCCACCGGCCGCTGGTGCTTGACCAGCGGCTCCGCGTCCGGCCTCCGTGGGAGACCCCGGGATCCGAGCCGCTCGACGTGGTGATCGACCCCGGCCGGGCGTTCGGGACCGGCGCGCATCCGACGACGCGGCTGTGCCTCGAGCTGATCCTCGGGCTGCCTATTGCCGAAGGCCCGTTCGTCGATCTCGGCTGCGGCTCCGGAGTGCTCGCGATCGCGGCCGCGAGGCTCGGGTTCGCGCCCGTGCTCGCGCTCGACTTCGATCCGGCGGCGATCGACGCCACGCGCGAGAACGCCGTCCGCAACGGCGTCGAGCTCGAAGCCCGGCGGTTCGACCTCCGCGCAGAACGGGTGCCGGCGAGGGGCACGGTCGCCGCGAATTTGCTGGCGCCGCTGTTGCGGGAGTGGGCCCGCGGTGGAGACGTGCCCGCGGACCGGGTGATCGCGAGCGGACTGCTCGAGCACGAGGGAGATGGCGTCGCCGCGGCCTTCGCCGAGCGCGGGCTTCGGGAGCGCGACCGCCGGTCTGGCGGCGGCTGGCTCGCGCTGCTGCTCGAGCGCGCGCTACCGTGACCGCCGCGTGACTACGTTCGCGGTCAAGTTCCTCGGCTGCAAGGTCTCCCAGGCCGACGCGATGGCGGCCCGGTCGGCGCTGATCGAAGCCGGCCACGCAGAGGCCGCGGAGGACGACGCGGACGTCCATGTCGTCAACACCTGCTGCATCACGCGCGAGGCCGAGGGCAAGTCGCGCCAGTCGGTACGGCGCTCGCTGAAGCGCGCCTCGACCGTCTACGTGACCGGCTGCGCCGCCAACCTCGACGCCGGCCAGTTCGCCGAGATCGACGCTCGCGTCCGCCCCGTGACGGGGATCGCTGAGCAGGTCGCGGCCGGGGTCGCCGCGGACGTCGGTGGCTGCGTGGACCTCGGCCACGACGTGCTCGCGCGCGAGCCGCGGACCGAGCGCGCCTCCCGGACCCGAGGGTTCGTCAAGGTCCAGGACGGCTGCGACTGCCACTGCGCCTACTGCATCATCCCGACGGTGCGAGGGGCCGCGCGCTCGCGGCCGGCGAGCGCGGTGGTCGACGAGGTGCGCCGGCGCGTGCGCCAGGGGCAGCCCGAGATGGTCATGACCGGGATCAGCGTCGGTGATTACGGCGACCCGGAGCGCGGCCTCGAGCTCGGGCAGCTGATGGGCGAAGTCGCGCGAGTGCCAGGGGTCCACCGGGTGCGGCTATCGAGTGTCGAGGTGATCCACGTCCGGGAGTCGCTGCTCGAAGCGCTCGCGACCGAGCCGGGGGTCTGCCCGCACCTGCACATCCCGATGCAGTCCGGCGACGATCGAGTGCTCCGGGAGATGGGACGCCACTACACAGCCGGCGAGTACCTCGAGCACGTGCAGGCGGTACGCGCCGCGGTCCCAGGGGTCAACATCACGACCGATGTGATCGTCGGGTTCCCGAGCGAGGACGAGCGCGCGTTCGCGCGGACCCTCGAGGCGATCGATGCCGCCGGCATCACCCGCGTGCACACCTTCCCTTACTCGCCCCGGCCCGGGACCGCCGCCGAGCGGCTCGGCGACAGGGTCGCGTCCGAGGAGAAGAAGCGACGCGCGAGCGACCTGCGCGGCCGCTCTGAGGTCCGCTCTCGCCACCACCGCAGCGGCAAGCTCGGAAGGATCGAGCGGGTGCTCGTCGACAAGGCCGCCGACACCCAGTGCTCCGGCTACACGGCGGACTACACGCGGTGCTACCTGCCGGCCGGAGCCGCGTCACGTGGACAGCTTGTGAACGCTGAGTGTTTGGAGCTCTACGCGGACGGAATTCGCTGCCGGATTCCGGGGTCGACGGCACTATCCTAAGTCTGCGTGAGTGTCACCGAGCAGGTACGAGCAGATATCACCACCGCGATGAAGTCCTCCCAGCGCGAGCGTGTAACCGCGCTGCGGTTGGTGCTGTCCGAGCTGCAGAAGGCCGCGAAGGATGGCTCTGACGACGAGCTCGCGGTGCTGCGCCGAGAGCGCAAGCGGCGGCTGGAGGCGGCGGACCAGTTTCGTGAGGGCGGCCGCGTCGAGCTCGCCGACAAGGAGCAGTCCGAGGCCGAGCTGATCAGCGGTTACCTGCCGGCCGAGCTCGAGGATTCGGAGCTCGACGCGCTCGTCACCGACGCGCTCGCCGAGACCGGGGCGAGCACTCCAAAGGAGATGGGTCAGGTGATGAAGGTCGTGATGGGGCGGGTCGCCGGCCGAGCGGACGGCAAACGCGTCTCCGCGCGTGTCCGGGAGGCGCTGGGACCATAACGGGACGCGTGGCGAGATAGTGCGCAAGCAGCTCGAGCTCGACAACGCTGTGGCGAGTGAGCTAGCCGGCTCCGGGGACGCGGTGCTCCGGGCGCTTGAGTCGCATCTCGAGGCCGACGTGTTCCTCCGCGGGAACGTGCTCACGCTCGACGGCGAGCCCGAGGCGGTCGAGGCCGCCGCGTCGGTCGTTCGAGAGCTCTCGGAGCTGATCGAGCAGGGTCACGAGATCGCTCCCGGCACGATCGAGGCTGTCACCAGAGCGCTCGACGCGCACGAGTCCCCGGCGCGGATCCTCGAGGACGTGGTCTGGCGCCACCGCGCCACCAAGGTCGCGCCGAAGACCGTCAACCAGAAGCGGTACGTCGACTCGATCCGCGAGAACACGATCACGTTCGGGATCGGTCCGGCGGGCACCGGCAAGACGTTCCTCGCGGTCGCGCTGGCGGCCGCCGCGCTCCATCGGCGCGAGGTCAACCGGATCATCCTCACCCGCCCGGCCGTCGAGGCGGGCGAGCGACTCGGGTTCCTGCCGGGCGACCTCGCGGCGAAGGTCGACCCCTACCTGCGGCCGCTATTCGACGCGCTCCACGACATGCTCGAGCCCGAGCGGGTCAGCCAGCATCTGGAGCGGGGGGTGATCGAGGTCGCGCCGCTGGCGTTCATGCGCGGCCGCTCGCTCAACGACAGCTTCATCATCCTCGACGAGGCCCAGAACACGAGCCCCGAGCAGATGCAGATGTTCCTCACCCGGCTCGGGTTCAACTCGAGGATGGTCGTCACCGGCGACATCACCCAGATCGACCTCCCGCGTGAGCAGGACTCGGGACTGGTCGTCGTCGGGGACATCCTCCAGAACGTCGAGGGGATCGACTTCGTCCGCTTCGGCGACGAGGATGTGGTCCGGCACAAGCTTGTGCGCAAGATCGTCGAGGCCTACTCCGAGCACACCCAGCGGCAGGCGCCCGAGCTCCGGCCCCGCAGGCGGGCGTAGACGGCGATGCTCGAGATCGACGTGATCGGGGTCGACGGGGTCGCGCCCGGAGGTTCCGAGGGCGACGCCGACGGCCCCAGCACGACCGAGGTCGAGGAGCTCTGCGCGCTCGCGCTGTCCTCGGCCGGGATCGAGGACGGCCACCTGGCGGTCGAGTTCGTCTCCGAGGACCGGATCCGGGAGCTCAACCGCGACTACCGGCAGATCGACGACCACACCGACGTGCTCTCGTTCGGGGTCGACGAGGCCGGGCCGTCGTCCGGCCCGAGGGAGCTCGGCGACATCGTCATCTGCCCCGAGCACACCGCCGACGTGCGCGAGGCCGTCCTCCACGGCGCTCTCCATCTCTGTGGGATGGACCACGAGACGGACGAGGGAGAGATGCTCGCGCTTCAGGCGGAGCTGATGCGTTGGGTCAGCTGACCCGTTCCGGTTTCGTCGCGCTCGCGGGGCGCCCCAACGTCGGCAAGTCGACGCTGGCGAACGCGCTCGTCGGCGCGAAGGTCGCGATCGTCTCCGACAAGCCGCAGACCACCCGCCGCGCGATCAGGGCGATCGCGACCGCCCAGGACTGGCAGCTGGTGCTGGTCGACCTCCCCGGGGTGCAGCGGCCGCGCGACGCGCTCACCGAGCGGATGCAGCGGCGGGTCGAGCGCGAGCTCGGGGATGCGGACGGCTGCCTGCTGGTCGTGAACGCCCAGGAGGGGGTCGGGCCCGGAGACCGGTTCATCGCCGGGCTGCTCTCGACCGCGCCGGCACCGGTCGTCGTCGCCGTCAACAAGCTCGACCGGGCGGACCGCTCACAGGCCGCGGCCACGCTCAAGGCGGCCGAGGAGCTCGGCGTCGCGGACGAGATCTTCCCGGTCTCGGCGCGCTCCGGCGACGGCGTGCCGGCGCTCCGCGACGCCCTTGTCTCGCTGCTCCCGGAGGGGCCGTTCTACTTCGAACCCGAGACGCTGTCGGATCAGAGCGAGCAGCTGATGATCGCGGAGCTCGTCCGCGAGCAGGTGCTCGCGCGGACCCGCGAGGAGGTTCCGCACGCGGTAGAGGTTCAGATCGAGTCGATCGGAGCCGATGAAGGGCGTACAGATCTGATTCGAATCGAGGCGATGCTCTTGGTCGAGACCGAGTCCCAGAAGGGGATCGTGATCGGCGCCGGGGGGGCGATGGTGAAGTCGATCGGGACCGCGGCGCGGCGCTCGATCGAGCGTAAGCTAGGTAATAAGGTGCACTTGGCGCTGCAGGTTCGCGTCCGCAAGCGCTGGCGCGCGGACGAGCAAGTGCTGGACCGGCTTGGGATTGAGTAGTTAAATTCCGGTGGGGAGCGCCGGATTGTCCAAGGAAGGAGGAGTTCGGTGAAGCGGCGGGACGGGATTCTGGCGCTGTTTGCGGCTGTGCTGCTGCTGGCCCTGCTCAGCGTGTTCGCGATCGAGCTGTCGAACACTCAGGCGAAGTCGAAGCGAGACGTGGAGAGCCGCGTCCACGAGCGCGGACTGCTCGCGGCGGCGCTGGTCGACAGCCTGTTCCAGACCGTCACCTCGCAGATTCCGCAGGACAGCAAGCTCTACGGCGGCCAGACGGTCTCGACCGCGACGATGAACGCCCGCGCTCAGCGGAACACCTACCTCGCGCTGCTCGATGGCTCCGGGCAGCAGGTGATCGCCGCATCGCGGGGGTTCACTCCGCAGGCTCGCGCGAACCTGGCCCATTCGGCCGCGCTGGCGCTGATCCGCGGCGGCCACGCGTACGGCCTTGGGAACCTGCTCCCATACGGAAACATCGGGGTGATCAACCTCGCCGTCGTCTTCCCGACCAAGTTCGGCAACCGGATCCTGCTGACCGGCTTCGGACCGCAGACGCTCGGCAGTTTCATCACCTCCGACCTGCGCAAGATCCCCGGCGTCCAGGGCGCGCACAACTACCTGATCGACGGCAACGACACGGTTCTGGCGTCGACCAACCCGGCCCGGCCGGTCGGGTACGTGTTTCGCCAGCCGTCAAAGCGCGCGGCGCTGTCCCAGGTATCGGGCACCAGTAAGGGGCACTACTACGACTCCGTCCCGCTGAGCAACTCGACCGAGCGGATCGTGCTGAGCGCGCCCACGGGCCCTCTGTTCGCGAGCGTTACCGGACTGCGCAGATGGATTCCGTGGGCGATCTTCGGCGCGTTCGCGCTGGTCGCGATCCTGGCGCTTGAGCTGGGTCGCCGGGTGCTGCGCTCGGCTGCTGCGGTGCGGGCGACCAACGAGCAGCTCGAGTCCGTCAACGACGAGCTCGAGTCGGTCAACTCGACGCTCGAGCGCCGGGCGGTCGAGCTCGGGCGGTCCAACGCCGAGCTCGAGCAGTTCGCATCGATCGCGTCGCACGACCTCCAGGAGCCGCTCAGGAAGGTACGGACATTCACCCAGCAGCTGACGGTGACCGACGCGGACAACCTGTCGGAGAAGGGGCGCCAGTACCTGGAGCGTGCGAATGCCGCCGCGGAGCGGATGCAGCGGCTGATCGAGGATCTGCTCAAGTTCTCGCGCGTGGCGACCCACGGCCGGGCGTTCCATCCGGTCGACCTGAGCGAGGTCGTCGACGGGGTGCTCGAGGACCTCGAGCTCGAGGTCGAGCGGTCGGGCGCGGTCGTTCGCGTCGGCGAGCTGCCGACGATCGACGGTGACGAGTTTCAGCTGCGCCAGCTGATGCAGAACCTGATCTCGAATGCGCTCAAGTTCCGGCGCGAGGACGTGGTCCCCGAGGTTGACATCGACGCGCGGGCGAAGGACGCCGCCGTCGAGATCACGGTGCGCGACAACGGCATCGGGTTCGAGCCGCAGTACGCCGGGCGGATCTTCCGCGTGTTCGAGCGGCTGCACGGCCGCAGCCGCTACCAGGGCACGGGCATCGGGCTCGCCCTGTGCCGCAAGATCGCCGAGCGGCACGGCGGCACGATCGAGGCCGACAGCGAGCCCGGGGTCGGCTCGACGTTCACGGTCAGGCTCCCGGTACATCCACGGGCGGATTCATTCGCGGGCGTCACGGCGAACGGCGGCGCGACCGAGCTGGAGGGGGCGCATGCCGGTGTCTGAGCAGTCGCGGGGGGCGGTGACGATCCTGATGGCCGACGACGACGAGGAGGACTGCGAGCTCACCCGCGACGCGCTCCAGGACGCCAGGCTGGCCAACGAGATGCGGTTCGTATACGACGGGCAGGAGCTGATCGACTACCTGCGCCGCGAGGGGGCCTATGCCGACCCATCTCTCGACGCACCGCGCCCCGGGATCATCCTGCTCGATCTGAACATGCCGAAGAAGGACGGTCGCGAGGCGCTCGCCGAGATCAAGGCGGACGAGTCGCTTCGCCGCATACCGATCGTCGTGCTCACCACCTCAAAGGACGAAGAGGACGTGCTCCGCACCTACGATCTGGGAGTCAATTCGTTCATCACCAAGCCAGTCACGTTCGCCGGCCTGGTAGAGGTGATGCGCACTTGGACCCGGTACTGGCTGGAGATCGTCGCACTTCCCGGCAAGGACGAGGCGAATGGACAACCGGCCTGAGCCGACGACGGTGCTGCTCGTCGAAGACGACGAGGACGACTATCTGATCACGCGCGACATGCTCGCGCGCCAGGATCGGGCCAGGTTCGTGCTCGATTGGTGCGAGACGTACGACCACGCGGTTGCCACGATCCGCGAGCGCCGTCACGACATCTACCTGATCGACTACCGGCTCGGCGAGCACACCGGCCTCGAGCTGCTCGGCGAGGCCTTCGGGACCCGCCCGCACGCGCCCGTGATCGTGCTCACCGGGCAGAGCGACTACGAGATCGACCTGGCCGCCACCGCGCTCGGGGTGACGGACTATCTGGTCAAGCAGGAGCTCGATCCGGACAGACTGGAGCGCTCGATCCGGTACGCGATCTCGCATCAGCGCGCGCTCGACGAGCTCGCCAAGAGCAGGGAGCGCTACGCGCTCGCGGTGAGCGCCGCCAACGACGGGATCTGGGACTGGGACCTCGAGGCCGATCTGATCTACTTCTCACCGCGCTGGCACGCGATCCTCGGTCATCGCGAGCAATCGCGGGAGACGCCGCCATCGGCGTGGTTCGACCTCGTTCACCACGAGGACATGCCGCGGCTGCGGGCGGCGATCGAGGCCCACCTCGCGGGCCAGACCCCGCATCTGCAGTCCGAACACCGGATCCGCCACGCCGACGGCACCTGGCGGTGGGTGCTGACGCGGGGGCTCGCGATCCGGGGGCCCGGCGGCGGCGCGACGAGGCTCGCTGGCTCGCTGTCGGACATAACCGACCAGCGCGCCGCCGAGCTTCAGCTCCAGCACGACGCGCTCCACGACGCGCTCACCGGTCTGCCGAACCGGGCGCTGTTCGTCGACCGCGTCGATCAGATGCTGCAGCGCTCGACGCGCGATCCGGCCGTCGGCTGCGCCGTCCTGTTCCTCGACATCGACCGCTTCAAGCTCGTCAACGACAGCCTCAGCCATGCCGCCGGGGACCAGCTCCTGATCGAGGTCGCGGCGCGGATCGCCGACGTGCTCAGGCCGGGCGACACCGTCGCGCGGAT
This sequence comes from Solirubrobacteraceae bacterium, assembly GCA_036490875.1. Lineage (GTDB taxonomy): Bacteria > Actinomycetota > Thermoleophilia > Solirubrobacterales > Solirubrobacteraceae > Palsa-465. Next base: position 110,084 of record DASXDA010000078.1, read on the forward strand.
CGGGGGCGATGAGTTCACGATCCTGCTCGACGGCGTCATGGTCGATCGGGACGCGACGGTCGTCGCCGAGCGCGTGCAGAGCTCGCTGGGCCGTGCGTTCGCACTCGATGGCCACGAGATCCGCGTGACCGCGAGCATCGGCGTGTCGCTGAGCACGCCGCGGATGACCGCCGCCGAGCTGTTGCGCAACGCGGACATCGCGATGTACGACGCGAAGCGACGGGGCCAGGGCCGGTGCTCAGTCTTCACCGAGGCGATGCGCCAGCGGGTGATCGACCGCGTCGCGCGGGAGAACGACCTCCGCCAGGCGGTCGAGGAGTCGCTGCTCGAGGTCCACTACCAGCCGATCGTCGATCTCGCCTCGGGCGCGATCTACGGGATCGAGGCGCTCGCCAGGTGGCCCGACCGGTGGCCGGAGGTGGCGCCGATGGAGTTCATCGAGATCGCCGAGGAGACCGGCGTGATTGGTGCGATCGGGCTGCACGTGATGCGCGCCGGGCTCGAGCAGTTCGCGGCGTGGAGGCGGACCGGGGTCGTCTCCGACGACGTCCGCGTGAGCGTCAACGTATCGGGCCGCCAGCTCGACGATCCGCACCTGCCGAAGGAGATCCGGAGCGCGATCGCCGACGCCGAGCTCCCGGCCGGCGTGCTCCGTCTGGAGATCACCGAGAGCACCCTGATGCAGGAGCCTGAGAGGATCCGGCGGATCGTGTCGGAGGTGTGCGCGAGCGGGGTCGGGCTCCATCTCGACGACTTCGGAACCGGATACTCGTCGCTCGCCGCGCTGCACCGGCTCCCAGTCGACGCGGTCAAGATCGACCGCAGCTTCGTCACCTCCGGCGCCGAGGACGGCTCCGACGCGATCGTCCGCGCAATCGTCGCGCTCGCCCGCAGCCTCGGAATCGACGTGATCGCCGAGGGGATCGAGCGACCCGAGCAGTGCGACCGGGTGAGGACGCTCGGCTGCCGCTACGGACAGGGGTTCCTGTTCGCGCGGCCGCTCGGCGCCCAGGAGATGGAGGCGCTGCTGCTGTCGTGGTCGCCGCCGGAGGCCGCCGCGCTCGGAATCGAGTAGTGGTTGGCGCCCCTAGAATCGCGTCACGGTGGACGATTCGGAGGTTCAATTCGACGAGCGCGGGCTGGTCCCGTGCATCGTGCAGGACTGGCGCACGGGGGAGGTGCTGACGCTCGCGTACATGAACGCCGAGGCGCTGCGGTTGACCCGCGAGACGGGCGAGGTCCACTTCTTCAGCCGCTCGCGTGACGAGCTGTGGCACAAGGGCCAGACGTCCGGGAACACGCAGCTTGTGAAATCAATTCGCTACGACTGCGACGCGGACGCGCTGCTCGCGCTGGTCGAGCCGGCCGGCCCCGCGTGTCACACGGGCGAGCGCAGCTGCTTTCACCGCGGCGAGCTCGAGCCGGGGGCACCTTACGAGACGCTGCCCATCTTGGAGCGGACGCTCGCAGAGCGGGCGCGCACCCGGCCGGAGGGCTCCTATACGGCGCGGCTACTAGCGGACCCGGAGCTGGTGCGGGCGAAGGTGCAGGAGGAGGCCGAGGAGGTGACCCGCGCCTCGAGGGAGGAGTCGGACGAGCGGGTCGCCGAGGAGGCCGCCGACGTGATCTACCACCTCGCGGTGCTGCTCCGCGAGCGCGGGCTCACGCTCGCCGACGCCGAGCGGGTGCTCGATGGCCGTCGCCGTTGACGCCGTGGCCGGGGGACCAACCCCGTCCTTGGAGGAGGCCCGGTCGCTCGCCGGTCAGTACAACCTGATCCCGGTCCGCGAGACGCTGATCGACGACCTTCAGACGCCGGTGTCGGCCTTCCTGAAGCTGCGCGACGGCGGTCCGAGCTTCCTGCTCGAGTCGGCCGACCAGGGCCGGGTCGGCCGCTACTCGTTCATCGGCTTCCGGCCGTTCAAGGTGCTGCGCTGGTCGCTCGGCGACCCGGGCGACCCGTACCGCCTGGCTGGTGATGAGCTCGCGCGGCTGCGCCCCGCGCCGCTCCCGGGGCTGCCACCGTTCGCGGGCGGCGCCGTCGGCGTGTTCGCGTACGACCTCGTGCGGACGGTCGAGCCGCTCGGCGAGCCGAACCCCGACCCGGTCGGGCTCCCCGACCTGGCGCTGATGCTGACCGACGCACTCGTCTGCTTCGACCATCTGAAGAAGACGGTCACGATCCTCGCCAACGTCCACACGGAAGGCGACCTCGATGCCTCCTATGCGAAGGCCCTGGAGACGATCGCGGAGGTGCGGTGGCGGCTCGCCGGGCCGGTGCCGCGACCTCCGCGGCCACCCGCCCCGGATCGCGTCGTGCCGCCGTTTCAGTCGAACATGACGCGCGAGCGCTTCGAGGCGATCGTCGCCCGGATCATCGAGTACATCTACGCGGGCGACGCCTATCAGGTGGTCCCGTCGCAGCGGTGGTCGGCGGCGGTCCCGGTCGAGGCGTTCTCAATCTACCGCGGCCTGCGCACGGTCAACCCGAGTCCGTACATGTACTTCCTCGACTTCGGCGACTTCGAGATCGCCGGCGCCAGCCCGGAGCCGCTGATCACCGTGACCGGCGAGCGCGTGTCGACCCGCCCGATCGCCGGCACCCGCCCGCGCGGCACGACCGCCGACGAGGATCGCGTGATGGCCGAGGAGCTGCTCGCCGACCCGAAGGAGCGCGCCGAGCACGTGATGCTCGTCGATCTGGGGCGAAACGACCTGGGTCGCGTCTGTCAGTACGGCTCGGTCGAGGTCGAGGAGTTCATGGCGGTCGAGAACTACAGCCACGTGATGCACATCGTCTCGAGCGTCATCGGGAGGCTGCGGCCGGAGGTCGGCGCTCTGGACGCGCTCCGGGCCACGCTCCCCGCGGGGACGCTGTCCGGGGCGCCGAAGGTGCGGGCGATGCAGATCATCGACGAGATGGAGCCGGTCAAGCGCGGCGGGTACGGCGGCGCGATCGGCTGGGCCAGCTACAACGGCGACCTGGACACCTGCATCTACATCCGTACGGTCGTGGTCAAGGACGGCGTCGCCCACGTCCAGGCCGGCGGCGGGACCGTCGCCGACGCGAAGCCCGACTACGAGTTCAGGGAATCAGAGGCGAAGGCCCGCGGCGTGTTAGAGGCGATCGAGCTCGCCGCGCGCCAGCCGGACTGGCCGTAGGGGCGGGGCGGGCACAGGCCGGGCACACGGCGGGGCGGGCACGACGGGCGGGGCGAGGGGCGGCGATTCCGATCACTACTTGCTCCGGACGGCTCCAAACCGCTCACAGGTGCGAGAAGTGGCGCGCGACCCCTGAGCGGCACACGCGCCCGATCCGCGGGTCCCGTGCCGCTCAGAGGTCGGTTTCCGACCCCTGAGCGGCACGATCCCGCTGCGGAAGCCGCCCGTGCCGGAGAAGGGTCGGTCGCCCGGTCCCCGGGGACCCCGTCCGCCGCGCAAACCGTGTCGTTTACCGTTCGTCCGGTGCGCGTGCTGGTGATCGACAACTACGACAGCTTCACCTACAACCTGGTGCAGTACCTGGGCGAGCTCGACGCCGAGCTCGAGGTCGTCCGCAACGATCACGCGACCGTCGAGGGGCTGCTCGTGCGGGGTTATGACCGCGTGATCGTCTCGCCGGGACCGTGCACGCCGAACGAGGCCGGGATCTCGCTCGAGGCGGTCAGGCGGTTCCCCGAGGCCAGGGTCCCGACGCTCGGGGTGTGCCTCGGCCATCAGTCGCTGGTACAGGCGTGGGGCGGCGCTGTCGTCCAGCACGCCCCGGTTCACGGCAAGACGACCGCGATCGAGCACGACGGGCGGACGATCTTCTCCGGGCTCGACTCTCCGCTCGAGGTCGGGCGCTACCACTCGCTGGTCGCCGACCCGGCGCTCCCCGACTGCCTCGAGCAGAGCGCGTTCGGGGGCGACGTGGTGATGGCGGTCCGGCACCGCGACCTCCCAGCCGAGGGCGTGCAGTTCCACCCCGAGTCGATCCTCACCGAGCAGGGCCGCAGGCTGCTCGCGAATTTCCTTAACCGCGCGCGATGAACGACGAGCTCTTACCGCGGGCGATCGACACGCTCGCGAGCGCCCGCGATCTGAGCCAGGCCCAGGCGCAGGAGGTGCTCTCGGAGATCATGGCCGGCAACGCCACAGAGATCCAGATCGCCGCCTTTCTGATCGCGTTGCGGACCAAGGGCGAGACGGTCGAGGAGCTCGCGGGACTCGCGCAGGCGATGCGCTCCTACGCCGCCGCCGTCGAGGTCTCGCGCGACGATCTGCTCGACACGGCCGGGACCGGCGGCGGCCGCAGGACGTTCAATGTCTCGACCACGGCGGCGCTGATCGCGGCGGGAGCCGGGTGCGTCGTCGCCAAGCACGGAAACCGGTCGGCGACCGGGTTGTCGGGCTCCGCCGACGTGCTGGAGGCGCTTGGGGCCCGAATCGATCTCGCCCCCCGGGCGGTCGCGCGGTGCATCGAGGACGTCGGCTTCGGGTTCATGTTCGCGCCTGCGCACCATCAGGCGACCCGGTACGTGGTCCCGGTCCGTCGCGAGCTGGGGGTCCGGACGATCTTCAACTTTCTCGGTCCGCTGACCAACCCGGCGGGGGCCACTCGGCAGCTGATCGGCGTCTCGGACCCCGACTACCTCGAGACGGTCGCCGGCGCGCTGGCACTGCTCGGGACCCGGCACGCGGTCGTCGTGTCGAGCACGGACGGCCTCGACGAGCTGTCGATCTCCTCCTCGACGCTGGTCGTTGAGGTCGTCGGCGACCAGCTCCGGCGATTCGAGCTCGAACCTGAGCAGGTCGGGCTTAGCCGCGCCCGCCCCGAGACGATTCCGGGCGGTGACCCGGGCGAGAACGCGACCACCGCGCGGCGGATCTTCGCCGGCGAGGACGGCCCGCCGCGCGACCTCGCGGTGCTGAACGCGGGCGCCGCGATCTACGCCGGCGGGGGCGCCGAGACGCTGGAGCAGGGGGTTCGCGCGGCCGAGCGGGCGATCGACACGGGGGCGGCGACCGAGCTGCTCGACCGGTTCGTCGCACGGACGAAGGAGCTGGCATGAACCATCTCGACCGGATCGTCGAGCGGACCCGCGTCGAGGTCGAGCGGCGAAAGCGTGATGTCCCGCTCGTTCCGGAAGCCGATCCCGCGCCCCGGCGCCCGTTCGCCGACGCGCTGCGGCGGCCCGGCCTCTCGCTGATCGCCGAGCACAAGCGCGCCTCGCCGTCTGCCGGGACGATTCGCAACGATCTCCGGCTCGAGGAGGTGGTACTGGCCTACGAGCGCGGCGGCGCGGCGGCCCTGTCCGTGCTGACCGAGGGGCCGAGCTTCGGCGGCACGCTCGACGACATCGGCGCGGCGCGCGCCGCCTCCAACCTGCCGATCCTGCGCAAGGACTTCATCGTCGATCCCTACCAGCTGGGGGAGGCGGTTTCGGCGGGCGCCGACGCGGTGCTGCTGATCGTCGCCGCGCTCGGAGACGAGGAGCTGGTGGCGCTCCGACAGCTGGCCGGCGGGCTCGGTCTCGCGACCCTCGTCGAGGTCCACGACGAGCGCGAGCTCGAGCGCGCAGCGGCCGCCGGAGCCGAATTGATCGGGATCAACAATCGCAATCTGGTCACGCTCGAGGTCGACACGCGCCGCACGTTCGAGCTGCTCGACCGGGTGCCGGAGGGCGCGACCGTCGTCGCCGAGTCGGGCTTCTGCGAACGGGCGCAGCTCGACGAGCTGTCGGACGCCGGCGTCGACGGGGTGCTGATCGGCGAAGCGCTGATGCGCTCGGGAGCGATCGAGCCCGCCGTCCGAGCGCTGACCGCCCCTACGATGTGAGGTGGTGTCGACCAGGATCAAGTTCTGCGGGATCACGTCGCTCGACGACGCCGAGCTGGCCGTCAGCGCTGGGGCGTGGGCGGTCGGGTTGATCTTCTGGCCCGGTTCGCCGCGGCGCGCCGCGATCGGCGACGCTGTCGAGATCGGGGCCGCGCTCCGCCGCCGCGCCGAGGTGGCGGGGGTATTCGTGAATGCCACGCTGGACGAGATCGCCGCGACCGCCGACGCGGCCTCGCTGACGATGGTCCAGCTGCACGGCGACGAGGGCCCGTCGTTCTGCGACGAGGTCCGCCGTCGGACCGGGTGCAAGGTGATCAAGGCGGTCCGCGTCCGCAGCCGGGCCGACATCCAGGCACAGGGCGCGTTTCACACCGACTACCACCTGCTCGACTCCCACCGCGCCGGCCTCCCGGGTGGGACCGGCGAGACCTTTTCGTGGGAGCTCGCGCGCGCCCACCGCGGGCCCGTCCCGCTGATTCTCAGCGGCGGCCTGGACCCCGGCAACGTCGCGGACGCGATCGCGGCGGTCCATCCGTTCGCGGTCGACGTGGCGAGCGGCGTCGAGCTCGAGCCGGGCCGGAAGGACCCAGAGAAGCTCGAGGCCTTTGCCGAGGCAGTCCGCGCCGTCGCGGCCACCGGAGCGCCGACCGGGTGAGCGCCATCGAGCACCGCTTCGGCCGCTACGGCGGCCAGTACGTGCCCGAGACGCTGATGCCGGCGCTCGCGGAGCTTGAGGTGGCGTGGGGGGAGGCACGCGATGACCCCGGTTACCGGTCCGAGCTGATCGCGCTGCTCCACGACTACGTCGGCAGGCCCTCGCCGCTGTACCTCGCGGCGCGGCTGAGCGAGGCCGCCGGGCACCCGGTCTACCTGAAGCGCGAGGACCTCAACCACACCGGCGCGCACAAGGTCAACAACGCGCTCGGGCAGGCGCTGCTCGCCCGCCGGATGGGCAAGCGCCGGATCATCGCCGAAACCGGCGCCGGCCAGCACGGGGTGGCCGCCGCGACTGTCTGCGCGCTGCTCGACCTCGAGTGCATCGTCTACATGGGCACCGAGGACATGCGCCGGCAGAAGCCGAACGTCGAGCGGATGGGGCTGCTCGGCGCGCGGGTCGTGCCGGTCGAAGCCGGCGCCCGCACGCTGAAGGAGGCGGTGTCGGCCGCGATCCGCGACTGGGTCACGAACGTCTCCGACACCCACTACATCATCGGCTCTTGCGTCGGACCGGCGCCGTACCCGGTGCTCGTCCGCGACCTTCAGCGGGTGATCGGCGACGAGGCCAGGGCGCAGGTGCTCGAGCAGGCCGGCAGGCTGCCGCGGCGGGTGATCGCGTGCGTCGGGGGCGGGTCGAACGCGATCGGGCTGTTCACGCCGTTCATCGACGACGGCGAGGTCGAGCTGGTCGGCGTCGAGGCCGCGGGCGAGGGGCTGCAGAGCGGTCGCCACGGCGCGCCGCTGACGGCCGCCGGGATCCCGGGCGTGCTCCACGGCGCGTATTCGGCGGTGATGCAGGACGAGGACGGGCAGATCCTCGAGGCGCATTCGATCTCCGCGGGTCTCGATTACCCCGGCAGCGGCCCCGAGCACGCGTGGCTGCGGGACACCGGCCGGGCTCGGTACGTGGCCGTCACCGACGCCCAGGCGCTCAAGGGGTTCGCCCGGCTGGCCGAACTCGAGGGGATCATCCCGGCGCTCGAGAGCGCACACGCGATCGCCTGGGTGCTCGACGACGGCGGCGACTCCGAGCTCGACCTCGTCTGTCTGTCGGGTCGGGGCGACAAGGATCTCGAAGAGGCGTTGGCGCTTCTCCGGACGAGTCACGCGGCCCCGAATCAGGCGAGCCGGGGCCAGCGTGAGCAGCGGGCTTGAGCGGATCGCCGAGGCGTTCGCCTCGGCCGGAGCCGAGGGACGCCGCGCGGCGCTGATGCCCTATCTGATGGGCGGGTATCCCGACCTCGACACCTCGCGCCGGATCGGGCTGGCGTACGCGGAGTCGGGCGCCGATCTCGTCGAGTTCGGGATCCCTTTCTCGGACCCGCTCGCCGACGGGCCCGTGGTCCACGCTGCCGGGACCGCCGCACTCGCTGCCGGGGCCACGGTCGAGACGGTGCTCGAGGTCGGCGCTGCGATCGCCGAGCGGGTTCCGGTGGTCGTCATGTGCTACGCCAACACGATCTTCGTCCGGGGCGTCGAGCGGTTCGCCGACGCGCTCGTCGACGCCTCGGCGAGCGGCCTGATCGTCCCCGATCTCCCGCTCGAGGAGGGCAACAAGCTGGTGGGCGCGTGCGAGCGGCGCGGGATCGCGTTGGTCGAGATGGTCGCGCCGACGACACCGGACGAGCGGATGGCGCGGATCGCCGCGGGCGCCCGCGGCTTTCTCTACGCAGTCGGGTTCACCGGCACGACCGGCGAGCGCGATGGGCTGGGAGGAGAGCTCGCCGGCGTGCTCGCGCGCGCCAAGGCCCACGCGACCGTCCCGGTGGCCGCCGGCTTCGGAATCAGCAACCCCGCGCAGGCGTCTGCGGCCGCCGACGCTGGGGCCGAGGGCGTGATCATCGGCAGCAGGCTGGTGCGGGCGGTGGGGGAGGAAACGGATCCCGTCGGCGCCGCTGGAACGCTGGTGCGGGCGTTCTCCGACGCGCTCGAAGTCGGCGACGCGACGCCGGCTCGGTAGCATCTCGCGCCCATGGGACTGATCCTCACCGCCACCGCCGGGCTGTGTATCTGGATAGTCATCTGGGCGACCGACATCTTCGGGGGGTTCGACTCGATCCTGATCGCGATCGTGATGGTGCTGATCGCGATTGCGGTCAGACAGCTGCTCCCGTTCCTGCCCGGCCGGCGGAGCTGACAACCACTCCCATGCGCGGCAGTCTGCTGGCACGCGGCCGAGTAATCGGCGCCTGCGCGGCGCTCGCAGCCGCCGTTGCGGGCTGCACCACGAACGGCTCGGCGGCCCCGGCGCTGAGTGGCAAGACGCTCTCGGTCTACATCAGCGCGCCCGCGTCGCTGGCCTCCGACCAGGAGGCGCAGGACGTGATCGACGCCGAGCGGCTCGCGTTCGGGCAGCTGCAGGGCCAGATCACGGCCTACAAGCTGAAGCTGGTGGTGCTGACCCACAACAAGATCTCGGACAACGCCCGCCAGGCGATCGGGGACACGGGCCACGCGATCGCCTACCTCGGCGAGGTCCTGCCCGGCGCTTCGGCCGATTCGATCGGCATCAACAACGCCCAGGGCCTGTTGCAGGTGAGCCCCACCGACACCGCCGCCGAGCTCACCCAGAAGGTGCCGACGGTGCCGAACTCCCCGACCAAGTTCTACGAGTCGCTCGGCACGTACGGGCGGACGTTCGCCCGGGTCGTGCCGGCCACCAACGTCGAGGCGGTCGCGCTGGTCCACGAGATGCAGCTGCAAGGGGTCAAGAGCGTGTTCGTGACCGACGACGGGAGCCAGTACGGCCGTACGGTCGCCAGCGAGGTCCGTAACAACGCGACCGGCTCGCTGACGACCGCCTCGTCGATGTCCTCGGCCGACGCCGTTTTCTTCGGCGGCAGCGACCGGACCGCCGCCACGAAGACGTTCGACCAGGCGACGGCGTCGAACCCGACGATCAAGCTGTTCGCGCCATCCGCGCTCGACAACGACGGGTTCGCGACGAGCCTCTCGACGGTGGCTCAGAAGAACATGTACGTCTCGGCCCCCGGGCTGATGCCGAAGCAGCTGGCGACGGCGGGCGGCACGTTCCTGACCGATTTCCGCTCCGCCTACGGCCGCGTGCCGACGACCCAGGCGATCTTCGGCTGGGAGGCGATGAGCGCGGTGCTCGCGGTCATCCATGAGGCGGGATCGGGCGCAAACAACCGCAGCACCGTCGTGCACGACTTCTCCAAGATCAAGAACCGGTCGTCGCCGCTCGGGACGTACTCGATCAACCAGAACGGAGACACCAGCCTCGGTCCGGCCGCGTTCGCGATCGAGCACCTGCGGGGAACGAAGCTGGTGGCGATCCAGGCCGGGTGAGAAGGCTCCGGCCGCTGCTCCTGCTGGGCGCGCTCGCGTGCCTGGCCGGATGCGGCCCCGGCGAGCCGTCCGGGAAGATCCACGGCACGACGCTCACGGTCTACTACAGCGGCCCCTCGCGGGGCGCGTCGAGCATCGGTTCGCAGGCCGCTCTGTACGGCGCGGTGGTGGCTCTCGATGCGGTTCATGCCCACATCGGCAAGTACCGGGTCGACCTCCGTCCGCTTGACGACGGGAGCTTCCAAAGCCAGGGCTGGGACCCCAACCAGACGACGACCAACGTGCGCCTCGCCGCCCAGGATCCGACGACGATCGGCTATCTGGGCGACTTCAACTCGGGCGCCACGGCGATCTCGATCCCGCCCCTGAACCGCGCGTCGATCGCACAGATCAGCCCCGCCGCGACCGCCGTCGGGCTGACCTCGGCGGGTCCGGGCGCCGACCCGGGCGAGCCACAGAAGTACTACCCGAGCGGCATTCGGACGTTCGCCCGTCCCGTTCCCAGCGACGCCGTCCAGGCGCAGGTGCAGGTCCGCCTCGCGGGGTCGCTGGGCTGCCGCCAGCTGTTCGTGCTCCACGACGGAGAGGTCGACGGCGAGGACGAGGCGCTCACGTTCGTGCTCACCGCGCAGTCGCGGCTGCGCGTGATCGGCGTGCAGGAGTTCCCGCGCCGGGCGCCGGACTACGGCTCGCTGGCGCTGAGCGTCGCGCGTACGGGCGCCGACTGCGTCCTGATCAGCGCGGTCGACGAGCGCAGCTCGGCCCGGCTCACCGATCAACTCGCGGAGTCGCTCCCGCATGCGTCGATCATCGCGTCGAGCGAGCTCGCGGACAGCGCCTACGTGGATCCGACCGAGGGCGGGGTCTCGCGGGCGGCCGCTCGCCGTGTTCTGATCACCTCGCCGGCGCTCGAGGCGAACGATTACCCGCCGTCCGGGCAGGCGTTCCTGGCGGCCTACGCCCGCCGGTACGGGACGCCCGAGCCGGACGCGATCTTCGGGTACGAGGCGATGAGCCTGATGTTGGCGGGGATCAGCGCAGCCACCGATCACGGCCGCAAGGACGCCGTCCGCTCGAATGTGGCCGGGGCGATTCTGAAGATGCGCGACCGTCACAGCGCGCTCGGGAACTACGGGATCGACCGCGATGGAGACACGACTCTGCGCCGCTACGGGATCTACAAGATCGCCCATGGTCAGCTGTCGATGTGGCACGAGGTTGGCTGACCACAGGGCGCTGATTGACGTTCGGTTAGGGCTACTTGCAGGGGTTTGATTCGGCCGGTGGCGGCGTTAGCGTGCGCACCAGCCTGGACGTTCAAAAGCGCAGGAGCAGCGAAAAAGGAGGACTATGAGGTTCCGACGGAGGGCACTGACGGGGTGTGTGCTCGGTGTCGCGGCGATCGCCGTCGCGGCGTGTGGCAGCAGCAGTTCAAGCAGTCCGGCGAGCGGCAGCAGCGGCTCTGGCGGCTCGAAGACGATCGACATCTATTCGAGCCTTCCGCTGCAGGGCGCGTCGACCGCGCAGACCGACCCGATGGTCAACGGCATGAAGCTGGCGCTCGACCAGGCCGGTGGCAAGGCGGGTCAATGGACGATCAACTACCAGTCGCTCGACGACTCGACGGCGGCCGCGGGCAAGTGGGACCCGAGCCAGTGCGCGGCCAACGCCCGGAAGGTAGCTGCGGACACGAAGGCCGCCTACTACATGGGCGAGTTCAACTCGGGCTGCAGCGAGGTCTCGATCCCGATCCTCAATCAGGCGGGAGTCCCGCAGGTGAGCCCGGCCAACACGTATGTCGGCCTGACCACGAACCTGCCGGGAAGCGCACCGGGTGAGCCGCAGAAGTACTACCCGACCGGGACCCGCACGTACCTGAGGATCGTGCCGATCGACTCGATCCAGGCGGCGGCGGACCTGATCGCGATGAAGAACGCCGGGTGCACGAAGGTGGCGGTGGCCAACGACAAGGAGGCCTATGGTCAGGGCCTGGCGACATTGCTCGGACTGTCGAAGGGCTTCTACGGCGTGACGATCACGAGCAACACCGGGATCGACCCGACCGCGCCGAACTTCCGTTCGTACGCGTCGACGGTGAAGTCGCAGGGGGCCGATTGCTTCTTCTTCTCGGGCATCGTCTCCAACGGCGCGGTCCAGATCGTCAAGGACATCCACGCCGCGATCCCGAACGCGAAGGTGTTCGGCCCAGATGGCGTGTGCACGGACACGTTCACCAGCCAGGCGAAGGGCGGGGTCCCGGCCTCGCTGTACCCGCTGACGCAGTGCACGGTCGCAACCCAGGATCTCGCGGCCTACCCGGGCGGCAAGGACTTCCTCAAGGCCTATAAGGCCAAATATGGGGTGTCCAATCCCGACCCGTACGCGATCTACGGCTACGAGGCCATGCAGCTCGGCCTCCAGACGATCGCGAAGCTCGGCGCGCAGGGCAACAGCAAGTCCGCCGTGCTGAAGGCGCTGTTCGCGACCAAGGCCCGCAATTCGGTGCTGGGCACCTACGGGTTCGACAAGAACGGCGACACGACCCTGAAGGCCTACGGCCTGTACAAGGTCGGATCGAACGGCGAGCCGGTGTTCTTCAAGTCGGTTACGCCGACCAAGACGGTCTCGGCTCCCTGACGTAGAACGCGCGGGAGGGGGCGCCCACGGCGCCCCCTCCGCGTGCTTCGTAGATACTGCGGCTGAGAAGTGGAAGCCGGATCGCTCTCAACCAGGATTCCCGCACCGGCGATGCGTCCGATCGCGTGGGCGCGACGGTGGCTCGGCCGGTGGGGCCTGATCATCGCCCTGGCCGCGCTGCCGGTCTTGTACCTGATCCACGACCTGACGACCGGGTACCAGGCCGGGCTCGTCAACGGCCACGCGGTGATCCACCACGATCTGACCCGGATCGGCCTGAACGTGGTGCAGGGCCTGTCGAACGGCTCGATCTGGGCGTTGATCGCGATCGGGTACACGCTCGTCTACGGGATCATCGAGTTGATCAACTTCGCCCACGGCGACGTGTTCATGATCGGCTCGTTCACCGCGGTCGGCCTGTATAGCGTGTTCGGGCTGACGCCCTCGACGGGCGCGGTCGGCCTGATTTTCGGGTTGCTCGCCGTGCTGGTGGTGTCGATGATCGTCTGCGGCTCGCTCAACACGCTGATCGAGCGCGTCGGGTACAAGCCGCTGCGAGGGGCGCCGAAGCTCGCCCCGTTAATCACAGCGGTCGGCTTCTCGTTCATCCTTCAGAACGTCGGCCTGGTGTGGCGCGGGGGATCGCCCGAGAGCGTTCCCGACCTGATCAACCAGGGCCAGACCGTGTTCCACATCTCCGCGCTGCCGATCCAGCGCGGCTACATCCTCGCGATCGGGGTGATGATCCCGCTCGTGTTCGGGCTCAGCTGGTTCGTCCGGAGCACCCGGCTCGGCCGGGCGATGCGTGCGACCGCGCAGGATCCCGAGGCCGCCCGGCTGATGGGGATCAACGTCAACCAGACGATCTCGCTGACGTTCCTGATCGGCGGGGGCCTGGCGGGCGCGGCCGGGCTGATCTACGCGCTCTACCAGACCAACATCTGGTACTTCCAGGGCTTCAAGGCGGGACTGATCGCGTTCACCGCCGCGGTCATGGGTGGGATCGGCAACATCGCCGGGGCCGTACTTGGCGGCCTGATCATCGGAGTGATCCAATCGTTCTCTGACAACAGGCTGGCGGGCGGTGAGTGGACCGAGGCCGTCGTGTTCGGCTACCTGATCCTGATCATGGTGCTGCGCCCGCGAGGGCTGCTCGGCGAGGAGACGCGCGAGGCGGGATGAACGAACTGCGCGCACAGCTGAAGGAATGGCGCGCGGCGATCGACCGCGTGCTTCCGTCGTGGTGGCCGCGGGCCCTGGCGTTTGCGCTGATCGGCATCGGGATCGTGCTGCCGTTCGCGTTCTCGAACAACAGCGGGTTTATGAACGCGACGATCATCGCGGTCGCGTACGTGGTGATGTCGCTCGGGCTGAACATCGTGGTCGGGTTCGCGGGACTCCTGGACCTCGGTTACGTCGCGTTCTACGCGCTCGGCGCGTACACGCTCGGGTGGTTCGGCTCGGACTTCTTCTTCAAGGCCAAGGTTCACGTGGGGGTCCACGGCATCGCCGCCCACGAGATCGGGATCCATCTCAACTTCATCCTGATCCTGATCGCGGCGGCGGTGATCTGCGCGCTCGCCGGGATCCTGATCGGCCTGCCGACGCTGCGCCTGCGCGGCGATTACATCGCGATCGTGACGCTCGCGTTCGGGGAGATCATCGGGGTGGTAGCGGTCAACGGCACCGACATCCACCTCGGCGGCGGGATGACGCTGACCGCCGGCAACTTCGGGATCAGCGCGGTCGACGCGCCGTACTTCCCGGGGATCGGGCAGTTCAACTTATTGAATCTGAGACCCTGGTACTGGCTGATCTTCGCGATCATGCTCGTGGTCCTGTTCGTGAACCTGAGGCTCCGGGACTCGCGCCTCGGCCGGGCATGGGTCGCGCTCCGCGAGGACGAGGTCGCGGCGGTCTCGATGGGGATCCCGTCGGTCCGCACGAAGCTGTCCGCCTACGCGATGGGGGCGGCCTTCGGCGGCCTCTCAGGGGCGTTCCTCGGCACGTACTTCACGACCGTCAACGCCGGTCAGTTCCAGTTCGGGTTCTCGATCTTCATCCTCGCGATGGTGATCATCGGCGGGCTCGGGTCGATCTGGGGCGCGGTCGCGGGAGGCCTGCTGCTCGGCTACATCAACTACTACCTGATCCCCGACGTGCTCAACTCGCTGCCGAGCAAGCTCGGACTCAATTTCCAGCTCGTCACGATCGAGATCGGGATCTACGGCTTCCTCCTGGTGCTGGTGATGGTGCTGCGGCCGCAGGGTCTGATCCCCGAGCGAAGACGCCGGCTCGAGCTGACGCAGCAGATCGCGGCGACCGATGCCGAGCTCGGTGAGCCGACCGGAGGCATCCAGACCACCGGGGAGGCGCCATGACCAGCGGCACCGCCGCCGCCTCGACCCCGGACGCCACCCCGGCCACGCCCGTGGTGTTACGCGTCGAGCACATCGTCAAGGAATTCGGCGGGCTGGTCGCGGTCGACGACGTGTCACTCGACGTCGGGCTGCGCTCGATCGTCTCGATCATCGGACCCAACGGCGCCGGCAAGACGACGCTGTTCAACATGATGACCGGGCTGTACAAGCCGAGCTCAGGCCGGGTCACGCTCGGCGATCGCAACATCACCCGCGCGCGCCCGGACATCATCACCAAGCTCGGGGTCGCCCGGACGTTTCAGAACATCCGCCTGTTCGGAGCGATGACGGCGCTCGAGAACGTCGTCGTCGGCCGCCACTCGCGGATGCACGCGGGGATCCTGGGCTCGGTGCTGCGGACGCCCCGCGTCCGGCGCGAGGAGCGACAGGCGCGCGAGCGCGCTCGCGAGCTACTCACATACGTCGGCCTCCGGGAGCAGTCGTTCGAGTCGCTCGCGGCGCAGCTGTCCTACGGGGACCAGCGGCGCGTCGAGATCGCGCGGGCGCTGGCGAGCGATCCGGTCCTCCTGCTGCTCGACGAGCCGACCGCCGGGATGAACCCGCATGAGTCGGCGGACCTGACCGCGTTCATGCGCCAGATGCGCGACGAGCTGGACCTGACGATCCTGCTGATCGAGCACGACATGAAGGTCGTGATGGACGTGTCCGAGCGAGTCACCGTGCTCGACCACGGCACGAAGATCGCCGAGGGCCCGCCCGCGCAGGTCCGGAGCGACCCGCGGGTGATCGAGGCCTACTTGGGGGCGCCAAAGTGAGCGCGCTGCTCGAAGTCTCGGACATCCACGCCCATTACGGGGGGATCGAGGCGCTCAAGGGCGTGTCGCTCGAGGTGGGGGATGGGGAGGTTGTGACCCTGATCGGCTCGAACGGGGCGGGTAAGTCGACCACGCTTCGCTCGATCTCCGGGCTGACGCCTGCGAGCAGCGGCACCGTCGTGTTCGAAGGCGAGGAGATCACGAGGGTGCCGGCCCACGACGTCGTCGGCCGCGGGATCGCGCTGTCGCCCGAGGGTCGTCACGTGTTCCCGCGGATGAGCGTGCGCGAGAACCTCGACCTGGGCGCGTACCTGCGAGGAAGCGAAATCCGGGAGGACTTCGATCGCGTGTACGACCTGTTCCCCCGGCTCAAGGAGCGCGAGAAGCAGAAGGCGGGCACGATGTCCGGCGGCGAGCAGCAGATGCTCGCGATCGGGCGGGCGCTGATGGCGCGACCGAAGCTGCTGATGCTCGATGAGCCGTCGATGGGGATCGCGCCGATCCTCGTCCAGCGGATCTACGAGACGATCACCGAGATCAACAAGTCGGGGGTCGCGATCCTGCTGGTGGAGCAGAACGCCAACTACGCGCTCGAGATCTCGAACCGTGGCTACGTGCTCGAGACCGGGCGGGTCGTGCTCAAGGGCGAGTCGTCCGCGCTGCGCGACGATCCCGAGGTCCAGAAGGCGTACCTGGGCACATGACGATCCTCGCCCTGATCGGCGCCAAGGCGCTCTACCTGCTGTTCATCTGGCTGGTCTCGGCCGCCGCGGCGTCGTGGCTGTCGGAGCGCAAGGGCTACGGCGAAAAGCTCGGTCTGACGTTCGGGCTGATCCTGTCCGCGATCGGGCTGCTGATCGTGCTACTGCTGCCGGGCCGGCCGGGGTCGGTCTGGAGGACCGAGGGCCGGCTACCGCGCCGGAAACGCCGGAGCGCGTAGCCGGCGCAGCCGCGCCGGCGAATCGTCGTCGCAGCCCGCGAAGAAGGCTCCGACCTCGTCGACCAGCTGGTCGATCCCGTCGGCGGCGAACAGAATCGGCTGGTACTTGGTGATCTCGTAGGCGAGCGTGCCCATCTCGGCGATATCGAGCGGTCGAATCTCGGCGGCGCGGAACTCCTCTATCTCCCCGTAGGAGGAGAGCAGGCCGGCACCGTACGCGCGCAGCTCGCCATCTTCGTGCACGACGCCGAACTCGATCGTGAACCAGAACACGTGGGCGAAGAAGTCGCGACCCGGCTTGCTCGTCAGGCGGCGTGCGGCGAGGCCCGCGAGCCGGTTCAGCTCGGCGAACCGAGGGCTCGCAAGCATCCCGCCGTGCCCGATCACCTCGTGGATCAGGTCGGGCTCGGGCGTGTACAGCGGGCGCGAGGGGTGCCGCAGGTATTGGGTCGAGTGAAACACGCCGTCGGCCAGCGAGCCGTAGAACTGATCGAACGGCACCAGTCCGGCGGCCGGGTGGTACTCGAAGCCGGTCAGCGGCTCCAGGTGCGCCGACACCTCGTCGAGCTGGGGGATGTGGTCGCTTGGGAGTGCCAGGCGCCGCATCGCGTCCCGGTACTCGGCGCACGCGAGCCGCTCGTGCTTGGCGGCGAGCTCCCGGCAGGCCGTGCGCCACACCTCCTGCTCCTCCTCGGTGTAGGCAGGACGCGGGATCGTCCGGCCCGGTCGGGCGGGCGGGCGGGCGGGCGGGCCCCAATTCAGCGCGAGCGAGGCGATGTGATTGCGTCGCTTCCGGTACTCGGCGTCCGCGAACCCCGGGTGATCGTCCGCGAGGTGAACGGTGACGCTGCCGTCCGCGCCCGTCGTCACGGGCGCGTAGAGCTGTGCCTCCTCGAACATCCAGCTACCCGCCGACCGTGGCCAGGACGGTGTCGTCGGCCCACGACAGCGCGTACGCGCCGTCGTCCAGGTCGCGCGCGAGCGTCGTCAGCCGCAGCGGCCTGAAGGTGTCGCACATCACCGCCAGTTCGTCGGTGCGGGTGGTGCCGATCGACTTCTCCGCCAGCCCTGGTTGGGGGCCGTGCGGGAGCCCGGACGGGTGCAGCGTGATCGACCCCACGTCGATTCCCTTGCGCGACCCGAACGACCCGGAGACGTAATAGATCATCTCCTCGGACTGGAGGTTCGAGTGGTTGTAGGGAATCGGGATCGAGGGGTGGGTGGGATCCGATTCCCAGTCGAGCATCCGCGGGCAGAACGAGCAGATCACGAAGTTCGGCCCCTGGAAGGTCTGATGCACCGGCGGCGGCATGTGGACCCGCCCGGCGATCGGCTCGAAATCGTCGATGTTGAACGTGTACGGGTACACGTAGCCGTCCCAGCCGACGACGTCGAGCGGGTGGTAGTCGATGCGATAGCGCTGGTAGCCGCCACGCACGCGCACGACCAGCTCGTGGTCATCGCGCTCGCGGTGCGTGACCAGTTCCCGCGGGGGGTGGAAGTCGCGGTGCGAGTACGGCGCGTGCTCGAGCAGCTGGCCGTAGCGGTTGCGGTAGCGGTTCGGGGTCTCGATCTCACCGGGTGTGTGGAACGTCAGCCACAGCTGCTCGCCGTCGGGATCGAACCGGTACGTCACGCCGCGGGGGATCACGATGTAGTCGTGGGCGCGGTAGGGGAGGTTCCCGAACGTCGTCTCGAGCGTGCCCGAGCCCTCGTGGACGAAGATCACCTCGTCGCCCTCGCCGTTGCGGAAGAAGTAGTCCTGGCCGCCTGCCGGGCGGGCGATCGCGATCTCGACGTCGTTGTTCCACATCAACAACCGCCGGCCGGTGATCGGGTCGCCCGTCGCTGCCAGGCCTCGCGTGTCGAACAGGTGGTGCGAATGCGCCGCCGGGACCCACTCCTCGCGGTCGATCGCCGTGAACTCGCCGAGCTCGGTCACCCGGCACGGGGTCTGCAGGTGATAGAGGATCGACTCGTTGCCGCTGAAGCCCTCGAACCCCATCACCTCCTCGGTCAGCAGCGTCCCGTTGTCGCGGAACGCGACGTGGCGCTTGTCCGGGAGTCGGCCGCGCGCCTCGTAGCGCATCAGAGGTTTCCCCGCCGCTCCTGCTCGCGCTCGATCGCCTCGAACAGCGCCTTGAAGTTCCCCTCGCCGAAGCCACGGGCACCGTGGCGCTCGATCACCTCGAAGAACACGGTCGGGCGGTCGCCCACGGGCTTGGAGAAGATCTGCAGCAGGTAACCCTCATCGTCGCGGTCGACGAGGATCCCGAGGCGGGCGAGGTCGGCGACGTCCTCCTCGATCTGACCGATCCGCTCGGGCACCTCGGCGTAATAGGACTCTGGGATCGGCAGGAACCCAACGCCACGGCGGCGCAGCTCGGTGACGGTGCCGACGATGTCGGTCGTCGTCAGCGCGATGTGCTGCACTCCGGCGCCGCGGTAGAAGTCGAGGTACTCCTCGATCTGCGACTTGCGCTTGCCCTCCGCCGGCTCGTTGATCGGGAACTTGACCCGCCCCGACCCGTCCGTAACGACCTTGGACATCAAGGCCGAGTACTCGGTCGAGATCGCCTCGTCGGAGAAGTGGATCAGCTCGGTCATCCCGAAAACGCGCTCGTAGTAGCGGACCCACTCGTCCATGTGTCCGAGCTCGACGTTGCCGACGACGTGGTCGATCCCCGCGAACAGCCCGTCGGGTCCGAGCGGCGCGGCGTCGCGGCGCTCGTACCCGGGGAGGAACGCGCCCTGGTACCCGTCGCGCTCGACGAACAGGTGGCGCGTCTCGCCGTACGTGGCGACCGAGGCGAGCGTGACGCGACCAGCGTCGTCGTGTAGCTCGTACGGGGTCTCGAGCCCGCGGGCGCCATGCGCGACCGCGTGCTCGTATGCGGCGCCGGCGTCTGGAACGCTGAGCGCGATCGCGTGCACCCCGTCACCGTGGCGCTTGTGGTGCTCGGCGATGTGGTCCTCGCCGGTGAGCGTTCCGGTCAGGACGAGGCGGATCCGGCCCTGCTCGAGCACGTGCGAGACGCGGTCGCGGCTGCCGGTCTCGAGCCCACGGTACGCGGTCTCGGTGAACCCGAACGCCCGCGTGTAGTAGTAGGCCGACTGCGCAGCGTTGCCGACGAACAGCTCAAGGTGGTCGATGCCGTGGATCGGCATCGCGTCACGGGCATCGGAACCGTCACCCTGCCGAAACTGGACCTCCGTCGCCATCTCGTGCAATGATCCACTTGTCGATGGCGATTCTCAATGCCAACTCGTTGCGTATGAGTGTGGTTGTGGGCGGTTATGGACGCTGTTGACACAATGATCGTTGCGCTGCTCCGTGAGAACGCGCGCCGGTCCTACCAGGACGTGGGGCGCCACGTTCACCTCTCGGCCCCGGCGGTCAAGCGACGCGTGGACCGGCTCGAGTCCTCCGGCGCGATCCTCGGCTATACCGCGATCGTCGACCCGCCGGTGTTCGGCTGGCACGCCGAAGCGTTCGTCGACCTGTACTGCGAGGGGCGGATGCCGGGCGAGGCGATCAAGCGAGCCGTCGAGCGCGAGCCGGGGGTGGTCGCTGCGCACACCGTGGCCGGTGAGGCGAGCGCGTTGCTGCACGTCATGGCGCAGGACACCAAGGACCTCGAGCAGACGCTGGAGCGGATCCGGGCGGTCGACGGGATCAGCCGGACCGTCACCGAGGTCGTGCTCTCGACCCTGTTCCAGCGATGAGGCGTCCGTTTCCAAGCGGTCCGCCGCCGTCGATCCGCGACTTCATGGCGTTCGAGGAGCACGTGCGCAGTGCGCGCGCCGCGACCGGCCGCGACGGCGTCCCGGAGGCTTGGTACGAGGCGCCTGCGTTCTACTTCTCGAACCCGTCGGCGGTGTACCGCGACGGTGACGAGCTACCGAAGCCGGCGGATAGTGCCGCGCTCGACTACGAGCTCGAGCTGGCTTGCGTGATCGGCGTGGACGGCCGGCCCGAGGGCTTCACGATCATGAACGACTGGTCCGCCCGCGACCTCCAGGCGCGCGAGATGCGCGTCGGGCTCGGCCCGGCGAAGGGCAAGGACTTCGCCACCTCGCTCGGGCCGGTGCTCGTCTCGCCGGACGAGCTGCCGGCGGAGTTGGATATGCGCGCAATCGCGCGGGTGAACGGCGAGGTCCGGACCGACTCGCGGACCGGCGGGATGTACTTCTCGTGGGCGCAGCTGCTGGACGCGGCCGCCCGCAACACGCCCGGGCTGCGGCCGGGGGATGTGATCGGGTCGGGGACGGTCGGCCGCGGCTGCATCCTCGAACACGGCGACGGCCGCTGGCTTCAAGAAGGCGACGCGGTCGAGCTCGAGATCGAGGGGATCGGCGTGCTCCGCAACCGGATCGCCTCCTCTGCCCGCGCGAGCGTCTGAGCGGCTCGCGCGACGACCGCAAACGGCTCGCGCTCCATCTGCAGCCAGGTGACGTAGGAGACGGTCTTGCCCTTCGCGGTCAGGCGCGCAGCCTTACGGGTGTCGCGTTCGAGCGCCGCCCGGGTCAGGTGGTACTTCTGGCTCTGGACCTCGATCACCACCTCGAACTCGGGCCAGTACAGGTCGGCCTCGACGCCGTACATGGGAACGTTGGTCTTGGGCTCGGGCAGCTGGGCGAGCCGGATCAGCTCCCGCATCCGGCGCTCGGCCCTCGAGCGGGTGAACCCGGGCTCGCGCTGCTGGTCGAGGATCGCTCTGAGGTTCGGAATCCCCTTGCGCCCGTTGTTCCCGGCGATCGCCTGACGGAGCTGCCGCACGCTCACGAGCTTCTCGTGCAGCGCCTGCTCGATCGCGCGCTCCAGGGTGGCGATGCCGACGACGGCGGCGAGGTCGAGCAGCGTTCTGAGCGCGGAGGTGACGGGGAGTCCATCGACGATCTTGACCTCGGAGCGGTTGAGGCGGGTGGTGCGGTGGACGGTGACTCCGTTGGGCCTCGCGCCGTGACGGCCGCGGATCGTGAGGTGGACCGTCGCGTCGTCCTCGGGTAGGAGCTTCAGCAGCCGCGCGGCGGTGTGGTGGCTGAGGACGGCATGGGGGGCGCAGGCAAGGAGCGCCTCGGTCTCGGCGGCGAGAGGAGTGCGGGCAGCATGGCCCACGGCGTAAACACCTTTTTGCTTTCGAATGAGGTGGCCGGAGCGGGCGCGTCGATCGATGGCGCTCTGCTTGATTCCGGCGGCGAGCATCTGATCGCGCGAGATCCGGCCGCGCTGGCGATTCGCGATCGCGGTTATCCGCTCGTCGGTGCTGCCAGAGACGACGATGGGATGACGCACCCCCAAAACCTCCACGAGCTGTGTCGTCTCAGCGTCGGAATCCGGGGATGACACGTCAGACGTCCCGCCCCACGGAGGGGCCTGTCGTCGCAGCGTCGCCATCTACTAGTAAGAGCGCGCAGCACCGAACCCTCACCCTCCCCGGCGCCCTTTGGAACAGAGATGTTGCAGGAGGGACCCCGACAAGCGCCCCCAACAGCCCTACCGCCCCCCAATCACCCCGAACTCCTCCGTCTGCGCAAACCCAAGCTCCGCACCGGCCTCCGCCAGCCCGCTCTCCCGCGCCTCGGAAGCGACGGCGGCAGCCACCGCCGGCGCTACGTCGCGGTTGAACACCGACGGGATGATGTAGTCCTCGCGCAGCTCGTCGTCGGCGACGATCAAGGCGATTGCTTGGGCCGCCGCGGTCTTCATCCGCTCGGTGATCTGCGTCGCGCGGACGTCCAGGGCTCCGCGGAAGATCCCGGGGAAGGCCAGCACGTTGTTGATCTGGTTGGGGTAGTCCGAGCGGCCCGTGGCCATGATCCGTGCGTACGGCGCCGCCTCCTCGGGCGAGACCTCGGGCACCGGGTTGGCCATCGCGAACACGATCGGGTCGGGGTTCATCCGCGCCACGGCCGAGGCGTCCACGACGCGCGCCCCGGAGAGGCCGATGAACAGGTCGGCGCCCTCCATCACGTCGGCCGGTCCCCCGGATCGCCGCTCGAAGTTCGTCACCTCCGCCAGCGCCCGCTTCACCGGGTGCATCGTTCCGTCCACGAAATCGGCCCGGTCGGTGCTCAACGCGCCCCGCGAATCGCACCCGACGATGTGGCGGGCGCCGGACGCGAGCAGGATCTGAGTGACCGCGACGCCGGCCGCGCCCATCCCCACGACCACGATCCGCAACTCCGAAATCGACCGCCCGGTCAGCCGCACAGCGTTCAGCAGAGCCGCCAAAACAACGACGGCCGTCCCGTGCTGGTCGTCGTGGAACACCGGGATGTCGAGCGCCTCCTTCAGCCGCGCCTCGATCTCGAAGCAGCGGGGGGCCGAGATGTCCTCGAGGTTGATCCCCCCGAACCCGGGAGAAAGAGCGCGGACGCAGGCGACGATCTCATCCGGGTCGCGAGTGTCGAGGCAGATCGGGAAGGCGTCCACACGGGCGAACTCCTTGAACAGCATCGCCTTGCCCTCCATCACCGGCATCGCGGCCCGCGGGCCGATGTCGCCGAGGCCGAGGACCGCGGTGCCGTCGGAGACGACCGCCACGGTGTTGCGCTTGATCGTGTA
Source organism: Solirubrobacteraceae bacterium (assembly GCA_036490875.1). Taxonomy (GTDB): domain Bacteria; phylum Actinomycetota; class Thermoleophilia; order Solirubrobacterales; family Solirubrobacteraceae; genus Palsa-465. Next base: position 133,272 of record DASXDA010000078.1, read on the forward strand.
CTGGAATGCCTTGTCGGGATCCTCGTGAATCACGCGGCAGACCCGGGCAACGCCCGGGGTGTAGGCCATCGAGAGGTCGTCGCGGGTCTTCAGCGGGCTCTTGTTCTGGAGCTCGATCTTGCCGCCGACGTGGAGCTGGAGGGTCCGGTCGGTGGCGTCGAGCACGTGGGCGCCCTCGAGCGCGTCGACGGCCGCGCGCAACCGCTCCCAGTCGGACTCCTCAGCGGTGGCGACGGTGATGTCGCGAACCGTGTGATCACCCTCGACCTGGACCAGGTCCACGGCCCCGATCGTGCCCCCGGCGGCGCCGATCGCCGAGGCAACTTTGCCGAGCATGCCGGGGCGATGTGCGATCTCGACGCGGAGGGTGAGGCTGTACTGCGCGCTTGGTGTCCCCGGCATACGGCGAGATAGCCTGCCATATAAAGGAAAAGACGATGCCTGACGAGCTCTTTCTGATCGACGGCAACAGCCTGGCCTACCGGGCGTTCTTCGCGCTGCCCGAGTCGATCGCGACGTCCACCGGGGTGCCGACGAACGCGATCTTCGGGTTCGCGTCGATGCTCGTGAAGATCCTGACCGACTACGGACCGAAGGCCACGGTCGTCGTCTGGGACGCGGGCGACACCGGGCGCAAGCAGCTGTACGCCGACTACAAGGCCCAGCGCACGACCCGCCCCGACCTGCTCAAGGAGCAGTGGCCCGCGCTCGAGCCGCTCGTCGAGGCGTTCGGCTACAAGAACCTGAGGGTCGACGGCTACGAGGCGGACGATGTGATCGCCTCGATCGTCGAGCGCGCCCGCCACGAGCAGCCGCCCGTTCCGGTGATGGTCGTGACCGGCGACCGCGACGCCTACCAGCTGGTCGACAACGG
>DASXDA010000079.1:0-16239 GCA_036490875.1 Solirubrobacteraceae bacterium
TGCCGAGCCCCACCACCGTGATCGCGCAGGTCGCGGCGCGCGACCGCTTTTCGCTGGCGCTGGTCGGCAGCGCCCCGCCAGGAGTCGGGACGGCCTCGACCGACTGCCTGGGACGATCTGATCCCCCACCCGCCCGTCCCCTTCCCGCTAGGGTGCTCGCCTCACGGGAGCAGGTTCAGGCGCGACGGAGGAGGTACGCGATGGGAAAGGGACGATTCCGGGCGGCCGGTGGAGTGTTGGTGGCCGCCGTTGTGACGGTCGGGCTCGCGGCGTGCGGCGGCAGCGGCGCGCCCAAGGTCTCGAGCTCGGACTTCCTGAACAAGTGCACGAGCAATCAGGAGATCACGACGGCGGTCGAGAAGTTCCCCGGAGGCAAGGCGAAGCTCGACTCGCTATGCAAATGCGTCCAGAACAAGCTGGTCTCCCAGGGCTTCGGCAACCGGACGACCGACGACAACGGCACCGACGTCAAGAACGCGGGCCGCGACGCGGGCATCTCCTGCGCGCAAAAGGTGCTCGCCGGAAGCTAGCGCCCTTCGCCGAACCTCCGACGCAGGACGCTAGCGCCCTTCAGGGCGAGGCCGGCGGCAGCACCGCCGGCGCCCCGAACTGCGAAAGAACGTCCGGCAGGACGACCGATCCGTCGTCCTGCTGGCCGTTCTCGAGCAGCGCGATGATCGTGCGGCCGACGGCGACCGCGGTGCCGTTGAGGGTGTGCAGCGTCACCGGACGCCCCTCGCGCGGGCGGTAGCGGATGTCGAGCCGCCGCGCCTGATAGTCGGTCGTGTTCGAGCACGAGGTCAGCTCGCGATAGCGGCCCTGTCCCGGAAGCCAGGCCTCGCAGTCGTACTTCTTCGCGGCCGAGGCCCCGAGCTCGTCGACGGCGATCGCGACCACGCGGTACGGGATCCCGAGATCGTGGAGGATCGACTCCTCGATCGCGAGCAGCCGCTCGTGCTCGGCCTCGGACTCCCCCGGCTCGACGAACGAGAACATCTCGACCTTGTCGAACTGGTGGACGCGGAAGATCCCGCGAGTGTCCTTCCCCGCGGCGCCGGCCTCGCGACGGAAGCAGGTCGAGAACCCGGCGTAGCGGACGGGTAACGAGTCCGCCTCGAGGATCTCGTCGGCATGCAACGAGGCGAGTGCGACCTCCGAGGTCCCGACGAGGTAGAGGTCGTCGTCCGCGAGCCGGTAGATCTGCTGCTCCGTGTCGGGCAGGAAGCCGGTCCCGTAGAGCGCCCGTTCGCGCACCAGCACCGGCGGGATCACCGGCTCGAAGCCCTGCGCGCCGAGCCGCTCGAACGCGTAGCGGACAAGCGCCAGCTCGACCAGGACGAGGTCGCCGCGAAGGTACGCGAACCGCGACCCCGAGAGCTTCGCCGCGTGCTCCATGTCGATCCGGTCGCCGGCGAGCTCGAGGTGGTCGCGTCCGGTTCTGCCCGCCTCCCCGACCTCGCGGAGCACCGTGTCCTCGGCGGGCGCGTCGAGCGCCGGGAGATTGGGGAGCGGCACGAGCGCCGCCTCGCGCTCCGCCCGGAGCCGGGTCTCGTCGTCCGACAGCGATCGGCCGCGCGCCGCGAGCGCCGCGAGCTGCTCGCGCTCCTCGGGCGTCGGCGGCCCCCTGCGACCGCGGCTCGCGCGGTTCTGCTCGGCCTGCAGTTCCTCGAGCTCGGTGCGGAGCGCCCGCCACCGGGCGTCGAGCTCGAGTACCCGGTCGAGTCCTGCCACCGCGTCCGACCCACGACGCGCCAGCGCCGCGCGCACGGCGTCGGGATCACGGCGGATCAGCTGGACGTCGAGAACGCGGCCTCCTCAGCGTGCCGGCGGGTGGGCATTACTGGCCGGTCGATCCGGAGGTGCCGCTCGATCCGGAGGTGCCGGTCGGCCCGGTGGTGCCGCTCGATCCGCTCGTGCCGGCCGCGGCAACCGCGACGGGCGAGACCGAGCCGATCGGCTTCGCGATGCAGACCGTCGTGCCCGGGACCACCGGCGCCTGGCGCCCGGCGTACTTCGCAACGAATTCGGCGACGTCGATCGCGTCCTGGCCGATGACGACGTTCTGGGGCATGATCGCGCCGGAGAAGCCGCCATTCTCGATCGCGTAGAGCACGCGGGCCACCGGCCGCTCGCAGCGCACGTTGAAGTTCGGGCCGTTGTTGAACTCCGCCGTCGTGACCTTCGCCGCCGACCCGTGGGTCGCCGCGTAGGACAGCGTGTGGCAGCCGCCGCACCGCTGGTTGAACAGCACGGCGCCGTGGTACAGGTTCGGCTGCGCTGTCTTGGAAACGCTGATCTTCTGCGTTCCACAGGCGCTCGCCGCGACGGCGACGCCGATCGACGCGGTGACGAGGAGGAAAGCCCTGGCGGCCCGGCTCATGCGGGGCGAGATCATACGGAAGTACACCGCCTCATCCGACGGCGACGAGCACGAGTGCTCGCCCCGGCGAGCACTAGCATCGACTGGGTGCCCGGGGTCCGCGCAGCGAAGCCACTGCTGATCGCGGCGGTCGCCGGGATCCTGCTGGCCGGATGCGGGCACACCGCGACGGTGGGCGGCGGCCGCACCCTGCGGGTGGCGCTCGGGGAGTACCGCGTGACCCCGCAGAAGGTCCAGACGAGCGCCGGCGAGCTGACGATCATCGTCCACAACGTCGGGAAGCTGACCCACAACCTCGTCGTCAAGCACGGCACCGAGCAGGTCGACCAGACGCCGCCGATCTGGCCCGGGACGGTCCGCGTGCTGTCGGTCTATCTGACGCCCGGCCAGTACACGCTCGGCTCGGGCCTGTTCTCGGATCAGGACCTCGGCGTGTCCGGGACCCTGTCGGTCACCTCGTAATCGAGGAAGGGGCTCGGCCTCCGATGGCGAAGAACGGGATCTGACCCGGCGCCGGCCGATGAGACGTTCGCCCGCAGTCCGTTCTTCGCGCGATCGTCCTCCGACGGCGGCAACCAAGGGGCCGGCGCCGGGGCCTCTACTCGGCCGCGCTATAACCGCCCCATGCCGAGCGAACCTGACCTAGAGCTGTTCAGGGAGGTTTTCGGGCGTTTCGCGACGGGCGTCGCGGTGATCACGAGCGCGGGTCCAGGCGGGATCGGCGGAATGACCGCAAACGCGCTGTGCTCGCTGTCCCTGGACCCGGCGATGGCGCTCGTCTGTTTCGAGAACGAGGCCCGTACGCTCCCGATCGTCCGCGACGCCGGACGATTCGGCGTCAACGTCCTGAACGAGCACCAGGGGGACCTGGCGGCCGTGTTCGCGTCAAAGCTCCCCGAGGCCGAGAAGCTCGACGGCGTCGAGCATTGGCTCGCGGGCGGGGTCCCGATCATCGAGGGCGCGATCGCGTGGGCCGTGTGCGAGCTGCGCGAGCTGCTGGCCGGCGGCGATCACACGATCGCGATCGGCGACGTCCGCGAGCTCGGCCTCGGCGACGGCGAGCCGCTGCTCTGGTACGGCGGCCGCTACCACGGCTGGTCCGACAAGGCGCCGCTCCCCTCGCGCTAACCGGTCTGCACGGCGCGGACCAGCAGTACGACCACGACCGCCGCGGCGATCGTCATCACGGCGAGCTCGCGCTGGACGATCGTGACCACGATCCCGCGCTGCTGCTCGGCCGGAAGCTTGCCGACCGCCTTCGCGTTCTCGAGCCCGCGCTGGTCGAGCACCGTCTGCGCGGCCGCGACCCGCAGGCTCTCCGCGATCAGCGAGACCAGCAGCGGCACGACGCTGTAGAGGATGTGGAGTCCCTTGGGCTTCGGCCCGGTCAGCTCCAGGATCCCGTTGAGCGCGGCCTGCAGCACGATCGATGCCTGCGCCGCGCGTGTGACGCGCCAGAACCAGGCGCTCGCGTCGGCACGCCTCCAGCACCAGGCCCCGTACCCGCAGGCGATCGCGTTCAGCGTGAGCGCGAGGATCTCGGCCGCGAGCGCGACGTTCTTCACGCGTGCATCACAGCAGCTGACGGCTTGCGAGCGCCCTGAACGGACCCTCTTCCGCCATCAGCGCCTCGAACCCACCGACCTGCACGACCTCCCCGTCGACGATCACGACGATCCGGTCGGCTCGGCGGACGGTCGACAGGCGGTGCGCGATCACGATCCGGGTCGCACGGAGACCCGCGATCGCGTCGGCAACCTCCGCCTGCGTCTGGTTGTCGAGCGCGCTCGTCGCCTCGTCGAAGATCAGGAGCCGCGGCCGCCCGGCGACTGCGCGCGCGATCAGCAGGCGCTGCCGCTGGCCGCCCGAGAATGTGCTCGCACCTTCGCCGACGATCGTCTGCATCCCCATCGGCAGGGTTCGGATATAGCGCTCGATGCCGGCGATGCGCGCGGCCTCCCACGCGTCCTCCACGGTCAGATCCCGTGCCCCCACGATGTTCATCATGATGTCGCCGGTCAGCAGCCCGGAGCTCTGCATGACCACGCCGATCTGCCGCCGCAGCCCGCCGATGTCGAGGCTCGCCAGGTCGTGGCCGTCGAACCTGACGCTCCCGACCTCGGGTGCTTCGAACCCCAGCAGCACGCGCATCAGCGACGACTTTCCCGAGCCGGACGGCCCGACCACGGCGACCATCTCACCGGACGCGACTTGCACGCTCAGGTCCTTCAGCACCAGCGGCTCCTCGGGCCCGTACCGCATGCTCAGATGGCTCACCTCGACCTCGCCGGCGAGCGTCAGCGACTCGCCGGCCTTCGCCGAGATCTCCGGCTCCGTTTCGAGAATCGGCACGGCGTTGTCAAAGAACGGAACCGCCACGGCAATGAATGTCCCGACCGCGCTCAGACCGGTGGCGGCCACAAGCGCCTGAAGAAAGGCCGAGTTGAAAGCCAGGAAGGTGGCGCTCGAGATCCCGTAGGGCCCGATCGTCGCGGCGCCGACCAGCATCAGCGCGGTGGCGAACGCCGTCGCCGCCGAGAAGGCAGCGGTGAGGCGCACGAAGCCAAGCTGGGCTTCGACGAACGTGCCCTTCACGACCCGGAACTGCGCCGCCCAGCGGACGAACGCGCGTCCGATGGCATTGGCCACCCGGAGCTTGCCGATCGCGTCGACCAGCTCGAGCGCCCGCTGGAACAGCTCGCGCTGGGCGCGTTGCAGACGCTGCTCGCGAACCGTCTGATAGCGAACCATCAGGTACACGCCGACGACCGCCGCCACGATCGTCAGCGACGCGAACAGCGCAAGCTGCGGCGACAGCACGAATGCCAGCACGAGATTGGCGACACCGATCGGAATCGCGACCACCGACGCGGCGACCGCGGTCGTAGCCGCCCTCCCGATCTCTTCGATGCCCATCACCCGCATCGTCAGATCACCGGGGGAGAAGCGGCGGAAGAAGCCAGTTGGCATCCGTAACAGACGGTCCCAGAGCGCCGCCTGCAGCCCGCTGGTCACGCGGCCCTCGAGCCGTAGAAGCGACAGCTGCTGGACGATCACGAACGTCACACCGGCGAACGCGAGCGCCGCCAGCAGGATCGTGATCCACACCAGATCTGCGCGCTGCTGCTGCGGCACGATCGTGGTGAACACCAGCTCGATGGCAAGCGGAGTGGCGAGCGACAGCAGCCCCGCCAACACCCCGTACAACCCGAGGCGCGTGAGATCTCCTCGGATCGCGCCCCCAAGCACGTACCGCAGCACATGGCGCCCCGTCAGCTTGCCGTCGGGAAGCGGCCGATAGAAGGCGATCGCCTCCGGATCCAGCGTCAGCGCGACGTCGGCGTCGATCGGCAGACGCGTGCCGGCCGCAGGATCGACGAGCTCGTACCGGCCGGGACGGCGCTGAAGCAGCGCGACCGGGCGGCCGTCCTCGCGCATCCGGCCGAGCAGCGGCCCGCAATCCTCGCCCCACCAGCTCCGGGTCAGACGCGCGTCGCATTCGCGGACCCCGCTCGCGTGGGCGAGCGACTGGATCCGTTCGCGGTCCGATTCTCCGACCGCCGCGTCCTCGTCGATCTGCGCTCCGAGTTGACCGACGACGAGCTTGATCGCAGCCAGCAGATCATCGTCGCCCTCGACGTCCGCCAGCTCGCGCGCCCTCCCGCCGCTGAGCAGCGTCCCGAGCCCCGTATACGCGGCGTCGCGCAGGTGGTGCTCGCGCTGAGCGCGCTGCTCGAGGAGTCGCCCGAGCTCGGCATCGGCATCCGCCATCTCCTTGTTGACGTGGGAGAGCAACTCGAGCTCGAACGCCTCGATCGCCTCCAGAGACGCCTGCGAGTCATCGAACGACCTCGCCCGCTCGAGTAGCTCGTCCCGCTCGTGTCTCGGCAGCGTCAGCGCGAGTACGAGCGCGGATAGCCATCGCTGCGCCGCCGGACCGCCCTCGGGCGCGACCTGGGAGACGGTGGTGTCGAGCTCGAGCCCCGTCGCGACCAGACCGAGCGCAGCCCCCCGCGGGGCGGCCATCAGCACCGCGCCTGAGTCGGCGACGAACAGGGGCTTGCGCCGTCCGGCCGGGCGTCCGTCGACCCACGCGGCTGCGAACACCTGGACCCTCCCGCGGTCGACGCGCCACGCGCGAGCCGTGTCGTCAAGCCACAGCGTGACGCTGCCGTCGAGGGTCTGTGCGGAGACCTCGGCCATCTCAGTCGGCCACCAATTCGGCGTACGTGCCGTCGAGCGCGATCAACTGCTCGTGGGTGCCGCGCTCGGCCACCTGCCCGTCGTCCAGCACGATGATCTCGCTGCAGTCGCGGATCGTCGAGAGGCGATGCGCGACCAGCAGGCAGGCGCAGCCACGCGCCCGCAGGTTGAGGTCGATCTCGTGCTCGACCAGCGGATCGAGTGCGCTGGTGGCCTCGTCCAGGATCAGGAGCGCGGGGTTGCCCGCCAGCGCCCGTGCGATCTCGAGTCGCTGGCGTTGGCCGCCGCTCCAGTCATTGCCACCGGCCTCGATCTTCCGGTCGTATCCCCCTTCGCGGCGCATGATGTCGTGGTGGATGCCGGCGTCCCTCGCCGCGCGCAACACCGACTCGTCGGTGATCGTGTCGTCCCACAGCGTGAGGTTCTCGCGCACGGTGCCCTCGAACAGGCGGATGTCCTGATCGACCAGCGCCACCGTGGCGGCGATCACGTCCGCGGGGATCTCCGCTCGCGGACGTCCATCGAGCAGCACCTGGCCGGACCATGGCTGGTAGAGCCCGGCGGCGACTCGTGCCACCGTCGACTTTCCGCTCCCGGTCGCCCCCACGAGCGCGATCCGCTGCCCCGGCTCGAGCCGCACCGTCAGCTCGTCGATCAGCGGCGGCTGAAGCGGCGCGTACCCGAACGTCACGGACGACAGCTCGAGGGCGCCCGAGAGGCGTGCGTGGCCCGCACGTTTCGGCGACAACGAAGACGCGGGCGACCCGGGTCCGTCCGAATTCGAGCCTGGGGCCTCATCGACCGGGTAGTTGAGGACGTCGTCGACGCTGGCGAGGTTGCCGGCCGTCTGCTGCAGGATCGACCCGAACCCGACGAGCAACGCGAGCGGTGCGTTGAAGCCGACGATCAGGACCTGGACGGCGGCGAGCGTCCCGAGCGACAGCGTCCCGTCCATCACCTGCCACGCCCCGACCGCGAGCACGCACGCGGCACTCAGCCCGCTGAGCAGGATCGGCACACTCGCCAGGGCGGCGCTCGGCGCCCCGAGCGTCTGGGCTGAGCTGACCGCCCTGGCCTGCTGCCCGACGAAGCGCGCAAAGAACGTGTCCTCCTGGCTGGTCGCCTTCAGCGTCTCGATGTCCGACAGTCCCGAGGCGGCCGTCGCAGTGAGCTTGCCGAGGTCCTGAACGAGCAGCCGGTTGGCGTCGCGCTGGCGCCGCGCGACGTAGCGCAGCGCGACGACGTTGCCGACGGCGAAGATCAGCGCCACGAGCGCCAGCGACCACGCGTAGATCGCGATCAGGACGAGGTACAGCACGGCGGTAACCAGCCCGAGCATTGCCGCCGCGAGCTGGCTCGAGAGCAGGCTCGCGAGCTCGTCGTTGGTCTGGACACGAGTGACGAGCAGGCCCGCGTAACGCTGGCCGAAGAACGCGATTGGCAGCCTCAGCAGATGCTCGAAGAAGCGCGTGGACATCGAGATCGCGAGCTTGGTCGAGAGCCGGAGCAGCGTTCTCTGCTGCAGCCACGTGAGCGCGATCTGCGCGACGCCCGCCGCCGCCAGTCCGACTCCGATGATCAGCAGCCAGCTCTCCTGAGCCTCGCCGAGGTACTGGTTCACGAAGATCCGCACCCCGGCCGGCACCGCGACCCCCGGAACCAGGAGGCCGACGCCGGCGAGTAGGCAGAGCGCGATCGCGGCGCGGGCGCCCGCAGCGCGCCTTCGCAATCCCGCGACGACCGACGGCGGGCTCCCTCCGCGCTCGAAGCTGTCTCCGGGCACCATCGTCAGGGCGATCCCTGTGAACGACGAGTCGAACTCGTCCCAGCTCACGATGTAGGGCCCGCGCGAGGGATCGTTCACGTAGACGCCGCGGGGCGAGACCCCCTCCACGACCATGAAGTGGTTGAACTCCCAGAAGACGATCAGCGGCAGCGGCAGCTCGGCGAGCCGCTTGGGCGAGATCCGCATCCCCTTCGCGTCGAATCCGTACGCCTTCGCGGCCTTGAGAACGTTGCTGGCCTTCGACCCGTCGCGCGAGACCCCGCACTCGGTCCGGAGTTTCTCCAGCGGCACCCAGCGGTCGTAGTAGCCGAGCACGATCCCAAGCGCCGCGGCGCCGCACTCGGCGACCTCCATCTGGAGCACAGTCGGCGTGTGCACTCGCGCGTGGAAGCTCCCGGTCGGTGCGGGCCAGGGCTTGCCGCCGTTGCGAGAGCGCTCTGCGGAAGAGGCGGTGGTCGCCATCCGGGCCTAGAAGACGTCGTCGATCGGGTGCCGGGACCCGACGATCAGTTGAACCGCCGCCGGAAGCCCCAGCGGAACCGACGGGGGTCCGGTTCCCGAGCCCCACACGAAGCCGCTGGGCGTCGTTGCCGATTGGCTGAGCGCGATCACCACCTCGCTCGTCGGAACGCCCGCCGCCCCGGGGCTGGCGGGCGCGCCGTTCAGGATCGCTGAAAGCCGCTGCGGACTCGTCGGGAAGCGCGAAACGCTCTGAACCGTGCCCAGCGCGTCGCCGTACGTGGAGCCGATGCCGCCCGCGAACCGGACCCTCGCCTTGGTGCCGGCCTTCACGTCACTGACCGCCACCGAGGGTAGATACGCGTAGACGACCGCCGGCGACCCGATCGGTTCCACCAACCCGAGCTGTTGTCCGACGCCGACATGGGTCCCCTGGACGCCGCTCAGCTCGGTCACGATCCCCGTCGCCGTCGCCCGGATCGGCACCAGCGCGCCGCTCGCCAGGCGAATCTCGCCGAGATTCTGCCCGGCGACGACGTGATCGGAGCGCTGGAGCGGGAGCGTGTCGAGCTGGCCGTCGGCCGGAGACTGGATCTGCCGGAGGCCTCCCTCGGGCAGCAGGAACCCGGTACCCGTCTCGGTCGTTGGGATCGTCGTCAGTACGGCCCAGAGCACCGCGGCGACGACCACCGTCAGCAGACCGGCGAGCCCGATCCAGTAGCGCGGCGAGGTTACGCGGACGAGACGGTCGAACTCGTCGGGCGTGCTGATCCGATCGAGCGCGCTTTGACGGAAGCGTAGGGGGGTCGGCATCGCTCTCAGCACCCCGGATTACAGAAGGCGACGAGCCTGTGCCCGCCGCGGCCGTCGCCCTGGATGATCCACGCGATCTGATCGACGTCGTGGTTGGCGGTGAACCGGAACGGACCAAGCGGCGTCGTGAGTGCCACCTGGCCGAGTCCCTCCTGGACCGCGCTCCTGCGCTGAGCGACCGTCAGACCGCCGGCCCGCGCGCCACCCCGGACGATCGCCTGGGTGAGGATCTGGATGCCGACGTAGGCCTGAGCGGCGAACTGGTCCGGCTCGTCCCCGTACGCCCCGGCGAACGTGCGCACAAAGCTGATGTTGGCCGGGAAGTCGTTGCCGATGTACCAGGCCGCGCCGGTCTGTACCCCCCGATCCGCGCCGCCGGCGAGGCGGGTCGCCTCCGTCGCGTTGAGCACATCGCCGGCCAGGATCTCCCCGCGGAACCCGTCGGCACGGGCCAACCGCACCACCTGCGCCACCTCATTGCCGTCGCTGGAGCTGACGAACAGCGCCTCGGGTCTGCTGCGCAGCGCGACCGCCACGTCGTGGGCGACCGACGAGCGATTCCCGCCGGGGGGCGGCAACGTTACGTTGGAGGCGATCCTCGTTCCGCCCGCTCGGAACGCCGCCGCGGCCGTGGCGGACTCGGACGCGGCCAGGATGTCCGAGCTCGAGGAAAGCAATGCCGCGCTCGAGACGGCCTGGTCCCTGAGGAGGGTCTGAACGTTCGCGGTGGTCGTGCGGACCGCGCCGAGGCTGTCCCGCCAGATCCACTCGCAGGCATAGGCGCAGCGGCCGACGATCCGAGGCGCGGTGTTGCTGATCGAGATCACCGGCGTGTGCAGCTGATTGGCGACGGGATCGGCGCCAACGGCCGAAAGCGACAGCGTCGGGCCGAGCACCGCCACGACTCCCTGGCCGATCAGGCTCCTCATCCCGGCCGTCGCGTCGACCGGATCGGAGCGGCTGTCAGCGACGAGCAGGTTGAGCTTCGTCCCCCCGACGCCACCGGCGGCGTTTATCCGATCGACGGCGAGCCGGATCGCCTGCAGCTGTTCGGTCCCGATCGGCGCTGCGGCTCCGGTCTGAGCTACCAGCGCCCCGATCGACACCCGCGCTACCTGCGTAGAGCCGGATCCGCCGCACGCCGCGACGGCGATCGCCGCGACGCAACCGGCCAGCGCGTACGCGGCGCGCCGCGCCGCGCGATCGACCCGCATCATCGTCGTCACCAGATCAGCGGCGACGACGCATCAAGCGTCACCATCGCCCCCATGCAAATCAAGTTTGCCTCACAGCGTGATTGTCTTGTGCACCTCAGACGGGGTCGCACCGCGCCCGGTGCCGGTTCTCGGCGCGACACACCACTGCGGTACTTTCGTTGCCAACGCTGGGGGATTCTCCCATCACCGATACTCCGAGCAGTGATTCGCTGCATGGCGTGCTCGAGTCGCTTCTGCAAGCCGTCCCTCCGACGCTGCTCGAACGGGAGGCAAGGGTCGACCTGCTGGTCGCCGCCGAGCGGCTGCCGCGGGTGCTCTCGCGCTGGAACGTGGGGCTCGAGCTGCGCCTCCAGGGGCCCCCGCAGGGCGACCTGTTCATCGGCGCGCTGCCGACCGCGGAGGACGGACCGATCTTGCAGGAGTGGCTGCGGGACTTTCCCGGTTCGTCCGCCGGTGTCCGCCTCGGCCTCGCGCTGTCCCAGTGGCAGCGGGGTCTCGGGTGGTATGCCCGCTGCTGCAGGTTCCTGCTGCTGGAGGTGGACGCCAGCCGGCGGGCCGGGGACAGCCTGCCGCCACCCGCGGTCTTCCTGATCCCGCGGGACGACGCTTTCCGCCGCGATCCTGACGGATTGGTCAGCGCGCTTGCCGAGCTCGGGGGGTGCCCGCCCGACGCTGCCGTTGCAGCCGAACTCCGGGACCTGCTTGCGCTGCTGCCAGACCAGGCGCAGTTGTTCACCGCCGGTGTGATGCTCTCGCGACCGACCTCGGCGGCGCCGCGGATCGCGGTCCGCGGGTTGCGTTCGGACGAGCTCGCGCCGCTTCTGAGCGGGCTGGGCCGTCCGGGAGCCGGTGCGCTCCTCGCGCCGCTGGCCGTCAGGCTGGCGCCCGGCCTGACGGATCTTTGCGTCGCCTTCGATCTGGGCCCCGGCGGCTCAGATGCCGTCGGACTGGAGCTATACGCCGCCGACGCCTCGAGCTGGGGCAGCGTCCTGAATGACCTTGCTGAGCTCGATCTCGCCGATCCGGACCGCGCGCGAGCGGCGGCCGAGCTGGCACGGGCCGGCGCGCTCGACGACAGCGCGCGGTTGAACCACGTGAAGCTCACCGCCACCGCCGGCGGTCTCGGGCCAACGAAGCTGTATGCGGTCATGCGGGCGCCGCCACCTCTTTCCGGTTAGGCGCTCCCAACGCAAGCGGCCCCCGATGTATCCCCGGTGTAAGCCAGGATCACGGAACACGCCGGAGAAACTGGAACCGCACCGAGCACTTGTGTAGGTTAGACACGATCGGGGCAAGGCTGCCCAGATTCAAATGGGGGCTGTGAGCCCTCCTGTCTAAATGGAGGTATCTGTATGGAAGGCAGCGACTACAGCGCGGTGTCCGGCAAGGTCATCGCTCGCGCGTGGAGCGATCCGGACTACAAGGCCCGGCTGATCTCTGATCCGAAGGGCGCGCTCGCCGAGGCCGGCGTTACGCTCGAGGAGGGCTCCGACATCGAGGTCATCGAGGACACCGCGACGGTGCGACATCTCGTGATCCCGGCTCCGCCCGCCGAGGGCGAGCTGTCCGAGGATCAGCTCGAGCAGGTCGCGGGCGGCACCACTAAGGTCACCTGGAGGACCTGAGCGGCGTAGCTGCGCGAAAGCCCGACTTGATGGCCGGGGACGGGGGTCGTTCCCGGCCATCCATGGGTGGCCTGGTGCCGGCATTCGCACCGGGATCGAGGTTCCACCCGATCTCCTCCGACGAGGTGCTCGTCATCGGAGTCGGGCGACAGGTGGCATTGCACGGACGCGCCTACGCGCTCCTCGCGCCACTGATCGACGGTCGCACCACGGACGACCAGCTGGTCGCGCGGCTGGCGGACGAGCTGCCGACCGCGGTTGTTCGGCTCGCACTGATCCGCCTGGCCGACCAGGAGCTGATCGCCTACATCGCGCCCGGCACCGGCCCGGACCCGCTCCCGGCCGCCGGCGGATCGCGCGATCCGCTCAGCGACTTCCAGCCGCCCGCACCGGGTGAGCTCCACTGGATCGCGATCGGCGTCGATGACGCGGCCGTCGCGCGCCTGCGCGGATCGCTCGCGGCCGTCCGGCGCGGCGCGGCCCCCGGCGTGACCGTGGCGGTGGTCGACGACTACCTGCGCCCGGAGCTCGATCGGCTGGCCGCGCGGTGCCGCGACCGTGGCGCGGCGCTGCTGCCGATCGGGATCGGCTGGGACGAGTGGTGGATCGGCCCTTACTGCGAGGGCGCGACCGCCGAGCCGACGTGGCGCCTGCTCGCTCGGCGACTTCGTGAAAACCGCCGCGACGATCTCCTCGCGCTCGAACGTGGGGCGACGTTTCCGCTGCTGGCCGCGGGCCGCTTCGACGCTCCAGCCGATGATCCGCGGTTCGCCTACGCGATCGACGCGATCGGACGCGCGGTCACCGGTGACCCGCCTCCGGCGCTGATCGGCGGGCTGGTCGTCGTCGAGGGATCCGATGGCGAGCCGACCCGCCACCCGATCTCGACCGCGGCCCCGACCGGCTTGATGCTGGAGCGCGTCGCGCCGCTGATCAGCCCGATCACCGGTGTTCTCGGGGGACTCGAGCGGGTTCCGGCCATCGCCGGCACCCACGTCTACGCCACGGCGGGGACGCTCGAGTGGCCCGACCGCGGCGAGGACAGACGGCCGGTCTTCCGCCACGGGGCGCTCGGAAAGGGGTTGACCGACGGCCAGGCCCGAGCCAGCTGCATCGGCGAGGCGCTCGAGCTCGCCTCCGCGCGGTTCACGGGAAAGGAGCCGCGCCGGCGCGCGCGGTGGGACGAGCTCGAGGAGCACGCGATCCACCCGGGAGAGCTGCTGCTGATCAGCGACGGCCAATACGCGGAGGCGGCGGCAAGTCAGTCCGCCCGGTCGTGGGACAGCATCCCGCGGCGTCTCGACGAGCGTCACGCGCTCGAATGGGTCCCGTCCGTCTCGCTGACCTCGGGCGACACCCGCTGGCTCCCGGCCGCTTACTGCTACTTCGACTACGACGACCCCGCCTACCCCGGACCGCCGTTCGCGTTGGCCAATGCGAACGGTTGCGCGGTTGGCGCCACCCGTGAGGAGGCGATCCTCCAGGGCCTGCTCGAGCTGATCGAACGCGATGCGTGCGCGCTGTGGTGGTACAGCCGCGCCCCGCGGCCCGCGATCGACCTCGACAGCATCGGCGATTCCCGCCTCGACGCGATCCGGGACGCGCACGCGGCGGTGGGACGCGGGCTCGCGCTGCTCGACCTGCGCGCCGACACCGAGGTGGCGGTCGTCGCCGCGGTCGCGTGGGAGCAGGAAGGGGGCGCGCTGCTGCCGATCGGGCGTGGCTGCGACCTCGAGCCCGTCCGCGCGGTCGAGCGCGCGCTGGCCGAGCTCTCGCAGGTCACCGCCGTGGCTGGTCAGGCGGGGGAACAGCCGGCCACGGTCGCGCAGCGCCCGTATCTGCGCCCCGCCCCCTCGCCGCCGGTTGCCGTGGGCGAGCTGCCAAATTTCCCATGCGCAGACGCGCAGGCTGGGGTCGACTGGTGCGCCCAGATGCTCGCGCGCCTCGGCCACGAGGTGCTCGTGCTCGACACCACCCGTTCCGACATCGGGTTGCCGGCGGTACGCGTGGTCGTGCCGGGCCTGCGGCCGCTGCTGCGCCGGCTCGCGCCGGGGCGCCTGTATGACGTTCCACACCGGCTTGGATGGGTGCCGCGACGCTTGCGCGAAGCCGAGCTCAACCCCGAACCGTTCGCCACCTGAGGCGATCGAGATGCGCGTGTTGCTGTCGGTGTACGGGTCGCGCGGCGACGTCCAACCGATGGCGGCACTCGCCGTGGCGCTACGGGATCTCGGCGCGGAGGTCCGGGCGTGCGTACCGCCGGACGAGGATTTCGTGGAGCTGTTTGCCCGTGTGGGCGTGCCGGCGGTGCCGACCGGCGTGCCGATCCGCACGACGGAGCCGCCATCATCGCCTTCCGACCTGCCTCGCCGCGCGGCCGAGTTCGTCGCGGCGCAGTTCGACACGGTCGCCGGGGAAGCCGCGGGATGCGACGCACTCGTGGCGAGTGGCCTCGCCCACTTCGCCTCGCGCTCGGTCGGCGAAAAGCTCGGCATCCGCTACGTGTACGCAACCGTTTGCCCGGTCGTGTTGCCGTCGCCGAACCAGCGGCCGTTTCCGCTACCGGGAAGGCCGTTCCCGCCGCACGTGACAGACAACCGGGTGCTGTGGCAGCTGAACGCCCAGAGCTATAACGCGGTGTTCGGGCCGGCGCTCAACCCGCAGCGGGCGTCGGTCGGCCTGCCACCCGTGAACGACGTCCTCGATCACATGTTCACCGACCACCCGTGGCTGGCGACGGACCCGACGCTCGACTCGTGGCGGGAGCCGACGGGCATCGACGTCGTGCAGACCGGGGCGTGGATCCTGCCCGACGAACGTCCGCTTCCGGCCGAGCTGATGGCATTCCTCGACGCCGGCCCACCACCGGTGTACGTCGGCTTCGGGAGCATGCCGGTACCGGAAAACACCGGCCGCGCCGCGATCGAGGCGATCCGGGCGCTTGGGCACCGCGCGGTAGTCGAACGCGGCTGGGCCGACCTCGACGTGATCGACGACCGTGACGACTGCCTCGCCGTCGGCGCGGTCAACCAGCAGGCGCTATTTGGGCGGGTCGCCGCCGCCGTACACCACGGCGGCGCGGGCACAACGGACGCGGCCGCCCGCGCCGGCGCTCCCCAGGTGGTGCTGCCGCAGATCGTGGACCAGCCGTACTGGGCCAGCCGGGTCGCCAAGCTCGGGATTGGCGCGGCGCACCACGGCCGGATCCCGACCACCGAGTCGTTGTCGGATGCGCTCCGGACGGCGCTGGCACCCGAGACCCGAAGCCGAGCGACCGCCGTCGCCAGCGCGATTCGCACCGACGGCGCGGCGGTCGCCGCGAGACTGCTGCTCGACTAGACCGGCGTCAGCACGATCACCGGGATCCGGCGCTCGACCCTCGCCGCGTATGCGTTGATCTGCGGGTTCATCTCGGCGCTTGCGGTGAACAGGCGCTCGCGCTCCTCCCCCGTCGCCTCGCTCGCCACGACCGGGAGGGTGTCCGCTCCGACCTCGATCGCCGTCCGCGGATTCGCGGTCAGGTTGTGGTACCAGCCGGGGTTCCCCGACGACCCGATGTTGAGCGCGAACACGACGTACCGACCGCCGTCGCGCAGGTACGCAACCGGGGTGACCCGGCTCGCGCCGGACTTGGCACCGGCGCTGTGAAGCAAGAGCAGCGGCGTGCCCTCGAGCGGGCCGCCGACTCTCCCGTCGTTCGCGCGGAACTCCTCGATCACGGCCGCGTGGAAATCGCCGGGCGACGTCGACATCTGC
>DASXDA010000080.1:0-25382 GCA_036490875.1 Solirubrobacteraceae bacterium
CCGAACAACCCTTGGTGCTCCGCGAGCACCAAGGGCGGGCGCTCGTCGGGCTGGTAGCGCTAACGCGCAACCATCGGGTGCCGGCTGCGGTCGGGGCCCTGGCGCTTACCGTGGGCGCCGGCGTGATCCCGGCCGCAGCGATCGCCGGCAAGCAGGCGAGCGAGGCCAAAGTCAAGACGATCACGGTCGCGGATAACTACTTCACGCTCACGCGGCTCAACCGGGAAGTACCACTTCCAGTGCATCATCCACCCGTACTCGATGAAAACGGTGGTGACGGTCAAGTAGTAGCCACTAGGAGTTGTCGATCCGGCCCCGGCCGGGCGGCGTCACGCCGCGCCGCGGACCTGTGGGCCGCTGCTCGAGCAGCGCGACGGCCTCGGTGCGCTGCGAGAGATCTGTCCGTCCGGCGACCTCTCCCGCGTCGTTGATCGCGGTGGCGACGGTGTCCCCGCCCCGCAGCAAACCGAGGTCGGTCAGCTTCTTACCCCGCCCACATTGCTGCGTGGGTGGGGCCGCCTGCCGTGTCGACCCAGCCGGCGACCTCGCCGACCTGGTTGATCGCGAGCGCAGCGGAGTCCTGCCCCAGCGTGTTCAGCTCGATTGCGGAGCCGCCCGTCCACAGCACCGGCTTCAGGCCGCCCAACAGCAGGCCGCCCGCGACCTGGCCCTTGGTGTGGTTCGCACCGGTGGCAAGGATGGTCCACCCAACGAAGATGGCTCCGAGGGCTAAAACGATCAGGTTGCTCGCCGCTTCGGCGTTCGTCGTTGCGCTCGCCGGCGGCACTGGGACCGCGTCGGGAAGCTTTCCGGGACGCAACGGCGCGCTCGCTTTCGACGCCATCGACGGCAGCACCGGGACGGTGCAGATCTTCCACGTCTCGCCGACCGGAACCGGGCTCAAGCAGCTGACCACGACGACGGGGAAGGTCTGGAACGAGGACCCGACCTACGGGTCGAGCGGGCAGCGGATCTTCTTCGACAGCCTCGACCGCGCGACGACACGGCCAAGCCGCGTCTTGCGCATGAACGCGAACGGGAGCGGTCGCCGGCGCGTGGACAGGCCGTCGGCGCCTGCCCACGTGTGGGTCTCGGTCAATCGCAGCGGCTCGTCGCTGGCGATGGTGCAGTTCGGCCGGGCCGGGCAGGCGGTGATCGCCACGATGAACGCGAACGGCTCGAACCTGAGGGTGATCGCCTCGGGCACGAGCCTCCAGAGCTACGGCGTGCCCGACTACGCGCCGAACAACGGCCGGATCGCGTTCGAGCGCGTGACCTTCCACCGCAACGGCCAGGGGATCGCGAAGGCGGATCTGTTCGTCCGGAACAACGGCCGCAACACCAACATCACCGCTCGCACGCCGGCCAACTTCTTCGGGCCGTCGTGGGCGCCGAACGGACAGAAGCTGGTCGCGCTCCGCGGTCAGCGCACGCTCGTATCGATGAACCCCAACGGCACGGACGTGCGGGTGCTGACGAGCGTGTCCGGGCTTGAGACCAGCATCACCGATGCCGTCTACTCGCCCGACGGGAAGAAGATCGCGTATCTCCAATGCGTCGGCGACTGCGGCGATCCCGACCTCCGCGGCCAGGGATCGATCTGGGTGATGAACGCAAACGGCTCCGGCAAGCACCGGGTGTTCAGGGGGACCGCCGCGGTGCGGCCCGCCGAGCGCCTTTCTTGGCGCCGGACCTGAGCGGCCGGTCGCCGATCCAGTAGCGCGGGCCCGGACCGAGCCCCGACGCGCGGTCACCCGGGTTCGCCAGCTGGCAGCGATCGAGCGACAGGCAGCCGCACCCGATGCAGTCGGTCAGTCCCGCCTTCAGCCTTTCGAGTTCGGCGATCCGCTCGTCGATGCGCATGCTCCACGTGCTCGACAGCCGTGACCAATCGCGGCGCGTCGGCGCGTGATCGCCCGGGAGGCGGTCGAGCTCGCCGTGGATCTCCTCGAGCGTCAGTCCGACCCGCTGGGCGAACACGATGAACGCGATCCTTCTGAGCACTGGCCGGCGGAACCGGCGGTGTCCGGAGCCGGCGCGCTCGGAGGTGATCAGTCCGCGATCCTCGTAGAACCGCAGGGCCGACGCCGCTACGCCGCTCCTGCGCGAGACCTCGCTGATCGTCAGCAGATCCGCCACGCGCCAAGCCAACCACAACCGTCCCTTGACTTCAAGCTCACTTGAACTTGTAGCGTGACAAATGCAATCGAAGCGATCCGCGGTTAGGAGCGAACATGACCAGCCCATCAGCCAGCGAGCAGATCACCGCCGAGGTCACCTCGTGGCCCGGTGTGACCGCCGGCCCCGGCCGGCGAGGCGAGTTCGCGTTCAAGGTCGGACACAAGGAGATCGGCCACCTCCACGGCGACCACGCCGCCCACTTCTTCTTTTCAAAGGAGCTGTGGAGGGAGCTCGCCGAGGAGGGCCGGATCACCGAGCATCCGGTGTTCCCGGGACGGATCGGCCCGGCCGCGCGCCGGATCGAGCACGATTCCGACGTGCGCGACGTGATCGCGTTGATGCGCCTCAACTACGACCGCGTCAGCCCGCGCGTAGCGGCGTAATCAAAGCCATGTAGGTGCGATCGGGGCCGCGCTCGGGGAGCTCGGCGCGCTCGAGTCATCGGCGTAGCCGTTCGTTCAGGTGAGCCGGTAGGCGAGCGCGTCGGCGAGCCGGGCGAGCGCGAACGGCCCGCCGGGCTCCTGCATCTTCCACAGCTTGCACCGTTCCTCGCGCGAGCCGGCGGCGTCGAGGATCCCGTTGACCGCGCGCCGGCCAGCCTCGTTCGCCCCCTCCATCGTCGCGAGGTCCGTGTAGGTCCGTACGTAGTCGGAGGCGAGGAACAGGTTCGGGACCTCCGGCAACGCAGCGTCGGGCCGGTATTGCCACGAACCCTTCGTGTTGACGAGCAGCGGCTCGAGATTGGTGTGTGCCCCCGACGGGTTCGGCTCGACGATGTCGGGGTCGAGGAACCAGTCGAACAGGATGTCGTCTCGGAGGACTTCCGCGCCGACATTGAGCGAGTGCTTGAGCTGGGCCCAGACCTCGTCGGCGATCTCGTGCTTGTGGCATGTCTCGGCCGTCTTGCCCTTGGCCGCGTATCGCCCCTTGCTCTTCCACTCCGAGATGTCGACCGACAGCACGCCCTGAACCTTGCCGCCGGCGTATTTCGAGAAGTCCACGTCGGGCCAGAACTGACGCTGAGAGATTGCCGTGAGCGCCCACGGCGAGTCGATCATGATCATGTGGCCGTGGACCAGCGGCAGGTCCTCGGTCAGGTAGAACATGATCCCGTTCATCCAGCGGTACGCCAGCCGGTCCAGGTTCCTGAGCTCGACGGCGCGTCGCTTCAGCGCGATCTTGATCTGCGACTGCATCACCTCGACCGGGACGGCGCAGACGTAATAGTCGGCACGGTCCGCAAACGTCGAGACGAGCCCCTGGCTGGGCCACGAGAGCTGATGGCCGCTGACGCCACTCACGGCATCGCCCCGCGAGTGGATCGTGTCGACGCGGTGCCCTAGCCGGTAGTCGACCCCGAGCTTGCGGAGATGGGCGAGCCACGGATCGATCCAGGCGTCGTTGGTGGGCGCGTTCAGGACGCGGTCGACCTGGGCTCCGGGTCGCATCATGTCCTGGAGCAGCTGCAGCAGGATGTACCCGCCGGTCCGGGCGCTCATCTCCCGGGCGCGCGCGGCGACCAGGGTCCGGGTGAGCCCGTCGGCCAGATACCGGCGGTAGCCCGCCGACCGCTGCTGCGCGCCCGAGAATTGCCACCAGCTCTCGTTTTCATAGTCGCCGAACCGACGCGCGTCGCACGAGCACGCGAGCCTCGTCAGCAGCTCGTAGAAGTGGATCTGATCCCCGATCGGGATCCCGAGCTGGGTGGCGAAGTCCCACCCCGACTGGAGCGCCAGCTCGAGCTCCTTCAGCGATCGCGGGAACTGCGCCGGCGAGATCATCGCCGGCCTCGAGTGCTGGGCGACCTCGATCCGCGTGGACTGCGTGAGGTTGTCGAACACGGTCCGTCGGCGGCCGAACGGGATCCGGCTCATCGTGTCGGTCACGTGGCGATAGAAGCCCGGAAAGAAGCGGAATCCGTGCTCGCCCGGCAGCCCCCCTGCGCCGGTCGTCTGACCGACGGCGTCGATGCTCCGCGCCTTGCCCCCGGCCGCGTCACGGTGTTCGTAGAGGACAACCTCGAACCCGCGCTCGGCGAGCTCGTGCGCGGTCGTCATCCCGGCCACGCCGCCGCCGATCACGATCACCTTCTCGGCCATCAGGATCGGGCCATCCGTTCCGCAGACAGCTCCTCGTAGCGCGTGAGCATCGCCGCGCGGTCGTCGATCTCGAACAGTTCCATCCTCACCACCTGCCCATCTTCGACGGCCACTACTCCCCCGAGCGGCACCTCCATCTCGCCGCCGCCCTCGGTCCCGTGGCCGCGGAGCTTCGAGCGGAGCGCGAGCACGGCGTCGTTGCAGGCGAGCACCTCGACGACGTCGAGCCAAAGATCCGGAAACGCCGACAGGCCGGACGCGTGCAGCCCGACGACAGCTGAGCGGCCGCGCGCGGCCTCCCACGGCAGTGCGCGGTGATCGAGCACCACCGCGTCCTCGGCGTGGAGCGCCCCGATCCGATCCAGGTCTCGGCGCGCGACGTATCGGTAGAGCTCGGCCACCACCCGCTCCGGGGGCCGATCTCCGAACGCGAGGGGATAACCGCCGAGCTCGTGGTAGCGCTGCAGGATCGCGTCGTCGTCGTCGTACTCGTAGTGGTCGACGGTGATCGCGAGGCCGTCTTCGACCACCGTCACGTTTCCGAACAGCGACTCGAACGCGCCGGCCTGCGTGCCGTGACCGCGGTAGCCCTCGCGCATCGCGATCACCTGGTCATCGCACGCGAGCACCTCGTCGATCTCGCCACGGATGTCCGGCGACTGCCCGAACACCGACTCATACGTGACGCGGAGCGCGTCGTGCCCGCGCAGCTCGCTCCAGCCGATCCGGCGGTGGTCGACGAGCACGAACCGCTCGGCGTACAGAGCGAGCAGCCCCTCGAGGTCGTGCTCGGCGTACCGGCGCATGAACTCCGCATAGAAGCGCTCGGGCGGGCGGGTCCCGAGCAGCGGCGATCGATGTGGCTCGTGTGGGGCGGCCGGCCGGTGCGTGGCGAGCCCGGTCGCAGCCTCCTCGTCGCCGCCCTCGCCCGCCGCGCGCGCCGCCCGCCCGACGCCCACCGCGTGCCCCTTCGCCTGGTACCACGCCCTCGCGTCGCGCGCTGCGGCCCGGGTCCCGGGCGCGTCGCCGGCCGCGAGCCTGACCTCCGCCAGGGCCATCGATGCGTCGGCCTTGTCCGTGAGCGCGTCGGTCGGCTCGGCGAGGGCGACGGCGCGGCGCGCGTAGACGTCCGCCTGCTCGATCTCCCCCAGCTGGGCGAGCGCCTGCGCCCGCGCGCTGCACCAGGTGATCGTCGTCTTGAGGTCGCCGCCGGCGTGCTGCTCCGCGAACTGGGTCTGTTCGAGCGCCTGGGCACCGGCGCCGCGCTCGGCGAGCGCACGGGCGAGCAGCGCCGCGGCCCCGGCCGCGCCGGCCATCACGCCGAGCTCTTCGAACCCCTCGCGCGCGGCCCCCAGGAACTCGCTCGCGGTCGCTGGGTCGCCGGCCAGCAGCTCCACGATCCCGGCGTGGATGTGCGACTCCTGGAGCTCGAGCGTCAGCCCGAGCTCCTCGAGGTTGGTGCGCCCTGCCGCCAGCATCACCCGCGAAGCGTCGGTCCGCCCCCGCATCGCCTCGAGCACCGCCTGGCAGCGCAGGGCGATCGCCTCGACGTGGCGGTTGCCGGGCGTCATCCGCAGGATCCGGACGATGTCCAGACAGCGGCCGCTGGCGGCGAGCACCGGCGACGGGCCCCACAGCGCGGCACGCGGCGCGGCCGCGAGCACCGCGGTGGTTCGGCGGGCGTCACCGGCCGCACGGGCCGCCGCGAGCGCTCGGTCGAGCGCTTCCTCCACCGCCGCGACCCGGCCGAGGCGGGCATACGCGCCGGCCGCGACGTGGTAGCCCTTTGCCTCGCCGACGCGATCGCCGAGCCCGCCGAGCGTGCGCGCCGCCGCCGCGACCCCGTCAGCGGTGGCGGCCACGTTCCCGGCGCCGGTCAGGTTCGCGAGCTGGCCATCGACCACCGTGACCCGCGCCCCCAGCAACTCGTGGCCGCCGGCCGTCTCGCTCAACGCCTCGACCAGCGTCGCGGCGGTCGCGACGTCGCCCGCCGAGAGCACCGCCTCGCACAGGTCCCAAAGGATCTCGGGGCCACCGCCACTGTCGCGCGCCTGTGCCCGGCCGAGCAGGTTGGTCGCGGCGGCGAGGTCCTCGCGCGCCAGCGCTCGCCGCCCGGCCGAGTGCAGCCGTTCGGCGGCGCGCGCTCCGAGCGCACGGCCGCGGTCGTCGAGCAGCCCGAGCTGGCGCCGGTACTCGTGCGCCTGCTCGAGGTGGAAAGCGATCACCTCCTCGTGGCCGCCGGGTTCCGCGGCGGCGCTCGCGAGCTCACCGACCTTCGCCTCGAGCCAGTCGGCGAACCGCTCGTGGAGCTCGGCCCGGCCCTCCTTCAACAGCGACTGGTAGGCGGCGTCGCGGATCAGTATGTGGTGGAAGCGGTAGACGGGCTCGTCGACCCAGTAGCTCCCCTCCGGCTCGACCATGTCCTTCCGCCGCAACGCGTCGAGGTGGGCGTCGATCCCCTTCCTGACGGGCGGCGCAACCAGCTCGGCGACGGCGCCGCGGTAGAACTGGTGCCCGATCACGGCCGCCCGCTCGATCACCGAACGCTCGTCGCCGTGGAGCCGCTCGATCCGCGCCGCGAGCAGCGCCTGGATCGTCGGGGGCACGATCACGGTCGCGAGCTCGCGCTCGGCGACCCACGTCTCGCCTTCGCGGCGGAGCACCCCCTCCTCGATCAACATCCGCACGGTCTCGCCGAGGAACAGCGGGTTGCCCTCGGCGGTCCTCAGGATCCGGGCGGTCAGCGCGGGCGGCACGCGGACGTCGCCGAGCAGCTCGCCGACGAGCGTTCTTGCGTCGCGCTCATCGAGCACCTCGAGCTCGATCACGTCGCGGACGCGGCGGCCCGCGAACGTCAGCGCCTCCCGGGCGTCGCGCAGCTCCGGACGGGCGAGCGCGACGATCAGCACCGGCGAATCGCTGACCCATTCGACCAGGTGCTCGATCAGGTCGAGCAGCATCGGCGGCGCCCAGTGAAGGTCATCGATGATCAGCAGCAGTGGCCCCGAGCGCGCGAGCGACTCGACCGCTCGGCGCAGCGCCCAGAACGTCTCCTCGGCGGATGCCGGCTCGCCGAACCCGAGCACGGCCGAGACCAGCTCGACGACGCGATCGCGATCGGGATCCCCGACCGGGAGCGAGTCGTTCAGCTTCGCGCGCGCCTCGTCCGCGGGGTCCGCCTCGCCGATCCGCGCCACCGACCTGAGCACCTCGGCGATCGGCTGGAAGGTGATGCCTTCGGCGGTCTGCTCGCAGCGGGCCTCGAGCACGGTCGCCCGGCCGTCGATCAGCACCCCGAACTCCCGAGCGAGGCGCGTCTTGCCGACGCCCGGAGAGCCCATCACGGTCACGAGCGCGCACGTGCGCGTCTCGGCGACCGCGCCGAACGCGTCGCGCAGCCGCGACAGCTCGCCGTCTCGGCCGACGAGCGCCGCCTCGGCGGCCGGGGTGCGGCGACGGTCGGTGCCGGCGACCGACACCAGCCGCCAGGCCGGCACCGGCTCCGACTTGCCCTTCAGGTCCAGCGGCTCGATCGGCTCGAGCTCGACCACGTGGTGGACCAATCGCCACGTCTCCTCGCCGACCAGCACCTCGCCGTCCGCGCCGGCCTGCTCGAGCCGCGCGGCGGTGTTCATCGGGTCCCCGACCAGGATCCCGTTCTCGCTCACGACCAGCTCGCCCGTGTTGACGGCCGTGCGCATCCGGAGCCGCAGGCCCCACCGGCGCTCGAGCTCCTGGTTGAGCTCGGCCAGCGACCTGACCAGCGCCGCCGCCGCGCGGACCCCCCGGACGGCGTCGTCCTCGCGGAGCTCGTGCGCGCCGAACGCGGCGACCACGCCGTCGCCTCGGAACTGCTCGACGGTGCCGCCGTGCGCCTCGATCACCGCCCGGAGCCGCTCGTAGAAGCGGGTCATGATCCGGCGGGCCAGCTCCGGGTCGAGCTCCTCCTGGAGCGCGGTCGATCCGATCATGTCCGCGAAGACGACGGTCAGCACCCTGCGCGACTCTGCCGAGGCCGGCGCGCCGGGCGGTTGCGGACCCAGCGGGGCGCCGCACGCGTCGCAGAAGCTCGCGTGGGGAGCGACCGACGCTCCGCACGCCTCACAGCGGAGGTCCAGTGGCTCACCGCATCCCGCGCAGAACTGAGCGCCCGAGCGATTCACCCGTCCACAAGCCACACATTCCCCTGGCATGACGGTCTGAGGGAATGCTACGTCGTTAGCCGCCGGCCAGCTTCTCGAGCTCCTTGAAGGCCTCGTCCTCAAGCAGCTCGTCGCACGCCTTGGCGCACCCCCGGCAGGCGCGTGCACAGATTCCGCAGTGCGGGTGGTGGGCAGCGTGGCGCTCGCACTCCTCCGCGCAGACCGTGCACTCGCGGACGCATGCTCGCAGCTGCCGGTGGACGACGACGTGATCGTTGTGCAGCGGCCGCGACAGGATCCGCTCGGTCGCCTGACAGATATCCGCGCAGTCATCACACCGAGCGATGCAGTCGACCATCGTCGCCACGTCGTCCTCCGCCAGCGAGGAATCGGCGCACGACGTGCATGCCTGGGTGGAGGTCGCGCACGCCTCGATCGCGTCGACCAGGTCGTCGAGGTCGAACTCGACCGGCCGCGGCGCGGCCTCGAGCATCTCGCGCGCGACGCTCATCCGCTCGGCGATCGGTGGCGGACGGACCAGGCGGTGAGCGCGAGCGCGGCCACTCCGAGACCCAAGGCGACGAAGCCGAATCCGGTGCGAGGCGAGGTGTCGCCCTGCGTGCCACCGAGGAAGCCGGGCAGCGACTCACACGCGACCGACAGGTAGACGACACCGAGCCCGAGCAACGCCACCCCGGCGGCGCCGCCAACCCACGGCAAGCTCACATGTCGCATGTGAGAAGCCTACCCGCGGGTCAAGGCCGTTACGACGCTGTTACCCCCTGCCGGCTACAACGGCCTGGAGCTTCGTGTCGCTCCGAATCGGCAGACGAATCCGGCACATACCGACTGGCCTCGCGGTCATCGGGATCACTCCAAGTGCATGCGCGAGCATGGGGTGTCGGGCTTCCCGGACCCGAGCCCCGGCGGTGGTAGCCGGCTACAGATCGGCTCGGGTGTGAATCCGTCCGCTCCCGCGTTCAAGTCGGCCCACGCGAGCTGCCGCAGGCTGCTCCCCGGCGGCGGGCCGCCGACGCGCCCGTCGCCGCAAGCCAGGGCACAGCTGCTCGCGGTCTCGCAGTGCATGCGCCGGCACGCCGTGCCGGACTTCCCCGACCCGACCACGACGCCGCCGTCAGACCCGGGCGCCTTCGGCGGCGTCCTGGACGAGAACGGAGTCGTGCTCGCGATCCCGAAGACGGTCGACGTCCAGGCGCCGGCGTTCAAGTCCGCGGCGGCGGTTTGCAAGTTCAACGGGTGACCGGGGGGCGTGCCGGGGCTCGATCGCGGAACGATGGCGAATTGGTCCCGTATACGTCAACCAATTCGCCATCGTTTGCCCGCCGAGTCGCTCCGCCCGAGCGGGCCCCGCCGCGCCGCCCCCTCAGTAGCTGAACACCGTCACATCGTCGTCGCCGATCCAGTCGAACACCGGCGTCGCGCCGGCGATCCGGGCGTTGGCGACGAGCGAGGACTCGTCGAGCTTGCGGGCGTTCCAGCAGATCGGGCAGACGAGCAGCTCGCCGCCGGCCGCCGCGTACTGCTCGAACAGCCGGTCCAGTGGCGGGCATCCGTCGCACGCCACCGCGAGCGCGTGGCCCGGCAGCGCGAGCCGCACGGCCTCCTTCGTCAGCCAGATCGCGACCTTGCGACCGCGTTCGAGCGCGGCGCCGCCGACGAGGAACGCGACGGTCACGCGCTCGGAATCCTCGAGTCCGGTCGCCAGGTTGATCAGCACCTTGTCCGCCATGACGCCTCCATCTCAGTTCGATATCGCCGAGAGCATCTCGGCTGGAGGCCCGGGGTGCAACCGGGCTAGCCGGCGCGCTCGGCGCTCGCGAGTCCCCGGCGGGCGAACACGCCGAGCACCAGCGCCGAGCCGGCGAGCAGCGCGAATGCGAGCGCGACCTTGATCGGCGAGCCGGCGAGCAGGCCGCGCCCGGCCTCGAGCGTGACCGTCACCGGGTTGTACCGCGCGACCGCGTGGATCCACCCCTGCAGCAGCCCGATCGGCACATACACCGGCGCGAGGAACAGGAGCACGAACACGGGCATCTGGATCACCGCACCGGCCTGCTCCGTACGCAGGAACATCGCGAGCCCGCAAGCCCAGAGAGCCGCGGCGAAGTTCATCCCGATCCCGAGGCCGATCAGACCGACCAGTTCGATCCCGCTCCCGAACACGTTCATCCCCGCGATCAGCGCCGCGATCGTCACGATCGTGCCGGTGATGAACCACCGGCCCAGCGCCCCGAGTGCGTAGCCGGCGACGATCCCGCTCCGCCGCGGGGCGCTCAGCAGCAGCCGCCGGGCGAACCCGGAGTCGAAGTCGCGCGCGACCGCGAACCCGGTGAACACGCCGCCGAACGCCGCCGACTGGAGGAACACGAACACGAACTGGAACGAGGTGTACCCCGCGCTGTAGTTGAAGTTCGGGACGTCCGCGATCCGCGACAGGCCGCCGGCGAACGCGACCAGGAAGAACAGCGGGAAGATGATCGACGGCAGCAGGATCGCCGGGCTCACGAGCGTGTTGTGGATCGAGCGCCACGCGACTCCCTTGGTGACCGACAGGAAGCCCCTCATGTCCGCACCAGCCGCGTGCGCATCGATCGTTCGGCCAGCGACAGCGCGATCAGCGCGAGCGCCGCGGCGAAGCCGAATCCGAGCGCCAGCGCCTCCGCGTCCCACCCTTTGATGATCAGGCTCCGGATGCCCTCGATCAGGTACGAGACCGGGTTGTACGTCGCGACCTCGCGGAACCAGTCCGCCTTGATCAGGTTCCGCGGCAGGCTCGAGGAGCTGAGGAAGACCAGCACGAACAGCAGCGGGAAGATCGCCTGCACCGCCTCACCGGAGCCGAACCGCAGCGCGATCAGGCAGCCGAGGCACGCGAAGGCGAACGCGATCAGCGTGGAGAGGCCGAGCAGGATGAACGCGCCCCCGATCCCGGCCTTGATCCCGACGCCGGTCGCGAGCCCGACCAGCAGATAGACGACCGACTGCAGCGCCGCGACAACGAACGCGCCGCCAAGCTGGCCGATCAGCAGCGCCGACCCCCGCAGCGGGGTCAGCGCGAGCCGGTTGAAGAAGCCGGTCTCGATGTCCCGCGCGAGGTCGGTGCCGGCAGAGATCGATACGAACAGCGCGCCCTGGATGAACGGGATCGCGAGCGCGAACGCGCGATAGCTGTTGGTGGGGAAGCCGGGGATCTTGGTCGCCGCGCTGAGCGCGCTGCCGTTGATCGCGAACAGGATCAGCGGGAACAGGATCGGGAAGACGAGCAGCGCCCGCTGGCGGCCCGTCCGCGTGATCGACCGGCGGGCCACCGCCCCCACCTGCTGGAGCAGGGAGACGTCAGCTGTCACGCCGCCTCCGGCGCCGGCGGCCCGCCGGGGCCGGCTCCGGCTCTGCGGCCTCGTCGCCGGCACCCTCGAGCTTGCGACCGGTCTTGGCCAGGAAGACGTCGTCGAGCGAGGGCTGGTGGAGCTGCAGCAGCTCCACGTGTAAATCGGCCTGGTCGAGCACCCGGATGATGTCGGCGAGCTCCTTCTCGCCGCCGGGAAGCTGGACGGTGACGCTGCCGCGCCCATTGTGGCGAAGCTCTCCGAACCGCTTGAGCAGCTCCGCCAGGCGATCTCCGGCGTCCCCGTCCACGGGCGTCACCTCGACGCTGGGGCTGCCGATCTCCGCCTTCAGCTTGGCGGGCGTGCCCTCGGCGACGATCCGGCCTTGGTCGATGATCCCGACGCGGTCGGCGAGCACGTCCGCCTCCTCCAGGTACTGCGTGGTCAGGAACACGGTGATCCCCTCGTCGTGCGCGAGCCGCGCCACCTCGTCCCACAGGGCCGTGCGGCTCTGCGGGTCGAGACCGGTCGTCGGCTCGTCGAGGAACAGGATCCTGGGTTCGTGCACGAGCGCGAGCGCGAGGTCGAGCCGTCGCTTCATCCCGCCCGAGTAACCGCCGACGCGCCGGTCGGCGGCCTCGATCAGCCCGACCCGTTCGAGCAGTGCTGCGGCCCTGCGCTGACGATCGGCCTTGGGTAGTCCCTGGAGCGTCGCCTGCAGGTTCAGGTGCTCGCGCCCGGTGAGGATCGGGTCGAGCGCGGCCTCCTGAAGCGCGGCGCCGATCGACGCGCGCACCTGCGCACCCTGCTTGATGACGTCGTAGCCGCCGACGCGCGCGGTGCCGCTGGTCGGCGGTAGCAGCGTCGTGAGCATCAGTACCGTCGTCGACTTGCCCGCGCCGTTCGGGCCGAGGAATCCATAGATCTCACCTGGCGAGACGGTCAAGTCGATGTGGTCCACTGCCAGGGGCCCCTTTCGGAACTCCCGGACCAGCTGCTCGACCTCGATTGACGCGGGAGTACTCACCGGGCGCACTGTAGCAACTAGTTGATGTTGTCAATCATCGAGATTGTCAACTAGACTGCATCGTGGTGAGCACGACGGCCGAGACCGAGCAAGCTCCACCGTCCGCGGCAGACGAGGTATGGACGGTGCTGCGGAGGCTGCTCGCGGAGCAGCGCCGCCGGTTCCTGACCGCGTCGTCCGAACTCGAGCTTCACCCCGGGCAGGCCGCCGCGCTGCTGAACATGGATCCGGACGCGCCGCGGCCGATGCACGAGCTGGCAACCCAGCTGGCGTGCGACAACTCGAACGTGACCGGGATCATCGACCGGCTCGAGGCGCGCGGGCTCGTCGCCCGCAGGACCTACGAACAGGACCGCCGCGTCAAGCACGTCGTACTGACGCCGCGTGGCGTCGAGGTGCGCGACCGCCTGCTGGCGCAGGTCGGGGAGCCGCCGGTCGGGCTCGCGCGCCTGTCGACGGCCGAGCAGGGCCAGCTGCGCGATTTGCTGAACCGCGTCGTCGCCGATTAGAGCCCGGCGGCCTCCGCGAGCATCTGCACCTGCCGCGGCTCGTGCGAGCACGGAAAGATGACGAGCTCGTCGCAACCCGCTCCTTCGAACGCGGCGAGGTAGCCCCTGATCGTGTCGGCGTCCTTGGCGGCGCTGCCGGCGATCATCCCGCTCAGGTCGTCTCCGAGCCAGCCGTAGTAGTCGCGCAGGTATGCGTTGGCGTTCTGTTCGGCGTCGGGGCCGAGCGAGAAGTACGCGAGCGCCATCGTCCGCGGCTCCCCGCTGCGTCCTGCGCCCTCCCAGGCCTCCGCGAGCTTTTCGGCGCCTTGCGTGAACTGATCGGGAGCGCCGCCGCCCATGATCCAGCCGTCCCCCCATTTGGCGGCGCGCTCGAACGTGGCGTCGACCGCGCCGCCGACGATCAGGCTCGGACCTGCGCCCTGCGGCCGGGGGCCGATCTTCGACTCGGTCTCGCCGTCGCCGCTCCAGATCCGGCGGATCTCGTCGAGCGCGCGATCCTGCCACGCCCCGCGTCCGGCGAGCGAGACGCCGCTGACTGCGTAGTCGTCCTCGCGCCCGCCCAGGCCGATCCCGAGCACGACCCGGCCGCCGCCGGCCAGCGCGTCGAGCGATAGTGCCTGCTTGGCGACGAGCGCCGCGTTCTCGCGCAGCGGGCCGAGCATCACCGTGGTGGCGAGCCGGATCCGGTCGGTCACCGCCGCCGCGGCGCTCAGCACGGTCAGCGGCTCGTAGTTGGGATAGACGATCCGATCGATCGTCCCGAGCGTCGAGAAGCCGGCCTCCTCGGCCGCGCGAGCCCAGTTGAGGAGGTCCTGGCCCCTGGTTCCCGGTACGGCGTTCGGCAATCCGATTCCGATGTCCATCGCGCTCCCTCTCGTCGGCTTTGGGGTCGCTCCTATCTATACCAATCGGACGGAGGCATCATTTGGCGATGCCGTCACTCCAGTCGCTCGACTTCGTGTACCTCCCGAGCCGGTCTGTGGCCGACGACTTGGACCACTACACGCGCGGGCTCGGTGGCGAGCTCGTGTTCGCGATCGAGCGGTTCGGGACGCGAGTGGCGATGGTCAGGCTCGGCGAGGAGCGACCGGCGCTGCTGCTCGCCGAGCACCTCGAGGGGGACCAGCCGGTGCTCGTGTTCCGCGTCGGCGACCTCGAGGCGACGCTCGCAGCGCTCGCAGAGCGAGGAGTAGAGGTGGCGATGCGATTCGAGATCCCGCACGGTCCCGGCGCGGAGATCGCGAACCCGGGGCCGCAGCGGATCGCGGTGTACGAGCTGACGCGGCCGGAGCGGGCCGCGAGCATCGCGGGCCGGCGCGACTTCTAGCCGGCGGCCGGGGTGCCCGCCGGCGCGCCGTTCAGCCGGAACACCGGATGGTCGGGCGCGATCCGCTGCAGCTCCTCGTCGCTCGAGTCCGGCCCGACGCCGCCGAAGAACACACCCACCTCGGCCTTCCACCGTGTCAGGTACGCGCGGAGGATCGGGGGTCGCTCGGCCTCGGGAACCTCGGTCGCGGTGAACTCCTCGGCGCGGCGGCCCAGCAGCAAGCGTCCGCCGCCGCTGGCGCGGAGGTTGCGAACCCACTGCGTGTGGCCGCGCGGGGCCACGAGGTAGCGGTCGCCGTCGAGGGTGAGCAGGTTCACCGGGGTGCGGCGCGGCTCCCCGGTCTTCCGGCCCGGCACCTCGAGCACGCGCGAGCCCCAGACGCTGATCCCCGCGCGGGTGAACAGCGCGACGATCCGATTGAAGACGTTCTTCGTGAACCAGCCGGGCTGCTGGAAGTGGTCGGCCACGGGCTCAGTATGCACCCGGGTCGGGCAACCCGTCGGCCCACTCAATATGCGGAGCCGTAACGTTCGGGCGGTGGCGTCCGCCTACACCAATGTCCGTCACGACCGCGGCGAGGACGCGGTCGCGGTCGAGGAGCCGCTCGAGATCCGCGTTGACGGTCAGCCGCTCGCGGTGACGATGCGGACGCCGGGACACGACGAGGAGCTCGCGCTCGGCTTCCTGTACGGGGAGGGGCTGATCGACGGGCCCCGGCGGGCAGAGCCCACGCGCGACTTCGCCGCCAACACGGTCGAGGTCGAGGGGCCGCTGATCCGCGACCCCGGCGCACGGCGGTTCTACACGACCTCCTCGTGCGGCGTTTGCGGCAAGGGCGCGCTCGAGGAGCTGGCGGTCGCGAGCGCGCCGCCGCCAGCCGGGCCGGTGGTGCGGCGCTCGCTGCTCGCGGCGCTGCCGGAGCGGCTCGAGCAGCCCGGGTTCGAGCGCACCGGCGGCCTGCACGCGACAGGGCTGTTCGATCCCGCAGGGACGCTCGTGATCGTCCGCGAGGACGTCGGGCGCCACAACGCGATGGACAAGGTGATCGGCCGCGCGCTGCTCGACGGGATCGTGCCGCTCGGCGAGCGGGTTCTGTGCGTGAGCGGCCGGCTCTCCTTCGAGCTCGCCCAGAAGGCCGCGGTCGCCGGCGCGCCGGTGCTCGTCGGCGTCGGGGCGCCGAGCTCGCTCGCGATCTCGCTCGCCGACGATCGCGGGATGACGCTCGCCGGATTCGCCCGCGGCGGGCGCGTGAACGTCTACACGCACCCGCGCCGGGTCACCGACTAGCCAGCGGCACTAGCCGGCTGCGAGTTGCGCGAAACGGTCGAGCTCCTCCTCCGAGGACCACGCGCCGACGGACGCGCGCACGAGCTCGCGCCCCGGGATGCTCCGCAGTACGAACCCGCTCACGGCAAATCGCTCGGTCTCGGCGGCGGCGTCGTCGACCTGCCAGGAGACGAGCGTCGAGCGATCGCGATCGCAGACCGGGAGCCCCAGCTCGGCAAGCCGGTCGGCGAGCGAGGCGGCGAGCGACGCCGCGCGCTCGTGGACCCAGCTCCAGCCCGGCCGGCCGAGCGCAGCGAGCGAGGCGAGCGCCCAGGCACTCTTGAGCCCGGTCGGGAAGCCGTGGTCGAGCCGCTTGACACCCTCCGCCGGCTCGAACTCGAGCGCCTGCTCGGGATCGGCCACCGAGCTGTACCCCGGCCACGGAATCGTGAGCTCGTCGAGCCGCTCGGGCCGGACGTATAGGCAGCCGCTCCCCTCCGGGCCGCACAGCCACTTCTGGCCGGAGGCGGCGTAGAAGTCGACGCCGAGCGCCCGCACGTCTACCGGCACCGCTCCCAGCGCCTGTGCCGCGTCGAGCAGCACGGGAGCGCCGGCCGCGCGCAGCGCCGCGATGTCGGCGACCTTGCCGTTGACCCACGAGACGTGCGAACAGGCGACCAGTCGAGTGCTCGAGCTCACCTCGCCGGCGAGCTCCCGGAACGGCAGCACGCGTACGTTGACCCCGTGGCGCCGGCGCGCGAGCCCGAGTGGGGCGAGCAGGCCGGGGTGCTCCTCGTCGCTCGTGAGGATCTCGTCGCCCGCACGGAGATCGAGGCCGGCGAGCACGGTGTTGACACCGTCGGTGGTCGAGCCGGTCAGCGCGACCAGCGACGCGGCGCAACCGAGCACCGAGGCGTAGCCCTCGCGCAGCCGCGAGGCCATCTCGCGCAGGTCGTCGAAGTACGGACGGCCGCAGCGGCCCTGGGTCTCCTCGAGCTCGATCCGGGCGCGGGCGGCCTCCGCGGCCGCCCGGGGCACAGGCCCCTCGGTACCGGCGTTCAGGTACGACAGGCGCTCGAGGACAGGGAACTCCGCGCGGAAGCTACCGGGGTCGGGAGGCGGCGTCATCCCACGGCTTTCTATCGTGTCGCAGCATGTGCTTCCAATTTGACGCCCTCCCTCCGTTGCCACCCGCAGACCTGTTGCTCGCTCCGATCGCCGGCGGGGCCGGTGCCGAGCTGCTCGAGCTGACCTCCGCCGATGGGACCAAGTTCTCAGCAGCGCTCGCCGAATCACCCGACGCCCGCGGGGGTGTCGTGATCCTCCCGGACGTGCGGGGCCTGTACCCCTTCTACCTCGACCTCGCCGAGCGCTTCGCGCAGGCGGGCTATCACGCAGCCGTATTCGACTACTTCGGACGGACCGCCGGACTGGGGCCGCGCGACGAGCAGTTCGAGTACATGCCGCACGTCCAGGAGCTGAAGGTGCCGCAGGTACAGGACGACGTGAAGGCGACCGCGCAGGCGCTCCGGGAACGAACCGGGGTCACCGCTCCCGCGACCGTCGGTTTCTGCCTCGGCGGCTTCGAGTCGTTCATGGCCGCAGCCGACGTTCCGGGCCTGTCGGCGGCGATCGGCCTATACGGGATCCTCAGCGACCGCTTTGGCGTCCCGGGCCCGATCGCCCGCGCCGCGGACATGCGATGCCCGGTGCTCGGACTGTTCGGCGGGGCCGATCAAGGGATCCCCGTCGAGGACGTCGAGCGCTTCGACCAAGCGCTGTCGGCCGCCGGGGTAGAGCACGAGATCCACGTGTACCCGGGCGCGCCCCACTCATTCTTCGATCGCCGCGCCGAAGAGCATGCCGAGGCCTCGGAGGACGCGTGGCGGCGGATGCTGGGGTTCCTGGATCGGTACTCGACGGCCAGCTAACGCTCGGACGGGGCAGGAGTCTCCTCGCCCTCGACCAGCTCGCGCTTGAGCACCTTGCCGGTCGCGTTGCGCGGGAGCTCTGAGAGGAACACGACCTCGCGGGGGACCTTGTAGTTGGCGAGGTTGTTCTTGACGTAGGCCTTGATCTCGTCCTCGGACAGCATCTGGCCCTCGCGCAGTACGACGAACGCCTTCAGCCGCTGGCCGAACTTCTCGTCGTCGACCCCGACGGCCGCTGCGTCGGCGATCGCCTTGTGGTGGGCTAGCAGCTCCTCGACCTCCGCGGGGAACACGTTCTCGCCGCCGGAGACGATCATCTCGTCGTCGCGGCCGTCGATGTACAGGCGGCCGTCTTCGTCGAAGTGGCCGACGTCGCCCGAGGAGATCAGCCCGCCGACCTCCTCCTTGCTGCCGCCGCCCGTGTACCCCTCGAACTGCGACAGATTCCCGACGAAGATCCGGCCGCTCTCGCCGTGCGGCACCTCCTCGCCGTTCTCGTCGACGAGCTTGATGACCGAGCCACGGACCACCTTTCCAACGGTTGAGGCGTCTACCTCGAGGTCCTCGGGCGTCGCGATCGTCGCGTACGCGACCTCGGTCGAGCCGTAGAGGTTGTAGATCACGGGGCCGAACGCCTCGAGCGCTCGGATCGCGACCTCCGCCGGCAGCTTCGAGCCCGACAGGAAGATGATCCGCAGTTCAGGAATTTTGTGCTTGCCGATCTCGTCGAGGCCCAGCTCGAGCGTGCGCTGGAGCATCACCGGCACCATCACGATCGCGGTCGCGCGGTGGCGCTCGACGCTGTCGAGCGTCTCCCCAGGGTCGAACCGGCGCCGGATGACGAGCGTCGAGCCGAGTCCGATGCCGATGACCGCCTGGGCGAACCCGAGCGCGTGGAACATCGGCACACACAGCTCGGTCACCTCGCGCGCCTTGAACGGCACCCTGCTGAGCAACCCCCCGATCAGCGCCAGCGAGCGTGGCTCGCTGCGCGGGGCGCCCTTCGGCGTTCCGGTCGTCCCGCTGGTGAGGATCGTCAGCCGCGGGGCGGTTCCGGGGCGGGGTGGGTCGCTCGGGTCGCCGTGCTTGATCAGCGCGTCGAGCGTGTCGTCCCCCGGCTCCTCGGCCCACGCGCGCCACCGTCCCCGGGGTGGGTCGTCGATCCCCTCAAGGATCTCGGTGTACTCCTCGTCGTACACGAGCAGGTCGGTCCCCTCGCGCTGCGCGACCTCACGGATCTGCGGGCCGGCGAACGAAGTGTTGAGCAGGATCACCCGCGCCCCGCTCTTGGCGGCGGCGAACAGCGCCTCGAGGAACCCGCGGTGGTTTCGGACGAGGATCGCGATTCCCTCGCCGGGCTCGAAGCCACGCTCACGCCACGCGTTCGCGATCGCGTTCGAGTTCGCGTGCAGCTGCTTGTAGGTGAGCTCGCCGCGCTCGTCGATCACAGCGATACGGTCGCCGTGACGGATCGCCCCGACCGCGACCGCGCCGCCGAGCATCCCGAATCGCTCGAACGCGAGCAGCAGCTTCGCAATCCGGTGCGGGGGCTCGAAGCCGAGGATCCCGCTGCGGATGCACAGCGTTGCGAAGTACGCCTCGTCGCCCGCTCGCTCCGCGAGCTTCAGGCCTCCCCTGATGACTTGCCTCGGATCCAGTTCCACGTCTCGCGCACACTCCTCCTGCGCGATTCACACTACCCACTTTTGCGCCGCCGACTCCCGTTTTCCCGGCGCCGCTCCGGGTAGTAACCACGCGATGGTGGGCGAGCTCATGACAACGCCGCTGCGAGTCGGCGTCCGCGCCACCCAGGTGTGGTTGCGGGCGGCGGAGCAGACGATTGCCGTCGTCGCCGAGACGACCCGCCGGCTGATCGGCGGTGCCAGATCGGACGAGAAACCGGCGCGGCCTTCGGCGCCCCGGCACAAGGTCTTCGAGCAGCCGCTCGCGGCGCCGCCTCCCGAGGCGCCGGCGCCCGACGAGCCGGCCCCCGAGCCGGTCCACGTCTCCGAAGCGCCGGAGCTCGTCGACGCGGTAGCCGAGCCGGGTGCGGAGGAAGGCGCCGGAGCATCGGTCCACATCGAACCGCCCTGGAATGGGTACGACCATATGAAGGCTGCCGACGTGGTCGACCGCTTGACCGGCGCGAACGCCGCCGAGCTCGCCGCAGTCCAGCTGTACGAGGCCAACGCGAAGGGCCGGAAAACGGTCCTCGAAGCGGCCGGACGCGAGCTGCGGATCTCCACCAGCAGTGGCTCGCAACGCTAAGAGAGGAACCAGATGCCAGATGTGAATCTCAACAAACGCGACGCGAAGCTAGTTCAGTGGCTGAACGAGGCGCACGCGAAGGAGGCCGAGCTCGAGGCCGCGCTGAACGCGCACATCGCGCTGACGCAGAAGCAGTCCTACAAGAAGCGGCTGCGCCAGCACCTGACAGAGACCAAGGACCACAAGCGGCGCGTTGCCTCGCGGATCAAGCAGCTGGGCGGCTCTGCCGTCGCCGGTCCGAACCTGCCGGGCGTTCCCGACGCCGTCGGCGAGGTGGCCGGCAAGGCCGTCGCGGCTGTCAAGACCCAGGTCGGAACAGCCCGAGCGGCCGTCAACGACGAGACCGAGACGCAGCTGCGCAACGCTCAGGAGGAGCTCCGCGAAGAGCACGTCGAGATCGCGCTCTACTCGCGGATCATCGTGTTCGCGGAAGCGGTCGGCGACCGCGAGACCGTACAGCTGGCCAGAGCGATCCGCCGCGACGAGGAGCGGATGGCGAAGTTCCTCGACGCCGAGCTCGGACGACTTGTCAAGGAGCTCGTCCGCAAGCAGGTCCCGCGCGATCAGCGTCCGACTCGCGGCACCCGAAGCCGTTCGCGCCGAACCGCCAACTCACGCCGCTCGACCGCATCAGCGAGGACGCCGAGCGGGACGTCGCGGGCATCAGCCAGGAGCCGGGCACGCGCCGCGCGTAGCACCGGCCGCAGCCCAAGCGGCGCCACGCGCTCGCCGAGCGGAGGCACCCGCGCCGGCAGCGGTACGCGCCCCCGCGCGCGAAGCTAGACGCTCGCCACTACACCAAGGGGTCCCCAGCCCCGCCACCAGATACCCCCCGGGGAGTACCCGCCAGTGTACCCCCGGGGGGTAGTGCTCTGTGGCCAGCGGCCCGTCCCCGTCGTAGGCTGCTCTCAAATGCAGCGCATATGGAGGAGCCGTAGACGCGGACTCCGGGGATTGAGCGCAAGCCGGCCGCCGCTGCGCGTCGGAGTCGCGGTCTCGATCGTGTCGGTTGCGGCGGCGACCGGGGCGATCTACCCCCTGAAGACGGTCGCGCCGGTGGTCGCGCTGAGCGTCGTCTACCTGCCGGCCGTGCTGCTGGTCTCCGTGTTCTGGGGTGTGTGGCTGGGGCTCGGCACCTCGCTGCTGAGCGCCGCGGCGTTCAACTTCTTCCACCTGCCGCCGACCGGTCAGTTCACGATTTCGGACTCGCGCAACTGGGTGTCGCTCGGCGCGTTCATGCTGAC
Organism: Solirubrobacteraceae bacterium; assembly: GCA_036490875.1. Classification (GTDB taxonomy): domain Bacteria; phylum Actinomycetota; class Thermoleophilia; order Solirubrobacterales; family Solirubrobacteraceae; genus Palsa-465. The sequence continues at coordinate 21,342 of DASXDA010000080.1, forward strand.
CGCGGTCGTCGTCAGCACGATCGCCGACATCGCTCGCGGGCGGGCCGACGAAGCCGACCGGCGGCGCCGAGAGGCGGACCTCGCTGCGAGCCTCGCCCGCGAGCTGCTCGCCGGCACCGAGACCTCGATCGCGCTGCGCGCCGCCGCCCACCGCGTCGCCGAGGCGCTCGAGCTCCGCTCGGCGGCGATCGAGCTCGGGGACGCCGCGGGCGACGAGCGGCGCACTGCGGTGCCGCTGACCGACGGCTCGGGGCGGCAGATCGCGACGCTGCTCGTGCCGAGCGGCCTCTCGGGCGAGGCGGCCGACCGGCTCCGCGACAACGTTGTCCCCGCGCTGCAGGCGCTGATCGCAGTCGCACTGCAGCGCGACGCCGCCCAGGCCGAGGCCGTCGAGACCAAGGCGCTGCGCCGCAGCGACGAGCTGAAGACCGCGCTCCTGCAGGCGACCTCGCACGACCTCCGCACCCCCATCACGGCAATCCTGACCGCCGGGCATGCGCTCAGCTCGGAGTCGATCACCCCACAGGAGCGCAGCGAGCTGACGGCCGCGGTAGTCGAGGAGTCCGAGCGGCTGTCGGCGCTGATCGACAAGCTGCTCGACCTGTCGAGGCTCCAGTCCGGGCGGGCCGAGCCGCGACGGGAATGGACGTCGCTCGAGGACGTGGTGCTCGCCGCGCGCGAGGCGTTGCCCGAGGGAGCCGAGGTCGGCTTCACCATCGAGCCGGAGCTGCCCGCGATCCGGGCCGACGCGGCTCAGCTGGAGCGGGTGTTCGCGAACCTGCTCGAGAACGCCTGGCAGTACTCCGGCGGACGGCCGGTCTCGGTCCACGCGCGGCGGGCCGGCTCTGATGTGATCGTCCGCGTCGTCGACCAGGGCCCCGGGATCACGCCCGCCGAGCAGTCACGGATCTTCGAGCCCTTCTACCGCGGCTCGGGTCCAAACGCCAGGAGATCGACCGGCTCGGGCCTCGGGCTCGCGATCGTGAAGGGATTCGTCGAGGCCAACGGCGGCACCGTGTCGGTCGACTCGCTCCCGGGCCAGGGCGCGAGCTTCGTGATCTCGTTCCCTGCCGGCGATCGGGCGAGCGTCGCGGCATGACGAACAGCAGCAGGCCGCCGGTGCTCGTCTGCGACGACGAGACGCAGATCCTCCGAGCGCTGCGCGTGATCCTGCGCGACGCCGGCTACGAGGCGGTGCCCGCGAGCACCGGCGAGGAGGCGCTCGACCTCGCCGCGGTGCGCCACCCGGATGCCGCGATCATCGACCTGGTACTGCCCGACATCGATGGGGTCGAGGTGTGCCGTCGGCTGCGCGAGTGGACGGCGATCCCGATCATCGTGCTGTCCGCCGTCGGCGAGGAGGACGCCAAGGTCCGGGCGCTCGCGGCCGGGGCGGATGATTACGTCACCAAGCCGTTCGGGCCGCGGGAGCTGGTCGCGCGACTCGCGGCGGTGCTCAGGCGCTCCGGAAGCGGCGTCGAGGACTCGGTGATCCAAGCCGACGGGCTCGCGATCGACATCGGCGCCCGCGTCGTCCGTCGCGACGGCGAGGAGGTCCACCTCACCCCCAAGGAGTTCGAGCTACTGCGGCTGCTGGCGCGCAACCGCGGCCGCCTGATGACCCATCGGGAGCTGCTCACAACCGTCTGGGGGGAGGGCTACAGCGATGACACGCAGGTGCTGCGCGCGCACGTGGCCAACCTCCGCCGCAAGATCGAGCCGGCCGACGGGCCCCGGTTCATCAAGACCGACCCGGGCGTCGGATACCGGTTCGCAGCCTAGCGCTCGCCTTCACACCTTCTTTATGACAGGGCGCCGTTTCTGTAGAGCGCCTTGACACGGCGGCGCGAACCTGAGCGACATGGACGTTGTAGCCGTACTTCTGGGGATCGTGATGTTCGCGTTCCTGTACGCGCTGATCTTCGGAATCGACCGGGTATGAGCGCCGCTGACATCTTCGGCCTGACGGTCTCGGTAATCGTGTGCATCTACCTGGTGTACGCGCTGCTGCGGGGCGAGAGGTTCTAAGTGACCTTCTCCGGCTGGCTGACGATCTTTCTTTTCGTCGCCGTCCTGACGATCTTGGCGATGCCGCTCGGCCGCTACATGGCGGCCGTGTACTCGGGCGAGCGGACGATGCTCGACCCGCTGCTGCGCCGTCCGGAGCAGTGGCTGTACAAGGTCATGCGGGTCGACCCCACTCGCGGTCAGGACTGGAAGGCGTACGCCAAGAGCCTGATCATCTTCTCGCTCGCAGGCTGGCTGCTGCTGTACCTGATCCTGCGAACGCAGACGCTGTGGAACTGGACGGGGCTAAACCCGCAGCACTTCCACTCGGGCACCTGGGACGTGACGTTCAACACCAGCTCGTCGTTCGTCACGAACACGAACTGGCAGTACTACAGCGGCGAGACGACGATGAGCTACTTCAGCCAGATGCTGGGGCTCACCGTCCAGAACTTCCTCTCGGCGGGGGTCGGGATCGCGGTCGCGGTCGCGCTGATCAGGGGGATCATCGGCCGCAGCGGCAAGAGCCTCGGGAACTTCTGGCACGACCTCGTGCGGACGATCCTGTGGGTGCTGTTGCCGATCTCGTTCGTCGTGGCAATCGTGCTCGTGTTCCAGGGCTCGATCGCGAACTTCTCGCACTACGTGTCGCTTTCGACGCTCACGCACCTGCCACAGCAGATCGCAATGGGCCCAGTCGCCTCGCAGGAGTCGATCAAGCTGCTCGGCACGAACGGCGGCGGCTTCTTCAACACCAACTCGGCGCACCCGTTCGAGAACCCGACGGCGTTCACCAACTTCGTCGAGATGCTGACGGTGCTGCTGATCCCCGCCGCGCTGGTGTTCATGTACGGCCGCATGACCGGCAACCGCCGCCAGGGCTACGCGATCTACTCGACGATGATGATCATGTTCCTGGCCGGTGCGATCGTCGCGTATATCGCCGAGGCCCACGGCTCACCCGCGCAGCACGCGGCGGGGCTCCACACGCAGGTGATCGCCGGCTCGACCGGCGGCAACATTGAGGGCAAGGAGCAGCGGTTCGGGATCGCGGGCTCTGCCCTGTTCGACGTGGTCACGACGGTCACCTCGTGCGGCGCGGTCAACAGCGCGATCGAATCGTTCACCGGCATCGGCGGCGCCGTGCCGTTCGCGAACCTGTCAGCCAGCGAGGTGATCTTTGGCGGCGTCGGGACCGGCCTCTACTCGATCCTGCTGTACGTCCTGCTCGCCGTGTTCATCGGCGGCCTGATGGTCGGACGGACACCCGAGTACCTCGGCAAGAAGATCGAGGCGCGCGAGATCAAATTGATCGCGCTCGGGTTGCTGATCACCCCGCTCTCGGCGCTGTTCGCGACCGCGCTGGCGGTGGCGAGCCACGCCGGCAGGCAGTCGATCTCGGCAGCCGCGACAGGCCCTCAAGGCTTCTCCGAGTCCTTCTACGCATACCTGTCGCAGGCCAACAACAACGGCTCCGCGTTCGCCGGCTACACGGGCTACATCCAACCCAACGCCGGCAACCTGGGTGCGCACGGAATCAAGCTCGCCGACCTGCTGGGCGGCGGCGTGATGCTGTTCGCGCGCTTCGCGCCGATCCTGTTCGCGCTGGCGGTCGCCGGGGCGCTCGCCGGCAAGCGGATCAGCCCCCCCGGCCTCGGGACGATGCGGACCGACAACCCGACGTTCGTCGTGCTCCTGATCGGCGTGATCGTGCTCGTCGGCGCCCTCACCTTCTTCCCCGCCCTGCTGCTCGGACCGATCGTGCAGGGCCTGACCCCCCACCTCTACTGAAACTGAGATGAAGCGCGACCTCATCACTTCCGCGATCGGGATCGTCGTCCTGACGCTATTCCTCGGCGTGCTGTACCCGCTGGTCGTGACCGGCGTCGGCCAGCTCGCGTTTCCTGGGAACGCAAATGGCCAGAAGGTCTACGTCGACGGGAAGCTCGTCGGCTCCAAGATCATCGGCCAGCAGTTCCAGCTGCAGGTGGTCAAGAACGGCAAGCCGCAGGTCGACAAGAACGGCAACCCGGT
>DASXDA010000081.1:0-5696 GCA_036490875.1 Solirubrobacteraceae bacterium
CCCAACAGCTTCGCTGCGGTCGGAGGCGGCTCCGGCAACCACGCGATTGCGACCGGCAGCTCGGTCAGCGGCGGACTGCAGAACGCCGGCAGCGGCCGCGAATCGTCGGTCAGCGGCGGGGCGGCCAACGAGGCTGCGGGCGACCGCGCTTCGATCGTGGGAGGGGACAACAACCATGCGTTTGGCCCAGCCAGCACGATCAGCGGCGGCGAGATGAACTCAATCTCGCCCGGCGGAGGCGGCGGATCGATCTCTGGTGGCTGCGACAACCTCGCGGGGCCGGGGCTGGTGTCGGATATCGCTTGTCCCAACGCCGGGCCGGACGAGTGGATCGGCGGCGGCTACGCGAACAACGTGACCGACCCGTTCTCGAGCATCGCCGGAGGTTGCGACAACGTGACCGGCACTGCCCGACTGCCGTCGAGCAACTGCAATCGCTTCAACTTCAACGGCGAACAGGCGATTCTCGGCGGAATCGCGAACCGGGCGTCCGCTCGCGCCGACTCGGTGTCCGGCGGCGCATTCAACACCGCCAGTGGCGGGCACGCATCCGTCAGCGGCGGCGAGTCGAACACCGCCTCAGCGATTGGCGCGTCGGTTCTGGGCGGCTCCTTCGACGGCGCCAGCTCGAACTGCGAGTCGATCCCCGAGGTACCGAACAACAGCTGCTAGCGCCTTGGGTTGCCCGCACCGGCGACGTCTTCGCCGCCGGTGCGGGACTTGGCGCCGCCGTGGGGCGGCTTATGCGCCGGGGTTCGTGCTGGTGCCACCCGCGGGCCGCGGTGGACGCAGCAAGTTCTCGCACTTGCGCGCGGCAGCCTGGAACTGCTTGTTGGTGCGGATGCTGGTCGGGAAGATCGCGCCGCCCGAGAAGTTCGGGTTCGGCATCTGCGAGTACCCGTTCTTGCGCACGCAGCTGACGAAGCTGTTGATCGCCGTGTGCGAGAGCTGGAAGCGCCGACCGCCGCGGAACCCACCACGGAGGCCGCCGCACGCCTGAAGCGCCGCGCGGAACTTCGGATCGTTGAACTGGCGGCCAGGGCCGCCGGCCGCGCCACCGCCACCACCGGCACCACCGCCGCCGCCGAAGAACCCGCCGGTGGGCGGCGGCCCGCCGCCCGATCCGGGCCTGCGGTTCGGGAGCGTGACGCCGTGCTTCTCCAGGCAGGTCCTCAAGGCGCTACCGCGCGCGCTGGTCGAAGCCGCGGGCGCCCGCGCCCCAGCGGCCGCCGCGGTCGTGCCCGAGCCCGAACTCGAGCTCGAGCCGCACGCCGCGACGGTCAGGCCCACGGCGATCACCCCCACCGCGAGCGCCGCTCGCGTTCGTGCAATGTTCATCAGTCTCACTCCTAGTTGTTTCCTTTCAGCTTTGGTCCTGCTCATCCGGAGCCTCCCCCCCCGAACAGCGAGTTGACGGCGGAGCTTCCGCCGCCCGAGCCGCCCGAGCCGCCCGAGCCACCGCCGCCGCCCCCGCCAACCGCGGAGCGGGCGCCGGCATCGGTCACGGACGTGGCCGAGATCGAGCCGTTGGACTGCTTGAGGCCCTGAATCACGAGCGTGTCGCCGGGACGGACCGCCGACTTGGAGACGCCCACGCTCTTGGTGATCTTGGTCGCGCTCGACAGCTTCACCTTGACGGTGTTGCCGCTCGTCGGATCGGTGATGTAGATCGTGTTGCCGTTGATCGTCGAGACCGTCCCGAACGAGGCGTTGCCGCCGCCGAGGCCGCCGCGGAGGGCGCCGGAGGAACCACCGCCCGCGGCCCCGCCCCTGGCCCCGGCAGCGCCCGCGGCGCCGGCGCCCGAGGCGCTCGCCGCAGCCGCGCCGGCGCCCGCGCCACCCAGCCGCGCGGCGAGACCGGCCCCTCGACCTCCTGCCGCGGTGCCGGAGCCGAGCGAGACGGTCGAGGGCGAGTTCGAAATCTGCGCCTTCTCGACGCGCACGCCGACGTAGAACGCGACCGCGCAGAGGATCACGACGAGCAGCGCCGCGGTGCCGCGGCCCCAGAACCGGCGGCGCCGGCGCGCCGGAAGCGCGAGTGCCTCCGGGTCCTCGTAGCCGTCCCAGTCCTGCTCGTCGCCTTCGTACGGGATAGCGCTCATCTCGGTTCCTCTGTCTGCCGGGGTTGGTGAAGTCATTCGAATCTCAATGCCTCGATCGGCCGCATCCGGGCGGCGCGGCCGGCGGGGTACGTGCCGAAGAACAGGCCGATCAGTACCGCGGCGCCGAACGCGAGCGCGATCGAGTACGGCGCGATCGACGGCTGCACGCCGGCGATCTTGAACTGGCTCCCGATCACGCCCGCGATCACCCCGGCGATGCCGCCGAACAACGACACCAGCACCGCCTCGACCAGGAACTGGATCAGGATGTCGCTGCGACGAGCGCCGACGGCCTTGCGGATCCCAATTTCCCTGGTCCGCTCGGTGACCGACACCAGCATGATGTTCATCACCCCGATCCCGCCAACCAGGAGCGAAATCGCGGCGACCTCTCCTAGCAGCGTCGTGAACACCTTGCTCGAGGCGTTCGAGGTCTGGATGATCGTGCTCTGGTTCTGGACCAGGAAGTTGCTGCCGGTGATCGAGCTGGCCGTCGGCGGATCGAGCCGGTTCAGGATGTTCGTGACCTCGGTCTGCGCCGCCCCGAGCGCCGCCTCGGACTTCGCCTGCACCACTACTTGGTTGATCGACCCGTAGCCGGTCAGCGTGTCCTGAACGGCGGTCAGCGGCGCGATCGCGACGTCGTCGAGGTTCGAGCTGCCGTTCGACCCCTTCGAGTTGGTGACGCCCACCACCTGAAAGTTCGTGCCGTTGACCTGCACCGTCTGCCCGACCGGATCGGCCCCGCCGAACAGCTCGGTGACGACCGTGGGGCCGACGACCATCACCCGGCTGTGCGCCTTCTCCTGGGCGGCCGTGAACCACGACCCGGTCGCGATCGTGTAGTCGCGCGCCTGCCGGTAGGTCGGCGTGGTGCCGATGAACGACCCCGGCGAATACGTCGAAGTCCCCGATGCCATCGTCACGCCGTTGGCGTTGACGACCGGGGAGGCGCTCTTCACGTCCGGGGCCTGGAACGGGTCGACGAGCGCGTTTGCGTCGGCAACGGTCAGCGTTGTCGTGATCGTGCCGCCACGCAGGCCGCCGAGCGTCGGCGTGGCCGTGATCGTGAGGATGTTCGAGCCGAGCTGGTTGATCTGGTTCTGCACGGTGTTCGACGAGCCCGTGCCGACCGCGATCAGCACGATCACCGAGCCGACCCCGATCATCAGCCCGAGGATCGTGAGGCCGGTCCGCAGCTTGTTCGCGGCGAGACCTCCGAGCGCGACCCGCACGGTCTCTGTCACGAGACCTGCTCCCGCTCGCGGCGCTCGTCGTCGACGACCCGGCCGTCCTTGACGCGTACCACGCGGCGGGCATGGCGGGCCACTTGGTCCTCGTGCGTAATCAGGACGATCGTCCGGCCCTCGTCGCCCAGCCGCTCGAACAGCTCGAGCACCTCGGCGCCGGAGGTCGTGTCGAGGTTTCCGGTCGGCTCGTCGGCGAGGATCATCGCCGGGTTGGTGACGAGCGCGCGGGCGATCGCGACGCGCTGCTGCTGGCCGCCGGAGAGCTCCGACGGCTGGTGGTGGATCCGGTCGGCGAGCCCGACCTCCTGGATCGCGCGCATCGCGCGCTCGCGGCGCGCGGCGCGCGGGATCCCCGCGTAGGCCAGCGGCAGCTCGACGTTGGCGAGTGCCGGGGTCCGCGGGATCAGATTGAAGCTCTGGAACACGAACCCGATGAAGCGGTTGCGGACGTCGGCCATCGTGTCCTCGTCGATCCCCCGGACGTCGAGCCCGTTGAGCCGGTAGATGCCGGCGGTGGGCTCGTCGAGGCACCCCATCAGGTTCATCAGGGTCGTCTTGCCGCTCCCGGACGCTCCCATGATCGCGATGTACTCACCGCGCTGGACCTGGAGGGTGACCCCGCGCAGCGCGTGCACTTCGATCTCGCCGATCCGGTAGGTCTTGCTCACGTCGCGCAGGTCGATCACCGGCACGTCGCCGCGCCTCGAGCCGATTGGGGAAGGCTGGTCGGCGGATCCGCCCCGCGGCTCCTGCGCGTACCGGCTGCCCGATCGAAGCACGCGCTGCGCGCGCTGGAGAGCCGAGCGCGGGGCGGGGCGGGCCATCAGCCGCCGCCGCCTCTGAAGAACGCGCGTGCGCCCGCCAAGCCTCCACCGCCACCGAGGCCACCGAGCCCACCGCCTCCGCCGCCCAGGCCACCGCCCCGCAGCCCGGCTCCGCCGAGCGTGCCGCCCGAGCCGCCGCCGGCGCCGGCACCGCTGTTCTGGTTCAGCGATGGCAGCGTGATCGTAATCTGGAGCTGCGTGCCCGCGCTCAGCCCGCTGATGATCTGCGTCCGCGAGTCGCCGCGCAGCCCGACAACCACCTGCTGCTGCGTGGTCTTCCCCTTTGAGAGGACGTTGACGAACCCCAGCGAGCCGCTTCCTGTCACCGCCGCGTTCGGAACGGTCACGCCCGAGGCCTGGCCGGTGACGACCGACGCCGAGGCGCTCATTCCGGGCCTGACTTGCGAGTCGTTCTGGTCGAACGTCAGCACCGAGCTGTAGCTGACGACGCCGCTCGAGGTCGTCCCGACCGGGGAGATCTGGGTCACCCGCGCGGCGAGCTGGACGCTCGGAAGCGCATCGAAGGTGACGGTCGCCGGCTGCCCCGCCTTCACCTTGGTGATGTCGGACTCGCTGAACGAGACGGTCATCGTCAGGCTGCTGGTGTTGATGATCTGGGCGAATGGGGTGCTCGAGCTCGAGGACGAGCTGGACGAGCTCGAGCCGCCGAGGCCGCCGGCGGCCGACGTGCCCCCGGCGAGCCCGCTGCCGCCGCTGCCGGAGGAGCTCGACGACGAGCTGCCGCTCGACGAGGCGTTGCTCGAACCCGAAGCGCTCACCTCGTCGCCGGGAACCAGGCTCGCGAGCGATGCGATCGTGCCGCTCGTCGGCGCGTAGAGCTTCGTGTCGCTGAGCGTCTGCTCGGCGTTGTTGACGTTCGCCTGGGCGCTGTACACGGATGCCTGTGCGGAGGCGATCGAGGCCGGGTTCGGGGTGCTGGTCGTGGCGCCGCCGCCCCCTCCCGAGCCGCCGCCCCCTCCCGAGCCGCCGCCCCCTCCGGACCCACCGCCCCCGGCGCCGCTGCCGCCGCCGCCAGAGCCAGAGCCAGAGCCGCCCCCGCCTCCGCCCGACGGACGCGAAGGCGTGGTCGGGGTCGTGGTGGTCGTCGTCGTCGGCGTGGTCGTGGGATGGGTCGGCGTGGTCGACGTCGTCGTTGTTGCGGGCGTCGTGCGGGCGCGATCGGCCGTGTACGAAACGAATTGGGCCGTGCTGCCAGCGCCTTCGTAGCTCGTCGAGGTGGAGCTGCCGGACGAGGCGGACGCGCCGGACCCGGTCGACTGTCCGTTCTGGGCCGCGGTCAGCTGGTCCTCGGCCGCGGTCAGCTGCGCCTCCGCCTGGTTCAGCGACAGTTGCGCCGCGGTGGGATCGAGTGTCCCGAGCAGCTGGCCCTCGCCGACGTGCTGACCGACCTTGACGTTGACCGACTCGAGCGTCCCGCTGGTCTTGAAGTTCACGTCCATGTCGGTCCCCGCCGCGACGTTCCCCGAGGCGGTGACCGTCGACTGGACGACGCCGTGCTG
>DASXDA010000082.1:0-13291 GCA_036490875.1 Solirubrobacteraceae bacterium
TCGCGCGCCGCCCGCTCGCGGCGCCACGCGTGCCAGGGGCCGGGGAAGAACCGCCCGCGGCCACCCTCGAGCTCGAGCACCGAGGTCCCGACCGCCTCCAGGAACCAGCGGTCGTGGGCGACGAGCACGACCGCCGCGTCGAGCGCGATCAGATGCTGCTCGAGCCACTCCAGCGACTCGATGTCGAGGTGGTTGGTCGGCTCGTCGAGCAGCAGCAGGTCGGGCGCGCCCGCGAGCGCACGACCGAGCGAAGCGCGGGTGAGCTCACCGCCCGAGAAGGTCGAGAGCGACCGGCCGAGGTCGGCGTCGTCGCGGAACCCGAGCCCGTGGAGCGTCGCGAGCGCCGTCTCGCGCCACCGGTAGCCGCCGGCGTGCTCGAGCCGGGCCTGGGCCTCTGCGTAGCGATTCAGGGTCGCCTCGTCGTGGGCGCCGCCGGCCATCGCCTGCTCCAGATCGGCGAGCTGCCGCTCGATCTCGACCAGCTCGCGCGCCCCGGAGAGCACGTAGTCGCGGAGGGAGATCCCGCGTTCGCGCGGAGGTCGCTGATCGTGCAGCGCCACCTTCACGCCTTTGGCGAAGACCAGTTCGCCTGCGTCGATCGACGCCTCGCCGGCGAGCATCCGGAGCAGCGTCGTCTTGCCGGCGCCGTTGCGCCCGGACAGGGTCATCCGGTCGCGGCGCTCGAGCTGGAACGAGATCCCGCGCAGCAGCGGCTCGCCCGCGATGTCCTTGCCGATGTCCGATGCGATCACCACAGCCATAGCGGTGATCATGGTAGGAGCGGACGGGTAGGATGACCGCCTCGTGCGCGCACCTCAGTGGACGCCACTCCCCCCATTCGAGATGCCGCCCGCCCGGACGCTGCGGGTGCCCGGCCACGGCGAGCTGTTTCTCCGCGACACCGGGGGCGACGGCCCGCCGGTGATGCTGCTCCACGGCTGGCTGGCGAGCGCCGACCTGAACTGGTGTGGCTCCTACGGGGCCCTGATCGAGGCCGGGTATCGGGTGCTCGCGATCGATCACCGTGGTCATGGCCGCGGGTTACGGCCGCTGGTCCCGTTCCGCCTCGCCGACTGCGCCGCCGACGCCGCCGCGGCGCTCCGCCAGCTCGAACTGGCCCCCGCGCTGATTGTCGGCTATTCGATGGGCGGCGCGATCGCGCAGCTGATCGCCCGCGACCATCCCGACGTCGCCTCCGGGATCGTGCTCAGCGGCACCGCCCAGCACTGGCAGGAGCCGGAGCTCAGGCGGACGTGGCGGTCGATGGGGGCGCTCGGCGTCAGCCTGTCGGTCGCCCCGCGCCAGTTCCTGCGCTGGGGGCTCAAGCGGACGGGCATGCCGGTCAACGAGCGGACGGTGTGGGTCCAGTCGGAGCTGATGCGCCACTCCGCGCGCGACGTCGCCGAGGCGGGGCGCGAGCTCGGGCGGTTCGACTCGCGCCCGTGGCTGGGCAGCGTCAAGCCGCGAATCGCGGTGCTGATCACGACCAGGGACGAGGCTGTTCCGCCGAGCAAGCAGCGCGAGCTGGCCGCGGCGGCCGGCGGCCCGGTGCTGGAAGCGCCGATCCGCCACCTCGAGATCGTCACCCGCGGCGCCGATTACAACCCGGTGCTGCTGGAGGCGCTCAAGGCGGTCCGCGCCGACGAGCCCGCCCGCGAGATCGCGGTACCCTAGGCCGACGCATGCGCCGCACCCGGTTCATCGCCGCCATCGTCTCGTTCGGGGTCGTGCTGCTCGCGATCGCGCCCGCCGCGCTGGCCAAGTCCTACGGCGGTGAGGGTTGGTACGGGGAGACCAGCGACAAGAACATCACGTACGCGATGTACACCGTGATCATCTTCTTCCCGACGATCATCGTGCTGTTCTCGCTGCTGCAGTGGCGGCTCGAGAAGCGCAAGGTCGCGCGGATGCGCGCCGCCAAGCGGCGGGCCGCCAGCGCCGAGTGGCGCGGCGGCTGGTAGGGCTCCAGAATCGGGCGTAATCTTCCGATGAAGTGATCGGCAACGCACTGTTGCCAGTCGGGGTCCGCGCCCGCGCCCAACCAGTGGAGGACTGAGCAGAGCATGGCCAAGACGGCGGTGACCAAGCAGCGAACCTCAAGTCCCGCTGGCGACGGGTCAACCAGCGGCAACGGCTCCCGGACACGAAGCGGCGGCAGGCGGCTAGACGACCAGTCGCTGGAGCGGGTCGAGCTCGCGCTCCGGGCGGCGGCCGCCGGAGACTTCAGCGTCCGCCTGCCGGGGCGGCGCCGGGACACGCTCGGCCGGCTCGAGTCCGCCTACAACCAGCTCGCGGCGCGCAACGCTGCGCTCGAGGCCGAGCTGATCCGCGTTGGGCGGATCATCGGCCGGGAGGGCCGCATGACCGAGCGCGCCCGCCTGCACGGCGCGCGGGGCGCGTGGCGGAGCTCGATCGAGTCGCTCAATGGCCTGATCGACGACCTCGTCCGCCCCACCACCGAGGTCGCGCGCGTGATCGAGGCGGTCGCCGAGGGCGACCTCAACCAGAAGATGGCGCTCGAGATCGAGGGCCGCCCCGTGAAGGGCGAGTTCGCGCGGATCGGGACGACGGTGAACTCGATGGTCGACCAGCTCTCCGCGTTCGCGGACGAGGTCACCCGCGTCGCCAGGGAAGTGGGTACCGAAGGGAACCTCGGCGGCCAGGCGGAGGTCGCCGGCGTTTCCGGCACCTGGAAGGACCTGACCGACTCGGTCAACTTCATGGCGCGCAACCTCACCGACCAGGTGCGGAACATCGCCCAGGTCACGACGGCGGTCGCCAACGGCGACCTCTCGCAGAAGATCACGGTCGATGTAAAGGGCGAGATCCTCGAGCTGAAGCGGACCGTCAACACGATGGTCGACCAGCTCTCCGCGTTCGCGGACGAGGTCACCCGCGTCGCGAGGGAAGTGGGAACGGAAGGGATCCTTGGCGGCCAGGCTGCGGTCCCGGGCGTCGCCGGGACGTGGAAGGACCTGACCGACAACGTCAACTTCATGGCGCGCAACCTCACCGACCAGGTGCGGAACATCGCCCAGGTGACGACCGCGGTCGCCCAGGGCGACCTCTCGCAGAAGATCACGGTCGACGCGCACGGCGAGGTGCTCGAGCTGAAGCGGACCGTCAACACGATGGTCGACCAGCTCTCCGCGTTCGCGGACGAGGTCACCCGCGTCGCCAGGGAAGTGGGAACGGAAGGCAACCTGGGAGGCCAAGCAGCGGTCGCCGGCGTGTCCGGCACGTGGTCGGACCTGACCGAGAACGTGAACCTGATGGCGTCCAATCTGACGAGCCAGGTGCGGAACATCGCCCAGGTGACGACCGCGGTCGCCCAGGGTGACCTGTCGAAGAAGATCACGGTCGACGCCCGCGGCGAGATTCTCGAGCTGAAGGACACGATCAACACAATGGTCGACCAGCTGCGGTCGTTCGCCGCCGAGGTGACCCGTGTCGCGAGGGAGGTGGGAACGGAGGGAATCCTCGGCGGGCAGGCCGAGGTCGAGGGCGTGTCCGGCACGTGGAAGGGCCTGACCGAGAACGTGAACCTGATGGCGTCGAACCTGACGACCCAGGTCCGCTCGATCGCCGGCGTGACCACAGCAGTCGCGCATGGCGATCTCTCCCAGAAGATCAACGTTGACGCCAAGGGCGAGGTCGCGGCACTGGCCGAGACGATCAACCGGATGGTCGACCAGCTCCGCGGGTTCGCGGCCGAGGTGACGCGCGTCGCGCGCGAAGTGGGAACGGAAGGAATCCTCGGAGGGCAGGCCCAGGTCCCTGGCGTCGCGGGCACCTGGAAGGACCTGACCGACAACGTGAACTTCATGGCGCGCAACCTCACCGACCAGGTGCGCAACATCGCCCAGGTGGCAACCGCCGTCGCCAACGGCGACCTGACCCAGACGATCACCGTCGACGCCCGTGGCGAGATCCTGGAACTGAAGCAGACGCTGAACCGGATGGTCGCTCAGCTCTCGAGCTTCGCGGCCGAGGTGACCCGCGTGGCCCGGGAAGTCGGTACGGAAGGAAAGCTCGGCGGCCAGGCTGAGGTCGAGGGCGTGTCCGGCACGTGGCGCCGGCTGACCGAGAACGTCAACCAGCTCGCCGGGAACCTGACGACTCAGGTGCGCGCGATCGCGGAGGTGTCGACCGCCGTGACCCAGGGCGACCTGACCCGCTCGATCTCGGTCGAGGCCCAGGGCGAGGTCGCGGAGCTGAAGGACAACATCAACCAGATGATCGCCAACCTCCGCGAGACGACCCAGCGCAACGCCGAGCAGGACTGGCTGAAGACGAACCTCGCGAGCATCTCCGGGATCCTCCAGGGCCAGCGCGACCTCGCCGCGGTCACCCAGCTGATCATGAGCGAGGTGACGCCAACCGTGAACGCCCAGTACGGCGCGTTCTTCGTGGTCGAGCCGCGCGCCGACGGCCAGAGCGAGCTGGTGCCCGCCGCCTCATACGGGTACGTCGTACGCGACACCGGCAGCGCGCGGTTCGCGATCGGCGAGGGGCTCGTCGGCCAGGCGGCGTTCGAGCGCAAGACGATCGCGCTCGGCCACCTCCCCGATGGCTACATCAAGGTCAGCTCCGGGCTCGGCGACGCGCCGCCGCAGGGTCTGCTGGTGATGCCGGTGCTGTTCGAGGACCAGGTGCTCGGCGTTATCGAGCTGGCGTCGATCCGCCCGTTCTCGGACGTCAACCGCGACTTCCTCGACCGGATCGCGGAGACGATCGGCGTGGTGCTCAACACGATCCGCGCGACGATGCGGACCGAGGAGCTGCTGACCCAGTCCCAGGGGCTGACCCAGGAGCTCCAGAAGCAGTCCGAGGAGCTGCGCAACACCAACGACGAGCTCGAGGAGAAGGCGCGGCTGCTGTCCGAGCAGAACCAGGACATCGAGATCAAGAACGACGAGATCGAGCTCGCGCGGCGAGGGCTCGAGGAGAAGGCCGCCCAGCTCGCGCTCTCCTCCAAGTACAAGTCCGAGTTCCTCGCGAACATGTCCCACGAGCTCCGCACGCCGCTGAACTCGATGCTGATTCTCAGCCGAATGCTCGCCGAGAACGAGAACCGCTCGCTGACGGACCAGCAGGTCGAGTTCGCCTCGACGATCCACTCCGCCGGCAACGACCTGCTGTCGCTGATCAACGACATCCTCGACCTGTCGAAGGTGGAGGCGGGCCGGATGGAGGTCGACCTGGCGCCGGTCGCGCTCGCCGACATCTACGAGGACGCCGAGCGCGCGTTCCGGCATGTCGCCGAACAGAAGAGCCTCGAGTTCCAGGTCGATATCGACCCGCGGCTGCCGGCGTCGATCCTCTCCGATGAGCAGCGGCTCGGGCAGATCCTCAAGAACCTGCTGTCGAACGCGTTCAAGTTCACGCACGACGGGGGCGTCACGCTCGCGATCGGCCCCGCCCCCGAGGATCAGGTGTTCGGCAACGAGGTGCTCGCGCAGGCCGAGCGCGTCATGCAGTTCACGGTGGTCGACACCGGCGTCGGGATCCCGGACGACAAGCTGCTCGCGATCTTCGAGGCGTTCCAGCAGGCGGACGGCACGACCTCGCGCAAGTACGGCGGCACCGGGCTCGGCCTGTCGATCTCGAGGGAGATCGCGCGGCTGCTCGGCGGCGAGATCATGGTCTCCTCCGAGGTCGGGATCGGCAGCCGTTTCAGCCTGTTCCTGCCGATGAGCGACCGACCGGTCGAGGCGCCGCCGGAGCCCGCCACCCCGCCCCCGGCCGTCGGCGTGCACGGCGCGAACGGATGGGGCCCCCCGGGCCTGATCCAGGTCGGCGACGACAGCGCGCTGCTCGACCACGACGACCGCGTGATCCTCGTGATCGCGTCCACCCCGGGGCGTGCCGAGAGGTTGGTCGAGCTGATCCACTCGCGCGGCGTCAAGGCGGTGCTCGCGCGGCGGCCGAGTGCCACCCTCGGGCTCGCGCGCGAGCACCGGCCAGAGGCCGTGCTGCTCGCCGGCGAAGAGCTGCGGGCCGAGTCAGTTCTCGGGCAGCTGAAGAACCATCCCGACACCCGCCACCTGCCGGTGGTGCTGATCGGCGAGTCGTCGGGCCGGATCGCCGGTCTGCGCGCGGGCGCCGCGGCGTACGTCGACGAGCCACTCGAGTTGGCCGAGCTCGAGGCCGCGCTGTCGCGGCTCGAGCGGATCTCCGAGGCGCATGAGCGGCGAATCGCGCTGGTCGCGGACGAGCACGAGGTCGACGAGCAGACGATCGCGCTGCTCGCCGGCGGCGACCGCGTGGAGCTCGAGCGGATCGAGCCGGCCGGCGCGCTGGCCGCGCTGCACGAAGGGGAGTTCGACCTCGGGGTGATCGTCGTCGGACGGGAGCCGGGCGAGGCCGGCCGGGGCGAGCTGCTGCGCGACGTCGCGACCGACGAGGTGCTCCGCGAGCGGCCGCTGATCGCGTACGTCCCTGACAAGCTGGCGAAGGCCGAACGAGCGCGGCTCGACGCACTCGCGAAGGGCGCCGTGATCACGGTCGCCGACTCGCCCGAGCGACTGGCGGAGCGGGCGGCGCTGTTCCTGCACCGCGTCGAGGCGACGCTCCCAAGCCCGACCCGGAAGTTGCTCGGGCGGCTGCGGACCGGCGACGCCCCGCTGCAGGGCAAGAAGGTGCTCGTGATCGACGACGACATCCGCAACGTGTTCGCGCTGACCTCGACGCTCGAGCAGCGCGGAATGAAGGTCGTCTACGCCGAGAACGGGCGCGAGGGGATTGAGCGGCTGCACCAGCACCCGAATACGGACCTGATCCTGCTCGACATCATGATGCCGGAGATGGACGGCTACGAGACCGCCCGCGCGATCCGCGCGATGCCGCGGTTCGAGGACCTACCGATCATCTCGCTGACCGCGAAGGCGATGAAGGGCGATCGCGAGAAGGCGATTGACGCCGGCGCGTCCGACTACATCACCAAGCCGGTCGACGTCGACCAGCTAGTGTCGATGATGCGCGTGTGGCTCGACGCCTAGAAGCCCACTCCCAGGACACCGGCCGGCTCGTAGACGTCGTCTCGCCCGAGGCGCCGCCGATCCTGCTGGTCGACGATCGTCCCGAGAACCTGAAAACGCTGGAGGCGGTGCTCGAGCCGCTCGGCTTCCCGCTCGTCACCGCGTCGTCGGGCACCCAGGCGCTGCGCCTGCTGCTCGAGCGCGACTTCGCGCTGATCCTGCTCGACGTGAGGATGCCGGGGATCGACGGGTTCGAGACCGCGCGGCTGATCAAGGGCCGCGACCGCTCGAGCGACGTGCCGATCGTGTTCCTGACGGCAGCGCGAGACGAGGTTGAGGACATCATCCGCGGCTACGGCGTCGGGGCGGTCGACTACGTCCTCAAGCCATTCGACCCGGAGCTGCTCCGATCCAAGGTCGCGGTGTTCGCAGAGCTCGAGAGCAGCCGTCGGGCGCTGCAGCGCTCGGAGGCACTGCTGCGCGGAGCGTTCGAGGCGGCGCCGATCGGCAAGACGCTGCTCGACGCCGACGGGCGGATCATCCGCTCCAACCGGACCTTCGCGCAGCTCGTCGGACGCACCCCGCAGAGCGTCGAGGGGATGGCGGTCGCGGACCTCTGCCTCAGCGAGGACGGCGTCGCGCTGTCGTCGCTGCTCGACCGTGCCAAACAGCTGAGCGCGGACGCGGACGCGAGCGATTCCGACATCGTCGACGTCCGGCTCGAGTCGCTGACGGGCGCCGACGTGTGGGTGGGCGCGGTCGCGTCGCTGATCCAGCCGACCGAGCTCGCCGAGCAGCTGCTGATGGTCCAGTGGGTCGACCTGACGACCCGCCGCCGTGCCGAGCGCGCGCGCGCGGACCTGATGCTCGAGCAGGCCGCGCGGGCCCAGGCGGAAGCGATGGCGCACCGGCTGACCCAACTCCAGGCGCTGTCCAACGCGCTCGAGTCGCTGTCGCTCGAAGAGCTCCTACCCGAGCTTGCGCTGCGGCTGGGCGCGCTGCTCCGGGCACCGGCCGCCGAGGTCGAGGTCGGCGAGGGGCGCGCGGCGGTGGTCATCCGGGGACGTGGCGAGGCCGTCGAGCGGCTCCGCCCCGAGGACCCGGCCGACCGCGCCGGGCGCTGGGAGGAGATCCCGCTCCAGATCGAGCGCGCCCGGCTCGGGAGCATCCGACTCCAGCTCGAGGGCGAGCGGTCGCTCAGCGACGACGAGCGCGGGCTGCTGCGCGATGCCGCCGACCGTGCCGCGCTCTCGATCCGCCGGGCTCAGCTGCACGAGGAGGAGCATCGGATCGCGGTCGAGCTCCAGCGCGGCCTGATTCCCGCGCAACTGCCGAAGGTCGACCGGATCGAGCTGGCCGCCCACTACCAGGCGGCCGGCCTCGGCGCCGAGGTCGGCGGCGACTGGTACGACGCGTTCGCGCTGCCGTCGGGGCGCCTCGGCGTCGTGCTCGGCGATGTCGCCGGCAGCGGCATCCGCGCCGCCTCGACGATGGGGCAGCTGCGCAGCGTGACCCGCGCGTTCGCGCTCGCCGACGAGGCGACGCGCACACCCGGCGAGGTACTGACCCGGCTGAACAGCTACCGCGTCGCGCTGGACGAGCACCAGCTGTTCACCGTTCTGTACGCGGTCGTCGACCCCGCCGAGCAGACGGTCGAATGGGCGAGCGCGGGGCACCCGCCCCCGCTTCGCTCGCGCGCCGGCGGCGCCGTCGACTTCCTCGAGCCCGGAAACGGGCTGATGGGCGTCGAGCCGGACCCCTACCGGACGCTCCGCGCCGCGCTCACGCCGGGCGACGTGCTGCTGCTGTATACGGACGGCCTCGTCGAGCGCCGCGGCGAGTCACTCGACGCGGGGCTCGAGCGGCTCGCGAACGTGGTCACCGCCGGCCCCGACTCGCCGCAGGAGCTTCGCCGGCACGTGCTCGAGCAGCTCGTCGGCACCGGCGACGCCCCGGACGACGTCACCGCTGTCGTCGTCAAGATCGCCTAGACGGCTCTACAGCTTGAACACCGGGAAGCGGCGTTCCTCGTCGTCGGAGTCGATCCGGGCGATCACCTCGATGTGCTCCTCGAGCCCCGATCCGCGCAGCTTGGTCGCGAGCAGCTCGTCGACCTGGAAGATCCCGGCACTGTCGGACATCGCGATCTCGACCCTGACCGCGCGGTCCTCGCCGGCGGAGATCTTGACGTCGTCGATCGCGTACGCCGACAGCGCGTGGATGCTCGGCAGGCCGGTGTCGAACGGGAACCGCGTGCGGCCGCGGGCCATGTCGAGCGCATCGGCGACGCGGACGATCCCGGCCTCGATCGTCACCGGCTTGCCCTTCCGGCGGTGGCCGTTGATCGCGTGCAGGGCCTCGGAGACGATGATCGTCCGCTCGGGCTCCTCGTAGCTAGACGCCAGCAGTCCGCCGAGCTTGTCGGCGGTCAGGAACAGGCTGAACCGCTCGTGACCCTGCCGCGCAATCGACATCCCGACGCAGTGGAACAGGCAGCCGGCGGCGATCACGACTTCCGCGTCGCGCTCCCCCATCCCGTAGTCGGCGGTCACGCTGGGCACCACGCCGCGGCGGAACAGCAGCCGCCCGAGCCGCAGCCCGATGTTGAGCACGATCTGGATGTGCACCCAGCTGTGGTCGGTCATCCCGAGCCGGCGGGTTGCGTTGACCGCGGACACGTGCCACCACGCCTTGACCTGATCGTCGGCGTTGACCGCTTCGAGCAGCGCCTCGAGCCGGCGGTTGCCGCGCGTCGGGCCGTGGACCCTTACCTGTTCAAGCGCCTCGCGCGGGGACATCGGCGCCTCCTTGCTATCCACCGGCGGCCTCCAGCAGGATCCCCTCGCGGATCCCGCCGATCCCGACCCGGAGCGGCGCCCCGAACAGCTCCGCCGCCGCCTGCAGGATCAGCAATCCCGCCGGCAGCAACCGGACGCGCTCGATGTGCAGATCGAACCGCCGCGCGATCACCCGCGCCGGCTCTGAGGCGAGCAGCCGCAGCGACCGGCTGAACGCGTCGGCGTCGAGCAGCGATCCTGCCAGCTGCCGCAGCGACGCGGCGCTGCCTCCGACGGCGACCGCCTCTGCGGGGTGCGGCACCTCGAGCCCGCTCAGCGCCCGCGCGATCACGGTACGCACATCCTCGAGCTCCGACTCCGACGGCGGATCCGAGTGCAGCCGGCTCTCGGTCAGCTCGCCGGACCCGAGCCCGAACGAGGCCGACCAGATGACGACGTCGGGCGGGCTGCCGACGACCATCTCGGAGGAGCCGCCGCCGACGTCGACCACGCCGAGGTCGCCGGCGGGCACGTGACCGAGCGTCCGCGCGGCGCCGAGGAACGCCAGCCGCGCCTCGCGCTCGGCGGTGAGGACCTCGACCTCGAGCCCGCAGGAGTTGCGGACCGCGGTCGCTAGCTCCGCCCCGTTGGCGGCATCCCTGATCGCGGCCGTCGCGACGGCGGCGACCTCGGCGGCGCCGAGCTCGCGGGCTCGCGCAACCTGGGCGGCGACGACGTCCGTCACCTCTTCGAGCTTGTGAGCGGTGATCGTGCCGTCGGCCAGGCGCCCGCGGGCGAGGTGCGTGAACGCCCGCTCCTGGTGGACCGGCACCAGCTCGCCGGGACCACAGTCGGCGATCAACAGGCGCGTCGTGTTCGACCCGATGTCGATGCACGCGCGCCGCAACACTAGCTTTCGGACACCAATGTCGCCGCCGAGGGCCTCGAGCCGAGGCGGCTCGCGGCCGGGATCCCGAGGAACAGACACGCGGCACACCCGATCAGCAGCGCGGTGTGCACGGTCGAGCCGGTGACACCGGACGCCAGTGCCACACCGGCGAGTCCGGCGCCGACCGCCGCACCGAGGAGCCGCCCGATCGAGAGGAGCGCGGACGTTCGGCCATGCGAGGACAGCGGGGTCGCGTTTAGCGCGGCGCGAGACGTCGGCACGAACAGCATCCCGAGGCCGATCCCGATGGGGATCAGCGGCAGCAGCGTCACGGGGCTGTCGAGCGGGACCCCCGGGACCCCGAGCGCCAGCAGTCCGATGGCGGCCACGAGGAAGCCGGCGACCGCGGGCATGCGCTCGCCGTACTCGTCGACCAACCGGCCGGCGACCGGCGCCGCCGCCCCGACCAGCAGCGCGACCACCACCAGTACAGACGAGGCGCCGAGCGCTGAGAACCCGGCGGCGCGCTGGAGGTACTGCTCGGCCAGGTAGAAACAGCCGATCATGATCGCGAAGGTCAGCGCGGCGACGGAGGAGGCGACGATCACGGTGCGGTTGAGCACGGGGGCGCTGGCCTCCTCCCCGTGGACGGTCGGCGGCAGGTAGCGGAGGATCCCGACGGCCGCGAGCACCGTCAGCGGCACCAGCGCCCACCAATCCGCGCGCCACCCGAGCGCGACCGTCAACACACCGCCGAGCAGCGGACCGAGCAGGTTCGAGATGCCCGCGCTCGCGCCCCAGATCCCGAGGGCGCTACCCCGTCGATCCGGCGGGAAGCCGCTGACCGCGCCCGCGAGCGCCGCGGGGCTGACCAGCCCAGCTCCGACCCCCTGGATCACCCGGGTCACGACCAGCGCCGTGATCGACGAGACGACCGCGCCGGCCGCCGCGCCGATCGCGAACAGCGTGAGCCCGATCAGCGCCAGCCGGCGGGCGTCGAACCGGTCGACAAGCGCGCCTCCCGGCAGCAGCGCGAGCGCGTACGCGAGGAAGTAGGCGCTCAGCACGATCGCAGTCGAGCTGCTGGAGACGCCGAGGCTGTGGGCCACCGACGGCAGGGCGACCGTGATCAGCGTGCCGTCGAGCTGCAGCAGCGCCGCAGCCGCCGTGCACGCCGCGAGCCGCCGCCACGCCTCGGGGGGGACCGGTTGGCGGTCGGGGCGCCGGCCGCGGCGCCCGAACGCGGATCGGCGGCGCCTGCTGCGCAGCGAGGGCACGCGAGACGTCCGGGGCACGCTCAGGACGATAGTGGTGGGACCAAGTGTGCCGTCCGATGATTGGCCCGCGACGCGGTGCCAAATCACCGGACGGTGCACGAGTGATATGAAACGCCGGTGCCGCCGCTCGCGCTCCTCTACGACGTCCACGGCAACCTCCCCGCGCTCCAGGCGGTGCTGGCCGACGCGTGGGACGCCGGCGCCGACCGGTTCCTGCTCGGCGGCGACTACGCCCTGTTCGGCCCGTACCCCGCCGAGACGGTGTCGGCGCTGGAGGAGCTTCGCAACGCCAGCTGGATCCGCGGCAACGTCGACCGTTGGACCGCCCATCCCGAGCAGGCGCCCGACGACGAGTTCGTGCCGCCGGCAATCGAAGCGTGCCGCGAGGCGCTCAGCGCCGAGAGCATCGTCCAGCTCGACGCGCTGCCCGAGCAGCTTGTCGGCGACGGCACGCGGTTCTGCCACGCCTCCCCCCTCTCCGACATGCGCTCGTTCTTCCCGGCGCCGGCGTCGGACGACGATGAGCTGCTCGCGGGGGTCGGCGAGCGCCGCGTCGCGTTCGGCCACACGCACCTGCAGTTCCGGCGGGTCCGGCCCGACGGCATCGAACTGATCAACCCCGGCAGCGTCGGGATGCCGCTCGACGGCGACACGCGCGCCGCGTATGCGCTGCTCGCCGACGACGGCGCGGTCGAGCTGCGACGGGTCGGATACGAGAACGACGCGACCGCGGACGCGATGCTCGACCGGTACCGCCCCGAGCCGTGGGTCGAGCGGACCGTCCAGCGGCTGCGCACTGGTCGTGCGTGATGAAGCAGCTCGCCGACGACGTCCACCAGCTCCGCGGGTTCCCGCCCAACGCGATCAACGTGTACCTGGTCGGCGACGTGCTGATCGACGCCGCCACCCGCCGTGCCGGCCGGCGGATCCTCGGCGAGCTCAGCGGGCGGACCGTGAGCACCCACGCGCTGACCCATGCGCACCCCGACCACCAGGGAGCGAGCCACGAGGTGTGCGAGCAGCTGAGGATCCCGCTGTGGTGCGGGGAGCACGATGCCGCCGCGGTCGAGACCGGCGACGTCGTCGCCGTTGGCGGGCTGAACAGCCTGATAGGCCGGATGTGGGCCGGCCCTGCGCACCCGGTGGCACGACGGCTCAGGGAGGGTGACGACGTCGCCGGCTTCACGGTGCTCGACACGCCCGGTCATTCCCCCGGCCACGTCTCCTACTGGCGCGAGTCCGACCGCACGCTGATCTGTGGCGACGTGCTGTTCGGCCTCCACCCGCTGACCGGAATCCCGGGCCCGCACGAGCCGCCGGCCCAGTTCACGTCCGACGTGCGGCGCAACCGCGAGTCGATCCGGCGGG
>DASXDA010000083.1:0-6706 GCA_036490875.1 Solirubrobacteraceae bacterium
CAGGAGCGGGCCGCCGCGTTTGCCGACGCCTGCCGGCTGAACGTGCTCTACATGGTCGAGCGCGTCGGCTCCGGGCACCTTGGCACGACCTTCAGCTCGCTCGACATCGTCTCCTGGCTCCACCTCGAGGTGATGGGTGAGGGCGACCGGTACTTCTCTTCCAAGGGCCATGACGCTCCGGGCCTGTACGCAGTGCTGACGGCGCTCGGCCAGCTCGACTTCGAGCAGATCCACCAGCTGCGTCGGCTGGGCGGACTGCCCGGCCATCCTGACGTCGCCGCGACGCCCGAGGTCGTGACCAGCACCGGCTCGTTGGGGATGGGCATATCGAAGGCGCGCGGGTTCGTGCTCGCCGATCGGCTCGCGGGCCGCTCGAGCCGGGTCTACGTCCTTACAGGCGACGGCGAGCTCCAGGAAGGGCAGTTCTGGGAGTCGCTGCAGCCGACCGCCAACCGCGGCCTGCACGAGATCACGGTGATCGTCGATCGAAACCAGGTGCAGTCGGATACCTGGGTCGACATGGTCAGCGACATCGGCGACCTGGAGGCGAAGGCTCGCGCGTTCGGGTGGGCGGTCGTGAGCTGCGACGGCCACGACCTGAGCTCGCTCGCTTCAACGCTCGAGGGCCTCGCGCAGGAACAGCGCCCCAAGCTTGTGATCGCGCACACCCGGAAGGGCGGCGGCGTCTCGTTCATGGAGCCCGAGAGCCACCTGCCGCGTACCGACACCGCGCTCTACAACTACCACGTCGGCGCGCTGTCGTCGGATGAGTACGAGCAGGCGGTCGAGGAGGTGCGTCAGCGGCTGGACGAGAGGCTGGAGCGCCTCGGCAGCGACCCGGTCGAGCTGGTCGACGCGGAGCCGCCGGAGCACGTCGCGGCCGTCGCCGAGCACCGTCAGCGGCTCGTCCACGCCTACGGCGCCGAGCTCGTAAAGCAGGCCGAGGGCGAGCCGCGGCTGGTCGCGCTCGACGCCGACCTGCGTAAGGACACCGGCCTGATCGAATTCCGCGAGCGATTCCCCGAGCGCTTCTTCGAGTGCGGGATCGCCGAGCAGGACATGGTGTCGCAGGCCGGCGCGATGGCCCTCGCGGGCCTGCTCCCGGTCGTCCATTCCTTTGCATGCTTCCTCTCGACCCGCCCGAACGAACAGATCTACAACAACGCCACCGAGGGGACGAAGGTCATCTATGCCGGCTCGCTCACCGGACTCGTTCCCGGCGGACCCGGACACTCGCACCAGTCGGTGCGCGACATCTCGGCGCTGGGGGCAGTCCCCGGAATGGCGTTGATCGAGCCGTTCTCCGAGCACGAGTCCCGCGCGGCGGTCGACTGGGCGGTGAATCAAGCACCGGGGCCTGTCTACATCCGCCTCGTCAGCGTCGGGTGGGCGATCGGATTCAAGCCGCCCGCCGTCGAGGAACTCGTCCCGGGTCGCGGGACGGTCCTGCGAGAGGGCCGCGATCTGCTGTTCGTCACCGCCGGGCCGGTGATGGTTTCAAGCGCCTGGCGCGCGGCCGAGATCCTCGCCGAGGACGGGATCCAGGCGGGCGTCGTCTCGATGCCTTGGCTGCGCGACGTCGACGGCTCATGGGTCGCGCAGGTCGCCGACGGCGCACCGATCGTGACGCTCGACAACCATTACCTCACCGGCGGGCTTGGGGACGCGGTCCTCGCGGCGCTCGCCGCGGATGCGCCGGAGGCGGCGGCCCGGGTGCACAAGATCGGGGTCGAGGAGGTGCCGAAGAGCGGCGAGAACTACGAGGTCCTCCGCGCGCACCGCCTCGACGGCGACAGCATCGCGGAGCGGGTCCGCGGGCTGGCCGGCGTCCCCGCGCGAATCTGAGCTGCCGCCCCCGTCGGGAGAGGCGGCTGCACTGGAGTCCCACCGCGAACCGCTGCGGTACTGTACCTACGCCCGTGTAGCTACACCTGTGTAGCTACACGGCTGCGGCATCAATTGGGAGGTTCGAGAGAGGAGTCCAGGATGCGCACAGCATGTGTGCGATTGGTCGCCGCGGCGGCAGGGTCCGCCGCGGTCTTGTTGTTGACGGCGGCCACAGCCGGCGCGGTGACGTTCCTAAGTGGCAACGGGATCTCCGTCGTCAGCCAGAGTCAGAACGGTCGCGAGATCGACATGACCGTGACGACGACCGCAGTCCAGGGCCAGCATCAGGTGATCGTGTTGCTGCCCGAGGGCTATGACGCCAACGCGTCGACTCACTACCCCACGCTGTACCTGCTTCACGGCGCGCTCGCCGGCCCTTCCGGATGGACGGTTGCTCCGGGCGCGGCACCGCAGATCACGGACCCGTACCAGCTGATCACCGTGATCCCGGACGGCGGCGTGAAGGGCTGGTACACGAACTGGGTCAACGGCTACCAGCTCTCTCCGCAGAACTGGGAGACGTTCCACCTCAGCCAGCTCGTGCCCTGGATCGACGCGAACCTGAGGACGATCGCCAGCCGGTCGGGCCGCGCGATCGCGGGCCTCTCGATGGGCGGGTGGGGATCGATCCACTACGCCGAGGACCGCCCCGCTCTGTTCTCTTACGCGGCGTCGTTCTCGGGTGCGCTGGACCTCGGCAACTACACGACCGAGTCCGCGATCTACGGCGAGGAGACGGGTGCGGTCCCGGGCTCGGGCACGCCCGTTCCCCCAGGGTCGATCTTCGGACCGGAGTACGCGCCGGCCAACCAGCGCGAGCTCCAGATGACCGACGTCAACCCGACGAACGTCGCCAAGCTCTCGAACACGACCGTTACGTTGTACGTCGGCACTGGCAACTACAACAGCGGCGACGGGTTCGTCGAGAGCGCCGTCAAGCCGCAGAACGACCTGATGGCCAGCCGGATGGCGTCGGCCGGCATCAACTACTGGTACAGCCAGGATCACGAGGACTCGACGGCGTTCGGCTGGGGCTGTGACAACAACCACGACCAGATGTGCTGGAACGCCTACCTCGCGGACGACATGCCGCGGATGATGGCGGTGCTCCAGCCGGCGGGCTGAGGGCCTCCGACCGGGGTGGCGGGCGCGGGCCCGCCACCCCGCTGCGGGTGGCCGCCGCGTGGGGCGAGTAGCGACCGCCACTCCCCGCGCCGGCGACCTCCTCGTCAGCCCCTGCCGCCGCCGATCGGCCCGAGCGTGTACCGGGCGAGGTACGCCCGCGTCGGTCCCACCCCCCCGGCCACGATCAGGTGCCGGCCGTCGGCGAAGGCCAGGCCTCCAACGCTGACGTTGCGGGGCCATGTGATTCGGAGCCTCCCGTGCGGCGCGAACGCCGGATTGGGCTGGCCATTCGGGCGTAGCTGAACCAGAGTCGCCCCGACCCCCACCGTGAACCGCCGCGCCGAGTCGCCGACGGCTCCGCAGCTGGTGAAGTCGGCGCTTCCGGGTCCGGTCAGGACGCTCCGGCCGCCGGCGCCGAAGCTCGGGTCCAGCCGGCCGGCCGGGGTGAGCCTTGCGGTGAGGATCTGCCCGGGGGCCGCCGTCGCCCCGTCGCCGGTGACCGTGATCGCCCCGTTCGGCGCCACCGCCTGGCCACACGGGAACCAGGATTTGAACTTGCCCGAGGCGAACCGGAAGCCGACGAGGACGTGTCCCTGCTGCCCGAAGCTGCGCACCGATCTTCCGGACGCTGACAGCCGGAAGATCCCCGCGTTGCCGTAGCCGGCCTGGCCCTGGTGTCCGCCGATGAAGTCGACGTGCCCGGAGCCGATGACGCCTCCGTCGGCGGTCACGGTCATGCTTCCGACGTTCGAGCTCGCGGCGAGCATCGGGTTCCAGAACAGCAGTTGAGCGACGCCGGCCCGCCCGTAGCTCCGGTCGCGGAAGCCTCGGGCGGTGAAGCGCGTGACCACGAACGGCCGGCCCGGCACGTTCTCGTTCGAGCTGCCGAGCAGGATCTTCCCGTTCGGCGCCAGCGCCATCGAGGTCGCGACGTTTCCGACGGCCAGGGTGGCGTAGCCCCTGCCACGCGGGCCGAAGCTCCGATCGAGCCGACCCGCGGCGGTCAGGCGCATCGCCAGGACCGATCCCTGGCCGTACCCGCCTCCAACGACCAGGCGGCCCGAGCGATCACGGGCGATCGCGGTCGCATCGAACGGCCCGTCGGAGTTCGGGAGGTGGCTGATGAACAACCCGCCGTGCGCGAACGACGGGTCGAGCCGGCCGTCGGCCCGGTACTGCGCGACGAACACCTGGACGTCCCCGGTCGGGGGCGGATGAACGGGCGAGATCTGCCCGGTGATCACGATCTTGCCACCGGGAAGGAGCGCCAGTGCGTTCGCGGACAGGTCCTGACCCGGCACCCTCAGCGTCACCCAGCCACGACCGCCGAACCCCGGGTCGGGCCGGATCCCGCGCGCCGCGGCGAGAGCGGGCGCGAGCAGAGCTAGCAGAGCCAGCAGAGCCAGCAGAGCGATCACGGTGGCAATCCGACGGGACCCCACGCGAGAGAGGCTATCCGCCTCGCCGCTCACTCCGACTGCTGCAGATACGTGAGCACCGCCAGTACGCGACGATGGTCGCTCGGCGCCTGAGCGAGGTCGAGCTTCGAGAGGATGCTCTGGACGTGCTTCTCGACGGCACCGACTGTGAGCACCAGCATCTCGGCGATGCCGGCATTGGACCTGCCCTCGGCCATCAGCGCGAGCACCTCGCGCTCGCGCGGGGTCAGGCGCTCGAGTGGCCCGTCGTGGCGCCGGCGCGCAAACAGCTGCGTGACCACGTCCGGGTCGAGCGCGGTGCCACCGTCGGCGACGCGGCGCACCGCCTCGAGAAAGTCGGCGACGTGCATCACGCGGTCCTTCAGCAGGTAGCCGATCCCGCCGTCGCGGTCGGCGAGCAGCTCCTCGGCGTAGGTCGGCTCGACGTACTGCGAGACGACGAGCACAGCGGTGCCCGGGACGCGGCGCCGGACCTCGAGCGCCGCGCGCAGGCCCTCGTCGCGGAAGTTCGGCGGCAGCCGGATGTCGACGACCGCGAGGTCGGGCTTATGCGCAATCACCTCGCGCACGAGCGCGTCACCGTCGCCGACGCCGGCGACGACCTCGATGCCGTTGTCGCGCAGCAGCCTCGTCATCCCGTCGCGCAGCAGCGCGAGATCCTCGGCGATCACTACCCGCATGGGAGCTCCGCGATGATCGTCGTCGGGCCGCCCCGCGGGCTCGTCACGGCCAGGCTGCCGTCGAGCGCCTCAACGCGACGGCGCATGCCGAGCAGACCGGTCCCGTTCGGGTTCGCCTCGCCGACCCCGTCGTCCTGCACCGAGACGCCGAGCGTGTCGCCGACCCGCGCGACGCGGATGTCCACGTGCTCTGCCCGGGCGTGCTTCGCGGCGTTCGCGAGCGCCTCGGCTACTACGAAGTAGGCGGCGGTCTCGACCGCCGCCGGCGCGCGCTTGTCGATCTCGACCGACAGATCGACTCGCATCGGCGTCGCGTTCACGAGCGACGCGAGCGCGGCGTCGAGCCCACGGTCGGCGAGCACCGGCGGATGGATCCCTCGCGCCAGGTCGCGCAGCTCGCGCAGCGCGTGCTCGGCCCCGGCGCGCGCCTCGGCGAGCAACTCGCCCGCGCGCACCGGATCCTCGGCGAGCTTCTGCTCGGCCATCCCCAGGCTCATCCCGAGCGCGACCAGCCGCGCCTGCGCGCCGTCGTGGAGGTCGCGCTCGATTCGGCGGAGCTCGCTCTCCTGGAGGTCGACCGCGCCGGCCCGGCTGGTCTCGAGCGTCTCGATCCGCTCGGCCATCTCGGCGCGCCCGGGCGACGACACCGGCGCGACCGCCGCCAGCAGTCCGACGATCACGAGCATCGCGAGCAGCGGCCACATCGGCCAGAAGTAGTCGTGGCCGGTGATCGCCCAGACCGCGATCAGGTAGAGCTCGATCACGACCGCGACTCCCACGGTCATCGCGAGCGTCCTCGAGCCTCGGAACCGATCGACGAGCGCCGGATGCTCGGTCAACGTCACGTGCCAGGCGTGGATCGCGAGCGCCGCGCCGAGCGGTAGTGCGACCCAGATCGGCCAGAAGTAGCCCGCGGACGTCACGGCCCAGATCACGACGAGCAGGAGCACGACGACCAGGTCCACGCCGGCGTGGGCCTCGAGTGCGCGGCGCGGATGGGCCGGTTGCCCGGGCGCTCGAAGCTCCATGGTTGCCTCGCGCTCCACGCCCAGCAGCCTAAGCGCGAGCGCCTCGTAGCCGGCGGCGATCGGGCGTCCGAGCAGCACGGTCAGCGGGAGCAGCAGCAGACCCAAGGGCACGAGCGCGAGCGACTGGACAAACGTGTGCGACCTCCAGAACCCGAGGTGCGCGCCGCCGTGTACGAACGGGACCCAGGCCGGCGCGAAGATCAGCCCGACCGCCGCCGCCAGGAGGCTCAGCACGACGACCGCGAGCGGGAAGCCGGGCAGCCACCTGAGCAGCAGGTACCCCTGGGCGCGCCAGAACCCGGGCCCGAACAGGGCGCGGAACCAGCGCCGGAACCCGCGGCCGGCGGGCTGCCGGCCCGGAGGCCCGAGACTCGCGCCGAGCAGCCCTCGGGCGAGTTCGGCCTCGACCGCCGCGAACCCGCGCGTCATGTACGCGAGCGCGATCGCCACCGGGATCACGAGTGGCGTGACGATCAGCCCGATGCAGAGGCTCCACGCCGTCACCAGCGCCACGAACCAGACAAGACCGAGCGGCATCGCGGAGAGC
>DASXDA010000084.1:0-3442 GCA_036490875.1 Solirubrobacteraceae bacterium
AGCGCGAACTCCCACGGATGCGGCCGCATTCGGATCGCGTCTACCTCTTCCTCGCGCTTGTAGCGGACGTACGCCTCGATCAGCCCCGGGGTGAACACGTCGCCGTCAAGCAGGAACGCGTGGTCGGACTCCAAAGCGTCAAGCGATGCCTCCAAAGACGACGGCACCGTCCCGATCGACGCCAGCCGCTCCGCGGGCAGCTCGTAGATGTCAGCGTCAAGCGGCTCCCCTGGGTCCAGCTTCCTCTTGATCCCGTCGAGGCCCGCGAGCATCAGCGCGCTGAACGCTAGGTACGGGTTGGCGGTTGGGTCGGGGGAGCGGAACTCGATCCGCTTGGACTTGGGCGACTCGTGGTACATCGGCACGCGCACGCAGGCCGAGCGGTTGCGGGCCGAGAACACGAGGTTGACCGGCGCCTCGTAGCCGGGGACGAGCCGGCGGTAGGAGTTCGTGGTCGGCGCGCAGAACGCCAGCAGCGCCGGCGCGTGGATCAATAGTCCCGCGATGTAGTGGCGAGCGAGGTCCGACAGGTGCGCGTACGTCCCGTGCTCGTACATCAGCGGGTCGCCGTCCTTCCACAGCGACTGGTGCACGTGCATGCCGGATCCGTTCTCCTCGAAGATTGGCTTCGGCATGAACGTCGCGGTCTTGCCGGCGCGCCGGGCCTCGTTCTTGACCACGTACTTGTACGTCATCATCTGGTCCGCCATCCGCAGCAGCGGCTGGAAGCGCATGTCGATCTCGCCCTGTCCGCCCGAGGACACCTCGTGGTGGTGGAACTCGCACTTGATCCCGAGCGACTCCATCGTCAGCACCATCTCGGAGCGCAGGTTGGCCATCGAGTCGGCCGGCGGGACCGGGAAGTAACCCTCCTTCTGGCGCAGCTTGTAGGCGAGGTTGGCGGCGGTCGAGCCGGTGTTCCAGAAGCCCTCGTCGGAGTCCACCTCGTAGAAGGCCCGGTTCTCGGTCTGCGAGTAGGCGATCTGATCGAACACGAAGAACTCCGCCTCCGGGCCGAAGTAGGCGACGTCAGCGATCCCCGTGTCGACGAGGTGGCGCTCGGCCTTCTGGGCGACGAATCGGGGGTCACGCCCGTAGGGCTCGCCGAGCACCGGATCGGCGACCGAGCAGGTCAGCGACAGCGTCGCGCGGGTGTAGTAGGGGTCGATGAACGCCGTGGTCGGGTCGGGCATCAGCAGCATGTCCGACTCGTGGATCTCCTGGAAGCCGCGGATCGAGGAGCCGTCGAACCCGAGGCCGGAGGTGAAGTCGCCCTCGTCGAGCGTGGCGAGCGGCAGGCTCATGTGCTGCCAGGTCCCGGGCAGGTCGACGAATTTGAGGTCGACCATCTCGACGCCCCGCTCGCTCGCGAACTCCATCACCTCCGAGGCCGTCGTCGCGCCGGCCACAGCGGTCAACTGCGTGCTGTCCAGGTTCGTCATCTCTCCCTCCGGAACATCTCGCTACTTGATGAACAGGATCTCCGAGTACTTCGGCAGCGGCCACAGGTCGTCGGCGACGATCTTCTCGAGCCGGTCGGCCGCGGCGCGCACCTCCTCCATCGCGGGGACCACGGTGTCGTGCATGTACTTGGCGTGCGCGAGCAGGTCATCGTGCGGCTGGTTCTCGGCCAGGTTCGCCGACTCGAGTCCGCGGATCGCGTCGACGAACGCGTCGATCAAGTCTGACGTCTCGCCCGCGAGCTCCGTCAGCTGCGCCCCCAGCAGCTCCGCGTGGTAGCGGGCCGCCGCCGGCAGCAGCATCGTCCGGGCGATCGTCGCGGCCGTCTCGGCCTCGATGTTGAGCTTCGCCACGTACTGCTCCAGGAACACCTCGTAGCGCGACTCGAGCTCGCGCTCGGACAGCACGCCGTAGTGGGAGAACAGCGCGACCGTGTCGTCGCGGACGAGGTACGGCAGCGCGTCCGGCGTCGCCTGCAGGTTCAGCAGCCCGCGCTGCTCGGCCTCCGCGTGCCACTCCTCGGAGTAGTTGTCGCCGCCGAACACGATCTGCTTGTTGGCGGCGTAGCTCCGCTGCAGGATCGGCTCGAGCGCGTCCTCCAACGACGCGCCACCGTTCAAGGCGGCCTCGAGCTCGCCGGCGAGCTCGTCGATCGCCTCGGCGACGATCGTGTTCAGCACGGTGTTGGGGAACGAGAGCGACATGCTCGAGCCAAGCGCGCGGAACTCGAACTTGTTGCCGGTGAACGCGAACGGCGAGGTCCGGTTGCGGTCGCCGCCGTGCATCGGAAGCGGTGGCAGCACCGGCGTCCCGAGACCGAGGAACGATCCCGGCGTCGACTCGCCGGCCTCACCCCGCTCGATCGCGCCGAACACCTTCTCGAGCTCGGCGCCGAGGAAGATCGAGATGATCGCGGGCGGCGCCTCGTTGGCGCCGAGGCGGTGGTCCTGGCCGGGGGAGGCGATCGACGCCCGCAGCAGCCCCTGGTACTTGTTGACGGCCTGGATCACCGTCGCGCAGAAGAACAGGAACTCGAGGTTGTCGTGCGGCGTGTCGCCCGGCTCGAGCAGGTTCTTGCCAGTGTCGGTCCCCATCGACCAGTTGTTGTGCTTGCCCGAGCCGTTGACGCCGGCGAACGGCTTCTCGTGCAGCAGGCATACGAGCCCG
Source organism: Solirubrobacteraceae bacterium (assembly GCA_036490875.1). Classification (GTDB taxonomy): domain Bacteria; phylum Actinomycetota; class Thermoleophilia; order Solirubrobacterales; family Solirubrobacteraceae; genus Palsa-465. Next base: position 2,629 of record DASXDA010000084.1, read on the forward strand.
TAGCGGCGCGCGACGTTCTGCATCACCTGCATCGTCAGCTGCTGGTGGTCGGAGCCGACGTTCGAGTTCTCGAACACGGGCGCGATCTCGTACTGGTTCGGCGCGACCTCGTTGTGGCGCGTCTTCACCGGGATCCCGAGCTTGCCGAGCTCGCGCTCGGTCTCGAGCATGCAGGCGAGGATCCGCTCCGGCATCGAGCCGAAGTAGTGGTCGTCGAGCTCGTGGCCCTTCGGCGGCTTGGCGCCGAACAGCGTGCGGCCGGTTGTGATCAGGTCGGGCCGCTCGAAGTAGTACTGCTCGTCGATCAGGAAGTACTCCTGCTCGGGGCCGACGGTCGTGAACACGCGCTGGGCGCTCTGGTCGCCGAACAGCCGCAGGGCGTGGATCGCCGACTTCGACAGCGCGTCCATCGAGCGCAGCAGCGGGACCTTGTGGTCGAGCGCCTCACCGGTCCAGGACGCGAACGCGGTCGGAATGCAGAGGAGCGCGCCGTTCGGGTTCTCCAGGATGAAGGCCGGAGAGGTCGGGTCCCACGCCGTGTAGCCGCGGGCCTCGAAGGTGGCGCGCAGGCCGCCGGTCGGGAACGAGGAGGCGTCCGGCTCGCCCTGGATCAGCTCCTTGCCGGAGAACTCGGCCAGCGCGGTGCCCTCGCCGGTCGGACCGTAGAAGCTGTCGTGCTTCTCGGCGGTCGAGCCGGTCAGTGGCTGGAACATGTGGGTGTAATGGGTGGCGCCCTTCTCCAGGGCCCACTCCTTCATGGCGAGCGCCACGGCGTCGGCGAGGGTCGTGTCCAGCGCCTCGCCGCGGGCCAGCG
>DASXDA010000085.1:0-19144 GCA_036490875.1 Solirubrobacteraceae bacterium
GCCGCTCGCGCCCTCGGCGGCGCCGTTGTCGCCGCCCGATCCCCTGCCGCGGCGCCGGCGTTTGTTGCCACGCCGGCCCTTCGGGAAGTTCCGCAGCAGCTCCCGCGCGAGCGCGGCCGGCTTGCGGGCCATCCGCGTACGGGCGCCCCGGAGCGCCTCCTCGGCCTCGGGGGTGTGCGCGAGCGCGGCGGCGAGCAGCGCCGCCGATAGCCTCCGGTCCTCCTTGCGGGCCGCGTGCACCAACCGCCGCGCGTTGCGGGCGTGAGCGGCTCCCGAAGAGTTGACGAGCAGGCCGAGCAGCCGCTTGGTCTCCGGCCAGCGCTGGACGGCGTACTCCTCGTGCACCTCGCGGGTGTACTCGGCCATCCGCCAGATCCACGCGTTCGCCTGGTCGCGGCGGCCGATTCGGCGCTCGGCGAGCGCCTGGAGCATGATCTTGACGCCCTCGCGCCGCTCGTCGCGCGGCCAGCCGGCCATGATGTCGATCGCGGTGTCGAACGCCTCCGCGTCCCGCGAGGAGGCGATCTCCTGAAGCGCTCTGAGCCGGAGCTGTGAGTTGCGGTTGCGCTGCACCGCGGTCAGCAGGAACCGCCGGCGGAGCTCTCCCTGGCGGTCGAAGTGGAGCATCGCCTTTGCCCGGCGCCAGCCATTCGGCGCGACTCGCGCTCCCGCGAGGGCAGCCCACACGTGCTGCTCGCCGTAGTCGAGGTTTTCGACCGCGATCCGCCACAGCTCGCGCTCGAACACCAGCGCGCGCCGCTCGGGATCCGGAGTGACGGGCAGCACCCGACGCTCGACCCGGACCCGCCGGCCGCGGCCACGGCGGACCGGGCCGACGACGATTGCGCCGCCGCGGTAGACGTCGCGGTCGAGCAGCGAGTGGAGCGTCACGACAGGGTCGTCGTGCTTGGTCGCGGGGTGGACGAAGTCGACGACGATACCCGCCTCCTTGCCCGGGTGGCGGCGCGTGACGCGGCCGACCCGCTGCTGGTAGACGCGCTTGGACGCGGTCGGCGCGAGGTGCATGCAAACCGTCGCGCGGGGGCTGTTCCACCCCTCCGCGAGCAGCATCGCGTTGACGAGCACGTCGATCTTGCCGCTCTCATAGTCGGCCAGGATCCGCGCGAGCTGGCGCTTGGGCGTCTCGCCCGATACGGCCTGCGCCTTGATCCCGACCTCGCGGAACGCCTCGGCGACGTTCTTGGCGTGGCGGACGCCGGCCGCGTAGACGACGCCGGGGATCCCGTTGAAGCGGGTCCTGTAGAGGTCGGCGATGGCGACGTTGAACGGCGTCTGGTCCAGAAGCTCGGCCAGCAGCTCCTGGTCGAATTCGGTGTCGACCTCGCCGCGGCGCAGCGGCACCTTGGCGATCGTCCGGACCCCTGGCCCGGGCGGGATCCTGATGCACCGAAGCGGTGCGATCACGCCCCGGCGAGCGGCCTGGGCGAGGTCGAAGCGCGAGGTCTGGGTGGGGAACAGGTCGGTGACATGCCGGGCGATCAGCGCGCCGGTCGCGGTCATCCCGATGAAGATCGGGCCGGTCCAGCGACGAATCGCCGCGGAGGTCTTCTCGCCGAGCGCCGTGTGCGCCTCGTCGCAGATCACGATCGTGTAGGCGTCGGAGATCTTTCCGGCGTTGCGCACGAACCACTGGTAGGTCTCGACCGTGACCGGCCCGTTGGCGGCATCGCGGCCGGTCAGCTGCGGTGCGTGGATCCGGTCGCGGTAACCGCGGTCGCGGAGCTCGCCGTTGAACTGGTCCACGAGGTTGCGGCGGTGGGTGAGGATCAGGATGCCGCCGGTGCGCGAGGCTTCGACAAACCCGAGCGCCGCGACCGTCTTACCAGCGCCGGTCGCGTGCTCGAACCAGAAGCGGCGGCCGGCGTTCGGATCTTCGGGCTGCTCGTCGAGCTGGACGTCGGCGTCGAGCTCGGCCTCGGTTTCCTCCCAGTCCTGCGGCTCCTCGTCCTCGTCCGCGTCCTCTTCGTCCGCGTCGTCGTCGCCCAGCTCGTCGTCCTCGTCGGCGGGGATCGCGGACGACGGGAGCTCCTCCGGCACGAGCTGTGCGGGCGCCTTGCCGTTGGTACTGCCGTTGCCGTTGCGCTGCTCCTCGGCGAGCAGCGCGGTCAGCGTCCCGGACAGGGCGTCGACCTGGTGGGCGGAGAGAACGGTGCCGTCGACGAGGTGCGGCTCTTCCTCCGAGAGCAGCCGCTCGAGCCCGAGTAGCAGCGAGAAGTGGCGACGCCATTCGACCGAGGGCTGCTTGTTGCCGGCCTCGATCTCGAGCAGCGCCGCGTCGAGCGCACGGCGTCGCGCCGAGCCTGGGGCAAGGGCCTCATCGAGAGCCTCGCCCTCGTATACGAACTGCTCACGCGTGAACAGCTCCGCGCGTGCGATCGCGGCAGCGTTGGGAAGCGGGGTGGGATCACCCATGAAGATTCAGGATTGCGACGTGTCGGAATGTGAGCCGTCGCGGTACCAAGGCGCGGCTCAGGCATCCTCGAATGACAACCAGACCGACGGGGTGTACCTCAGAAGCCCACGGCCCCCTCGCCGGAACTGGTCTCAGAGGATGAACTGATTCTAGCGTACCCGGACGTGACAAGCTTGATGTCAGTGAGTGCGACGGTCAAGTACGAGGTGAGGCAGGCGCGGGGCCGCCGCGAGCTCGAGGATGCGCTGTCGCTGCGCCACGAAGTGTTCTGCGTGGAACAGGGCGTGCCCCAGCACGAGGAGCTCGACGGCCGCGACCGCGAAGGGATTCATCTGGTCGCCATCGAGGGCGGCGTCGTGCTCGGAACCTGCCGGCTGTTGCTCGTCGGCAGGACCGTCCAGTTCAGTCGGCTCGCGGTACGCGCAGACCACCGCCGCCGCGGGATCGCCACCGCGCTGCTCGAGGTGGCCGACGCCGAAGGGCGCGCCGCCGGCGGGCGCCGCCTGGTGCTGCACGCGCAGACGTACGCCCAATCGCTCTACGAGAACGCGGGTTACCGGACCCGCGGCGGTGTGTTCCGGGAGGCCGGGATCGAGCACATCGCGATGGAGAAGGAGCTTGCCTGAAGTCCGGATCGACCCGCTGACGGGTCAGCGGTCGATCATCGCGGGGGATCGGGCGGGACGCCCGGGTGGAGCGCTGTCCGCCGAGCCGGCCCCGTCGCTGCACCCGGAGACCGACCCCTTCGCCGAGGGGCACGAGGACCAGACCCCGCCCGAGCTGTACGCGGTCAGGCCGAACGGTGGCCCGCCGGACTCACCGGGGTGGACGGTGCGCGTCGTCCCGAACCTCTACCCGGCGCTCAGCGACGACTCCGAGCTGCCGCCAGCGGAGGCCAACCCCGACCTGTTCTGGGCCGCCCCGGCACGCGGGCATCACGAGGTGATCGTCAACGCCCCCGACCTGGTCGTCTCGCTCGCCCAGCTGAGCTCCGAGCAGGTCGCCGGCGCGATGGAGGTCTGGCGCGAGCGGATGCGCGCACATGCCGACGCCTCCTACGTGCACCTGATCGTCAACGAACGGCGCGAGGCCGGGGCATCGCTGCCGCACACGCACTCCCAGCTCTACGCGCTCGACTTCGTCCCCGCCGCGATCGCCCGCGAGCGCGAGCGGTTCGGCGCGTACGCGGGCCGCACGATGGGCTCGAACCTGCTCGCCGACCTCGTGCAGGAGGAGGTGCGCCGGCGCGAACGGATCGTCGCGATCGACGACGAGGCGGTCGCGATCGCCGCGTACGCCGGGCGGGTCCCGTTCCAGCTGATGATCGCCCCGCGCACGCCGCGGGCGCGGTTCGAGGACCCCGGACCGCTCGCGGCGTCGCTGCTCCACGACGCGCTCAGCCGGCTCGCGCGGGTGCTCGGCGCGAGTCCGCCGCTGAACCTGTGGGTGCGGACCGCCCCCGCCGGGGCCGAGTACTTCGGGTGGCGGATCGACATCCTCCCGCGGCTCACGCACCTCGCCGGGCTCGAGCTCGGCGCTGGCGTGAACCTCAACATCGTCGCACCCGAGCAGGCGGCCGCACTGTTGCGGGACGCCTGAGGCGTCGCGGCCTCTTGCGCGCCTTGATCCAAAGGGTGTCCCGCGCGTCGGTGAGCGTCGAGGACGCCGTCGTCTCGGAGATCGGCCACGGCCTGCTGGTGCTGCTGGGTGTCGCTCATGGGGACACCGAGCGCGACTCCGACTGGCTCGCCGACAAGGTCCGGACGCTGCGGGTGTTCGCCGACGCCGACGGCCGGATGAACGAGTCGCTGGGCGACCGCGAGGTGCTGTGCGTGAGCCAGTTCACGCTGTACGGCGATGCCCGCAAGGGCAATCGCCCGAGCTGGGTGGCGGCGGCATCGCCCGAGCACGCCGAGCCGCTCTACGAACGCTTCTGCGAACGGCTCGGCGCCGCGCGGGGCGTGTTCGGCGCGCTGATGGAGGTCGAGCTCGTGAACGACGGCCCGGTCACGCTGCTGGTCGAGTCCCCGCGAGCTACCGACGCACGCTGAGCATCACGGCGGTCGCGAGCGCGAGTCCGGCGGCGCCGATCACTGCCGCGCCGAAAATGAACGCGGTGTGCCCGTTGGCGTAGGAGAGGAACTGATGCGGCCGTGCGAGCGCGATCAGCGCGGCGAGCACTCCCGCACCGAACAGCGTCACGACGGCGGGTGTCAGCGCACTTCGCAGCGATACCGCCGGGCGGACCGGTGCCTCCGGCCGGCGCAGCGGGCGCCCGTCCCCGACGAACACGGCGGCGAGTGCGAGCTGGGCCCAGATGACGGCGATCAGGAACCCACCGAGCACGTCGCTCGGGTAGTGCCAACCGAGTGTCAGGAACGAGTAGCTCACGCCGACCGCGAACACCGCGCCGAACGCCGCCGCCACGGGCCGGGTGCGGGCTGGCACCGCCAGCACCAGGGCGAGCGCCAGCGACATCGCGGCGGTCGCGTGGCCGCTCGGCCAGGACGCTGGGCTGACCGTGATGTGGCTGCCGATCAGCGAGTGCGCGCGGGGGTGCGCCAGCGCGACCTTGAGCAGCTGCGTGGTGACGTTGGCGCCGATCAGCAGCACCGTGATCGCCAGCGCTGAGCGTGGCCGGCGGCGGGCCAGCGCGAGCGCGACCAGGCAGGTGCCGATGATCACGAACGGCGCCGGGTCGCAGAGCGTCGCGACGAAGGACGCGATCGCGTTTACGTGGTGACGCTGAAGGCCGCCGAAGCCGATGAAGATCGCCTGGTCGGCGTGCGTACCGATGGCGGTGTGAAACGCGAGCAGCCATACGAGCACCAGCATTGCGGCACTGGCGAGGGCCCCGATCAGCGCGGTCTTCGGGCGTACGGGCATCGAGACCAGCGTAACGAGCGGGTTTAGTGCCGGATAATCCCCGCCGTGGCCCGGTACCGATACCTGTACACGCAGCTGGTTTCGCGCGAGCTGCGGCGCAAGTACAAGGGATCGCGGCTCGGCGTGCTCTGGTATCTGGTCAACCCGCTGGTGCTGCTCGGCGCCTACACGCTGATGTTCGGCCACGTGTTGAAGGTCCAGTCGTTCCCCGACTACCCGGTGTTCCTGATGATCGGGATCGTCGTATGGACGTTCTTCCAGCAGTCGCTGCTCGCCTCCTCGGAGTCGCTGATCGACCAGGGGCCGCTGGTCCGCAAGGCGCGCTTCCCGAGGCAGGCGATCCCGGCCTCGTCGGTGACCGTGCAGCTGATCACGTTCCTCGGGATCCTCGCGCTGCTGCTGCCGGTCGCGCTCGCGCTGCGCGACAGCGTCGCGCCAGCGCTGGCGTTGCTCCCGGTGGTCGTCGCGCTCCTGTACTGCTTCGCGCTCGGGTGCGCGCTGATCGTCAGCGTGCTGCACGCCTACTTCCGCGACGTCGCCCCGATCGTCGCGGCGGCGCTGCTGCCGTGGTTCTTCCTGACGCCGATCTTCTACCAGCCGAGCACGCTGCCGTTCGCGCAGCAGCATGCGTGGGTCGAGACGCTGCTCGCGTGGGTCAACCCGATCGCCCCGTTCGTCGAGGCGACGCGCTCGATCCTCTACGCCGGCGCCGCGCCGTCGTGGGGCGTGCTCGTCTACATCGTCTGCGTCGCTGCGGTCACGCTCGGGGTGGGCGCGCTGATCTTCCGCCGGATGGAGCCCGAGCTGGCGGTGGTCTTGTGACCGAGCTCGCACTCTCGCCCGGTGAGGTCGTGCTCCGCGACGCGACCCGCTGGTTCAACGTCAGCGCCGACAACGCCCGCACGCTCAAGGGGCTGCTGCTCGGAAGGCGAGTCAGCGGGCCCGAGCCGGTGCCCGCGCTCCAGGGCGTGACACTCCGGATCGATCCGGGCGAGACCGTCGGGATCGTCGGGCGCAACGGCGCCGGAAAGACCTCGACGCTGCGGGTGCTCGCCGGGATCATCCCCCTGCAGGCCGGCGCGAGCGGCTGCGGCGGGCGGACGATCGCGCTGTTGGAGCTCGGCGCCGGCTTCAGCCGCGACTTCTCCGGGCGCGAGAACATCTACCTCCAGGGCGCGCTCTACGGCCTGACGAAGGCCGAGCTCGAGCCGAAGGTCGAGCAGATCGTCGCCTTCTCCGAGCTCGGCCACTTCATCGACGTGCCGGTCAAGACCTACTCGGCGGGGATGATGCTCCGGCTCGGGTTCTCGATTGCCGCGTACCTCGAGGCCGACGTGCTGCTGATCGACGAGGTGCTCGCGGTCGGCGACGAGGCGTTCCAGCGAAAGTGCCTGCGACGGATCTCCGAGCAGATCGCCGCGGGCGCGACGCTCGTGCTCGTGTCGCACGACGCCGGCTCGATCGAGCGGGTGTGCGACCGCGTGATCGTGCTCGACGGCGGCCGCGTCGAGTTCGACGGCCCGACCGCGGAGGCGCTGCTCCACTACCACCGGCTGATGGGCACCGAGCAGGGCGGCGGCGAGTCACTGCGGCCCGGGACCGGTCACGCGCTCCAGGTATCCGATGTCGAGCTCCGCGATGGCGCGGGCCGACCGGGCTCGGTGTTCCCCAGCCGGGCTCCGCTGCAGGCAATCGTCGCCGTGCGGGCCAGGCGGCAGACCGAGGCCCCGATCCTGGCGCTCGAGCTGCGCGCGCAGGACGGCACCCTGGTGTACCGGACCACGCATCCGTTCGAGCTCGACCCCGACGGGACCGCCCAGCTCGCGTTCGAGATCCCGTCGCTGAACCTGCTCGGCGGCGACTACGACCTCGCGCTCGGCGCCGGCCACCGGTCCGAGGCGGCGCTGATCGAGCGCACGATCCGCTTCTCGGTTGCGCGCGAGCCCGGGGATGAGGGGATCGTCGCGCTCGGCGGCGAGTGGCGGTCGATGCCCGCGAAGCGGGAGCTCGAGCCGTGAAGGAACCCGAGGAGGCGCTCGCGGCGGCGCGCCGCGCGGCGGCCGGGACCGAGCAGGACGACGACGGCGTTTCGTGGACGCTCGAGGACCCGACGCTGTCGAGCGGGCAGCTGATGCAGTGGGCGATCCTCGCCCCCGACGAGGCGCGGGTCTACTCGACCCGCAGGATGGGCAAGCCGATCACGCTCGTCAAGCGGGCGCTCGTGCGGATGCTGCGCCAGTACCTGAACGAGGTGAACGCTCAGCAGAGCCGATTCAACGCGCTCGTCGCGGCGCACGTGATGCGGCTCGAGCAGCGGGTCGACGAGCTCGAGCGCCGGGCGGCGGAGCAAGACCACCCGTCCCGATGAGGGTCTCGCAGGTCCTGTGCGCGGCCGGCCCGGTCGACGCCGTCACGAACCAGGCGTTCGCGTGGCGCCGGAAGTTCGACGGCTGGGGGTGGAGCGGCGCGGACTACGCGGCGCGCCTCGCGCCCAGGTTCCGCTCGGCGGAGCTCAAGGACCTGGGGGAGCTCGCGCCGGCCGCTGATGAGGTTGTTCTGGTCCACTACTCCGGGTACGCCGCCGGCCTCGACCGCGTGGCGGCGTCGACCGAGCGGATGCTCCTGCTGTCCCACAACATCACCCCGTCGAGGTACTTCTGGGCGACGGACCCGGTCACGGCCGGCGTCTGCGAGCTGGGCCGCGAGCAGCTCGCGCAGCTCGGGATGCGGGCGGGCGCGGCCGCCGGGGTGTCGGAGTTCAACGCGCGCGAGCTCGAGGCGCTGAGCGGGCGACCCGCGCAGGCGATCCCGGTGCTGTTCGAGCCGGCGCCGATCCCACGGGACGCCGTCGCGCAGGACGGGCCGCCGGCCGTCCTGTTCGTCGGCCGGCTCGCACCGCACAAGCGCCAGGACCTGGTGATCGCCGCGTTCGCGCGGTACCGGCGGACCGCTCCCGGGGCGCAGCTGACGTTGGTCGGCTCGCCGGCGACTGAGGAGTTCGGCGCGTGGCTGCGCGAGCTCGCCGACCGGCTTGCGCCGGGCGCGGTCCGGTTCGAGACCGAGATCTCCGGGGCGCGGCTCGCATCGCACTACGCCTGGGCCGACGTGTTCCTGTGCCTGTCCGAGCACGAGGGGTTCTGCATCCCACTGCTCGAGGCGTTCCACTCGGGCGTGCCGGTTCTCGCGCGCGGTGCCGGCGCGATCACCGAGGTGGTCGGCGACGCGGGGATCGTGCTCGGTGCCGGCGACGACGCGGCGACCGCCGCGGAGGCGGTCCGCCTCGTCGTCGAGGACGGCGAGCTTCGAGCGGAGCTGCGCGCGCGGGGCGCGCGGCGGCTCGAGCACTACGACGCGGGGCGCGCCGCCGAGCAGCTGCGCGCCGCGATCACGGAGCTCGCCGCGTGAGCGGGCCGGCGCGATCGCTCAAGTACGCGCTCAGCCGCCACGGGCTGAACCGCACGCTGATCGTGCGGCGGCTGACCCACGAGCTCAGCCATCCGCGGCTACGCGAGCTACGCGCCGAAGCCCGCTACGGCACCGGGCTGCGAGCGAGGGCGCTGCGGTTCGCGTTCGGCCGGCTCGAGCGCGGGATCCTCAGGGTTCCGACGGGCCGGGGGCAGGGGCTGATCCTCGACATGCGCTACATCCCGATCTCGCACGCCCACGCGGGCGCGCTCGCCTCGGGGAACCTCGAGGTCGAGGTTCAGGAGGCGCTCGTCCGTCGCCTCGGGCCCGGCGATGTCGTCTACGACATCGGCGCGAACCTCGGCTTCTTCTCGCTGATCGCGGCGCGGCTGGTCGGGCCGGAGGGACGGGTGTTCGCGTTCGAGCCGGCGCCGGAGAACGTCGAGGCGATTCGAAGCAACGCGGAGCTGAACCGGATTGACAACGTCGCCGTGATCCCGCGTGCGGTGTCGTCGCGTGCGGGGACCGCGCGGCTGCAGATCGTCGACGACCAGAGCTGGTCGCGGCTCGAGGAGTTCGGCGAGCACCCGGACACCGAGCGGGTGCTCGAGGTCGAGACGGTCGCGATCGACGGCCTGGTCGAGTCCGGCGAGCTGCCGCCGCCGACGCTCGTCAAGATCGACGTCGAGGGCGCCGAGCTCGTGGTGCTCGAGGGGATGCGGGCGACGATCGAGCGGCACCGCCCCGCGATCGTGTGCGAGCTGCACGGGACCCACCGCGAGGTCGCGGCCGCGCTTGCGGCGCAGGACTACCGCGTCGTCAACCTCGAGGGCCCGGAGCCGATCGAGCGCGGCCGCGAGTCGGGCCACGCGCTCGGGCTGCCGCCGCTCGATCGCGGCGACTGACCGCCGGTCGCAGTCGCGCCAGGCGCCCACCGCCCCCGAACTTTGGCGTTTGACCATCCAGGAGTGACGGTGAATCACCATTCATCGCGGGTTTCGGCGCTAAAACCGGCTGTAACCGGCCCCGCTGTAGATCCGGTCCAGACGCCGCACCGAGCACTGGTCTGGTTCGGGGACCGCTGCGTTCTCGCGCCACAGCACGTAGCCGTCGTTCAGCCGCAGATACGACCCGACCGCGTCAACCGGCCGCGGCACCCCGCGCAGCGTGACGATGTAGTCGGCCTTGCGCGACACCGGCACGTGCGGGTAGTCGGTGCCCAGCAGCGGCAGCCGTGAGCACAGCGGTCGCGCGTCGAGGAAGTAGGCGACCCACAGCTGGTCGCCCGGCGGGATGTCCAACCGAACCGACGCCCCGCTCGGCAGCGATCGCGCCCAGGAGCTGAGCTGGACCGTCGCCGGCGGCAGCTGGTAGCCGAGGTTGTAGATCGTCTCCAGCGCGCCGCTCGCCGCGACCAAGGCCAGCCCGCCCAACGCGACCGCTCCGTAACGCCCAAGCCGCCAGGCGCCGACCACCGCCATCAGCATCAGCAGCGGGCCGATGAAGGCGAGCAGCTTGAACTCGAAATACCAGCCGAACTCGCGGTGGCGGAAGTAGATCGCGAGCAGCACGCCGAGCGCGAGCAGGCCGCCGAGGCCCCACTTCAGCGACGGGTGCTGCGACGCCAGCCCGTACGCCGCCAGCGCCAGGATCGCGAGCACGAGCGGCAGGTACCAGAGGGAGCTCGGCAGCGACAGCGCGTAGTTGAACGGGAGGTAGCGCCCGAGGTCGCCGCCCCATCCGGCGAGGCTGTGGCCCGGCAGCAGCACGTTGAAGGCGCCGACTCCCTTGTCGACCGCGCCGGCGACCGGAATCGCGAGCAGCGCCGCCGCCGGGACGATCCAGATCAGGCTGCGCGCGCCGCGATGGAGCGAACGCAGGCGCAGCACCCGCTCGCCGGCGTGGATCCGCCGACGCCGCTCGAGCACCGCGAACACGACGATCGGCACGGCCGGGATCGGCGCCGCCAGCGGGTACGCGAGCACGAGCACGAGCCCGAACAGTGCGAGCAGGGCGATCGTGCCTCGCCGCGCGGGCTGCGACAGCCCCGGCTGGACTGCGCAGAACCCGAGCACCAGCGTGAACGGGAGCGTCACCCAGCCCCACGTCTGGTTGAAGTACGGATTGAGCCCCGTGAACAGGGTCAGCCGATCGAGTCCGGCGACACCCATCGCCACCAGCGCCACGCCGCGCGGAACCCCGAGCACGTCGCGCGCGAACAGGAACAGGCCGACGGCGGCGAGCGCGAGCAGCATCGCCGCGAGCACCGGCAGCACCTGCCACGTCGCCAGGCCGGAGACGGTCGAGACGCCGGCGAACGCGTAGTAGATCGGGAACTTCGACTGCCACGTCGACGGCATCTGGTTGATCGGGACCGAGGTGTCGACGCTCGTCGGGTACGCGTGCTGGAGGAAGTTCGCCGCGCCGGCGGCGACGTGCGCGTCCGAGCCGGTGCCGACCGGCGCGACGTAGTGCTGGACCGCGATCACCGGGATCAGCGCGACGGCGAGCACGACGAACGCGACGAACGCCGGCCAGCCGAGCTCGGCGGGTTCGAACTTCGGCCACCCGCGGCGGCGGACCGCGAACCAGCCGAGCGCGATCCCGGCCACGATCACGATCGCGAGCGACGCGGGATAAGGGATCGACGCGAACCCGAGCACGGTCATCGCGACCCCAACGGCGCAGCCGCCGGTCGGCAGGACCCAGAGCAGCTCGTGGCGGCGCAGCGGCGAAGGGAGCAGCAGCCGCGTCAGCCCGAAGCCGCCGATGCCGAACAGCACGACCGTCGCGACGATCGCCCGGAGCGTCCCCGGAACCGCGTCGAACAGGCCGTGGCGCGGTCGGCGGTCGAAGTAGAAGGTGGCCGCCGCGAGCGCGATCAGGATCCACAGCGCCGCCCCCCGCTCGGTGCGGGGGTCGGCGAGCGACAACAGCCGCCTCAGGCGGCCGGGCGCCTGGACTCGGTCAGCACCCTCCTCAGGAACACCGGGTTCCCGAGCAGATACCGCCGCCACATCCGATGAGGCTCGATCGCGAGTCTGAAGATCCATTCGAGACCATTGTCCGCGAGCCATCGGGGCGCGCGCGGCGTACGACCTGAGACGAAGTCGAACAGCGAGCCGACGGTCCAGACTACGCAGTCGTCGAGCCGGCCGCCGTAGCGGTCGACCCACAGCTCCTGCTTCGGCGTGCCCATCCCGACCAGCACGATCCGCGGCCGCAGCTCGTTGATGTGCTCGATCACCCGCTCGTTGTGAGGCGAGTCGAGATCGAAGAACCCGTGGTGGGCGCCGCACACGCGCAGCTGCGGACAGCGCCGGCGCAGGCGCTCGGCCGCGATCTGCGCCAGCGGCGGCTCGGAGCCGACGAGGTACAGGCCGTGGCCGTCGTGCTCACACAGCCGAGTGAGCGCCCAGATCCAGTCCGCGCCTGTCATCCGGTACGGCACCGGCCGGCCGAGCACACGCGCCGCGAGCCGGACGCCGTATCCGTCGCAGTAGACGAGGTCGGCGCGCCTTAGCGCCTCCGCCAGCGCTGGAATCGACCGCGCCTGGTTGACGACGTGGGCGTTCACGTACATCACCCGGCGGGTCCGTTCCTCGGTCGCCCACCCGGTGATCGTCTGGAGCACGTCGGCCGGTTGCGCGAGCTCGATCGGAATGTCGAACAGCACCGACGCCGGCCGGTCCCCGTCGCTGATCCCAGTCTCCCGCTCCTCGACCGCCGCGCGAAGTGCGTGCACAGTCACTTGATCGGCATCGTACGGCCGCGCTCCAGCCCGTGCGAAGCTTCCCCGCGAGCATGGTTGGAGACCAACATGAGCTCAGCGTGATCGTCCGTGCCCGCGACGAGGAGGCCTCGATCGGCCGCTGTCTCGAGCTGCTCGGCCGGCAGCGGACCGGCCCGCGAGCGGTCGAAGTGATCGTCGTCGACAGCGGCTCGCGGGACCACACGGCGGCGATCGCCCGCGGCATGGGAGCGCGGGTGGTGACGATCGCGCCTAGGGAGTTCTCATTCGGACGGGCGCTCAACGTTGGGGCGGCCGGTGCCCGCGGCGAGTTGCTCGTGGCGCTGTCGGCGGATGCGTTCGCGCGCGATGAGACGTGGTTGGACCGGCTCTCCGAGCCGTTCGCCGACCCGCGCGTGGCGTGCGCGTCGGGCGAGCCCTACGGGCCGGACGGGGCACCGCTGCGCGAGCGGGTCGTGCAGGACATCGTGCTCGCGCGCGCCCATCCCGGCTGGGGTTACTCGAACGGCGCCGGCGCGTTCCGCGCGGAGCTGTGGCGCGAGCGGCCGTTTCGGGAGGACCTGCCGGGATGCGAGGACCTCGAGTGGTCGCGACACTGGCTCGAGCGCGGCCGGCGGTGCGTGGTCGACCCGGCGCTGGTCGTCGACCACGACCACACGCACGACTCGCTGCCCGCGATCTACCGCCGCGCCCGCCGGGAGGCCGAGGGACTCGCGACGTTCGCCGACGGGACCGCCGCTCCAGAACGGGGCCTGTTGTCCGAGTGGTGGTCGGACCGGCGCTTCTACCGCTCGCCGCTGCGCGCGCGGCTCAGCCACCGGCGAGCCGCACGGCTGCTCGGCGAGCGCGCCGGCCGCCGCCGCGCCCGCCGATGACGCCGCTGGTGGCGATCGACGGGCGCGACGCGTTCGCGCCCGAGCCCCGCGGGTGGGGCCGCTACGGCCGCTGTCTGATCGATGCGCTCTGGCGCCCGGGCGTCGCGGACGGGCTCGAGCTCGATGTGATCCGAGGCGGGGGCGCCGGTCCGGAGATCGCGTTCGAACAGCTGAAGCTGCCGATTCTGCTGCGACGCCGTACCGCTGCCCTCGTCCACGTCACCAACTGCTTTCTGCCGGTCGCGCGGCCGTGCCCCGGCGTCGTCACGATCCACGACCTCGCGTTCGACGCGTGGCCGGAGGACTTCTCGTGGCGGACGGGGATCAAGTACCGCCTGTTCGCGCCGCTCGCCGCGCGCTCGGCCGAGGTCGTGATCTGCCCATCGGAGTTCACCCGCCGGGACCTCCGCGAGCGCTACGGGATCGACCACTCGAAGGTGCGTGTGATCCCCGAGGCGCCGGCGTTGCCGCTAGGGGACGCCGAGCCCGCGGTCGAGCGCCCGTACGTGCTCGCCGTCGGCGACCTGCGCCGTAAGAAGAACGTGGCGGCGCTCGTGACCGCGTTCGCGGAGCTCCACAGGACGCGGGCGATCCGGTACCGGCTCGTGCTCGCGGGCGCCGACGCCGGCGAGGGCCCACGGCTGCGAGCGCTCGCGGGCGACGCGCCGGTCGAGCTCCCCGGTTACGTGAGCGACGCGGCGCTCGACGCGCTGATCAGCGGCGCCGATTTGCTCGTCCACCCCAGCCTCTACGAGGGGTTCGGTCTCGTCGTGCTCGAGGCGATGGCGCGCGGCACCCCGGTGCTCGCCGCGCGCGCGGGGGCGCTGCCGGAGACGGGGGGCGATGCCGCCGAGTACTTCGACCCGAAAGCGCCGGACGCGCTCAGCGACGCCCTCGGGGAGCTCCTTAGCGATCCGCCCCGGCGCGAGCAGATGCGTGCGCGCGGCCTCGAACACGTCGCCCAGTTCTCATGGGAGCGCACGGCCCGCGAGACCGTCGGCGTCTACCGGGAGCTCCTGTGAGGACCACGGTGCTCTTGCTCAGCGTCGACGAGGCGCCGCTGCTGGCGCACTCGCTGCCGGCGGCGCTCGCTCAGGAGCCCCGCCCGGATGTCGTGGTCGTCGACAACGGCTCGACCGACGCGACCGCGGAGCTCGCCGAGACCCACGGCGCCGCGTACCTGTGGGTCGAGCCGCGCCGCACGTACGCCGCCGCGGTCAACGAGGCGATCGCGCGGACCGGCGGCGACGCGGTCGTGCTGCTGAACGCCGACTGCTTCGTCCGGCCCGGGTTCCTGGCGGCGGCGGTGGCGCGGCTCGAGCAGCCGGGTGTCGGGGCGGTCGCGCCGAAGCTCATCCGGGTCCAGGCGCCGGGGCGGGAGCTCGGGCAGATCGACACGGCGGGGATGTACGTCGATCGCCACCGCAAGAACGGACTCGTCGGCCACGGGCGGCCCGCCGCGAGCTACTCGGCCCCCGGAGAGGCGTTCGGGTGCGACGGCGCCGCGGCCGTGTACCGCCGCGAGATGCTCGAGGACTGCGCGCTCGGCGGCCGCGAAGTGCTCGACGAGGACATGGAGCTGTGGGCCTCGGACGCCGATCTCGCGTGGCGGGCGCGGCTGCTCGGCTGGCGGTGCCTGTACGAGCCGCGCGCGGTGGCGGAGCACATCCGCACGTACAGCCCGTCCACCCGCGGGCAGATGAGCGAGCAGGCTCGGCGGATGCAGTTCCGCAACCGCTACCTGATGCTGGTCAAGAACGAGACGCGCGCGGGACTGGTCAGGGACGCGCCGCTGATCCTCGCCTACGAGGCGCTCGCGCTCGGCCACGCGGTGCTGCGTGAGCGCCACCTGCTGGCGGGCTACCGGGACGCTGCGAGGCTGCTGCCCGGAGCGTGCCGGCGACGCCGATGGGTTCAGGCGCGGCGGCGGATCGACCTGCCGCCCTTCGGCTTGCGGGCCCGCGTGTAGGGGTTCCGGAGGGCGTCCTCGTAGACCTCCCACGTCGCCTCGGCCGCGTCGCGCCAGGTCCACGGCGGCGGTGCGGGCGCGGGGCGACGGGCCGACTCCGCCGCAGCCAGCAGCCCGTCGATGTCGTCGACGTCGGCCAGCACGGCGCGCCCGTCGAGCACCTCGCGCACCGCCGGGACGTCGCAGGCGACGACCGGCGTGCCACACGCGAGCGCCTCGATCGGGGGCAGCCCAAAGCCCTCCTCGTCGCTCGGAAACACGAGCGCGTGCGCCCCGGTGTAGATCGCTGCGAGCTCGTCGTCGGTCACCTCGCCGGTGACGGTGACCGCCGGCAGCTCGTGCGCCCACCGGCTGGTCGGCCCGACCAGCACGAGCGGCATCGTCCGGCTCGCCCGCGCGAGCTCCGACACGCGCTTGCGTGGATCGGGGAAGCGCAGACCGCCGACCCACAGCAGGTAGCTGTCCGGCAGCCCATATCGCTCGCGGGCGGCGTCGACCTCGGAGTCCGACCGCGGCCCGAAGGCCAGCGCGGGCGCCTCCTTGATCACCGCCACGCGCTCGCGGGGGATCTCGAGCTTCTCGACCACGTCCTCGGCGACCGAGGCGGTCGGCACGATCACTCGCGTTGCCCGCTGGACCGCGAGGTAGCGCAGGCGGAACCGCAAGCCGGTGCGGAGGTACTCGCCCCGTCGCTTGAGCGGGATCAGGTCGTGGAGCGTCACCACCTCCGGCACGGGCGGGCGCAGCAGCGCCCCGTCGATCCAGGGTGAGTGAAACAGGTCATAGCCGCGGGGGTCGTGGGACTCGTCGAGCTCGCCCCGCGCCGTGTCGCGCAGCGCGTACAGCAGGCAGCGGGTGTAGCGCCCGATCCCGTGCACGTCCCTCGCCGGCCGGCTGTCGAACGCGACCCTCATCCGGTGAGTAGGCGCTCGACCCGGAGTGCGTAGTCGTCTGCGCGGAACCGCTGGGCGTGCACCCGTGCGGCGCGGCCCATCTGCTCGCGGCGGCCGAGCACGTCGAGCACGCCCGCGGCGAGGCCGTCGGGATCGCCGGGCTCGACCAGCCTGCCGGTGACGCCGTCGCGCACGACCTCGGGCAGCCCGTCCACGCGCGTGGCGACAACCGGCGTGCCGACCGCCATCGCCTCGGCCAGCACGGTCCCGAACGGCTCCTCGTAGGAGGGGAGCACGAGCACGTCGAGGTGGCGCATCAGGCCGGGCGCGTTGTCGGTCCACGGGTGATGCTCGACCTCCGGCGAGCCAACCACCGCGGCGGTGTACGACGGGTCGGCGCCGAACGGATCGTCTCCGACGACCACGAGCTGCGCGCCGGGGGCGCCGCGCCGGATCGCCCCGGCCGCGCGGACGAGGTCGAGCGGGCCCTTGCGCGGCTCGATCCTGCCCACGAACCCGACCACCGGGCCGTCTCCCGCCTGCCACGGCACCGTCGCCTGCGGCGGGTCGGGTTCAACCGGCGCGAACACGACCTCCACGTGGAGTCCGTGGAGGCGGCGCGCGACCGCCTGCGAGTCGGCCAGCACGAGGTCGGCGCGCCGCCAGAATCCCGGGACGCGGGTAACCATGTCGTGGACGTGGAGCACCCGGCGGGCCCGTGGCGGGAGCGCGGGCAGCACGCGGCCGCAGACACCGCTGTTCAGGTACACGACGTCGTGGTCGCGCGCCAGGCGTCGCGCCCGAGGCCACGACGCGAGCGCGCGGCGGCCCGAGCCGCGCCCGAGCCCGCCCAGCGGCAGCGGCCGCCACTCGTAGCCGGCGTCGCGTGCGGTGTCCCGCAGTGGTCCCGCGCCGGGGGTGGTGAGCGTCACGCTCCACCCTCTGGCCGAGAGCCGATTCAGGAGACGCAGAAGTGTCGTCTCGGCCCCGCCGGGATGGTCGACCGCCATGATCGCCGCGATCCTTGGGCTCGTCATGTGTTGAGGGGTTCGTCCTCCGTGGCTTGCGCCACTCTAAGCGACGAGGTCGGCGATGTCGGACGATTCCACCCAGATATCCCCCAGATGAAGGATTACTACGAAGATCTGTGGACCCGGCTCCCCGCCGAGCTCGCGCCGCCGGACTGGCAGCGCCGCCGGCGCTTCCTGCTCGACGCGATCGAGCCGGGCGAGCGCGTGCTCGACCTCGGCAGCGGCGCGGGCGACTTCACGAAGGAGATCGTGCGGGCGGGGGCGCGGGCCGTCGGCGTGGAGGTCGCGGAGGCGGCGATCGCACGAGCGCGCTCGCGCCATCCCGAGCTCGACTTCCGGCTCGCGCCGATCGACGGACCGCTGCCGCTCGACGAGGGGGAATTCGACGTGGTGTTCTCGAGCGAGGTGATCGAGCACGTCGCGGACACCGCGCGGTGGCTATCGGAGGTCAGGCGCGCGCTGAGGCGGGGTGGCCGGCTGCTGTTGACGACCCCGTCCCACGGCCGCATCCGGGTCGCGCTGGTAGGCGTCGAGCGGTTCTCGGAGCCGCTCGGCGATCACCTACATCTGTACACGCGGCGCTCGCTGCACGAGGTCCTTGACGAATTCGGCTTCGAGGCGGTGTCCGTGCGGACGGCCGCCGGGCCGCCGTTGCTGCGGCGACTGCTGCTGGCCCGCGCCCACGTTTGAGCCGAACTCGAACACGCGTCCAGCGCTCGCGGGGCGCTCAGTACGACACTCGTCGAGTCGACGCGATTGGGTCTGCAGCGACGCGCTCGGCTGCCGATACCGGACTCGTGGTTCTCCAGACCCTGTCAGGGAAGCTCCGTCGTTGCCGGCTCGCCGCGCTCGCCGCGATCGCGTTCGCGGTGCTCGCGCTTCCGTCCGCCGCCTCGGCGGACCTCGGCCTCGGCGTCAGCCTGCCGGCCCTCAGCGCGTCGGCGATCCCCGTCCCGCTCCCGCCGCTCGGCGCCCCGGCCGACACCGTGCTGCCGCTGATCTCAGGCGCCACGCAGGCCGGCCAGACGGCGAGCTGCTCGCCGGGCTCGTGGACCGGGAGCCCGACGACGTACGCCTACACCTGGCAGCTCGACGGCACCGACATCGCCGGCGCGACCGGCTCGACGTACACGCTGGCGGCCGGAGACGTCGGCCACCTGGTCACGTGCACGGTGGACGCGGCGAACGCGCTCGGGCTCGGCGCGCCCGCGATCAGCCTGCCGATCATTCCGATCACCCCGCCGGGGTTGCCGGTCCCGGTCTCGACGAGCCCGCCCGCGATCTCGGGCAACCCGGCGATCGGCCAGCCCCTCACATGCTTGAGCGGAACGTGGTCCAACAACCCGACGAGCTACACGTACGCGTGGCAGCGAGCCGGCGCGATCGTCAGCGGCGCGACCGGGGCCTCGTACGTGTCGACCGGGAGCGATCTCGCGCAGGCGATCTCGTGTGTGGTCGTCGCCCACAACGCCGTCGGCGACAGCGCCCCCGCGTTCAGCCTGCCGGTGATCGCGGTCGCGGCACCGAACGGTGGCACCGGAGGCGGTGGCGGCACCGGCAAGCCCGGCTCGGGCGGCGGCAAGAAGCCGACGAAGCTGCTCGCGCCGGTCGTCAAGTCGCTGAGCGTGTCGCCGGGCCGGATGACGATCACCGTCAGGGGCAAGCGCCAGACGACCCCGGGCGCCACGTTCCGCTACGCGATCGACAAGAAGGCAGCCGTGCTGATCTACGTCGAGCGCCGGCTCGTCGGCCGCGTCAACGGCCGTAGCTGCGCCGCGGTCAATAAGCGCAACGCGCACGCCAGGCACTGCACGCGGTACGTCCGCGTCGCGTCGTTCAGGGTCAACAACGCGGGCGCCGGCTCGCACACGCTCAAATACCGCGGCCGGCAGGGCAAGGG
>DASXDA010000086.1:0-28717 GCA_036490875.1 Solirubrobacteraceae bacterium
CGCTCCGGTGCCCAGCAGCCGCCAGGTCCTACTGGCCGCCCGTCCGGTCGGCGAAGTCAAGGCCTCGGATTTCGAGGTCGTCGAGGTCGAGGTCCCGGAGCCGAGTGAGAACGAGTTCGTCGTCGAGCTGACGCACCTCTCGATCGACCCCGCGATGCGCGGCTGGATGAACGACGTGCGCTCCTACGTCCCGCCGGTCGGGATCGGCGAGGTGATGCGCGCGGGCGCCGTCGGGCGCGTGACCGCTTCCCGTCACGACGGTTTCGCGGAGGGGGAGCTCGTGCGCGGGATCTTTGGAGTCACCGAGCACGCCGTCTCGGACGGCGTGGGCGTCGACAAGGTCGTGCTCGGCGGCGCGTCGGAGGCGACCCACCTGGGCGTACTCGGGCTGACCGGCATGACCGCGTACTTCGGTCTGCTCGACGTCGGCCGGGTCCAGCCCGGCGACACGGTGCTCGTGTCGGGCGCGGCCGGCGCGGTCGGATCGGTAGTCGGCCAGCTGGCGAAGATCAAGGACGCTCGCGCGGTCGGGATCGCCGGCGGGCCCGAGAAGTGCGGGATGCTGGTCGAGGAGCTCGGCTTCGACGTCGCGCTCGACTACAAGTCCGACGACTTCCGATCCGACCTGCGCAAGCACACGCCCGACGGCGTCGACGTCTTCTTCGACAACGTCGGCGGGAAGATCCTCGACCTCGGGCTCGCGCGCCTCGGGCGGAGCGCCAGGGTGGTGATCTGCGGCGCGATCTCGCAGTACAACAACACGGGCCCGGCGCCCGGGCCGAGCAACTACATGATGCTGCTCGTCGCGCGCGCGACGATGGCCGGGTTCCTCGTGTTCGACTACGCCGACCGGTATCCCGAAGCTGCGGCGGAGATGTCGAAGTGGCTGGGCGAGGGCCGGCTGAAGAGCATCGAGGACACCGTCAGGGGCGACGTCGGGTCGTTCCCGGAGATGCTCGCGCGCCTGTTCGCGGGGCGGAACACGGGCAAGCTCGTGCTCGAGCTCGACCGCTGAGCGGCTTCCTCCGACCCCCCTCGCTCGCTGCGCAGGATGACATCAAACGATGTCACATCATTTGATGTTACGCTCTGCGTTCACCGGGGTAATCAAACACCGAGGGAATGGCAGAAACCGGCGCGAAACCCAAGGTTCCCACACTGCAGCGAGCGGCGCTCCGGGCGGTTCGGGCGTTCAGCACGCCGCTGCTCCCGGACGACTATCTCGAGCTGATCAACCCGCTGTGGTCGACCCGCGAGCTGCGCGGGCGGATCGAGCGGATCGATCACGTGACGCGCGACGCCGCGACCGTCCTGATCAAGCCCGGCTACCGCTGGGCGGGCCACCGCGCCGGCCAGTACTGCCGGATCGGCG
Source organism: Solirubrobacteraceae bacterium (assembly GCA_036490875.1). Classification (GTDB taxonomy): domain Bacteria; phylum Actinomycetota; class Thermoleophilia; order Solirubrobacterales; family Solirubrobacteraceae; genus Palsa-465. Next base: position 1,373 of record DASXDA010000086.1, read on the forward strand.
TCGACATCCGCGGCGTCCGCCACTGGCGCGCGTACTCGCTGACGTCCGAGCCCGACCGCCCCGACGGATGCATCTCGATCACGCCGAAGCTGGTCGAAAGCGGCGTCGTCTCGCCGTACCTCGTCCGCCACGGGCGACCCGGAGCGATCGTTTCGCTCGGCGGCGTCGAGGGCGACTTCACGCTCCCGGATCCGGTGCCCGGCAAGCTGCTGTTCATCAGCGCGGGCAGCGGGATCACGCCGATCATGAGCATGCTACGGAGCCTCTGCCGAGCCGACCGGCTCGGCGACGCGGTGCTGATCCACTCCGCCCGCACGCCCGACCAGGTGATCTTCGGCGGCGAGCTCCGGCACATCGACCGCTGCTTCCCGGGCTTCAGGCTGCACGAGCAGCACACCGCGACGATGGGCCGGTTCGCGGCTGCCCACCTCGACGAGCTGTGCCCGGACTGGCGCGAGCGCGAGACGTTCGCCTCGGGGCCCGGCGACATGCTCGACGCGCTGACCGACCACTGGGAGCGCGAGGGGGCCGGCGGGCGGCTGCGCATGGAACGCTTCCAGCCGAAGCTCGGGGTCGCGGGGACCGGCGAGGGCGGGACGATCAGCTTCGTCTCACGCGAGTGCACGATCGAGTCCGACGGGACGAAGCCGATCCTCGTATGCGGCGAGGAGGCGGGGCTCGAGCTGCCGTTCGGCTGCCGCGAGGGCATCTGCCACACGTGCGTCGGCACGCTCCGCTCGGGGCGCGTGCGCGATCTGCGAAACGGGCGGGTAGGCGGACAGGAAGGGCAGTCCGTGCAGACCTGCATCAACGCCCCCGAGGGACCAATCGAAATCGAGGTTTAGGAGTAGTCGATGGCCACCGGTTACCGGACCCATGACGAGAACGGAGTCGCGAACCCACTCTCGAGGCTCTCGGATGAGCAGCTCGAGGAGATCGGCAAGGAGTTCGACGCGCTGCACGACGAGGTCAAGGCCGACCTCGGCGACCGCGACGCGCTCTACATCCGCGGGATAATCGCGCTGCAGCGGCGGCTGGCGCTGATCGGTCGGGCGGAGCTGTTCGCGAGCCGCGTCGGGCCGATGTGGTGGCTGGGGATGTCGACGCTGTCGATGGCCAAGATCCTCGAGAACATGGAGATCGGCCACAACGTGATGCACGGACAGTGGGACTGGATGAACGATCCCGTGATCAACTCGCAGGTGTGGGACTGGGACACCGCCTCGACCAAGGAGGCATGGAAGCACTCCCACAACTACGTGCACCACACGTACACCAACATCCTCGACCAGGACCGCGACCTCGGCTACGAGATCATGCGGATCGACCCGGCCCAGAAGTGGCACCCCGTCTACCTGCTGCAGCCGTTCTACAACGTGCTCTTGATGCTTGTGTTCGAATGGGGCGTCGCCGTCCACGACCTCGACTTCACCGCGATCAGAGCGGGCGAGAAGTCGGCGAAGCAGGTCCGTAAGGAGCTCAAGGGCATCGCGGATAAGGGGCGGCTGCAGATCCAGAAGGACTACGTCGCCTGGCCGCTGCTGAGCGCGGCGGTCGCGACGGGAGTGCGGGCCGGAGTGCATGCGCTCGCCGAGCGCAGGCGGCCGCGGTGGCGCAGGCGCCGCCGGTTCGACGCGCTCGGCGAGTTCAAGCAGACCTATTTCGCGACCGCCAAGGCCAACCTGTGGGCCAACGTCGTCCGCAACGTGTGGTCGAACGCGATCATCTTCTGCGGCCACTTTCCCGACCAGACGTATGTCTTCACTCAGGATGAGGTCCGCGACGAGCAGCCCGGCGGCCGCTACGTCCGCCAGCTGATCGGCGCCGCCAACATCGAGGGCGGCCCGACGTTCCACGTGATCAGCGGGAACCTCGGCTACCAGGTCGAGCATCACCTGTACCCGGACATGCCCTCGAGCCGGTATCAGGAAATAGCGCCGCGCGTGCGGGAGATCTGCAAGCGCTACGGGCTCCCGTACAACACGGGCCCGTTCGGCAAGCAGTGGGGGACCGTCCAACGGACGATCCTCCGGCTTGCGTTCCCCGGCGGCAAGCCACGCCGCAAGCCCGGCCCGTGGGCCGGCGAGACGTACATCAACTCGGGCGAGCGCGAGCTCGCCATGGCCGCGAATGCGGCTAGCGACTCCCGCTAGCGGCCTGCTGGATCGCCTGCCACACGCGCTCTGAGCCGAGCGGCATCTCGATCTGGCGGACGCCGAGCGGCTTCAGTGCGTCGAGCACCGCCGCGTGCACGGCAGGGGTGGCGCCGATCGTCCCGGCTTCGCCGATCCCCTTGGCGCCGAGCGGGTTGACCGGCGTCGGCGTCTGCATCTCGGCGAGCTCGAACGACGGCAGCTCGGTCGCCCCCGGGATCGAGTAGCTGACGAGGTTCGCGTTCAGCGGGTTGCCGTCCTCGTCGTAGGCGATCTCCTCGAACAGCGCCTGCGCGATGCCGGCGGCGACGCCGCCGTGGACCTGGCCCTCGAACACGAGCGGGTTGATGATCGTGCCGGCGTCGTCGACCGCGACGAACCGCTCGAGCGAGACCGAGCCCGTGTCGGTGTCGACCTCGACCACCGCGACATGGGCGCCGAACGGGAACGTCGGCTGCGGCGCCATGAAGTCGGCCTCCGAGCGCAATTCGTCGAGTTGGCCCTTGTCGGCGAGCCGCTCGGCGAGCTGCTGCCAGTTGAGTCCCGGCTCTGGGGACCCCGCCACGTGGAACCGACCCTGCTCGAAGTCGAGCACCATGTCGTCGGGGCTTGCCTCGAGCTCCTCGGCGGCGAGCCGCTTGCCCCGCTCGACCACGTCCCCGGCGGCCAGCGCCGCCGCGACGCCGCCGATCTGCGTCGACTTCGACCCGTACGTGCCGGTCCCGCGCGCGATCGTGTCGGTGTCGCCCTTCAGGACCGTCACCGCCTCGACCGGTAGGCCGAGCCGCTCCGCCGCGATCTGGGCGAACGTCGTCTCGTGTCCTTGGCCCTGCGAGAACGAGCCGGTCTTGACGATCGCCTGGCCGTCCGGCGTGATCTCGACCGCGCCGAACTCCTGCTCGCCGATCCCGTTCGTGATCTCCACGTACGAGCTGACTCCGATCCCGAGCAGCCGGGTGCCGTCGCCGTTCTCGCGACGGCTCGCCTGCTCGGCTCGCAGCTGCTCGTACCCCGCGGCCGCGAGGACCCGATCGAGCGCGCCACCGTAGTCGCCGATGTCGTAGACCGCGCCTGACGCCGTCTGGTACGGGAACGCATCGAGCTCGACGAAATTCCGCCGCCGCACCTCCGCCGGGTCCAGCTCGAGCTCGGCGGCGAACGCGTCGATCGCGCGCTCGACACCCTGGGTGGCCTCGGGCCGCCCGGCGCCCCGCACCGCGGCAGTCGTGGTCGTGTTGGTGACCACGGATCGGAGGTCGGCGTCGATCTTCGGGATCCGGTAGGTGCCCGAACCCATCAGCGCCGTGAGGTTTGGGAGAAACGAGCCGATGCTCGGATACGCCCCCGCCTCCTGGGTGAGGCTGAGCCGCAGCGCCTCGACCTTCCCGTCGCGGCTGCCGCCGATCTTGAAGTCGATCCGCTGTGCCCGCCCGTGCGGCAGGGCCATCAGGTTCTCGGTGCGGGTCTCGGTCCAGCGAACGGGCGTCCCGAGCGCGCGAGCCAGGTAGGCCACAAGCACGTACTCGCCGCAAAGCCCCTTGCCGCCGAAGCCGCCGCCAACATCGGGGGCGATCACCCGAACCTGGGCCGGGTCGGTGCCGAGAATCGCCGAGAGCGCATCGCGGTCCTGGTGCGGCGTCTGGGTCGAGAGCCACGCCGTCAGGCGATCGTCGTCCTCGACTCGCGCGGCCCCAGCGCGCGGCTCGATCGGGCACGCGGCGATCCGCTGGCTCGTGATCGTCCCCGACGCGACCACGTCGCAACCGGCGAACAGCTCCTCGTCGGAGAGCGCGGCCTCGCGCTCCGCGCAGATGTTCGTCCCGACCTCCTCGAATAGCAGCACCTCGTCCTTGAGCGCCTCGAGCGGGTCGGTCACGACCGGCAGTGGGTCGTAGTCGACCTCGACCAGCTCGGCCGCGTCGACGCTCAGCTCGCGAGTCGGCGCGAGCACGACCGCGACGATCTCCCCCGCGAATCGGACCTTGTCGACCGCTAGGAACAGTCGATGCCAGCGGTCGTCGATTCCGAGGAACGGGGGCGGCGGCTCCTTGCCGAGCTCGATGTCCTGCGCGGTGAAGACCCGCACGTCCGGGTGGGCCTTGGCACCCGAGGTGTCGATCGAGTTGATCCGGGCGTGGGCCCACGGCGAGCGCACGAACGTGGCATGCAGCGCCCCCGGGATCTTGATGTCGTCGACGTACCGGCCTTGCCCGGTGATGAACCGGGGGTCCTCTATACGGCGGACGCTCTTTCCGATCGCGTTGGCCATGGCGCCGCAGCTTTGCACACCCGGGTCGCCGATTGCGAATTCGTGCGACTGGCCGGCGGGCGGGCCCGCGGCTACGTCCGCGGTTTCTGGCGGAGCTTCGCGAAGCCCGCGTTCAGGAGCGTCTGCGCCTGGTCGCTCGCGTCGGCGGAGTGCAGCAGCACGACGCCGAGCCACGCATGCCCGCGGCGGGCCGTGGCGACCAGGCACGGCCCGGAGGCATCGGTGAACCCGGTCTTCACCCCGTCGGCGCCCGGATAGTTGATCCGAAGCAGCGGGTTGTTGTTGTACAGGTAGAGCTTCCCGCCCTTGATCGGGAACGGCAGGATCGCGCTGTGCGACGCAACGATCCGCGCGAGCAGGGGGTTCCTCAGCACCAGATGGGCGATCAGCGCCAGCTCCGCGGCGCACGAGTGGTTGTCCTGGTCGACGATCCCGGAGGCGCTGTTGAAGTGGGTGCAGCGCAGGCCGAGCTCGTGCGCCTTCGCGTTCATCATTCCGATGAACCGCGCCTGCGTACCAGCGACGTGCTGCGCAAGCGCGATCGCGGCGTCGTTGCCCGACGGCAGCAGCAGCCCGTATAGCAACGGCAGCAGCGGCACCCGCTTCCCCCGTGGCAGCAGCCCAACCCCCGAGCCGCTGAAGTGGGTTGCGGCCGGCGTGATCAGCACGTGGTCGCCCGGCTTCGAGTCGGTCGCGACCAGCAGCGCGGTCATCATCTTCGTGAGGCTCGCGATCGCGAGCTCCTTCTCCGCGGATCGCTGCCAGAGGACGGTGCCGGTGCGGACGTCGAACAGCAGACCGGCGGTCAGCTGTCCCTTCACGCGTACGTTGACCCGCTCCTCGGCAGGGGCCGGGCGGGCGCCGTAAGCCGGCGGCGGCGGTGCGTGGGGCTTGTGGACGGCCTGGACCGCGTCTGCCGCGGAGGCGTGGGGCGCCATCGACGGCCCCGACGCGTTCGTGGTCATCAACCACAGGACGCCGCCCACGACGACGATCGTTATGAGCACGGCCCCCACCACCGGAGCCACGCGCCGCCGCCGCTTGCGACGAGTTCGTCCGCCCTCGAGGACTCCGCGCCGCTCGATCATTTCTTCTTCCTCGGCGGCTCGGTGAGCGCGCCGATGATCCCGACCCCGACGATGATCACGACGATCAGGCCCACGATCCCGAGGCCGGTGACGCCGTTGCGCTCGAAGTCGAGCGCGGTCAGCACCGCCATCCCGATGATGAACACGACCGCGACCGCAAACACGAGGAAGCGCACCGAGCTAGTACACCGGGTGGGGCGGCGGTACGGACTTGCGCCTCGTCGCGAGTCCCTTGACGACCACCAGCCCAAACGCGAAGGCGAGAACCTGCGCGAGGTAGGCGACGGCGCCGTTCGCGCCACTCGGGGTCGTCAGGTCGGCGACCACGAAGATCGCCTGCATCACGAACCAAATCGCGAGCATCACCAACACGGGCACCGCGATCACCGTCACGAAGAACGGGATGATCGAGAGCGAGAACACGCGCGCTCGCGGGTACAACAGGATGTAGCCACCGAGCACGGCAGCGATCGGTCCGGCGGCTCCGACGGTCGGAGCCATCGAGTTCGGAGCCATCGCGACCTGGAGGCCGAGCGTGGCCAGCCCGCCGAGGATGTAGAAGCCGAGGTACTTGATCGGCCCGATTGTGTCCTCGAGCGTTGAGCCGAAGATCCACAGGAAGACCATGTTGCCGAGGAGCTGGAGGATCGAAGCATGGATGAACATGCTCGTGAACACGGTCTCCCAGGTGGGGACCGCGCCTTGGACGTGCGCGCCACACACGATCTGGGTCGCGTGCTGCGCGACGCAGTGCGAGTCCGGGTGTGTGAGCGCGTAGGGGATCGCGCCATACCTGACAAGCTCGTGGAAGTCGGGCCCTGCGATCACCGAGCCGGCCTGGCTGACCGCCAGGAGGTACGCGACGAAGTTCGCGACGATCAGGCCCAGCGTGACGAACGCGAACCGGTCCGTCGGGATGTTGTCCTTGATCGGAATCACGCGCCCGCGGAGATTAAGTCGCAGCGGGGGGCGGCGGCGCTACCCGAGCGGGGTTACGCGCGGGCGGGGGCACCGACCGTGACGATCCGCCACGGCTCCGACGCGTCGCCGTCGAGCGCGAAGGTCCAATGCTCGGTGAAGGTCGTCGGCCTCGAGCGGTTGCCCGCGAGCAGCTCGGTCGTGTCCCGGTTCTCGATGTAGCGCCGGCCTTCGACGTCGAGCTCGACCGACATCGTCGGCGACTCCGCGGCGGCGTCGAGGTTCGTGATCCGGATCTGGTCTATCCGTGGGCCGCGGACCACAAGGCGGTTGTGCGCCCCGCCGGGGTACAGCAGCTGCTTGGTCGCCTCCGGGCTCGCGATCGCGTGCAGGCGCGTGTTGGAGCCGTCGACCGCCTCGGCCCATGCGGCGACCGCCCGCCGGGCCGCGACCTCGAGCACGTCCGGCGCGAACCGGCCGTCGGCCACGCTGAGGTCGAGCGCCGCCGCGCGTGCGCCGCCCTCGAACTCGAGGTCGGCGAGCTCGGCGATCTTCGTACCGTCGGGCGTCCTGTCGGCGACCGCGCGTTCGACCAGCGCTTCGTCTTTCAGAGCCTGCTCGTCGGACCACGGGGTCGCGACGATCCGGTCGTCGAGCGCGTGCCGTCCCTCGCCGCCCCGCTCGAGAGAAGCGAGGATCCAGTCGCCATGTGCGTTTCGCGCGAGCGTCCAGAACTCGCGCAGCCTGATCGTCTCGGTTGGGCTCCCGGTGCGCTTGATGTGCCGGCCGGTGCCGTCGACGACGTAGTCGCGGACGCGGGCGTCGATCCGTACCGTCACCCGGTCGGTGGCGCGGTCGCCACGGTGGGTGAGGCCGACGTAGGTGATCGTCGGAGGCTCGGTCGGCTCGACCCGGTTGCGCCAGCCCCGTCGGTCGAGGTCGTCGAGCCGGCGCCACCACTCGGCGTAGAGGTCGGGGGTCGTGATCCGCTTCAGGGCGGTGCGGTCCCCTGTGCTCCACGCGTGCTGGATGCTCGTGAACAGGTTCGCGGCCCGCTCGATCACCGCCTCGGGCGCGAACGCGGGATCCTCCTCGGAGGCCTCGGCGGCCGCGAGCTCGACCCGGCGCCGGCGCTGGGACGTCTTGTGGCGGTCGCTTCGTCCGGCGTCCCGGCGGGCCGCGTGGAACGCGCGGACGTGGGGGTGAAGCCGTAGGAGCACGATCGCGACCACGATCAGGATCACGATCACCACGCCGAATCCGTGACCGAAGATCGCGATCCGGATCAGGATCTCGATCAGGAAGAAGAGGCCGGCGCCCCGTCCACCACCCTCGCCACCGCCGCCGCCACCGAAACCGGCTCCGCCTGAACCCGCTGCGGCGAGGTGGGCGTGGATCATGCCGTGGCGGCCTCCGGGCGCGGTTCGGGCACCTGCTCGTCGGCGTGGTAGGAGCTTCGGACGAGCGGCCCGGCGGCCACGTGCTCGAACCCGAGCTCGTAGGCGGCCCGTTCGAGCTGGGTGAACTCGTCGGGGTGCCAGTAGCGGACGATCGGCAGGTGGTTCTCGGTCGGGCGCAGGTACTGGCCGACGGTCAGCACCTGGACGTGATGCTCCCTCAGCCGTCCGAGCGTGTCGACCATCTCGTCGAAGCTCTCGCCGAGCCCGACCATCAGGCCCGACTTGGTGACCACGTCGTCGCCTCCGAGGTGCTTGGCGTTCTCGAGTACCCGGCAGGAGCGCTCGAACGTCGAGCCTCTGCGCGCGACCGGGTAGAGCCGGGGGACGACCTCGACGTTGTGGTTGAAGACGTCGGGTTTTTCGGTGATCACCTTCGCGAGCGGCATCTCCTCGCCGCGGAAGTCGGGCGTGAGCACCTCGACCTTCGTGTTCGGCGACTGCCGGCGGATCTGCCGAATCACGCCCACGAACGCCGATGCACCGTAGTCCGGGAGATCGTCACGGTCGACGCTCGTGATGACCGCGTGCTTGAGGCCCATCTTCGCGACGGATCTGGCGACCCTGGCGGGCTCGAGCGGATCGTTCCATGTCGGCTTGCCCGTCTTGACGTTGCAGAAGCCGCACCGCCGCGTGCACGTGTCGCCGAGGATCATGAACGTGGCCGTGCCCCGCTGCCAGCACTCGCCGATGTTCGGGCACGCCGCCTCCTGGCACACCGTGTGCAGGTTCTCCTCGTCGATCAGCTGCTTTATGTCGCGGTAGCCCGGTCCCCCGGGGGCCGGGACCTTGAACCAGGGCGGCTTGCGGCCACGGTGCGGCTGGACCTCCGGGCCGAGGATTTCCAGTACGTCGGCGATCCCGCCGGGGTTCGCCCGCGACCGCGTCTGATGCGTCCGTTCCGTCACGAATTAGAGGCTACTCCGGTACAGAGTTGGCCCACCGCGTATCTACGCGCGCGCCGGCGCCTCCACGGAGATGATCCGCCACGGCTGGTCCTTGTCGTCGGTCAGCCCCATCGTCCAGTGCTCGGTGAAGTGGACGACGTTCGACTGGCTCCCGGCGACGATCGCGGTCGTATCGCGATCCTCGATGTAGCGGCGCCCCTCGAGCTGGACCTCCAGCTGCATCGACGGCGGCTCGGACTGGGCATCGAGCTTGGTGATGCGGATCTCCCTGACGCGCGGCCCCCGCACGACGAGCCGGGTATTGCCGCTCGGGTCGCCGGGGTGGAGCAGCTCGCTGATCACGCCGCCGTCCGCGATCGACTCGAGGTCGCCGCGATCCCCGTCGATCGCCTGCGCCCACGCGCCGACCGCGCGCCGCGCCGCGACCTCGAGGATGTCCGGCGCGAAGCGGCCGTCCGCGAGGCTCAGGTCGTTCGCGGCCGCGCGGGCGTCGCCCTGGAAGTCGAGGTCCGCGAGCTCGGCGATCTTGACGCCCTCCGGCACGGCCTCCGCGGCCGCGCCCTCGACGAGCGCCTCGTCGCGCATCGCGATCTCATCCGCGTCCGGGGTCGCGATCAGCTCCTCGGTGAGCTCGTGGTCGCCCTCCGTGGCCTGCTGGATCGAGATCAGGATCCACTTGTACTCGCCGTCTGCGCCCGGGACCGGGCGCTTGCCGAGCGTCCAGTACTCGTTGGCCTCCATGATGTCCGAGGAGGTGCCGTGGTGCATGATTCGCTCGCCGTGGGAGGTCTCTACGTAGTCGCGTACCTTCGCCTCGACGATCACCACGACCCGGTCGTCTTCGTCGTCGGCGGCGTTGTGGAGTCCCACGTACTCGATCTGCGGCGCCCCGAGCGGCTTCACCCGGTTGTGCCAGCCCTTGCGGTCGAAGTCGTCGAGGCGCCGCTTCCACTCCGCCCACAGCTCCGGCCCCACCAGCTGCTGGAGCCGCTGGCGGTCGCGGGCGTCCCAGGAGGATTGGATGTCGAGGAACAGCTGGGCTGCCTGGGCCTTGACGGTGTCGCTGTCGAACGCCGCGTCGTCCTCGGCGGCCACCGCGGCGGCCATGTGCACCCGCTTCTCGCGCTCGTGGATGTGGTGGCGCCGCGCCAGGACCAGCATCCGCGCGTACAGCCACGCGGCGATCACGATCACGATCACGGCAATCACGATCACCGCGAACACGCCGCCGCTGATGTGGCCGCCGCTACCTCCGCCGTAGTACCCGCCACCGCCACCGCCGCTGAAGCCACCGCCGCCGAAGCCTCCGCCCCCGCCTCCGCCCCCGAAGCCGGCGGAACCGCCGCCGCCGAGGGCCAGCGCGGGAGCGGCCTCGAGCAGGCCGACGATCGCGGCCGTCGCGACCGCGATCAAGCTAACGCTCAATCTGCCTCGCATCATCGCCATCGATTCTCTCGTATCGCCAGCCTTTGCGCGGGCAATCATCTGACCGCGGCCGCGAGTCCGGCAGCCGCTTCCAGGCGCGGGCGGCTCACGAGCCGCTGCCGCCGGCCGAGCGCCTCGGCGACCGCGTACGCAGTCCGCCGCCGGAAGCACCGCATCTGGCCGGCCAGACGACCTGTCTCCTTGATCAGCGAGGTCATCCGCACGTCCTCGAGCCCGCACGGCACGACCCACTGGAATGGCTGCAGGTCGTTCTCGACGTTGACCGCGAACCCGTGCGTCGTCACCCCGCGCGCGACGTGCACCCCGATCGACGCGATCTTCCGTTCCTGCACCCACACGCCCGTGTAGTCGGGGCCATCCTCGGGTCGGGCGCGCGCCTCGATTCCCTCGTCCCCGAGCGCGGTTACCAGCGCGCGCTCGAGCGTGCGGACGTAGTCGACGACGTCGTCGATGCGGACGATCGGATAGCCGACGAGCTGGCCGGGACCGTGGTAGGTGACCTTGCCGCCCCGGTCGGTGTCGACGATCTCGATGCCCTGCATCCGGTACCAGTCGTCGCCCATCGGCAGCTCACCGGGCCCCGACCGTCTCCCGCGCGTGTAAACGGGCCAGTGCTCGAGCATCAGCAGCACGTCCGGCACCTCGTCACGCTGGCGGGCCGCGCGAACACGCTCCTGCAGCTCGAGCGCTTCGCGGTACTCGAGCGTCCCCAGCTGACAGACCCACAGGTCGGGGCGGCTTCGCTCCACGTCGTCGATCCTAGCCTGCGGCAGGACCCTCCAGGCGGCTCTTCACGGTCGCCAGGAACTGCGCCGCGAGCACGCCGTCGAGTGCCCGGTGATCCCAGCTCAGGCCGAGGATCGTGATCGGGCGGATCGCGATCGAGTCATTGCCGCCGGCGTCGGTCACGACCACCGGTCGCTTCACCACTGCCTCGAAGTCGAGGATCGCCACCTGCGGCTGGTTGATGATCGGCGTCGCCATGATCGAGCCGTACTGGCCGGGGTTGGTGATCGTGAACGTCCCGCCCCGGACCTCGTCGGGCGTCAGCTCCCTCGAGCGCGCCCGCCGGGCCAGGTCCTTGATCCGCGCCGCCAGACCCTCGGCCGAGAGCTCGTGCGCGTCGTGGACGACGGGCACGATCAGCCCGTCGTCGCTGAGCGAGACCGCGATCCCGAGATTCACCGACGAGTGGGCCGTGTACCGCTCGCCCTCGAGCCACGCGTTCAGCGCCGGGTGTTCCCGCAGCGCCTCGATCGTCGCCCTCGCGACGAACGCGAGCGCGGTCACGCCGAGCTTCGCCCGCGCCCGCTCGACCCGCGACATGTCGACCTCGATCCAGGTCGTGCACGTCGCCGCCGTCTCCAGCGAGCGCTTCATGTGCTCGCCGATCTGGCGCCGCATCCGCGACAGGGTGGGGGACGCCGGCGTCGGCTCGGGCCGGTACGGGCTCTCGATGTGGAGCGGCGCATCGGCTCCGGCCGCCTCGGCGACCGGACCGGCCTCGGCGACCGGACGGGCCTCGAGGACCGGACCGGCCTCGAGGAACGCGAGCACGTCCTGCTTGCGCACGCGTCCGCCGCGGCCGGTCCCTTCGACCCGAGTCAGGTCGACGTCGTGCTCGGCGGCGATGCGGCGGACGACGGGGGAGTAGTGGCGCCCGTTCGTCGCGGGGGCCGCCGCGGCGCCGTTCGTCCTCGCGTGTTGTGGTTGGGGCGTCGGTGTCGCGACGGAGGCGGGCGCGGGGTCGCCCCCGCCTCCCTCCACCGCGATCCGCGCGAGCACCTCGCCGACCGGCACCGTCTCCTCGACGTCGACGAGGATCTCGGTGACGACGCCGCTGACCGGGGCCGGGACCTCGCTGTCGATCTTGTCGGTCGAGATTTCGCAGATCGTCTGGTCGGCCTCGATCGAGTCACCGACGCCGACGCGCCATTCGATCACCGTGCCCTCGGCGACCGACACGCCCATCTGCGGCATCGTGACGTCGACGAGGGTCTCAGTAGGCGAGGAGCTCACGGCACGCCTCCCTCACTCGGTCGACCGACGGAAGCACCGCCTGCTCGAGCGGCGGCGAGAACGGAATCGGCACGTCGGGCGTCGCGACCCGGACGACCGGACCGTCGAGCGACTCGAATCCCTTCTCCGCGATCACGGCCGCGACCTGGGCTCCGGCCGCGCAGGTCGAATTGGCCTCGTCGACGATCACGACCTTCGAGCAGCGCTCGACCGAGTCGAGGATCGCCGCTTCGTCCAGCGGTACGAGCGATCGCAGATCGAGCACCTCGACCGAGGCCCCGTCGAGCTCCTCGGTCGCCTCGAGCGCCGTGTGGACCATGGCGCCGTACGCGATCACGACGAGGTCCGATCCCGGCCGCGCCACCCGCGCCTCGAACGGCGTCTCGTAGACCCCCTCCGGCACCTCCCCGCGAATCCGCCGGTAGAGGTGCTTGTGCTCCATGAAGCACACGGGATTGGGGTCGTGGATCGCGGCGTGCAACAGGCCCTTGGCGTCCTCGGCCGTCGATGGTGCGACGACCTTGATCCCGGGCGTGTGCATGAACCACGCCTCAGGGTTCTGGGAGTGAAACGGCCCGCCGGAGAAGCCTCCGCCCGACGGCAGCCGGACCGTGATCGGGACCGCCAGGCCCTGTCGGTAGTGCATCTTCCCGGCGACGTTGACCAGCTGGTCGAACCCGCACGAGATGAAGTCGGCGAACTGCATCTCGCATACCGGGCGCATCCCGACGACGGCGGCGCCGACCGCGCAGCCGACGATCGCTGACTCCGCGAGCGGCGTGTCCATCACCCGGTCGGTGCCGAACTCCTCGACGAACCCGTCGGTCACCTTGAACGCCCCGCCGAACACGCCGATGTCCTCGCCCATCACGAGCACCCGGTCGTCGGAGCGCAGCTCGTCGCGCAGCGCGCTCGAAATCGCTTGCAAGTAGGTCAGCTCGGTCATGGCTTGAACCCGCTCCACCGGGGCACGCCGTCGCCTAGCGGCTCGGCCTCGCCCTCGCAGAACACGCCGTCGGTGGCGAGAGCGGGGTCGGGCATCGGCGCCGCCAGCGCCTCCTGGGTGGCGGCGTCGATCTCCGCCTGAACGGAGGCGCGGACGTCGTCCACGTCGACCCCGAGCGAGTGCAGCAGCGCTTCCTGGCGGTCGACCGGGTCGCGCTTGCGCCACTCCTCGACCTGCTCCTTGGGCACGTACTTCATGTCGTCGTGGGCCGCGTGGCCGTGCATCCGCATCGTCACCGCCTCGATCAGCGTCGGCCCGCCGCCGGTCAGCGCCCGCTCCCGCGCGATCCGCGCGGCCTCGAACACCGCCTCGACGTCGTTGCCGTCGACGGTGACGCCGACGAACCCGTAGGCGGCGGCTCGCTCGACCGGATCGACCGCGAACTGTTTGTCGAGCGGCGTCGAGTACGCGTACTGGTTGTTCTCGAGCACGAACACGACCGGCAGCTTCTGGACGCCGGCCCAGTTCATCGCCTCGTGGAAGTCGCCGCGGGAGGTCGAGCCGTCGCCGAACCAGGTCATCGCGCAGCGGGCCTCGCCGCGCAGCTTGAACACCATCGCCATCCCCGTCGCGACGAGCATCATGTCGGGCAGCATCGAGACCATCCCCACGCACCCGAGGTGACGATCGCCGAAGTGGACGTTGCCGTCGCGGCCGTGGGTGATGCCGGTGTCGCGTCCCAGGTACTGGCCCAGGATCCGCGCCGGCGAGACGCCGCGGATCAGGTGGGCAGCAAGGTCGCGGTGCAGCACGCACAGCCGGTCCTCCGGGCCCATCGCGAACGCGGCTCCGGCGGACACGGCCTCCTGGCCGTAGCCGTCGTAGAACGACCCGGGGACCTTTCCCTGCCGGTAGAGCGTCATCGCGCGCTCCTCCAGGCCACGCATCAGCAGCATCGCGCGGAGCAGCCAGACGCGGTCCTCGAGGAGAAGCTGGACGCTGCCGGCGGAAGCCCCGTCCGCGCTCGGCACAGCGATGTTGGTCGCCATCCTCAGTTTCCCTTCGTCCTTGCCGGCGCGGGATCTCCGTCCGGCGGTTGACGGCACGCTCCGGGATCGCCGGGCACGTCCCTTTCAGGATCGCCGAGCTTACTCCTCGAGGCGGGCGGGCCAGGACCGACCGCCTGGACCCAAGAGGCGCAACTCTCCTTCGAAGCCGCCGTTTGACGCACGACCCTGACGCTGAGCCTTCGCCGCCGGTAGAACGCGCCGCGTTTTACGCCGGAACCGCGCCGAACCGCTCGGCGTCAACCGCCTCGAGCACTTCGCGCAGCGCCGCCACCCGATCCGCCCCGAAGCGCTCGGCCCAGTCGCGCTCGAGCTCGTCGATCAGGCGGCGTCCGGCGACGTACGCCTCGCGGCCCCTCGGCGTCAGCCGGATGATCTTCGCGCGACCGTCCTCCGGGTCGGGCACACGCTCCACATAGCCACGCTGCTCGAGGTCGCTCACGACCTCGCCGACGGTCTGCTTGGTCATCATCGCGCGCTCGGCAAGCTCGGTCAGCCGCGATCCGCTCTCCGGGTCGATCCCCCCGAACACGCACCCGTGACCGGGCCGGATGTCCGAATAGGGGGTCGTCGCGAGCCGCCGGTAGAGCTCCTCGGAGAACTGATCGAACGCGACGCCCAGCAGCCGAATCATCGGCAGCTCGGTCAGGTGTTCAAGATCACTGGACATTTTGTAAGGGCACCTGATAAGGTCTCCGAATCGTCAGGTAACCATATCAGTTTCCCTGACAAGTATAAGCGGGCAATCGGAGGGAAAGCGAATGCGAGTCAGATCCAACGAATCCCCGACAACCAAATGGTGGACGCTGGGAGCGGTCTGCGTGGCGACGTTCATGCTGCTGCTCGACATCACGGTGGTCAACACGGCGCTCCCGTCGATCGCCCGCGACCTGCACGCGAGCTTCAACGACCTCCAGTGGGTGATCGACGCCTACACGCTGGCACTGGCCGCGGTGGTGTTGACCGCCGGCTCGCTCGCCGACCGGCTCGGACGGAGGCTCGTGTTCGGAGCGGGGCTCGCGATCTTCGCGCTCGCGTCGCTCGCGGCGGGGCTGGCGCACGATCCGACCTTGCTCAACATCTCGCGCGCGGTCCAGGGGATCGGCGGCGCGGCGATGTTCGCGGTGTCGCTCGCGCTGCTGGCGCAAGAGTTCCCGCCCGGGCGGCAGCGCGGCCAGGCGCTGGGGGTCTACGGCGCGACGATCGGGATCTCGGTCGCGCTCGGGCCGCTCGCCGGCGGCGCGATCACCGACGCGCTCGGGTGGCGCTGGGTGTTCTTCCTGAACGTGCCGATCGGCGTCGCGGCGCTCGCGGTCACCTACCTGAGGCTGCGCGAGTCCCGTGACCCGAACGCGACCCGCGTCGACTGGCTCGGTCTCGCGACCCTGAGCGGCGGCCTGTTCACGTTCGTGCTCGCGCTGCTGCGTGGCAACGACGAAGGCTGGGGCAGCCCGCTGATCGTGAGCCTGCTCGCGGGCGCTGCGGTGCTGCTGGCGGCGTTCGTCGTCGTCGAGCGTCGCGTGGACCAGCCGATGCTGCCGCTCGGGCTGTTCAAGCGGCGGGCGTTCACCGGCGTGCAGCTCGCGGCGTTCGCTGTGTCCGTGTCGCTGTTCGCGCTGTTCCTGTACCTGACGCTGTACCTCCAGGACTACCTCCACTACTCGCCGCTGCAGGCCGGACTGCGGTACCTGCCGATCACCATCGGGAGCTTCATCGCGGCCCCGGTCGCGGGAGCCCTGCTCAGCCGGGTCCACGCGCGGGTGCTGATGTCGCTCGGGCTGCTGGGAACCGGCGTCGGGCTGATCCTGATGTCGAACCTGGACGCCGGCTCGGGCTGGACCGCGCTGCTGCCGGGCTTCATCCTCGCCGGGCTCGGCGTCGGACTGCTCAACCCGGTCATCGCCGACGTCGCGCTCAGCGTCGTCCCGAAGGAGCGCAGCGGAATGGCATCGGGGATCAACGACACGTTCCGGCAGGTCGGGGTCGCGGTTGGCGTCGCGGCCTGGGGAGCGATCTTCCTCGGCCGCGGATCGAGCAGGATCTCGAGCCTGGTCGCGGGCACCCCGGTGGCCGGCCACGGCCGCCCGCGCCAGCTGCTGGAAGCGCTCACCGGCGGCCATCTGACCGCGGCGACGAGGGCGCTCCCGCACGGCGCGCACGAGCTCGCGGTCAGCGCGACCCGCGACGGCTTCCTCACTGGGCTCAACGCGGTGCTGTTGATCGGCGGGATCGTCGCGGTGGTCGGGGCGGGGCTCGCGCTGTGGCTCGTCCGCGAGCACGAGATCGAGCGCGACGAAGCAAGGAGCCCGGCGCCCGCGGCCGCTGCGCTGGAACCGGCTCCGGCGTAGCGGTTAGGGTCGCTCCGGGTACGGAGGACCGCGAGCGCACGATCACGCTGCCGGACGGGCGGGTGCTGGGATACGCCGCCGCGGAAATCTTCGCCGAGGCGAGCGGAGGGCGAGCACGGCCGCGGCGTAGATTTCTGCCGATGGACACCGTTTGGCTGTCGCGCGCTCGCTGGAGGCGCCGCGGCGCCTGGATGTGGCCGGCGTTCGTCGCGCTGATCGCGGTCGATGCCGTGATCGGTCATCTGCTGCCGCCGGTCGGCGAGCGGCAGTCGTTCGTCGCCGCGGCGCTCGCGGGGCTGGTGCTGAACCTGATCGCGGTGATCCTGCTGTCGCGGCCGCTGGGCATGCTCCTGCGTCGGCGCCGTCCGGACCTCCCGGCGACGGTCGCGCGCGACTACGGAGGAACGGCGGCCGTGCTGGCCGTGACCGCGGCGCTGCTCGGTGCCGGGCTCGCGCATCGCTCGTCGATCACCAGCGAGCAGCAGACGATGCGCGACGCGGTCGTCCGCGCGCAGGCCTACATCGGCGACCGCGCGCCCGACGAGTTCCGCCGCAACGTCAACCTGCCCGACGCGATCACGATCCAGACGGGCAGCATCTACCGGGTCTGCGTGCCGGGAGCGCACGCGATCCGGACCTACTGCGTGATCGTCGACACCCAGCTCCCGTTCGGCCGGAGCGTCAGGTTCGCCGGCTACGAGCCGAACTCGTCGCTCGCCCGGGGGACGGGCTGACCGCTACGGGCTGTCGCCGAACACCGGGTTCTCGACTTGCTTGTGCGGATCCCAGGGGCTCGCGCCGTGGCCGCGCTCGAGCACGTGGATGTCGTTGCCGGTGACCCGGAAGTACGTGTACGCGACGTCATTGGTCTCGTGGCCGGAATCGGCCTCAAGGATGTAGTGGAACGGGTTCACCGTCACCCGCAGCAGGTAGAGGCCGTCCGGGCTGTTGCCGAAGTTCACGAACTGCCCGGAGGTCTGCCACTTGTACGAGTCCTCCCAGCCCGGGTCGATGCCCTCATAGAACCGCCAGCTCCCGTCGGGCTCGGCGCTTGGTTCGCAGTTGTCCGGTGAGGTGGGGCTGACCTCGGCCTGGGCGAACGACCGCCAGTCGTACATCTTGATGTCCCCAAGGCAGAACCCTTCCTTGAGAACGTCGCTGGGCGCACCGAGCCGGCGATTCCCAAGCACCGGGTAGAGCTCGAACTTGGCGATTCCGAGCACGTGATAGTGGGCGTGGATCTGATGGAAGGTGAACGACCCCGACGGCCGCACGTAGCGGCTCCCATCGCTGCGATACACGTCCTGGTACAACGGGCCGCCGTTCACGGCGACCGGCGTGCTCGAGCTCCCGAACACCTCGAACCGTCCGGGGCCGAGGTTCGCGAATCCGCTGGTGAAGCGCAGGCAGTGGTGGCCTCCCTGCTGGACGGTCTCCTCGGGGAGGCAGTCGTACACCGGCTGGTCGGCGACGGCGGCGCTGCTGTTGTGGAAGCCGGCCAGCGCGAGGAAGTTCCCGCTCTCGACGACGACCATCGGCGTCGGCTGCTCGAACGTCAGATGCCATGGCGCGTCGGCTGCCAGGTCGGGCGGGATGGCGTATACGCCGGTTCGCCGCACCGACCGGGTGCGGGTGACGCGGCGCGCGGTGCAGTGCGAGACCGTCCGCTTCCCGCGGCGCCTACGGGTGCAGGTGCGGACCGTCCGGCTCGAGTGCACCGTCTGGGAGTTCGGGTCAGAAGCGGGCCAGACGATCGGCGGGTCGACCGCGGCCCGCATCGCAAAGGTGCCCGTCTTGACGTTGTTGGGGACGACCTCGACCGTCCAGACGCCGGGCTGTGGATTCTGGACCCAGTCCTCGACGTCGAAATCCTCGGCGACGCCATGAAGCGTGTATGTCGAGCCATCGGCGGCCTCGATCCCGGACGGGTCGTAGATCGTGACCTCCCACCCGTTGCTGTCATCGGCTGTGCGCAGCGCGACCCGCAGCAGCTTCGCCTTGGCGCTGGTCACCCGGATCGCGTACCGGTAACACGGTCCCTGCGTCCCGCACAGCGCCGGAGCGTCGACCCGCGCGCTCGCGACCTGCGGGCCGTTCCAGTAAAGCGACCTTCCGGACGCGAGTGAACCGACCGTCTGGTCGGCCGCCGCTGCCGCCGGCGCCGCTGCGGCGGTGAACGCCGCGACGGCGCAAGCCGCGAGATATCTGTTTGGCATCTGCGCTCTCTGTTTCCGTGTGTCACTCAATCCGTGGGTGCACACGTAATCAGCGCCGCGCACCCCTGCCCGACGCGGGCAAGCGTACATTCGGTGCGGCAGCCGCCGCATGGACCGGCGGCGAAACATCGGCCGAGACCGACTGTCCGCGCGGATAGGCGTCAGGCAGGCGCGCTCGCGCCGCCCTCGAGCGGCAAACACGCCTCGCAGAAGTCCCGCCCGAACGGCGTCAGCCCGATGCTCCGCTGAATCGTCTTGGCGCGTGAGGCACCGTGGACCGCCTCGAGCACCGGGGGCTGGGCCTCGAGCACCTGGTAGGCGGTGGGGTCGTCGATCGGCTGCTTGGAGAACCAGATCAGGCCGAGGCGGTTGAGGTTGTCGAGATAGGAGTGCACCCGCTCGGGATGGCGGCAGCCGGCCTGCGTCCCGATCATGTTGAGCCCCTCGGCGATGACCTGGGAGCCGAAGCCGATCAGCTGCACCGAGCGCACGTCGACGGAGGGCTGCGGTCCCTCGAGCGCGAGCAGCCGCAGGATCCGGGCCTCGTCGGGATGGAGCTCGTCGAGGATCCGCGCGTACGCGGGGTGCGCGCCGTCGTCGCGCTCGACGTCGGCCGAGCGGCGCAGCAGCTCGGCGCCGCGATCGCGCAGTGACTCAGGTTCGGGGGGCGTGTCCGGAACCTCCTCGACATCGGCAGGGGGAAGCGTGATGACGTCGCGGTAACGGCCTGGGGTCGCCAGCGCATCGACGGCTGACCTCGCCGCGCGGACCGGCAGCTCGAGGCTCCATGCCGCCGTCCGCAGCCACGTCCTCGCCCCGAGCCGCGCAAGCCCCGCGAGGTCGTCGACGGCGCTCATCCGAAGATCGCGAGGTGGATCAGGCCGCCCGCGAACCCGAGCACCGCGCCGTGCAGCAACAGGAGCCACTCGTCCTCACGGGTGGCGGTTCGAAGCATGTCGGCGAAGTCCCCGGGTGCCATCTCTCGCATCCGCTCGGCGATCAGCTTACGCATCGTGGTGCTCTGGGTGCGGCTGAACTCGGGGTCTGAGAGCGTGTTCATCACGGTCTCGACGGGCTCGCTCGCGAACGACTCGCGGATCGCGTCGTACTCGCGAGCGCCGACCGCGACGCGGACCGCAGGGCGCAGCGGGCCGACGGCGCGATCGATCGCCGGACGCATCGCCGACTCGATCAGCGCCCGCGTGCGGTCGGAGCGCGGTCCATGGAGCAGCTCGTTCCCAAACTCGGAGACGGTCAGGATCTGGTCGGCGACGATGCTCGCGTAGACGTCGGCGACCTGGCGTTGCCGGCGGACGAACAGCCCTTGCCACTTCAGCGGGCCGTACCGCCGCGGATCGGCCGGCTCGTAGATCATCCACAGCGCGAGCCAGTTGGTCACGTAGCCGACGACGACCCCGAGCACCGGCAGCAGCCACCAGAACGTGACGAAGTGGGTCAGGACCGCGACCGGAATCCCGAGCACGAAGCCGAACACGAACCCGAAGTTCTGGATGAACTTCAGCTCGCGCCGCCCCATCTCGAGGAAGACGCGGTTCGCGAGCTCCGGGTCGAACCGCTTGATCACCATCAGCTTGACGTCGAGCAGCTGGTCGATGTGCTCGGCGATCTGCTCGGTCAGCGAGCCGACGATCTCCGGCAGCTGCCGCTGCACTCGCTCGATCCCGAGCGCCCGCAGCTGAGGCGGCAGGTCGGCCCATAGCTGTGGGTGCTCGCGGCGCATCACCCGGTCGACGATCAGCGGAATCTCGTCGCTGGTCGAGGCGACGATCTGCTCGGCGATCTTCTCCGGCTCGAGCTGCCTGAAGAACTCCTTCGGGGTCCCGAGCTTTGCGATCCCGCTGTCGACGGCGAGGCTGCCCATCTTCGCCGCGCGTGAGGGCACGATCCCCTGCCAGCCGATGCCGCCGACCATGATCCCCGGGACCTGGCGGAGCCGGTAGGGCAACACGCGCGCGAGCGACTGCAGCCATTGGGTGCGCCAGCCGCGGAAGTGGACGGGGTAGAACAGCATCAGCACGCCGGTCCAGTTGGTCGTGTAGCCGATCACGCCGGTCACGATCGGGACGGTGATGAGGGCCAGCGTGCTCGAGCTCACGACCAATGAACGAAATCGGACCGGGTAGGCTTGCGCGCCGGTTGAGCGAGCCCTACGTAGCACTCATCACCGGAGCGTCCGCCGGGATCGGGGAGGCGACCGCACGCCGCCTGGCGAGAGACCCGGGCACCCACCTGGTGCTCGTCGCACGCCGCGAGGACCGCCTGAACCAGCTCGCAGGCGAGCTCCCGGCGCCGAGCACCGTGATCGCAGTCGACCTGACGCGGGACGACGCCCCCGCGACGATCCGCGAGGCGCTCGAACGCCAGCACGGCGGCCGCCTGCACCTGCTCGTCAACAACGCCGGCGCGGCCTGGCGCGGGAGCTTCGCCGACACCGGCTGGGCGAACGTCGAGCGTCACCTAAAGCTGAACCTCGAGGCGCCGCTCAGGCTCGCCCACGATCTGCTGCCGATGCTCCGCGCGACCGCGAACGACAACACGAGCGGGCGGCGCGTCGCGATCGTCAACGTCGCGAGCACCGCGGCACGGGTGTCGCGCCCTAACTCGGGTGCCTACTCGGTCAGCAAGTTCGCGCTCGCCGGTTGGAACGACGCGCTCCTGGGCGAAGAGGCGCCGCACGGCGTCCACGTAGGGATGGTGCTGCCAGGCTTCATCCGGACCGAGGGGTTCCCCGCGACCGAGCTGCTCGCCAATCCGGCCACGAGGTGGATCGTTTCCCGCCCGGAACGGGTAGCTGAGGCAATAGTCGAGGCGGGTCCCGGCGGAAAAGCCGAGCGCTACGTCCCGCGCCTGTACTGGCTGGCGGCGGCGTTGCGGATCCTGGCCCCCCGGCTGGTCCGCCGCGGGACTGCGGGCGGTGCGTTCACGACCGCGACCTCGGCGAAGACCGACGATTAAGCTACACCGCTGTAGCAAACGATCCAGGAGCAGTGCAGATGAACTCAAACGGCCGTGTCGCCGTGCTCGGTGGCCTCCGGATTCCGTTCGCCAGGCAGAACGGTCCGTACGCCCAGGCCTCCAACCAGGACATGCTGACCGCGGCGCTGGACGGGCTCGTGACGAAATTCGGCCTCGACGGCGAGCTGATCGGCGAGGTGGCGGCCGGCGCTGTGCTCAAGCACAGCCGCGACTTCAATTTGACGCGCGAGTCGGTGCTCGGCACCAAGCTCGCGGCCGAGACGCCGGCCTACGACGTCCAGCAGGCGTGCGGCACCGGACTCGAGGCGACGATCCTGACCGCGAACAAGATCTCGCTCGGCCAGATCAGCTCGGCGATCGCCGGCGGCGCCGACACGACCTCCGACGCCCCGATCGAGATCAACGAGGATCTCCGCGAGATCTTGCTCGAGCTTAACCGCAACAAGTCGGCGACGGCGCGGCTGAAGACGCTGACGAAGCTCCGACCCGGCCACATCGTCCCGGCGATCCCTCGCAACTCCGAGCCCCGCACCGGCCTGTCGATGGGCGAGCACGCCGCGATCATGGCCAAGGAGTGGGGGATCGGGCGCGAGGAGCAGGACGAGCTCGCGGTCGCGAGTCACCGGAACCTGGCGGCGGCCTACGACACCGGCTTCCTCGACGACATCGTGATGCCGTTCCTGGGACTCGAGCGCGACCAGAACCTGCGCCCCGAGTCGAGCGTCGAGAAGCTCGCGAAGCTGAAGCCGGTGTTCGGCGGTTCGGAGGGGACGATGACGGCAGGCAACTCGACGCCCCTGTCGGACGGTGCCTCCGCGGTGCTGCTCTCCAGCGACGAGTGGGCCGGCCGGCACGGACTCGAGCCGCAGGCGTACATCGTCGACGCCCAGACCGCCGGCGTCGATCACGTCCACAAGCGCGAGGGGCTGCTGATGGCGCCGGCGTACGCGGTGCCCCAGCTGCTCGCCCGCAACGGCCTGAGCCTCCAGGACTTCGACTTCTACGAGATCCACGAGGCGTTCGCCTCCCAGGTGCTCTGCACGCTGCGCGCGTGGGAGGACCCTGTGTTCTGCAAGGAGCGGCTCGGACTCGATCAGCCGCTCGGCTCGATCGACCGGGACAAGCTCAACACCCAGGGCGGCTCGCTCGCCGCCGGACACCCGTTCGCCGCGACCGGCGGGCGGATCGTCTCGGGGCTCGCGAAGATGCTGAGCGAGAACGGATCCGGCCGCGGCCTGATCTCGATCTGCGCCGCGGGCGGGCTCGGCGTGACCGCGATCATGGAGGCCGCGTGATGGCAGACCGGTACCAGCAACTCGTCAACACCCCGATCGGGAAGCTCGTCTCAAAGCAGGTCGGCCTGCCGGCGCCGCTCTCGCTGGAGCGATACGAGCCGGGGCAGCCGGTCGTCACCGGGCCGGTGCTGCTCGGCTCGGCGACCGGATCGCGGCTCGCCGGGCCGCTCGCCACGACGCTCGCCGCGATCGACGCCGCGCTCGACACGCCGCCGGGCGACGAGGTCCGGCAGGGCGCCGCGGACGCCGGGCTCGAGGCCGGGCTGTTCAACCCGGACACGGCCTCCTCGGAGGACACCTACAAGGCGCTCGTGTTCGACGCGACCGGGATCGCCGGAGCCGACGATCTCAACGAGGCGTGGGCGTTCTTCAACCCGACGCTGCGGCGCATCCGCCGCTCGGGCCGCGTGATCGTGCTCGGGACCCCGCCCGAGTCGTGCGAGGACCCACAGGAGCAGGTCGCGCAGCGGGCGCTCGAGGGCCTCACCCGCTCGCTCGGCAAGGAGGTCCGCCGCGGCGCCACGGCGCAGCTCGTGTACGTGCATCGCGACGGCGAGAACCAGCTCGAGTCGACGCTCCGGTTCCTCCTGTCGCCGAAGTCGGCGTACGTCTCCGGCCAGGTCGTGCGGGTCGGCAAGGGCGTCGCGAAGGTCGACCGCGTCGACTGGGACGAGCCGTTGAACGGCAAGGTGGCGCTCGTGACCGGCGCCGCCCGCGGGATCGGCAGGGCGATCGCCGACGTGCTCGCGCGCGACGGCGCGCACGTCGTCGGCGTCGACGTGCCGGGGCAGAGCGCCGAGCTCGAGCTCGACATCACCGACGAGGACGCGCCCGCGACGATCGTCTCGCACCTGCTCGACAAGCACGGCGGCGTCGACGTCGTCGTCCACAACGCCGGGATCACCCGCGACAAGACGATCGCGCGGATGACCGAGGAGCAGTGGCAGCAGGTGATCGAGATCAACCTGATCGCCCCGCACCGGATCGACGCCGAGCTGTTCGCGCGCGAGGCGGTCCGCGACAACGGCCGCGTGGTGTGCGTGTCGTCGATCAGCGGGATCGCCGGCAACGCCGGCCAGACCAACTACGGGACCTCGAAGGCCGGCGTGATCGGGATGGTGCAGGCGTACGCGGCGCCGCTGGCGAAGCGCGGCGCGACGATCAACGCGGTCGCGCCGGGGTTCATCGAGACGCAGATGACCGCGGCGATGCCGTTCGCGACCCGCGAGGTCGGCCGCCGGATGAACAGCCTCGCCCAGGGCGGGCTCCCGCTCGACGTCGCCGAGACGATCTCGTGGTTCGCGAATCCCGGCTCCGCGGGGGTCAACGGGCAGCTCGTCCGCGTCTGCGGCCAGAGCCTGCTCGGAGCGTGATCGTGGCCGCCGAGGAGAAGGTCCTGTCGAGCTCGCCCGGGATGCTGCCGCTGTTCGCGCGCGCGGGTGCGGCGATGATCCCGGGGGCGTCGAAGTTGCCGTTCGTCGGCGGCGGTGGACGGGGCGACGACGTCCCGGAGCTGACGCTCAAGCTCGAGGACGTGCGGATCGACCGCGACCGGCTCGCGGCATACAACCGCGTGTGCAAATACCCGTTGCGCGACCAGCTGCCGCCGACCTACCCGCACATCCTCGCGTTCGGACTGCATCTGAAGCTGATGACCGACAGCCGCTTCCCGTTCCCGGCGCTCGGGCTCGTCCACGTCGCCAACGAGATCGTCCAGCGGCGGGCGATCCGGGCCACGGAGGAGCTCGAGATCAGCGTCCGCGCGACGCCACTCGAGCCCCATCCGCGCGGCCGGCAGTTCACGATCCGGACCGAGGCGCGCGCGGGCGGCGAGCTCGTATGGGAGGAGGGCTCGACGATCCTCAAGCGCGGCGACGGCGGCTCGCCGGGCTCGCGCTCGGCGCCGGAGGCCGGAGAGGAGCTGCCTGTGACCGCGACCTGGCGGCTACCCGGCGACCTCGGCCGCCGCTACGCGTCGGTGTCGGGCGACATGAACCCGATCCACATGCACTCGCTGAGCGCGAAGGCATTCGGCTTCCCAACCGCGATCGCGCACGGGATGTGGACCAACGCGCGGTGCCTGGCGGCGCTCCATCCGCGGCTGCCCGACGGCCTCAGGACCGAGGTGCAGTTCCGCAAGCCGATCCTGCTTCCGGCGACGGTCCAGTTCGGGGAGGCCAGCCGGGCGAACGGTCTCGCTTTCACCGTGCGCGGCGCCGGCAAGGGCACGCCGCACCTCGACGGCACCGTCAGCTTCCGCTGACGTTCAGCGCTCGGACTCGTCGATCCCGTCGAACAGCTCGCGCAACGCGTCCATCACGCGCGCGGCGGTGGCGAGCTCCTCGTCGCTGAAATCGCCGAACGCGGCCCTCCAGCGCGGCTCGAACTCCGCCCGGCGCTCCTCGACCAGCCCGTTGCCGCGCTCGGTCAGCTTGGTGAGGACGATCCGCCTGTCCGCGACTGACCGGGTCCGTTCGACGAGCCCCGACGCGGCCAGCGAGTCGAGCATCTCGGTAGCGGTGGCAGGGGAGACGTCGGCGGCGAGCGCGAGCTCCCGCGTCGAGCGGGGCTCGGAGTCGAACAGCGCGAACAGCAGGCCGTACTGCGCGTAGCTGAGCTCGCCCGGGTGGTGGGTCTCGCGGCTGCGCATCCGCCGCATCGCGGCCAGGGCTCCCTTCCACGAGCGGCGGAAGGCCGTGAGCGCGTCCGCGCGCGCACGGGTAGCGGTGGTCGTCATGCCGCGACCGCGGTCTCCGCCGCAGCTTCCTCGTCACGCGGGATCTGCTCCGGGTGCGCGACCCGGGCCCGCCGCTCGGCGCGGAGCAACAGCAGGCACGGCACGATCGCCCCCGCGGCGAGGATCGCCGAGGCCCAGAACGCGATCCCGTAGGCATTCGCCTGGGCCGGGAGCGTGTGGGCGCCGACGAGCGCGCGCTGGAGCACGACCGCCAGTATCGCCACCCCGAACGAACCGCCGACGCGCTGCAGCACGTTCAGCTGCGGGGTCGCGTCCGACAGCTCCTTGCGCTCGAGCGAGGCGAACGCGGCGGTCATCGCCGGCATGAAGCCGAAGCCGATGCCGGTTCCGCGCAGGAAGCTCACGACCGACAGCCAGAGGATCGAGGTGTGAGCTCCGACGAGGCCGAACGGGATCGTCAGCACCGCCACGATCGAGACGCCGAGAAGCGCGATCGGTCCCCCGCCGTAGCGGTCGGTGAGCCTGCCGGCGATCGGCATCGAGATCGCCGCTCCGAGTCCCTGCGGGCCCATCAAGAGCCCCGCGTCGACGACGCTCTGGTGGCGGATGTCCTGCCAGTACAGCGGCAGCAGGATCATCCCGCCGAACAGCGCCGCGGCGAGGAAGAACATCGCGATCGACGCGCTCGAGAAGGTCGGGCGCTTGAACAGGTGCAGGTCGAGCAGCGGGCGCGGGATCCGCAGCGCGTGCACCGCGAACAGCGCCACCAGCGCGAGCCCTACGATCAGCGGGCCCACGACCTTGACGGATGTGAAGCTGCCGGTCGTGCCGATCTCGGCGAGGCCGTAGGTGATCAGCGCGAGCCCCGCGCTCATCAGCACCAGGCCGCGGAAGTCGAGCGGGTCCGTCTTGGCGGGCTTGACGGTGGGCAGCGTGCGTAGCGCCGCGACCACCGCGATCACGCCGATCGGGACGTTGACGTAGAAGATCCAGCGCCAGCTCAGGTTGTCGAGGATGAGCCCGCCGATCGTCGGCCCGAAGATCGGCGCGAGCATCGCCGGGATCGCGACCACGCTCATCACGCGTCCCATCCGCTTGGGTCCGGCTGCACCCGCGAGCATCATCTGCCCGATCGGCAGCAGCATCCCGCCGCCGACGCCCTGCAGGATGCGGAAGACGATCAGCTGGTCGGTCGACGTCGCGAAGCCGCACAGTGCGGAGCCGGCCGTGAAGAGGACGAGCGAGATCAGGTACACGTTCCCGGCGCCGAACCGGCGCGCGGCCCAGCCGGTGACCGGGATCACGGCGGCGAGCGCGAGCATGTAGCCCGTCACCACCCACTGGATCTGCGAGATCGACGTGTGCAGGTCGTGCCCGAGCGTCGCCAGCGCGACGTTGACGATCGTCGTGTCGAGGATCGACATGATCGAGCCGAGGACAACGACGGTCGCAATCCGCCAGACATGCGGGTCGATCCGGTCCGTAAATGCTGCTTCGCTCACGTGCTTCTCCCTCTCGCG
>DASXDA010000087.1:0-23267 GCA_036490875.1 Solirubrobacteraceae bacterium
AGCCGGTGAGGTGGACTCGACCGGGATCTACCACGCGCTCGGCCGCGGCGAGCACCGTGCCGGGCGCAGCCTCGACGCGCTCCAGGCCGCCTACCGCGTTGGCGCGCGCGTCGCGTGGCGCCGGGCCAGCCGGCTGGCGGCCGACGCGGGGGTCCCGGTCGAGGCCCAGCACGAGCTCGCCGAGACGATCTTCGCCTACATCGATCAGCTCGCGGGGGAGTCGGTCGAGGGCTACGCCGAGGCGCAGGCGGCTGAGGCCGGAAGCCTCCAGCGGCGTCGCGAGGAGCTGCTGCAGGTGCTGCTCGCGCAGCCGCCGTTGGCGGCGCCGACGATCGAGCACGCCGCGGCGCAGGCCGGCTGGAGGGTGCCGGGCCGCGTGGCGATGGTCGCGCTGCCAGGGCGCGCCGCCGCGCGGGTCGCGCGGCGCCTGAGCGGCGACGTACTTCACGCCGCCGACGCGGGCCAGGGCCGGATCGCGGTTCCGGACCCGACGGTGGCCGCCGAGGAGCTCGCGGCCGCCGCGGCGCGGTATCGCGCACCGATCGGCCTCGGGCCCACGGTGGCGGTCCCGGACGCCGCCCTGTCGTGGCGCTGGGCCGAGCTCGCCGCGCGGGGCGCCGCCGCCGGGGTCGTCGTCGAGGCCGAAGCCCAGCTGCCAGCGCTGCTGCTCGCCGAATCCCCTGACATCGTGGTCGCGCTCAGGGATCGATCGCTCGCGCCGCTGCGCGACGAGACGGAGGCGAGCCGCGCTCGGCTCGAGTCGACGCTGCGGGCGTGGCTGCGACATCGCGGCGCGCAGGCGGCGGTCGCGGCCGAGCTGGGCGTTCACCCCCAGACGGTCCGCTACCGCATGGGCCGGCTGCGGGAGCTGTTCGGCGCCGAGCTCGACGACCCCGAGGCGCGGTTCGCGCTCGAGGTCGCGCTTCGCGCCGGCTAGCCCACTAGCGCCTCTCTATCAAACCCCACCGACCAGTCGCCGTGGTATGACACCCGTGTGGGGCATCCCGAGACAGCCGGCGCGCCGGACGCCGAGCGCGAGAAGCAGGTGGCCGCCGAGGCCGCCGCGGGCCTGGTCGAGGACGGCATGATGGTCGGGCTCGGAACGGGGTCGACGGTCGCCTACCTGCTCGCGCCGCTGGCCAACCGCGAGCTCGACATCCGCTGCGTGGCGACCTCGCCCGAGACCGCCGCGGAGGGGAGACGGCTGGGGCTCGAGATCGTCAGCTTCGAGGGCACCGACGCACCATCCCGACTCGACATCGCGATCGACGGCGCCGACCAGGTGGCACCCTCGGGCTGGGTGGTGAAGGGTGGGGGCGGGGCCCACACGCGCGAGAAAGCCGTCGCCGCCGCGTCGTACCGGTTCGTCGTGATCGTTTCCTCGAACAAGATCGTCGAGCGGCTGACGCCGCCGATCCCGCTCGAGCTGGCCGAGTTCGGGCTCGCCGGCACGCTGGCGCGGCTCGGGCACGTCCGGCTCCGAGACGTGCCGCTGAGCCCGGATCGCGGGGTGATCGCCGACTACTTAGCGCCGTTCGAGGACCCGGAGGAGCTATCCGCGGAGCTGTCCGAGGCGGTCGGCGTGGTCGAGCACGGCCTGTTCCCCGGGTCGATGGTCGCCGACGTGCTGATCGGGCGGGGCGATGACGTCGAGCACAGGGTCGTGTCCTGAGGCCTTCGCGCCGACGCGGACCGGGTCGTGTCGAGCGACCTCGAAATCGCGGATTTACAGGAGGGTTGCCGTGAAGCTCAGCGCTCGCGACAAGCTCACCGAAACGGTCCGCGGCTCCGCGCTCACCACCACTTCCCCTCCCTGGCGGCGCTGGTGCCGCCGGTCCGATCGAGTCCGTCGAGTGCCGCCATGTCCTCGTCGGTGAGGGCGAAGTCGAAGATCTGACCGTTCTCCTCGATCCGCTCGCGGTGGGTCGATTTTGGGATGACCGGAACCTCGTGCTGGACGCACCAGCGCAGCAGCACCTGCGCCGGCGTGCGCCCGAGGCGCTCCGCGATCGACGTGACGGCCGGGTCGGAGAGGTGTCGGCCGGTTCCGAGCGTGCTGTACCCGACGAGCGCGACGTCGCTTCGGTCGGCCGCCTCGAGCAGCCCGCGCCGGAATTCGAACGGGCTGACTGGACCTGGTCGATGACGGGTCGCGCCGTCGCCGCTTCGATCACCCGCTCGAGCTCGCCCACCGAGAAATTCGAGACGCCGATCGACCGCGCGTAGCCGAGTTCGCGCGCCCGCTCCATTCCCGGCCACGCCCAGGTCGGGCCGCCCTGCGGCCAGTGGATGATGTAGAGGTCGACGTGGTCGACGCCGAGACGGCCGAGGCTCCGCTCGGCCTCTGCGGCCGGGTCCTTGCGGGCGGGATAGAACTTCGTGGTGATGAACACCTCTTCACGCGGGACGCCACTCTCGCGCAGCCCCTGGCCGACACTCTCCTCGTTCCCATACGCCTGGGCTGTGTCGATGTGGCGGTAGCCGAGCTCGAGCGCCGACCGTACGGCGTCCACGCACTCGGGGCCGTTCGGCACCTGCCAGACGCCGAGGCCGAGCATCGGCATCTCGGTTCCGTCGCCCAGCAGTCGCGTCCGGCCATCAGCAATCTCTCTTTCGGCCACGAGGATCTCCTTCGGTCGCGTTTCTCTAATCAGTAGCAGCGACCGGCTGCCTGCTCGAGTACGCGGCGCACGACCGGTACGTGTACGGGCTCGACTCCGGCCCATACCGTGCGGGCCAGCGCGTTGTCGTGCTCCACGAAGGTGCAGAACAGCAGCGCTCCCGGGCGGCGCTCGAGCAGCAGCTCGCCAGGCATCCCGATCCGTGAGCCGGCCCCCAGCAGGACGGACTCGGGGTCACTTCGCCGCACCTGCCACCCGAGCACGCCGTCCCGGCCGAGCATCAGCCCGATCGAGGACCACCCGGACAGGAGCTGGCTGCGGACGGCGAGCGGCGCCTGCCCAAGGATCGCGCGGATCCATTGCTCGGCCGTGCGCTCCTCGGCGGCCGGGTTGTCGACCACGAACGCGTCCGCGTAGTCGATCCGCGACAGCGTGCTGCGGGCTCGAGCCTCGCGCGGGACGGCGATCTGCCGGACACGCCCGGGCGCCGGTGAGGACCGCTCGATCTCCTCGATCAGGCGGGGGTAGATGAGCAGGTGGCGGAACGGCCTGATCGCGGCCATGTACGCGTTCCCGAGCGCACCATTCGGCTTGACGAGGACGGCCATCTGGCCGCGGCGCCCGCCTTCCGGGTCCTCTACCACGCCGATGTGGAGAACTCCGTGCATCGTCTCGTTGGCGGTCTCGGCTGCCCACTCGTCGTCGAGCAGGTAGAGCGAGCTGAACGGGAAGTCGTCGAAGGCGGGGCCGGCTCGGTCGCGGAGGTCTGCCGGCAGCCGTTCGCGCAGCGTCGCCACCCTGGCGCCCACCCCCGAGCCGCTGCGATCCCAGCCGAGCAGCGCGCCGAGCTTCCACCGCAGCGCGAACAGGGCGCGCACCGCGGTCGACGAGCTGCGGGAGGGATTGAACGATGCGAGCGTGCGCGCGAGCAGGGCGAGCTCTTCGCCGTCGCGCGGGGCCTGCAGCTCCCACACGTCCTCGAGCCGGAAGTCGCGTGTGAGCTCGTGGATCCGCCATGGGTGGGAGCTGTGCGCGCTGTCGGGAAGTCGCATTGGATCCTCCGATCCTTCGGCGATTCAACATACGTACATGCATGTATGTCTTCGATCGACAGTAACATACAAACGCGTATGGAAATTACCTCGATCCGGCCGACCCAGGCCGAGCGGAGTGCCCGGACGCGCAGCGCGCTGCTCGAGTCGGCGGCCCGCGGACTGTCTCGCTATGGGTACGGGAACCTCGTGCTCGAGCAGGTGGCCCGCGAGGCCGGCTACACGCGCGGTGCCCTCTACCACCAGTTCAAGGACAAGGAGGAGCTCGCGCTCGCCGTCCTCGAGTGGACCGACGAGACGTGGCAGCGCGAGGTCGGTGCACCGGCCGCGCGTGAGACGGACCCGGTCGCGGCGCTGCTCGTGATGGCGCGAGGACATGCCGTTCTGTGCCGTCGCGAGATCGCGCGGGTGGCGATGGCGCTCCGGGTCGAGTTCAGCGGCCGCGACCATTCGATCGGGCGGGAGCTGGAGCGGGTTCAGGCAGGGCTGGTGAAGCGGCTCGTGCGGCTGATCAACGCGGGTCGGAGGGAAGGGTCGATTCCGCCGGGTCCGCCCGCCAAGGCTCTCGCGCTCGCGATCACCGGTGGACTGGAGGGCGCGGTGATCACGCTGGCCGGTCAGGCGCCGCACGACGAGCTCCTGGCGGAGCGCGTCGTCGCCGGCGTGCTCGGCGTGACGCCGCGTGACCCCGGCGTGACGCGGTAACACGGCGTTCGCAGCCCCACCGCCCGGAAGCTGCCACGATGGAAACGTGACCAGGCTGCGGCAGACACCCCGCTGGATCTCACTCGACGGCGCCGTCAACGCCCGCGCCGTCGTCCCGGGCGTGTTGCTCCGCTCCGACAACCTGCAGGCGCTCACTCCGGGAGACGTGCGCTCTCTGGTGGACGACCACAAGGTCGAGCTGGTACTGGATCTGCGGACCGACGTCGAGGTCGAGCTCGAGGGTCCAGGGCCGCTCACCGCCGAGCCGCGCGTCCGAATCGAGTACCGCTCGCTGTACCCCGATTCCGGGGGCAACACCGATCTCGACATCGAGACTATCCGGCCCTGGGGGCGGTTTCACGAGAACGACGCCGACGACGAGCCTCCGACCGTCCGCGCGTACATGAGCTACCTGCGCCGCCGCCCGGACTCGATCGTCGGCTCGATCCGCTCGATCGCCCGTGCGAGCGGCGCGGTACTGGTCAACTGCGCCGCCGGGAAGGACCGCACCGGAGTGGTGGTGGCGCTCGCGCTCGACGCCGCCGGCCGCGACCGCGACCGGATCGCGGCCGACTACCTTGCGAGCGGCGAGCGGATCGAGGCGATCATGGCCCGGCTGCTCAGCTCGGCGACGTACAGGGCCGAGCTCGAGGGTCACGCTCCGAGCGATCACGCGCCGCTCCCAGAGACGATGGACCGGTTCTTCGAGCTCGTGGATGACCGCCTCGGCGGAGCCGTCGCGTGGCTGACCGTGAACGGGCTCGAGGCCGCCGACCTCGAGCTGCTCCGGCGCAGGCTCACGCCGGCGTCTGCGTCAGGCGGCCCGGATCTCGGCGGCCGAGGTCGCGACGCTGGCCTGGAGCCTGACGAGCTCGACTCGCAGCTGCTCGAGCAGCGGCGATCCGCCTAGGGCTCCCTCGAGCATCCCCAAGCAGCGCTGGTAGTGGTGCAGCCGGCGGGGGCGCAGCAGCGACGGGTCCGGCTGCTCGCCCCGGCGCGTGCAACGGGCGATCGCCAGCCGCAGCTCCCGAACCTTCGACACCTTGTCCGCCGCGAAGATCATCTGCGCGTCAGTGCCGGCCGCGGCCACCTGCCGGCGCAGCGCCGCTTTGCGCTCGCGGTAGCGCGGGATCGTCTCGTCCTCGCTGACCGCGATTACCAGCTCCGCGACCGTCTCGCCGAAGCGGTCCCGGAGCTCGGACTCCTCGGCGTCGGACTTCTCGATCGCGTCGTGGAGGATTCCGGCGGCGACGACGTCGTCGCGAGCGCCCACGCCGAACAGAAGCACGCCGACCTCGAGCGGATGCTCGATGAACGGGGCGCGACCGAAGCTCCGGCGCTGGCCCGCGTGCTGCCGCTGCCCGTAGGCGATCGCGGCGCCCGCCTTGGGCGAGCGCGCTACCAGATCGGGTAGGCGCCTTCTACCGGTCAAGGATCGACAGAGTAACCCGCCAACCGCCCAAATTGGCACTTAAATCATGCGGATGAATGAGGTCGCCGATGGGGTCAGGCAGCCCGCGTTAGGAAGACCGGCTCGTCGTCGCGCCGGGTCGCCTGCTCCGGGAGCAGCGACCCGACGATCTCGGCGAGCCGGCGGCCGTAGAAGAAGTGGCCGCCGGTGGGATCCACGACCACCGTGCAGGTGGGGATCGCGCCGGCCAGCGCGAACGCGTGGGACAGCGGGACGAGCCGGTCGGTGCGGCCGTGCCAGATGGTGACCGGGACCTCGAGCTGCCCCGGTTCGAACCCCCAGTGGCTGCGGCACACGAGGTAGTCGTCGATCATCGCCTCCGCCGAGGTCTGACGCTTGAGGCGCAGCGCGCGCAGGCATGTGCCGGCGACGATCGGGCCGCCGCGGGGCATGCCGAATGCCGCGAGCGGGACGCGGTAGCGGAGGCTCGAGCGCGACCCGGCGCCGATCGCCGGGCCCAGCGGGCTCACCGCCGCGAGCGACACGATCCGGCTCCCCAGTGCCCAGCCGCAGGCGAGCGCATACGGAGCGCCGGCCGAGACGCCGACCACCGAGAAGCGGTAGTGCCCGAGCGCGGTCATCACGTGCCCGAGGTCGAGCGCGAAGTCGGCGACCGTGCGGCCGGGACACCGGTCCGATCCGCCGAAGCCGGGCCGGTTGACGACCAGGTAGCGGATCGCCAGCTCCTCGATCGCGGCGTCGAGCCCTGGCGTTCGCCACCTCGGGGAGCCGATCGCGCCGTGGCAGTACACGACCGGGAATCCGTCCTCAGGACCGGCAGCCGCGAAAGTGAGCGACCGTCCGTCCGGCAGGCGGACGGCACCAGGCCCTGGGATGACGTTGGGCAGCTGGCTCAATTTCCCTGCAAATCAGCATATGGAGGAGCCACGACGCCGGTGTGACCAAGGCGTTGTCTAGCCGAGCTGATCGAACAGGCGCTCCAGCGCGTCGACGAACTCGACGGGATGCTCGAGCTGGGGGACGTGCGCGGCGTCGTCGAGGATCTCGACCGCGACGTCATCACGGATCTCGCGAATCCGCCGGAGCGTGGCGATCGGGACGACCCGGTCGTGGGCGCCCCAGATCACCCCGACCGGGGCCTCCACGCGCTCGAGCACCGGCGACAGGTCGCTCCTCAGCAGCGTCTCGACCGCGGCGCCGATCCGGGTCGACCCGCGCGAGGCCTCGAGCATCGTCCGGGCGTCGCTCGCCGACAGCCGCCGAGGTTCCGCGATTGCGCCGAACAGCAACACCCTGCGCGCTGTCGGGCTCGTGGCGAGCGGCACGCCGATCTCGCGCCGGAGCGTCGTGAGCGGCCCGAGAAGCACACCGGCGACGTCGGCGAGCGCGGGTCTCGGGGCCGTGAACCCGGCTGGCGCACTGAGCACCAGCCGCCGGATCAGGTCGGGCCTGAGCGCCGCGAGCTCGACGGCGACCGCCCCGCCGAGCGAGTTTCCGACCAGGTCGAACCGCCGGCCGGCCCGCTCCGCGAGCGGCTCCGCCAGCGCCACCGCGGTTCTCCCCAGATCGAACCCGGGACCCGCCGGCGCCGACTCGCCGAACCCTGGGAGATCGGGGGCGATCACCATCCGGCGGGGGGCCAGCAGCGGCGTCACGTGCCGCCATACGATCCGGCTCGCGCCGACACCGTGGAACAGGACGAGCGGCTCGCCGCTGCCGCTGACGTCGATCGCGATCATCTCCGGCCACACGCTAGACGGAGGCCAACCCGTTTCACCGTTCGGTAACACGGACCCTCCGGATGGAACCCGACAATGTTGAACGTGAGGAGTACGGCCGCCGCGCGGGAAATTGCTCGCGGCCGACTTGTCGTCTGTGACGTCGCGCTGTTCTACGCCGAGCGGAGCGGCGGCATCCGGACGTACCTCAACGAGAAGGCGCGCTTCGCCGCCGCCACCGGGGCGTTCGAGCACCACCTTGTGGTCCCTGGCAAGCGCGAGCGTCACAGCCCGGGACGCCACGAGCTGCGGTCGCTGCAGCTCGCTGCCTCGAACGGGTACCGGATCCCGCTCGGGAGCAGGGCGGTCAGGGAGACCCTCAAGGAGGTCAGGCCCGACGTCGTGATCCTCCACGACCCGTTCTGGCGGCCGCTCAGCGTCACGCGCGAGAGTCACCGGCTCGGCGCCGCGGTCGTCGCCGTCCACCATGCCTCGCCGGCGCTCCACGCCGCTGGGATCCCCGGGCCGGACGCGATCTACCTGCCGACCCTGCGGCGGATCTACCAGCACGCGTACGAGCACGTCGACGCGGTGATGTCGACCGTCGACACGAAGGCCGACTCGGGCCGGTCGGCCAGCATCAAGCTTCGTTTCGGTGTGCACCCGGCATTCCGCCCGGGCCCCGCGGTCCGCGGCGACCACCTGCTCTACGTCGGCCGAATCGCGCTCGAGAAGCGGATCACCGACATCCTCGAGGCGATGGCGCTCGCGGCGTGGGGGAGGCCCCTGCGGATCGTCGGCGACGGCCCCGCGCGCCCCATCATCGAGGCGCGGGCACGCAAGCTGGGGATCGGTCACCTCGTCGAGCTGCGGCCGTTCGTCGCCGATCGCGGCAGCCTCGCGCGGCTCTACCGCGAAGCGGCGTGCGTCGTCGCGCCCGGCCCGCACGAGACGTTCGGCCTGGCGGTGCTCGAGGCCGCGGCCAGCGGCGCGCGCGTGGTTGCGTGCTCGTCGACACCGGCGGCGTCGCTGGCCGATGAGATCGTGACGACGTTCACGGCCAAAGATCTCGACGATCTCGTCCGCGGGGTCAACGCGGCGCTCGCATCGCCCCCCGACCCGGGTGCCGCCGCCGCGCTCGGCGCCGAGATGAGTTGGACGCGCGTGTTCGAGTCCGAGCTGACCGACTACCGGCGCCTTTGCCGGTAAGCCGCACCGTCGGGCGCAAGCGGGTCGCGCGCCTGCGAGCGGCGGCCCACCAGACGCTCGCCGGGAACTGGCGGGAGGGGAGCCTCGCCGACGGCACGAGCTACGGGTACACGTGCCCGGCGCCGCCCCGCTACCGGCATCAGTGGTACTGGGACTCCTGCTTCCACGCGATCGTGTGGCGCCATTTTCGCCCCGCAACGGCCCGCGAGGAGCTGCGAACGCTGGTGCGCGCTGGGCGGCTCGACGGGTTCATTCCGCACACCGCGTTCTGGCACGACGGCGCCGGCTGGCGCCGTGCGCCGTTCTACGCGACCCATTCGGTCCGCGGAGATCGCGCCACCGCGCACATCCAGACGCCGATGCTCGCGCTCGCGTGGGAGCTGGTCGCCGAGAGCTCGGACGACGATCCCGGCTTTGCGACCGAGGCGCTCGACGCGCTCCGGCTCCACTACGACTGGCTCGCGCGCCACCGAGATCCGGACGGCGACGGGCTGATCTCGATCATCCACCCAGACGAATCCGGGCTCGACGACTCGCCCAAGTACGACCCGGTGTTCGGATGGATGAGCCACTACCTCCCGGGCTACTTCTGGCTGATCGAGCGCTCGCGGCGGCTGGGGTACGACTCGCGGGCGATCATCGCGCGCTACGACGAGCACGTGGAGGACGTGCTCGTCAACGTGTTCTACGCCCTGTCGCTGCGCTCGCTGGCCCGGCTGACCGGCGAGCAGACGTACGCCGACCGGGCGGCGCGGACCGAGCAGGCGCTGGTCGACCTCTGCTGGGACGAGGAGCGGGGCCTGTTCTTCGACCTCGCGGGGCGCGAGCACTCTCCGCTGCGGGTCTCGACCTGGTCCTCGCTCGCGCCGCTGGCGCTGCCGACGCTGCCCGAGGAGATCGCTCGGCGGCTGATCGAGGACCAGTTGCTTCACCCGCTGCGCTACCGCGCGCGCTACGGGATCCCGTCGGTGTCGATGGAGGAGCACAGCTTCCAGGCCGGCTGGCATCTGTTCCGCTGCTGGCGGGGTCCGGCTTGGATCAACACCGTGTGGCTGCTGGTGCCGGCACTCCGACGGTTCGGGTACGACCGCGAGGCCGACCGCATCGTCTCCTCCTGCGTCGAGCTGGTCGAGCGCCACGGCTTCCGCGAGTACTACAACCCGCTCAACGGCGAGGGCCTCGCGGCGCGCCGGTTCGGCTTCTCGACGCTGCTCGTCGACCTGCTCCCGGCGGTCGCCGACCGCGGCACCGACGCAGGCGACACGCCGTTCCTCGGGAGCATCCCGAACGAGCTGTGGTCGATGAGCACCGAGGCCGTCGCGGAGACCCGGCGCCGGCTCACCCGCCACGCGCCGGCCGTCCGACGGTGGCGGCGCTAGCGCTCGCGACGCAGCAGCATCAGCGATCGGCCGTCGAGCGTGAGCTCGTCGACCGGCCCGACGGCCGCCGGGCCGGCGCCCTCGGACGTGTCGACGACGACCGCGAGCCGCGCGCTCTGGAGCGCCGGGACGGTGAACGCGAGCGGCTCCCACCACCCGTTCACGAGCAGCACGATGCCGCCGCCCGCGCCGGTTGCGCAGACCGCGCGAGCGGCCGGGTTCGCCCAGTCGGCGTCGCCCATCGGCGCGCCGTCGGGCCGCAGCCATTCGATCTCGTCCGCCTTGAAGAACCGCCGCCGGTGAAGAACGGGGCTCTGATGGCGCAGGCCGCACAAGGTCGAGACGAACCCCGTGAGGTCCTGCTCTGAGCCCACGAGCGACCAGTCAACCCAGCTCGTCGGGTTGTCCTGGCAGTAGGCGTTGTTGTTGCCGCCCTGCGTGCGGCCGAGCTCGTCACCCGCGAGGATCAGCGGGACGCCCTCGGATGCGAGCAGCGTCGCGAGCAGGTTGCGGCGCTGCCGGAGCCTCAGGCCACGCACCTCGTCGTCCGCCGTGGGACCTTCGGCGCCGCAGTTCCAGCTCCGGTTGTCGTCGGTGCCGTCGCGGTTGCCCTCGCCGTTGGCCTCGTTGTGCTTTACGTTGTAGGAGACAAGATCCGCGAGCGTGAAGCCGTCATGGACGGTGACGAGATTGATCGAGGCGCTCGGGCGCCGGCCGGTTCCGTATAGATCCGCCGAACCGGTGATGCGGGTCGCGAAGTCCGCAAGCGTCCCGTCGGTGGCCCGCCAGAAGTCGCGCACCGTGTCGCGGTAGCGGCCATTCCACTCGCTCCACCCGGGCGGGAAGTCGCCGAGCTCGTAGCCCCCGTTGCCGATGTCCCACGGTTCGGCGATCAGCTTCACCTCCGCCAGCACCGGGTCCTGGCCGATCGCCTCGAGGAACGCACCGTGCGGATCGAAATCGCTCTCGCCGCGCCCGAGCGTCGCCGCGAGATCGAAGCGGAAGCCGTCGACGTGCATCTCCTGGACCCAGTAGCGAAGCGAGTCCATGATCAAGCGCAGCACCTGGGTCCCGTGGGCGTCGAGCGTATTGCCGGTGCCAGTGTCGTCCACGTACCGGCTGCGGTCGTCCTGGAGCCGATAGTAGGCGTGGTTGTCGAGGCCGCGGAAGCTCAGCGTCGGCCCCCGCTCGTCGCCCTCGGCGGTGTGGTTGTAGACGACGTCGAGGATCACCTCGAGGCCGGCGGCGTGGAGGCCCTTGACCATCGCCTTGAAGTCCGCGACCGAGCCGTACTCGTTGTGCGGCGCGAAGTATCCGACCGACTGATAGCCCCAGTAGTTCCGCAGGCCGCGAGCGATCAGCGCCTGGTCGTGGACGAACTGGTGGACGGGCAGCAGCTCGACCGCGGTCACGCCGAGGCGCTGTAGATGCGTGATCACGGCGGGGTGCGCGAGCGCGCGAAACGTGCCGCGGAGCTCCTCGGGCACCTCTGGGTGGAGCTTCGTGTAGCCCTTCACGTGAAGCTCGTAGACGATCGAGTCCTCGAGCGTGCGGTCGGGCGGCCGGTCGCCTTCCCAGTCGAACCCCGTCCCGCACACGACCGAGCGTGGGATGAACGGCGCGGAGTCGGCTGGGTCCTCGCCCCGTAGCGCGGGATTCCACCGCACGGTGCCCTCGATCGCGCGCGCGTACGGATCGAGCAGCAGCTTCGCGGGATTGCACCGCAGCCCCGCGTCGGGATCCCACGGCCCGTGGACGCGGAAGCCGTAGCGGGCGCCGTCGCCGATCCCGTCGACGTGGCCGCGCCACACGTAGCCCTCGTCGAGCTCGAGCGGCTTGCGGGTCTCGCGCCCCTCGTCGTCGAACAGGCACACCTCGACCGCGTCGGCAACCCCGCTGAACACGGCGAAGCCGACGCCGTCGCCGTCGACGTGCGCGCCGAGCGTGATCCGCGTCACGACGCGGTCTCCTCCCGGCGGGCCGCCTCGCGCCTCGCCGAGAGCCGGATGATCATGTCGGCCACCAGTCCCGTCCAGCCGGTCTGGTGCGACGCGCCCAGCCCGCGGCCGTCGTCGCCGTCGAAGTACTCGTGGAACAGGAGCGCGTCGTGCCAGGCCGGATCGGGATCGGCGCGGTCGCCGAACACGGGGCGCCTTCCACTGGAGTCCTCGAGGAAGATTCCGACCAGCCGCTGCTGCAGCTCGCCGGTGATCTGATGGAGGGTCAGCTGCTGCCCGGAGCCGCGCGGGAACTCGAACGTGATCTCGTCGCCGATCCGGCTCGCGAATCGGTCGAGCGCGCCGATCACCAGGTAGTTGACCGGGAACCAGATCGGGCCCCGCCAATTGCTGTTGCCCCCGAACAGCGCCGTCGTCGACTCCGCCGGCTCGTAGTCGACCGTCGCGACTACGTGCCCGTCCTGCCACAGCTCGAACGGGCGGCCGCGATACGACGCCGACACCGATCGGAGGCCGTGGGGGGAGAGGAACTCCTCGGGGTCGCCGAGCCGCTCGAGCACCCGCGGCAGCCGGTCGCGCCCGACCAGCGCCAGCATGATCACGTCGCCGGGGTTCGCGGCTGGGTCGACGGCCGCCGCGTACTCGGGGCGCACACGCAGGAAGTCGCGGGCGCGCCGGGCGAACTCGTCGAGCCGGTCCATCAGCCCCTGAGGCCCGGTGCCGACGGCGCACAGCGGGATCAGCCCCGTCATCGACCTGACCCGGACCGGATACACAGCCCCGTCCGAGCTCCGTCGGATCTGGTCGTAGTAAAAGCCGTCGGCTTCGTCCCACAGCCCGCGGTCGTTGATCGCCTCGGCGATCATCGCGTAGTGCTCGAAGAACTTGATGGCGACGTCCTCGTACGCGCAGTCCTCGGCCGCGAGCACGAGCGCGATCTCGAGCATGCTGAGGCAGTAGAGCGCCATCCAGCCGGTCCCGTCGGCCTGCTCGAGCACGAGCCCGTCTCCTAGCGGCGCCGAGCGGTCGAACGGGCCGACGTTGTCCATCCCGAGGAAGCCACCGCCGAACAGGTGGTCGCCCTCCGGGTCCTTGACGTTCGCCCACCACGTGAACCCGAGCAGCAGCTTGTGGAAGACGCGCGCGAGCCATTCGCGATCCCGGCCGCCGTCGATCCGGAACACCGCGAGCGCCGCGAGCGCGTGCACGGGCGGGTTGACGTCCCCGAAGTTCCACTCGTACGCGGGCAGCTGGCCGTTCGGGTTCATGTACCACTCGCGCGTGATCAGGCGCAGCTGCTGCTTCGCGAGCTCGGCGTCGACGTGCGCGAGCGTGACGCAGTGGAAGGCGAGGTCCCAGGCCGCATACCACGGGTACTCCCACTTGTCCGGCATCGAGATGATGTCCTCGTTGAACACGTGGCGCCAGCTCGCGTTCCGCGCGTGCAGGCGGGTGGCGGGCGGCGGCGGCTGGGTGGGATCGCCGTCGAGCCAGCGGGCGACGTCGTAGTTGTAGAACTGCTTGCTCCAGAGCATCCCGGCGAACGCCTGGCGCATCACCGCCGCCTCGTCTGCGGTCGCCTCCGGCGCGAGCTGGGCGTAGAACGCGTCGGCCTCGCGCGCGCGGGTACGCATCGCGGCCGACCACGAGCGGGTGAGATCGCGGCGCTCGGGGGCGAGCCGCAGCCGCACCTCGGCGGTCTCTCCGGCACCGACATCGAGGTGGTAGCGGAGCGTCGCCTTGGTTCCCGTGCGAGCGGGATTGACGGTCGGCGCTCCACTCACGAGGTGGTCGTTGATCCCGTCCTTGGGGAATTCGGGACCAGCCGCGCGCCACAGGCGCCACGTGTTGCTGTCGTTCTCGCAGAACAGCGGCTCCGGCGTCCCGTCGCCGGCCAGCGCCATCGTGCCGAGCTCCGGGTCCTCCGCCACGAGCGCGCCGCCGACTTCGTGGACCTGAGGCCTCGGTACGTCGTTGTTCCACGACCACCTGTTGCGGAACCACAGCGTCGGGAGCAGGTCGACGCTCGCGGGTGCCGACCCCGCGTTACGGAGCTGGACGCGCATGCAGATGTCGTCGGGCCCGGCCTTCGCATAGTCGACCGTGACCTCCCAGTAGCCGTCCGCGAACACTCCGGTGTCGAGCAGCTCGTACTCGGGGGTGAGCCGGTCGCGGCGCGCGTTCTCGGCGATCAGATCCGCGTACGGGAACGCCTGCTGGGGATACGCGTAGCGCCACCGCATCCACGAGTGCGTCGGCGTGCAGTCGAGGTACCACCAGTACTCCTTGGCGTCCTCGCCGTGGTTGCCCTCGTGGCCGGTGAGCCCGAAGATCCGCTCCTTGAGGATCGGGTCGCGTCCGTTCCACAACGCAAACGCGAAGCACAGGAGCTGACGGTCGTCACAGATCCCGCCGAGCCCGTCCTCGCTCCACCGATACGCGCGCGAGCGCGCGTGGTCGTGGGGGAAGAACGACCACGCGTCACCGTCGGCGCTGTAGTCCTCGCGGACCGTTCCCCACGCACGCTCGCTCAGATACGGGCCCCACCGCTGCCATTCCGGACGCTGAAGGCGGGCCCGCTCGGCGCCCGCCGGAGCCGAGCGCGACGAGCGGGTCGAAGAGGATCGCGTTGCGGTCATGTGACCCAGCCTAAGGGCCGCGGAGGCGGCCCGGCCGGCCGGCGCGGAGGCGAGGGGACGCTCGGCGCCCGGCTTCGCCACCGGCGAGCACGAACCGGGTGATGGCCCCCCGCCGAAGGCCGGACGGCGATAGGCTCGCAGGCACCTTGAGGAGGACCGTTTCGGGTGGCCTGGCTCTCGTCGTCGTCGTGCTGCTCGCTGCTCCGACCCTTGCCTCGGGAGCTGCGCCGACGCGCTACTCACTGGCTAACGGCTGCTATTCGATCGCGGCTGGCTCGAACGCTCGGTTCGTGACGGTCGTCGGCTCGCGCTACCGCGCGTCGGCGCGACGCCAGGCGGCGGCGATGCCGTTCTTCCTGAAGCCGACGGCGCTGGGCGTGTACATGCTCCAGGATCGAAGAGGCAAGCTGGTCGCCGTCGCGGCCGGCGGGACGGTCGCGCCGACCGCTACGCCCGGGGCGGCGGCGGCGTGGACGGCGCGAGCGGCCGGCGGGGGCAAGCTCGCGCTGCGCGCCCTGGGCGGAGCCGGGTGGCTGACCGTCGCGCGCAACGGCGCCATCTCGGTGTCGCTGAGCCCGTCGGCCGGCGACCGGCTCCTGTTCAGCTCCCGCGGCGGCTGCCGACCGTTCCCCGAGGCCCAGGTGAACACAGTCGGGACGGCGCGGCGCGCGCTCTACCCCGACGGCATCGTCTACGGCTACGCGGACCCACACCTGCACATCACCGCCGACTACCGCGCCGGCGGGCTAGTCCTCTCCGGCGAGAACTACGACCCGTTCGGGATCACGGTCGCGCTCGGCAACGACGCCGCCGTACACGGCTCCGACGGGAGCCTCGACGTCACCGGCAACCTGCTGCGCACGGGCAATCCGGCCGGCACGCACGACACCCACGGGTGGCCCACGTTCAAGGGCTGGCCGGTGTTCGACACCTACACCCACCAGCAGGTCTACTACCGGTGGCTCCAGCGCGCGTGGATGGGCGGCCTGCGGCTGACGACCGCGCAGCTGGTCGAGGACCAGCCGCTCTGCGATATCGAGCCGAGGCGGTCGCACTCGTGCGACGAGACGGCCACGATCAAGCTCGAGCTCGCCGAGCTCCACTCGCTCCAGAGCTACGTCGACGCGCAGAGCGGGGGACCCGGGAAGGGATGGCTACGGCTCGTCACGAGCCCGTCGCAGGCGCGGCGTGTGATCGAGCAGGGCAAGCTGGCGATGCTGGTCGGCGTCGAGGCGTCGGACCCGTTCGGATGCGGCGAGCGCCTGGACCGCAGCGCGTGCACGAGGTCGGACGTCGACCGCGGGCTCGCTCTCTACCACCGGCTTGGAATCAGCGGGTTCTTCATCGCCCACTGGGTCGACAACGCGTTCGCGGGCGCCGCGCTCGAGGGGGGAGCAACCGGAAAAGTGATCACCCTGCTGCAGATCGAGCAGACCGGACTGCCGTTCCAGACGAGCGCGTGCCCCGAGGCCGGCCAGGGGAAATCGTGCAACAGCAAGGGGCTGACCGCGCTCGGGGCCTACCTCGTGCAGCGGATGATCGACTACCACATGCTGATCGAGATGGATCACCTGTCCGAGCGGGCGCGGCTCCAGGTGCTGAGCCTGGCCGAGGCGAGGCACTACCCGGTCATCTCAAGCCACACCAACACGGGTGGGATCTGGACGCCGTCGGACCTACGCCGGCTGTACGCGCTGGGCGGCTTCGCGACCGCCCGTCCGACAACCGCGGCGGCGCTCGCGAAGGACATCCTCAGCTTCACGCCGTACCGGCGCAGAGGGCAGCTGCTCGGCGTCGGCCTCGGCACCGACACCGGTGGCTTCAATGCCTCGCCGG
Organism: Solirubrobacteraceae bacterium; assembly: GCA_036490875.1. Classification (GTDB taxonomy): domain Bacteria; phylum Actinomycetota; class Thermoleophilia; order Solirubrobacterales; family Solirubrobacteraceae; genus Palsa-465. The sequence continues at coordinate 16,550 of DASXDA010000087.1, forward strand.
GACCCGATCCGAGCGCTCAGGGGAAGCCGCTGCACTACCCGTTCAAGGCGTACGGATCGAACGTCCTCTTCTACTGCGCGCTGGCCGGCACCCATCAGTTCAACTTCAACAGCCAGGGCGTCGCGCAATACGGCCAGTACCCGGACCTGCTCGCGTACATGCGCCAGCAGCGCGGCGGCGTGCAGGCGAGCCAGATCCTGTTCCACTCGGCCGAGGCGTACCTCGAGACCTGGACGGGGGCCGAGCAGCGATAGCTCCGCCGCCGGCGCTCACGCAGGCCGGTAGCCGAGGTGCACCACGCCGCTTTCGTACGCGTCGCTGCCCGCCAGCCCGAGCTTGAGCGGCCCGTCGGACTCCGCGAACAGCCGCTCGCCCGCGCCGAGTGCCACCGGGAACACGAACAGGTGCAGCTCGTCGACGAGCCCATCGGCCAGCATCGCTCGGACGAGCGTGGTGCTGCCGCTCACGTACAGGTCCCCGTCGACCGACTCCTTGAGCGAGCGGATAGCGTCCGCGCTGTAGCCCCCGACGATCGTGGTGTTGTCCCAGTCGGCGCTCTGGAGCGTCCCCGAGACGACGTACTTCTGCGAGTCGTTGAAGAACGGCGCACCGGGATCGTCCGCGGCGCTCCGCTTCGACCACACCGGGTAGAACATCTCGTAGGTCCGTCGGCCGAGCAGGATCGCCGTGCCGGGGCCCATCAGCCCCGCGATCGTCTGGCCCATCTTCGGGTCGAACGGGTAGTCCTGCGTCCAGGCGGGGTTCTCGTTGACCCCGTCGAGGCTGATGAATTCGTGTACCAAGATCCGTCCCATCGTGATCTCCTTGGTCGAGCGTTGAGCCATTCGCACCGTAGACGTCCGCGCCGGGGCGAACTCATCGCCGTGGCGATTCGGTCCGCTGGGAAATAGTCCGCTACCGAACTATTCGAGCTACCATTACGGTTGATGGGCTTGAAGACGCAGGAGTTGGACGTCGAATCCGCAGAGGCGAGTTGCTTCGCCGGCAACCTAGCGTGGCTCCTATATCGGGCGCACTGGGCGCTCGCGTCTGAGCTGACTGCGGCGCTCGAGCCGCTTGGCGTCTCGGCGCGCGGCTTCCACGTGCTGCAGGCGGCGCTCAGCGGCGAGCACACGCAGACCGAGCTGGCCGGGATGGTCGGCCTCGACAAGACGACGATGGTCGCGACCGTCGACGAGCTCGAACGCGTCGGACTGGCCGAGCGCCGGCTCGCTCCGCACGATCGCCGCGCCCGGATCGTGTCGGTCAGTACCGCGGGCAAACGGAAGGTGGCCGAGGCCGAGAAGGTCAAGGAGAGCGTTCAGCGAGAGGTGCTGGGCGAGCTCTCGGCCCGTGAGGGACAGGCGCTGATGGACGCCCTCTCGAAACTCGTCGACGGCAGGCTGGCCGAGCAGGCAGAGTGCGCGACGCCGCTGCGGCGGCGGGCACCGCGCGGCTAGCACGCCTGCCGCGCGGCTAGCGCGCGCGGAATCTCGCGGTCGGCCGCTTAGTTTCGCTGCGGTCGGCGGTCATCTAGCTCGAGGTTGTTGGCGACGGCCGGCGGGGTTCGGCCGCTGGGGTTCGGCCCCGGCGACCTAGACCGTGTGCGCTTGGTCACAAATCCTCTACATCGAGATGATCTGTTATCGGACGATTTGCTAGAGTCCGTTCTTCCGAGAGACGATTGCGAAGGAGACAAATGCCCGAGATCGTAAGCACCGAAAGGCAGGTTCCCGACAGCGAACGCTCGCGCTGGATCGCGCTCGTAGTTCTCTGCGCGGGCGCGCTGATGATCATCCTCGACATGACGATCGTGAACGTCGCGCTGCCGTCGATGCAGCACGACCTCCATTTCTCCCAGTCGAGTCTCGCCTGGGTCGTGAACGCCTACCTGATCACGTTCGGCGGTCTGCTGCTGCTGGCGGGGCGCCTCGGCGACCTGCTCGGGCGCCGCAACATGTTCCTGGTCGGGCTCGCGGTGTTCGTCGCCGCGTCCGCGCTGTGCGGCGCCGCCGAGAGTCAGACGGTGCTGATCGCCGCGCGGTTCATCCAGGGAGTGGGCGGGGCGCTGGCGTCAGCGGTGATCCTCGGAATGATCGTGACGATGTTCCCGCAGCCGGCCGACCAGGCCAAGGCGATCGGCGTGTTCAGCTTCGTCGCGGCCGCGGGCGCCTCGATCGGCCTGCTGCTCGGCGGGGTGATCACCCAGGCGATCAACTGGCACTGGATCTTCTTCGTGAACCTCCCGATCGGGGTGCTCACGGCGGTGCTCGCGGTGAGGCTGGTCGGCCGTGACGTCGGGATCGGGCTGCGCGGGGGCGCCGACGTGCTCGGCGCGGTGCTCGTCACCGCAGCGCTGATGCTCGGCGTGTACACGATCGTCAAGACGCAGGACTACGGCTGGGGCTCGGCGCACACGCTCGGCCTCGGCGCGGTCGCGATCGCGCTGCTCGTCGGCTTCGTCGCCTGGGAGGCCCGCGCGAAGAACCCGCTGATGCCGCTGCGGATCTTCCGGTCGCGGAATGTCTCCGGGGCCAACCTGGTGCAGATGCTGTTCATCGCTGGGATGTTCGGGATGTTCTTCCTCGGCTCCCTGTTCATGGAACGGGTGCTCGGCTACTCGGCGCTGCAGATCGGGCTCGCGTTCCTGCCGGTGGCGGTCCTGATCGCCGCGTTCTCGCTCGGAGTCGCGGCGCGCCTGATCGTCCGGGTCGGCGCGAAGGCCACGCTGCTGCCGGGGCTCGCGTTCGGCGCGGCGGGTCTCGCGCTGTTCGCGCGGGTCCCGGTCGGTGCCAACTACCTCACCGATCTGCTGCCCCCGATGATCCTGGTGGGCATCGGCGCGGGGCTGTCGTTCCCGGCGCTGATGACGCTCGCGATGTCGAGCGCGCACCCGACCGACGCAGGTCTCGCGAGCGGCCTCGTCAACACGACGCAGCAGGTCGGCGGCGCGCTCGGACTGGCGGTGCTGGCGACGGTCTCCGCCAGTCACACGACCGCCTTGGAGCACGCCGGCCGCGACGCCGCGGCGGCGCTGACCGGCGGCTATCACCTCGCGTGGGTGATCGGTACCGGCCTGCTGATCGTCGCGCTCGCTACCGCCATCGCGGTGCTTCGACCGGTGCCGGTCGCCGTTGCGGAGCAGGTCGTCGAGCCGGTCGACGACGAGCTGCCCGAATTCGCGCAAGCCGCGTAGAACGGGCCGCCGCCCGGACTCCGAGCCGGGCGGCGGGCCAGCTACGGTCAGCGCTCACGCGGCCGGAGCCGCATCCATGAACCCGTACACGTTCCGGATCCGGTCGCCGTCGGTGACGATCACGTCGAAACCGACGAACTGATCCGGTGCGTCGTCCGGGCCGGCATGCCACTGGAACCGAGCCTGGTTGTGGTGGGCGTCGACCGGGCCACCGAGGGTGAACGTGTACCCCGGGAAGCGCCCCTGCGTCTGCGCGACGAACCCCTCGATCTCAGCCGGCCCGCAGAGGTCCACATGCGGGTCGGTGTAGGTGCTGTCGGTCGCGTAGAGCGTGGCGAGCAACTCACGCCGACGCGTCGCGTCGGTCTCGTTGAAGCTCGCCAGATAGCGCTCGACCACCTGCGTCACATCGTCCATCGAAAGCCTCCTTGTTTGATTGAGGAGCACAAGGATCCGACGGCACGCTGCGGCTGTCGATTACGTCCGGGGTAGGTTGCGTGTGAGCCCGGCGCTCGTCAGCTGATCTTGTAGCCGAGCGCCTGGAGGAACGCGACGAGGTTGCCGTCGACGTTCCCGGTCGTCTGCCCCGCGCAGCGATAGGCGCTGAGCCTCACGGGGCCGGACGCTCGCGCGACGATCGCGATCGCGATCTTGAAGCCGCCGGCACACCCCGAGCTCGACGTCGTCGATGCGGCCCGCGCGATGTGATGCTCGTTCAGCAAGGCCGTCACGTGCGCGACCTGCGTGTCGGTCGTGAACGCGGTCGTCTTCGGGGCGCCATACGGAGGCGGAAGGCCCGGCTGGGCGACGGTTAGGTGAACGCTCGCAAGGTCCTTCCAGTCCGCCGACGAGCTGCTCGAGGACGACGAGCTCCCGCACGCCGCCATCGTCAGTCCTGCACATAGCGCCCCGAGGACCATCCTCACCGGCGTGATTATGAGGTCCGCCGCCGACCGAAGTACGACAAACGGCTGTTCTCGATGCGCTCGCAACAGTCTGGGCCCGACTCGGACGTTGTATTCCCAAGCACCGGGACCACGAAGTTGAGCCAACGGGACCACTATCCAACGACGGCATGGCGCCACCTCGCGATCGCCCTGGCGATCGCCGCGCTGATCGCGCTGGTGCCGGCGACCGCCTCCGCCGCGCTGCCGGCCGCGGCGCTCGATAGCACCGTCCAGTTCGGCGTGAACACCGGGGTGATGTACAACAGCGAGCAGTACACGCGCGCACAGATCGACCAGCAGCTCGCGGGCGTGGCGGCAACCGGCGCGACCGTCGTCCGTAGCGACGCGCTGTGGGAGGACACCGAGCCGCAGGCGCCGATCGGGATCATCCACCGATACAACTGGACCCTCTGCGACGAAGTCGTCAGCTCGCTTGCGCAGCACGGCCTCAGGTGGTTGCCGATCATCGACTACGCCGCGCCATGGGCGCGTACGCTTCCGGGCCAGGCGCACTCACCGACATCGAACGTCGGCGCGTACGCCGCCTACGCGGCGGCGCTGGCTTCCCGGTACGGGCCGGGCGGAACGTTCTGGATCGAGAACCCCGGACTGCACCAGGTCCCGGTGCTCGACTACGAGATCTGGAACGAGCCGGACAACGGGACCTTCTGGAAGCCGGCGCCGAACGCGGCGGCATACGACTCCCTGTACTCCGCGGCCTGGAGCGCGATCAAGGCCAAGCAGCCGGCCGCCCACGTGCTGGTCGGCGGGCTCACCCGCCCCTCGACGTTCCTGGGGGAGATGGTGGCCGCCAATCCGAACATCCGCAACGAGATCGACGGCGTCGCGATCCATCCCTACGCCTCGACCCCGGACCGGGTGTTCATCGCGATCCGGGGCGCCCGGCTCGCGATGAACGCCGACGGGCTCGCCGCGGTTCCCCTGTACATCACCGAGGTCGGCTGGACGACGCACGGGTCCGGCTTCGACTCGGTGAAGCCTGCGGTGCGACCCGGTTACGTCACCAGCACGCTCGCAACGCTCGGCCACACCGACTGCGGGATTGCGTCGGTGCTGCTGTACGCGTGGACGACCCTCGAGCGCAATCCATCGGATCCCCAACAGTGGTTCGGCATCTCGCCTCCGGGGGCCGGGGGGAGCGCGGACACCGCTGCGTTTGCCGCCGCCGTGGCAACCGCCGCCGCGCCGGCGCCGCCGGCGCTGCTGTGCACCACGCAGCCGGGGCTGATCGACACGCGCGTGCTGCCGCCGGTTGTGCAGCCGAAGCATCCCCACCCGGCGCCCGCCAAGCGGCACAAGCGCAAGGCAAAGCCGGCTTCCCGGAAGTGCCGTCGCGGCGCGGCCAGGCACCGCAAGTGCGTCGCGCTGAAGCGCCGCCGCAGCTAGCGGGCCCGCCGGTGCTTGGTACGGCGTGGATGCTTGCCCCGGTGCTTGTGCTTGTGCTTGTGGGCCGGGTGGCGCCGGCGAGCCGGCTTGCGCTTCGGCGCGGCCGGCTTGCGCGTCTGCACAGGCGCGGCGGTCGGTAGCACGCAGCTCGACGCCCACGCACACGCGGCGAACCCGTTCGCCTGCGCGTTTGGCGCCGACGGTGTGCCGATCACCGTCCCCGAGGAGTCGATCAGCTGCAGCTCCTCGGCGGGAGCGAGGCGCGCGGAGGCGCCGTTGACGCTGGCATTGGTGAACGGGGCAGGGGTGAGGCCCGGGAGCGACGCCTGCCCGGTGCCACCGGACCCGATCGTGAGCGGGGTCTCCTCGATCCATTCCGCCGTCGAGTGTGTGGAGACGTAGGGGACGGTCGTCGAGAAGCTCTCGTTCTTCGTGACGTCGTTGAGCGTGATCGTCCACAACCCGGAGTCGGGCACCACTTCCGAGACCGACGCGTGGATGTGATCCCCCGGCGAGACGCTCATTTTCGAGATCATCACCGACGGCACGGGCACGAGCTCCCACCACGCCGAGTACGTGGCGTGGCCCGAGGCGTCGACGTCCTGCTCGGTACCGGTCTGGATCAGCGTCGCGTCGTTGATGGCGCAGCTCGCATCGAGGCAGCCTCCGCCGATCCCGATCCACGTCGCCGAGCTCTCGGCCTCACCCGACTTGTGCTGTGTCGCCGTGGGAACGGTCCAGTCGGCGGTGACCGAGTTGAACAGCGTGCCCCGCTCGAGCGTGCCGGCGTTGTAGCCGAACCAGTTGGTGCTCTGGTTGGTGTTGAAGTGCGCGCGGGCGTGCTTCGCGATCTTCAGCACACCGCTGGGATCGAACGGCGACGCGCTCGCCGCCGGCGCCAGAGCTGCGGCGAGCATCGCGGCGGCTCCCAAGCCACCGGCCATCGTTCTGATCGTCCCCTTCGCGAGCGTCATCGGCATCTCCCTTGCACGGGAGATTCCCGACTGCGCGCAACGGCAAACGCGGGAACCGCCGTGATGGCGCACCGACGCTGGTCGGCGGACGCCCGCGCTGCTAGATTCAGACCCGTCGCGGTGGGCGTAGCTCAGCTGGTAGAGCTCCTGGTTGTGGTCCAGGCGGTCGGGGGTTCGAGTCCCCTCGCTCACCC
>DASXDA010000088.1:0-27083 GCA_036490875.1 Solirubrobacteraceae bacterium
GCATCCTCAGGAGGTTCTCGGCCGCGGGCCGGATCCCCTTGAGTGGCTGGGACATTGCGACCAAACCGCCGCAGTGCCTCCAACTCACGAAGTCGCGAACGTGACCACTACCTCCCCGTCGCCCCCGTTGTCGGCTGGAGCCCCCAGCCGGAGGCGATGTCGTAACCGGCCTTTGCCTTGCAGCAGGCGGTCGTGAAGGCGGAGTTGCTCCCGTCAACGATGTCGGGGATCGCCGCGGACTTCTCCGTTCTGCGCCAGATCGCGCCGGCCACGTTTCCCCAGCGAACCGCACGTCCGCGTTCGCCGGCCCGCTGCTCGAGCAGCACTCCCGCCGGCGCGCCAGCTCGGCGCGTCAGCTCGCGCTTGCGCGCCAGCGGACAACGCCGCTGTCGCAGACGATCGCTCCGTCGGGCGCGAGCGGGGTGTCGCCGTTCGCGTCTGGGAGCTCGCTGTAGTGCTCGACGATCCTGATCGTGCCGCGCGCCGTGGTGCCGAGCAGCCTGCCGGTGACGGTCGTCTTGACCGCGCCGGGGGACCTCACCCGGCTGTCGAAGTGTCCCCGCCGGACCCGGACGTAGTCGGTGAAGTACGCGTCCAGGAAGGTCGAGCGGTCCGAGCAGCGCATCCGCGCGCGGTAGCGAAATGCGCGTCCATCGCGTCCCGCGGGACCGAGCCGCACGGCGATCCCCTGAGCGGTGCGCCCGCGGTACGCGGCGCTCGCCGTGACGCGGGCGAGCCCCCCAGCACCGCCGACCGCGACGATCAGCGCCGCGAGGATCGGGATCCTGTGCAGCCGATGCGGCATCGCGCGGGGATCCTAGGGCGATCCCGATCGCGCGCAACTTCACGTCACGCCTCGGTAATACGCCGGCCTCGCGGCCCCGTAGCATCCCGCCACCATGGCGGACCGGGCTCGCGGCGGGACTGACGACGGCGATCGGATCACGCGCCGCGCGGCGCTCGGCGCCGGCGTCGCGACGACGCTCGCGCTGGCGGGAGCTCCCGCCTGGGCGCGCACGCGTCCCCTGCGCCCGCACCGACGGCGCCCGGACGAGCTGCCGTACCCCGACCGGCCGATGGGCGAGCCCGGGATCCCGCAGATCGAGCACCTCGTGCTGGTGATGCTCGAGAACCACTCGACCGACAACGTGCTCGGGATGCTCCCGAGGTTCTCGCGCGCGCACCGGTGGGACTTCGACGGGCTGCCGGTCAACCGCTACGGGATTCCGATCACCAGCAACCCTGACCTGAGCGGCAAGCCGGTGCGGTCCTTCGCGGCGCCCGACATGTGCCCGGACAGCGGCCTGACCCAGAACTGGAACTCGAGCCACAGGCAGTGGGGCGGCGGCCACAACGACGGGTTCGTGACCAACGCGCAGTCGCACACCCCGATGAGCTACATGACGCCCGCGCAGATGCCCGTCACGTACGCGCTCGCAAGCCACTTCCCGGTCAGCGACCGGTTCTTCTGCTCGGTGCTCGGCCAGACGCTGCCGAACCGCCGTTACTACTTCAGCGGCACGTCGAGTGGCGAGGTCAACGACGACAACTCGAGCCTGCTGGTACCGGCGGCCAACGGGACGATCTTCGACCGGCTCGACGCCGCGAAGGTCTCCTGGCGGGTCTACTACGGCAACACACCGAGCCCGTTCTACTTCCCGAACTTGCGCGACAACCCGCTGCAGGTCGCGCGGTGCGTCAACAATGAGCAGTTCTTCTCCGACGCGGCCGCGGGAAGGCTGCCGTCGGTCTCGTACGTCGAGGAGAACTTCAGCTACCAGTCCGAGGAGAACCCGCAGGACATCGCGTACGGCGAGGCGTTCCTCGCGCGCGTCGCGAGCGCCGTGATGCACGGCCCGCTGTGGCCGAAGACGGCGCTGTTCGTCACCTACGACGAGCACGGCGGCTACTTCGACCACGTGCCGCCGCCTGCGGCGGTCCCGCCGGACGAGATCCCGCCGAACCTGACGCTCTCCGCGAAGGGCACGTTCCCGGCGAAGTTCGACCGCTACGGGTTCCGCGTGCCGCTGACCGTGATCTCGCCGTGGGGACAGCCGCGTTATGTATCGCACCGGGTGGCGGACCTGACCTCGATCCTGGCGTTCATCGAGCGCAAGTGGAACCTGCCGCCGATGACCCGGCGCGACGCGGCCGCCTGGGACCTGAGCGACATGTTCGACGTCAGCGCTCCGCGCCTGGCCGCACCGCTGACGCTGCCCGCAGCGCCCGACATCAACACGACGCTCGCCAAGTGCCGCGCCGACGGCGAGAGCCCACCGACGAACTCGCCGACCAGCTCGCTGCCGAGCACGTGAGCGGCCCGAGGGCCAGCCAGACGATGGCGATTCCGTCAATACAGGTATGACGTAATCGCCAAAGTTCACTCATCGGTTTACATAAGATTGATTATCGAGCATTGATGATCGGTAGTGGGTCAGTTTGAATCTAGGAGCGCGGCGATCTCCCGGAGGGTCCACACGTGATCGGCCACCCCTGCCGCCATCGCCGGGGTGCGCGGATACGGCTTGGCGAGCGTCTGGTGCGGTCTAGCGAAGTTGTAGTGCATGTAGTGCAGGCTGACGGCATCCGCCAGGTTCTCGACCTTCTTGCTGAACCCGTTGGTTAGCCGCGTGAACCGGCGCATGCCCATCCGCATCGTGAGGTTCTGGCGCTCCACGTAGCTCGTGGACACCTTCGTCGGATCGGGGTCGCCAAGCTGCCTGCGGACCGTGACCCCGGTGCAGACGGGCGGGCTGTAGCGGCCGGGACCAACGGACGTTGTGCGGTAATGCTTGATCTGCTGCGCCCAGTCGATATCGCTGGCCCCGAAGATCAGCCCGACCACAGCCTCGTAGGTCTTATGTGCGTCGGTGCTGAGCTGAATGCGACCGCTGAGGCGCGCTTGGAGATCTTCGATGAAGATCCAGCAGTCGCGCAGGTTGCGCTCGCCCACGAGCCACGACGGGACCAGCTTCGTGTCCGCGTCGATGGCGGTCCAGGTCCACACGTCGCCGTAGCCAAACGTGCCCTTGTGCTCCTCCGGGACGTTCTTCTGCTTGGCGTAGCAGAACGCCCAGATCTCGTCGCACTGGACCGTCGTGCACGGAAGGTCGCGCAGTACGCGGTCCTGGTACTCGGCGCATGCGGCCCCGAGATCGACCAGAAGCTTGCTTACGGTGTTCTTCGCAGCGCCGGTCATCCTGACGGTGGCGCGGATGCTGTTCCCCTCGACCAGCGCCCCGATGATCTGAGCGCGTTTCTCGGTGGTCAGCCTGTTCATACTGACCATTATGCTTGAGGGCTCGGACGGAAAGACTACTTCAGAAGCGAGGGGATTACCTCCTTTGAACTCGAATCGGCGGCCTGCGATAGTTCGCCATACAGGATGCCAGAGCCAACGCCCGTTGATCCCAAATTGCTCGCGGCCGGACCCACCGCAGATATACCCCGGCTGTACGTCAACGCCGTAGCGATTCGTGGCGGCGCATTCGACGTGACCCTCGATCTGGGCTATTCGATCCCTGCGGATTCGCCAGGTCAGGCTCCGCACGCGCCCGAGTGGCTCGCTCGGGTGTCTATGAGTTGGGAACACGCCAACGCGTTCAAGAGATTCCTCGAAAACGCGATAAAGCAGTACGAGACGCAGGCCGGAGAACTCCCGGACGTGGAGAAACTACGAGCACAGGCGGAACCGTGACGATTACCGATATGCCCCTTCCCGCTCCCGTAGGAGCCAGCACGGCTGATCTCGGGCCGAACGTCCGAATCGTGTCCTTCTCGTTCAACGAGATGACTCTGGTCCGGGGTACTACGGACGCCCAGCTCGCGCACATACAAGCGATGCGCGAGCTAGCCGCGCTCTCGTTCGATCCTGACTCGCTAGAACGCGGTCTGGAGGACGAGATCAATCGCAACGCTTGGGGCATTAGCGAAGCGTGAACGCTGGCGCGCCGTTCGGGGGCGGCGTGTTCATCGCGGACACGAGCGCTTGGGACCGCGTGGACCGGCTTCCACCTGAGATACAGGACGAGTGGGAGCGCGCGCTGGTGAGCGACCAGATTGCGTCTTGTCCGCCGATCACGCTGGAGATCCTGTTTTCGACCCGGAACCCAGCCGATTACGACGCTTGGGCGGATCGTCTTGGTGCGCTCCGTCGCGTCGGGACGATCAACACCGACGCCAACTGGGCCGCTATCGAGGCATACCGGGAGATCGCGCACCAGGGCGCCCATCGAGGCATCCCATTCCCGGATCTCTTAGCTGCCGCCGCCGCCCATGCCCACAACTACGGCGTCCTGCATTACGACGGCCACTTCGACCGGCTCGCCGACCTAGACGCGTTGGACTTCGAAAGCCGGTGGATCGGCCCTCAGGGCACCATCGACTAGGACTCGGAGGATGACCAGCGCGCTCGCGCAGCGTTGCGAGCAATCTCGGAGCGCTTCTCGGGAGTCAGCTTCTCAGCGCGCGCCTTGCCGCCCTTAAGGCCGCCTGATCGACCGCTGGTCTGCGCCGGGGTCTTAGCCGGCGTGTCCTCGGTCGATTCCTGAACGATCCGGGCGGCCATGCGGTTGAGATCCACGCGCTCAGCGTAGCGCCCGATCAGGAGGGATCAAGCCATGCGTCCGATTCAAACTGACCCACTACCCGCGCGTCCGAGTGTTCCTCCTCCGACCGCTGGCGACCCGAGCTGCCGTCAAGGCCGCTCAGCCGGGCGCCTCGCGAGCGGTCAGGACCAGTTCTCCCGGAGCTCGATCAGCTCCCGCTGGATCGCGACCAGACGGTCGCATCGGGCATCGCCGGGTCGGAGCTCCTCGTCGACGAGCGCGCGGGCGAGCGCGAGCGCGGAACACACGACTGCGCCCTCGACCGCGTAGCGCACGCAGCCGTCGTCGATCTGCTCCGGGATCGTCCATGATGAGGTGTCAACCGTCGCTGTTGATCGGACTTCACGCATAGGTGACCTCCATTTCGACTCCACTGGGGCCGATCGTGACCGTGTCAGCGTCGGCCGTCGAGCTACACAATGCCGCCGCTTGACGAAGACGGCCATAACGGTCTCGAAAGGATTGATAAGCGGCGCCGGCCGCCGGAACGGCCCGAAGCGGCGCAAAGCGGCCCGAACCGGCGCAACTTTTCCCGCGTCCGTGGGATAAAGCAGATGAACAACGCGAGGAGGAGTCGATGATTCGCAGGCTTTCGATAGGTGCGGCCACGACGGTCGCGATGGCAGCGATCGCCGGGAGCGCGATCGCCGGCTCGGATCCCAGCGTCCAGACCGGGCGCGCGACTCAGGTCACTCAGCGCAGCGCGGTGCTGCACGGCCAGATCAACCCGGAGGGCGCGAGCACCACTTACTACTTCCAGTGGGGCTTGACGAATGGCTATGGCACGAATGGCCCCCCGCGCGCCCTGCGCCCCACCGGAACCGTCCAGCAGGTCAGCCAGAATCCACGGAGCCTGGCTCCCGGCACGGTTTACCATTACCGGCTGGTCGCGACCAACCGGTTCGGGACGGCGTTCGGCGCAGATAGGGACTTCAAGACGGCCGGGCACGCGGCCCCGGGCGCTCTCACCGGGTCGGCCGTGAACCTTGCGACCAACGGAGCGACGCTGACCGGTGCGGTGTACCCCCAGGGGCAGCAGACGACGTGGTACTTCCAGTGGGGCACGAGCCTCAGCTATACGCAGCGCACCGCTCCGCAGCAGACCGGCGCAACGGGGACTCCGCAGGGCGCCGTATCCTCGCTCCAGGGGCTGCTCGCGCCCGGCACCGTCTATCACTTCCGGCTGGTCGCCGTCCACCGGCATTCCGCGACCTCGTTGGGGAGCGACGCGGTGTTCATGACCTACCCGTCACCGCGTCCGGTCCCGCAGGTGACTGCGAGCACCACGCCGTTCCGGGCGCGGTCGCGACCGTACGTGCTGACCACGACTGGGCAGGTGCTCGCTCCGGCAGCGATCCCGAGCCAGTTTGGCTGCAACGGGAACGTCACGATCCGGTTCTTCCGGGGGTTGAAGCAGGTCGGCTTCACGCTCGCGGGGATCCAGCCGAACTGCAGCTTCTCGGCGCGCACCGTGTTCCAGACGATCCCGGGCGGCCGCCGGCTGCACCCCCACCGGCCGGTCCAGCTGCGGGTCGTCGTCCGCTCGATCTCGAACAACTACCTGGCGACGAACAAGCCGCCCAATTACAACGTGAAGCTGGGCTGAGGGCCGCCGGCCGGCTCTCAGCCCGCCTCGCCGACCACGTCGGCGATCACCGCGGACAGCCGGCTCCCTTGCCACGCCAGTGGCGAGGAGCCCGGCTCGTCGGTGAGCAGCAGCGCGCCGGGGATCGCGGCGGCGTACGCCTCCGCGAGCGCGTGCGGGTGCCCGGGGTCCGCCTCGTCGCCGCTCGCAACGACCGTCACCGGCAAGGACAGCGCGCGCAGCTGATCGAGCGCTCCGAACGGTCGCGCCCGCGGCACGGCCCGCAGGGCGTCGGCCACCGCTCCCGGATACCGGTGCAGCTCCATCCGCTGCCGGATCGCGGTGAGCGTCGCCTCGCGCCACCGCGGCGCGACTCCGCCGTCGCCGTATGCCCGCACGAACCCCTCCGCCCCGTCACGCTCGAGCCCGTCGGCGAGCGCGTCCCAGCGGATGAAGCGCCCGGGGTCGTCGAACGTCGCCGGATCGTATCCGGGCGTTATGACAACCAGCCCCCCGACCCGCGCCGGCGACTGCAGCGCCAGCCGGAGCGCGGTGTGCGCCCCCATCGAGACGCCGGCGAGCACCGCCCGCTCGATCCCGAACGCGTCCATCACCGCTTCTAGGTCTCGCTCGAGCTGCTCGTAGCCGTAGGCGTCCCGACCCGGCGCCGGCGTCGATCCGCCGTGGCCGCGGGCGTCGTACGCGATCACCCGGTGATCGGTGCGCTCGAGCCGCCGCGAGCCCATCACCACGTACCGGCGCGTCGCCGTCAGACCGTGCAGCAGGACCACCGGCGGACCCTCCCCGGCGACGGACGCGACGAGGCGTACCCCGGCGCTCTCGACGTGATGCTCGTCGGCGGACGTGCGCTTCAGGTTATTGACCGCCGGGCGGATGGCCCTACTACCATCGGATCCGTGGACGTCACCGAGGCGAACTTCCAGACGGCGGTCATCGACCGCTCAAGTGAGCTGCCGGTGGTCGTCGACTTCTGGGCGGAGTGGTGCGGACCGTGCCGCCAGCTCGGCCCGCTGCTCGAGCGCGCCGTCGCCGAGCGCGCCGGCAAGGTCGAGCTCGTCAAGGTCGACACCGACGCAAACCAGACGCTCGCGAGGGATTACCGGATCCAGGGAATCCCGGCCGTAAAGGCGTTCCGCGACGGCGAGGTGGTCGCGGAGTTCGTCGGCGCGCAGCCGCCGCAGGCGGTCGATCGGTTCCTCGAGTCGCTGCTCCCCTCGGAGGCCGACGGGCTCGTGGTGAATGGCGACGAGGACTCGTTGCGCCGAGCGCTCGAGCTCGAGCCGGCGCGCGCCGACGCCGCCGTACCGCTTGCGAGGATCCTGCTCGAGCGTGGCGAGCCCGATGAGGCGCTGGCGGTGCTGGCGAATGTCCCGGGAAGCTTCGCGGCCGACGGCTTGGCCGCCCGCATCGAGCTCGAGCGTGGCGACGCCTCCGACCTCGCGGCGGCGTTCGCCGCGCTGGATGCCGGCGAGACCGAGCAGGGCCTCGATCAGCTGCTCGCCGCCCTTCCCACCTCCGACGGTGCACGCGAGGACATCCGCCGCGTGGTGGTCGGCGTCCTCGACGAGCTCGGTGTCGACTCGCACGTCGCGCGCGAGTACCGCCGCCGCCTCGCATCGGCGCTCTACTGATAGGTGTTTTTTTCGCCGAGACGGGTATCCCTCGGGGCAGGATGCCCGACAAAGACAACGGCTTCAGCTACTCATATCCCGCAGTCCCAGATGCGGTCGCCAGCGCACGGAACTCGCTGACCGATTTCGCGGTCGCTGTCGGCGCCAAGGGCGAGCGCTTGGAGGCGATCCGCTTGGCCGCTTCGGAGGCGGTCACCAACGCGGTGCTCCACGCCTACAAAGGCTCGGGCGGCGCGATCCAGTTGAGCGCGTCGTACGTCCACGGCGAGTTCTGGCTGCTGATCGCCGATGACGGCTCGGGGCTGCGGCCCCGCGGGCCGCACAGCGGGCTCGGCCTCGGGCTGGCGCTGATCGCGCAGCTCGCCGACGAGTTCCAGATCCTCTCGCGGTCGACCGGCGGAACCGAGCTACGGATGCAGTTCAGGCTCGCCGAGCAGGATCGGTCCGGCGACAGCGAGCGCGGTCAGCTTCGGGGATCGGTCTCCTCGGCCGCCGTCCCCGCCTGAGCGAGTTTCTCGACGACCAGATAGCCGGGGTGCGTCTCGACGACGGTTTCCGCCTCGAGCTGCTCGTGCCCGGGCAACACCAGGAACCGGCGGGGGTTGGCCCGCACCGCCTCGTAGTCGTTGACGCTCAGCTCGAGCAGCTCGTTGCACCCGAGCCGGGCGCACTCGCACCTGAAGCCGGTCGGGGCGTTCTCCTCCCCCGGCCACTGCCCGCGCTCGATCCCCTCGTTGATCTGCCGGAAGACAGCTTCGTTTGCGCCGAGCCGCGCCTTGGTTTCATCGCGCAAGTTTCGAGCTCCCTCCGAGGTTACGCGTTCTTTATGACGATGCCCTCGAGGATGTACGCGGCCCGCTCGGTCGAGTCGATCGCGTTCTCGAGCCGCTCGAAGATGTCCTTCCAGCGAATCACCACCATCGGGTCGATCCCGACCTCGAACAGCGACGCGATCGCCTCGCGCACGATCCGGTCGGCTTCGTTCTCGAGTCGATGGACCTCGACCGTGTGCTCGCTGATGTCCTTGAACCCTCGCACGAGCGGGATCGAGCATTCGATCTCTCGTGTCGCTGACCGCAGCACGCCGGCCAGGCGCTGCGCCTGGTCCATCGGCGCTTCGATCCGGTACAGCCCCAGGTAGTCGGCGACTTCTTCGGTGTAGTCGACGATGTCGTCGAGGGCCGAGGCGAGCTGGAGGATGTCCTCGCGGTCGATCGGGGTGACGAACGTCTGATTCAGGCGGCGGATGATCTCGTGCGTGATCTGATCGCCGTCACGCTCGCATCCCAGGATGTCCTCCGCCAGCGCCCGGCGCTCGGGATACTCGGCGAGCATCTCGTCGAGCAGCAGCGCCGCCCGCGCGAGGTTCTGGCCTGCCCGTTCGAACAGGTCGAAGAATTCTTTGTCCGTGCCGCGCAGAAAATTCGCAATCGACGTCATCGGCGCACTCACGGGGCAGCATACGCCGCGCGGCCCGGCGAACGCCAGCGTTTTCCTTCTCGGTTACATCGAGAGCGTCAATTGCCCGACCGCGCGCTCGTCGCCACGTTCGAGGCCGGCAACCCGCACCCCCAGGAGCCGCACCGGACGCGCCGGCGCAAAGCGCCTCAGCAGCTCGACGGCCACCGGGGCGACGTGCTCGGCCGCGGCGATGGGAGCCGGAAGCGTCCGAGCTCTGGTATGGGTCGAGAAGTCGTCGAGCCGGATCTTGATCCCGATCGTCCGGCCGCGGCGACCCTGGGCGGCCAGCGTCTCGCACAGCCGCCGCGTGAGCTGCCCGAGGATCAGCTCGAGCTCGGGCATCGACGAGACGTCACTGTCGAATGTTGTCTCCCTGGATTCCGAGACCACCTTCCGGTCCTGCGTGACCGGCGAGTCGTCCTCGAATCGGGCGCGGCGCTGGAGCTCACCGGCCATCCGCGTCCCGAACACGCCGGTCAGCGTCGCCGCCGAAGCGCTCGCGAGCGTTCCGAGCGTCGCGATCTCACACCGCTGCAGCCGCTCTACGGTCTTCGGCCCGATCCCTGGGACGAGTCCGCAGGGCGAGGAGTGAAAGCGCTTGCACGCCTGCTCGCGAGTGAGCACAACGAAGCCGCGGGGCTTCTCCGCGTCCGAGGCGACCTTCGCGACGAGCTTGCTGGGCCCGATCCCGATCGAGCAGCTGAGACCCGTGTCGTGCTCGATCTCGGCCTGGATCACCCGCACCGCGCCGACCGGCTCCGCGACATCGGTGAGCTCCATGTAGACCTCGTCGAGCCCCACCACCTCAACCTGTTCGACGTGGCGGCGGACGATCGACATCACCCGCCGGGATAGCTCCCGGTAGTAGGGGAAGTCGGGCGTCAGCACGACCGCGTCCGGACACAGCCGGCGGGCCCTGGCGGCCGGCATCGCAGAGCCAACGCCGAACCGCCTGGCCTCGTATGAGGCCGTGGTCACGACCGCGCGCGGCCCGCTGCCGGCGACGATCACCGGAAGCCCGATCAGCTCCGGCCGGCGGCGCAACTCGACCGACACGTAGAACGCGTCCATATCGAGATGCGCCACGCAGCGGGCGGCCACTCAGCGAGCGTAGGGGCCGTCCCGGACGGCGTACGAGCCGCCTCGGGCCCCTCCGCGCCCGGCTAGATCGAGGACCAGATCGTCTCGACACCGTCGAACCCGAGCGCGCCCGCGGCGTTCTGATTCAGGTCCCAGTCGCGGCCGTCGACGAACGGGCCGCGGTCGTCGACGACCGCGTTGACACGGCGCCCGCCGCTCACGAACGTGACCTTCGAGCCACACGGGAGCGTGCGGTTCGCGACGCCGTAGTAGGCGTGGAATCCGCAAGCGGTGCCGCCGGCGTCGTCGTACCACGATGCGACGCTCTCGCGAAGGACGGTCAGCGAGCCGGCGCGCGCGGCGACCGGACGGCTGCCGTGGCCGCCGCCGACGACGACGCGCAGCACCTCGCCACCGAGACCGCTCGCCCGGTAGCGGACCTTGAAGCCGCCGTGGGAGCGGGTCTGGGAGTTGGCGATCGTCGTCCAGCCGTGTCCACGTCCGGCTTCGAGCCTGACGCGGCGCCACGGCAGGCCGGGAGCGACCCGACCGTGGAGCGTGATCGTCTGCCCGCCGAGCGCTGTCAGCGACCGAGAGCTCACCTGGACGCGTGCGATCGTGGCGCGTCGGTGGGCCTGGCGGAGCGCGGCACCGCCTGAGGCGCGGGCATTCGAAGTAGTCTGCGGGCTGGTTTTCGGAGCCTCGCCGGATGCGCTAGTCACGAGCGCCGCCGCCGAGGCGGGAATTGCGAGCATCGTCGCGCCGACTGCCACGTAGGCAAGGCGCGATTCGCGCAGGACTCGCCTGCGTTTCATCTGAGCCTCCTGAAGTTCCTCGACCGGGCGCCTACGGGGTTAGCTGTCGGGCTCGCAATCGAAGTCCGGCGCGATGCGCCGGATCGACCGCTACGGCCGCGTGCGAGCTGTACGCAAGGCGACCGATTCGCCCCGGCCGGATGGACGACACACATCCGGCAATGGGTCCCCCGCTCGCTCCCGCACCGGGCAGGAGCGACTCGGCAGATCGAATCGAAGTAGTCAGGAAAGCAACAGTCGTACGATTTTTGTGTGACGACGCGCACAGCGTGCAAAAATCGTCCGTATGAGTGATCTGGACCGTCTGACCGGGCTCGACAGCTCGTTCCTGCACCTCGAGCGCGGCGGCGCGCACATGCATGTCGCCGGCTGCGCGATCTTCGAAGGGACCGCGCCAACACACGACGAGCTGCTCGAGATGATCGACTCGCGGCTCCATCTGGTGCCCCGCTACCGGCAGCGGCTGGCGTTCGTGCCGCTCGGCCAGGGCCGGCCTGTGTGGGTCGACGACCCTCACTTCAACCTCTCCTACCACGTCCGCCACACGGCGCTCCCGAGCCCGGGGGGCGAGCAGCAGTTGCGCCGGCTGACGGGCCGCGTCTTCTCCCAGGCACTTGACCGGTCCAAGCCGCTGTGGGAGCTGTGGCTCGTCGAGGGCCTGTCCGACGACCGCTTCGCGGTGCTCTCGAAGACCCACCACGCGCTCGTCGACGGGATCTCCGGCGTCGACATCATGACCGTGCTGTTCGACTCCTCGCCCGACCCGACGGGGGTCGGCGCCCCCGACCACGACTGGGTCGCGAAGCCGGTGCCGAACGAAGCCCAGCTGCTGGCCGACGCGCTGCTCGAGCGCGCCACCGTGCCCGGCGAGATCGTCCGCGGCGTCCGGGCCGCATTCAGGGGCCCCCGGAGCGTGCTGAAGCGCGTCGGGAACGCGCTCGTGGGTGTCGGCGCGATGGCCTGGGCGGGGCTCCAGCCGGCGCCGCCGAGCATCTTCAACGTGCCGATCGGCCCCCACCGCCGGTTCACCTGGGTACGCGGCGACCTGAATCAGTTCAAGGCGATCAAGAACGAGCTTGGCGGGACCGTCAACGATGTGGTGCTCGCGGTCGTCAGCGGCGCGCTCGGCCGATACATGCGCCTGCACGGCGAGGACACCGACGGGGCCGAGCTCCGCGCGATGGTCCCGGTCTCGGTCCGCGCGGATGTCGAGCAGGGAGCGCTTGGCAACCGCGTCACAGCGATGTGGGCGGCGTTGCCGGTCGGGATCACCGATCCCGTCAGGCGGCTGAACACGATCAGCGCCTCGATGCGCGACCTGAAGGAGTCGGGCCAGGCAGTTGGCGCCGAGGTGCTGACCGCTCTCTCCGGCTTCGCTCCGCCGACAATCGTCTCGCAGGCTGCGCGGCTGGCGGCAAGGCAGCGCATGTTCAACCTAGTCGTCACGAACGTGCCGGGGCCGCAGCTTCCGCTGTACCTGCTCGGCCGCCGGCTCGAGGCGATCTTCCCGATGGTGCCGCTGACCAGCAACACCGCGCTCGGGATCGCGATCCTCAGCTACAACGGACAGCTGAACTTCGGGCTCACCGCCGATTTCGACGGGCTGCCCGACATCGAGACGCTCGCCGACGAGCTCCGCTCCGCGCTCGAGGAGCTCGCGGCTGCGGCTGGGACTCCGCTCGGTCCACGGCCGAACGGCGGACGGCGCGCCCGGCGGCGCCCGGTGCGGCTCGCCTAGTGAGTCTGCTCGAGCGGATCGTGATCGTGGTCGTGTCGCTGGCGCTGGCGATCGGTCTGATCGCCGTGCTGTCCGGCTATTTCGCGAGTCATGATCCGGCGAGCGTGTCGACCGTGCGGCACGCGCCGACTACGCCTTCTCCCTGACCGCGATCGTCATCCGCGTCAGCACGCACAGGCGGTCCTGGTCGTCGGTCATCTCGACCTCCCACACCCAGGTGGTACGGCCGCGGTGCTTGCGGACCGCGGTCGCGTGGATCGTGCCTTCGGTGATCGGCCGCAGGAAGCTCGTCTGGTTGGAGAGCCCCGTCGCGAACTTGCGCTCGCGGCCCACGGCCACCGCGGTGGCGATCGACGCGAGGCTCTCCGCGATCGCGGCGTACACGCCCCCGTGGACGAGCCCCATCGGCTGCTTGAGGTCATCGCGCACCCGCACCCGGGCGCGGGCGACCTCCTCGCCCATATCGAGGATCTCGAGCCCGTAGAGGGAATCGAAGCCGGGCAGCGCCGTGATCGGGGCGGAGTCGCTCACCGCCGGCGGACCTTATTGATTTCTTCGGGAAATACCGCGTCATGCGGCGAGTTCGGTAGTTACGCTAGGCGAGATGGCGTCGCTCGACAGCCTCCCGCCCGACCAACGGGCCGTCCTGGAGCTGGTGCTTCAGCGCGGGCGCAGCTACGACGAGATCGCGAAGCTGCTCTCGATCGACCGTGCCGGCGTGCGCGAGCGGGCGCTGGCCGCGTTCGACGCACTCGGTCCGCGGAGCGGCGTGCCGGCCGAGCGCCGGGCACTGATCACCGACTACATGCTGCGCGCGCTTCCGCCGCGGGTCGCCGACGAGGTTCGCGAGCACCTCGCGAGCTCGCCGAGCGAGCGGGCGTGGGCGCGCGTCGTCGCCTCCGAGCTGCAGTCACTGGCCACCGAGCCGCTGCCGGAAATCCCGGTCGAGAGTCCGGCGCGGACGGAAGCAGCCAAGCCGCAGGCTTCCGACGAGGCGGCCGGCGCTGAGGAGCCGGAGCCGGCCGGCGCCGGCTCCCGTGGCCGCCGCTCGCTGCTGGCGCGGCACCAGACGCGTGAGCCGAAGGAGGAGCCCGCCGCGGCCGAGTCGCGCGAGAAGCCGGCCGGGGCCCGCAGCTCCCGGACTGGCGGCGCGATCTTGCTCGCCGTCGTCGCGGTTGTCGCGGTCGCCGTCGTGCTGGTGCTCGTCCTGAGCGGCGGCAGCAGCAACAAGAAGCACAGCTCGACCCTGGCTTCGTCGGCGAGGACGACGACCGGGCCGACCTCGACCGCCGGCACGACGCCGCAGGTGATCGCGCAGATAAACCTGAATCCGCCGTCCGGCGGGACCGCCAAGGGCATCGGCGAGGTCCTGCGCCAGCAGGGCAAGAAGGGGATCGCGATCGTCGCCCAGGGGCTCACGCCGAACACGAAGAAGCCGCCGAACGCGTACGCCGTGTGGCTCTACAACAGTCCCACCGACAGTCGAATCCTGGGCTTCGTGAACCCCGGCGTCGGCACGAACGGGCGGCTGCAGACGGCTGGTGGTCTCCCGATCAACGCCTCGCACTTCCAGAAGCTCCTGGTCACGCTCGAGACCCAGTCGAACCCTAAGAGCCCGGGGAGGATCGTGCTCGAGGGGCCGCTCAGCGGGGTGTGACGATTCCGTCGAGGCCCTTGAGGGCGTCGTCGAGCCGCTCCCTGGTCGCGCGGCGCAGCAGGAACCCGCCGGTCCGCGAGTAGCCGCGCAGCTTCTGGCGCTGGATCAGCGTGATCTGCGTGCCCGCCTGGAGCGGCTCGAGCACGAGTTCGGTGATCGACTCGGCGAGCACGCGCTCGAACGGCGTTCCCTCGATCTCCTGCTCCCACGATCGGACGCCGGGCGCGTCGGCGCCGGGACCCGGCGGGTCGGACTTGATCAGGTGGTAGTCGACCCGCACCGGGCGACCCTTCTTGGTCTGGAACACCTGCGTCCAGTGGTCCTCGCCCACGTCCTCCATCCGCATCACGCCGGGCCACCAGCGCGGCATGTGGTGTGGGTCGGCGATCACCTCCCACACCTGCTCCGGCGAGGCGCTCACCGTCCGCGTGCGCTTCGCCGTGGGCATCAGTCGTCGAAGTTGGCCAGCGCGAAAACCGGCCGGGGCGCGAGCAGCTTGCGGCCGTCGAGGAAGCTCAGCTCGATCAGGAAGCCGCAGCCAACGACCTCGGCGCCGAACCCCTCGACCAACTCGCACAGCGCGGCCGCGGTGCCGCCCGTGGCGAGCAGGTCGTCGTGGACCAGCACCCGCGCTCCGCCGGCGAGCGCGTCGGCGTGCATCTCGAGCGCGTTGATCCCGTACTCGAGCCCGTACTCGGCGCTGACCGTCTCGTGCGGGAGCTTGCCCGGCCGCCGGGCAGGGACGAAGCCGACGCCCAGCTCGCGGGCGAGCGCGCCGCCAAGGATGAACCCACGCGCCTCGGGCGCCACCACGAGTTCGACCTCGAGCGGCTCGGCCATCCGCGCGAGTCCGACCACCGCGTCATCGAGCGCTCGCGGGTCGAGCAGCAGCGGCGTGATGTCCTTGAAGACGATCCCGGGCTTGGGAAAGTCCGGGATGTCACGGATGAACGCGCGCAGGTCCACGGGGCTTACTGGTTGGCGCTCAGGTCGCGATCTTGCGCAGGTCGCGGATCAGCAGCAGATGCTTGAGGTGCGTGGTCACCGACGCGAGGTTCTCGAGCGCCTCGATCGCCTCCTTGCGGCGCTCAGGGTTACGCGAGCGCAGCGCCGGGGCGAGGATGCTCTGCAGCAGCTGCGCCTCGCGGTCCGCGGAGCTCCGGAAGACCCTGAGGTTGCGCCCGCCCACGCCGTATCGCGCGAGCTCGGACACCGCCCTGACGATCTCGCGATCGGTCTCCTCGAAATAGCGCACGCCGGCCCGGGTCTCCGCCTTGATCACCCCGAACTCCACCAGCTCACGAACCAGCGTCGGGTCGGCACCGGTCTCCTCGCACACGTCCTCGAGCGAGTAAAGCGCGCCGGCGTTCGGCGTGTTGACCAGCGCCCGGCGCCGCGGCGCGCCGTCGCTCGGCGTCGCCACGTCGCGGTCGGTGCGCCCGGCCGCGAGCTCCGAGCGGATCACTCGCAGCGGCAGGAACTCGTCGCGCTGCAGGCGCAGGATCGTACGCAGCCGCTGGATATCGCCCTGCGTGTAGAGCCGGTAGCCGCCCTGCGTCCGCCGGGGAGACAGCAACTTCTGGTCCTCCAGGTAACGGATCTTCGAGATCGAGATCTCGGGGAACTCCTGGCGCAGCGCCTTGCAGACGGCGCCGATCGTGACAGCCTTCTGGCGCGGCCGTTCCTCGTCGCCCCCGCCCGGCGGCTCGGGCGGGGATCCTTGGGAGGTTGTGTCTGAGGTGGCCATCAGCGGCTGAAGTACGCGAGTTTGTATTTACCGATCTGGAGCTCGTCGCCATCGGTCAGCTTGTGCGACTCGATCCTCGAGCGGTTGATGTAGGTGCCGTTCAGCGAGCCGCAGTCGTCGAGGTAGTAGTCGGATCCGCGGTGGACCAGGACCGCGTGATCTCGCGACACGGTCACGTCGTCGAGGAAGATGTCGGACTCAGGCCGGCGGCCGACCGTCAGCCGCTCGCCCTCGAGTGGGAAGCTCTCCCCCGCCCGGCCGCCGCCGGCGCGGATTACGAGCGCCGCCCCGCCGGCCACGACTTCGCCCAACTCAATCTCCTCGAGTTCGCCGGTCTCGCCGATCCGGTAGGTCGCGGTCGTCGGCGTGGTCTGCGTCTCGGGCTGCGCGAGGAACGCGCCGCACCGGGAGCAGTAGGAAGCGCCTTCGCCGTTGGTGAAGCCGCACTCGGGACAGTGCAGGGCCACCAACCTGAGCTCAGTCCGCTCCCGCGGCGGGAACGCGCCCGGCAAGGATGTCGCTGAGCTGCTGAACGTCCGCACCCGTGATCACCAACTCGCCGCTCTCGTCCTTCTTGCGCAACCTGTTGACGAGCTCCGCACGCAGGATGTCGATCTTTCCGTGGAGGATCCGGCGCTTGTATGAGATTTCCATCTCCTCCTCGGTCAGCTGCTTGATCAGCTCCTTCAGTTCGGAGTCGGTGAGCGAGCCGAGGTCGGGAAACGTGTCCATTCGATCCTCCCGTCCAGGGATAAGGGATGCGCGAGCCGCCAGTATAACTCGCGCGTTTGGAGGGTCAAGCTGAGCTTGAGAGTTTGCGTGCACGGACCTGGCGCAGCCCGTCGCGGACGTACATCGCGGTCGAGACGAGCATGAATCCGAGGGCGAGGTACAGGCACACCAGCGCGAACCAGTGGACTCCGACCATCGCGAAGAACGGCGCCCCCATGGTCGGCGGGACCCCGAGGCGCCCGGGCCAGTTGATCTTCAGCTCGAGCCCGCGACGCAGCCCGTAACGGCTCAAGGCCAGTACGAACAGCTCGCGGGCGATCACCAGCGCGATCGCCCATCGCGGGAGCAGCTCGAAGTGCCAGCACACGACCATCCCGGAGATCACGAGCAGCCGGTCGATCACCGGGTCCAGCAGCGCCCCGAGCCGGCTGTACTGGCCCGTCAGGCGCGCCGCGAACCCGTCGAGGTAGTCCGCCCAGCCGATCACGAAGTAGATCCACGCGGCGACCGTCGACTGGCCGTCTGCGCTCGAAAACGCGATCACCAGGAACACCGGTATCCCGGCGAGCCGTATGAACCCGATCGCGTTCGGGATCGTCCATGGGTTCAGCGGCCGCCCGGAGAGCGTTTGGTCCGGCGCCGGCCCGGAGCGATCGAGCCCGAACAGGCGCCTGCGGCTGAGCCGGGGACTCAAGGGAGCCCTCGCCACACCTCCGCGATCGCCTCCGCGGCCCCGTCCATCGGGATCGTCCGCGACTCGCGGCCCCGCCTGATCTGAAGCTCCACCTCGCCCGCAGCGAGCGCCTTGCGGCCGACGGTCACCCGCACGGGGCATCCGAGCAGCTCGGCGTCGGCGAACTTCTCACCCGGACCCGAGTCACGATCGTCGTACAGGGCGTCGAGCCCGAGGTCCCGCAGCTCCGAGTACAGCCGGTCGGCCACGCGCCGCTCCTCGCTGCCCTCCTGGCCGAGCACGACCAGGTCTACGTCGAACGGCGCGAGCGTCCGTGGCCACGAGATCCCCTGCTCGTCGGCGTACTGCTCGACCGCCGCGGCGGCCGCGCGCGCGGGCCCGAAACCGTAGGAGCCCATCCAGATCAGCTGCTCGCTGCCCGATTCGTCGAGATACGTGGCGTTGAGCGGTTCGGAGTAGCGAGCGCCGAGCTTGAACAGGTTCCCGACCTCGATCGCGGGCTCGATCCTGATCACCGAGCCGTCGACCGTGTCTCCCTCCAGGACCGTGCGAACGTCGACCGTCTCGTAGTGGAAGTCGCGGCCCGGCTCAACGCCGCGAAGGTGAACGTCCGGACGGTTGGCGCCGGCGACGTACGACCCGCGCCCGTCCACACGCACGGCCTCGTCGAGCAGGACGGGCAGCTCGGCGCCGACCGGTCCGATGAAGCCGGGCGGCCCGAGTCGCCGCTCTACCTCGTCGGGATGGGCCGGGCGAAAGGCCTGACCCAGCGCGTTCCGGAGCTTGATCTCGTTGACCTGATGGTCGCCGCGGACGACGACGAGCTTCATCGCGTCCTCGTCGACGATCACCGGGAACGCCTTCAGCAGCGCCCCCTGGGGGACGTCGAGCGATCTGGCGACGGCCTTCACGGTTGTCATCCCCGGGGTGTCGACGAGTTCGGGCTCGTCCAGGCGCGGCGGCAGCGTCACCGGCTGCGGCTCGGCGCTCGCGACCTCGACGTTCGCCGCGTAGCCCGGCGCGAGCGCGATCTCGTTCTCGCCCGCCGGGCACGGCGCCATGTACTCGTGCGCCCCGAACCCCCCCATCATCCCGACGTCCGACTCGACGCGGTACCACTCGAGCCCGCAGCGATCCATCATCCGGTCGTAGGCGGCGACGTGCCTGTCGTACGCAGCGTCGAGGCCCTCGCGGTCGCGGTCGAAGGTGTACGCGTCCTTCATGATGAACTCGCGGGTGCGGAGCACGCCTGCGCGCGGCCGCGGCTCGTCGCGCTCCTTGGTCTGAAAGTGGTAGAGGATCAGCGGTAGGTCGCGGTACGAGCGCACCGCGGTCGCGATGTGCTGCGTGACGATCTCCTCGGCGGACAGCGCGAGCACCATGTCCGTGCCCTTGCGGTCCTGGAGCTTAAACAGCTCGTCGATCCCGTAGCGCCCGCTCCGCCGCCACACCTCGGCCGGGTTCAGAACCGGCATCAGCATCTCCTGGCCGCCGATCGCGTTCATCTCCTCGCGGACGATCTGCATGACCCGCCGCTGGACCCGCCAGCCGGCGGGGAGCCAGCTCCACAGCCCCGCCCCGACCTGGCGGACCAGCCCGGCGCGGACCATCAGGATGTGGCTGATCGCCTCCGCGTCGGCGGGCGCCTCGCGCTCGGTCGGAAGGAAGTAGGAGGACAGACGGGTCACGGGGTGCCGAAGGCTACTCGGGAGTGATAGAAGAACGGTCTAGGTCAAAGCGACTTCAAGGAGCCCCGCATGGCGTTCGAGGTGCCGCCCCTCCCCTACGACTACAACGCGCTCGAGCCGACGATCGACGATCAGACGATGCATCTGCATCACGACAAGCACCATCAGGCGTACGTGACGGCCGCGAACAAGGCGCTCGAGGGCACCGACTGGGCCGACAGGCCGGTCGAGGATGTGCTCCAAAACCTCAGCGCGATCCCGGACGAAAAGCGAAACGCGGTTCGCAACAACGCCGGGGGCCACTACAACCACTCGCTGTTCTGGGAGTGGATGTCGCCCGACGGCGGCGGCGCTCCCGAGGGCGAGTTGGGCTCGGCGATCGATGCGGCGTTCGGCTCGCTTGACGAGTTCAAGGGCAAGGTGAAGGCCGCCGGTATCGGTCAGTTCGGCTCAGGCTGGGCCTGGCTCGTCCATGACGGCTCCGGGCTCGCGGTCGTCTCGACCCCGAACCAGGACAGCCCGATCAGCGGCGGCAAGGCGCCGCTGCTCGGCGTCGACGTGTGGGAGCACGCCTACTACCTGACGTACAACAACCGCCGCCCGGACTACCTGGACGCGTGGTGGAACGTCGTCAACTGGCCGAAGGTGGCCGCGCTGTACGCGGCGGCCTCGGGCTAGCGCAGGCGCCCCGCATTCCGGGGCATGGTCGAGAAACGGGAAAATAGGTCGCGTTTCTCGACCATGACCCCTCAGGATGAGCTCTACGGCCTGCCGCTCGAACGGTTCACGGACGAGCGCAACGCGCTGGCCAAGCGGCTGCGGCAGGCCGGGCGCCGCGACGAGGGCGTGGAGGTGTCGAAGCTCCGCAAACCCTCGGTGGCCGCCTGGGCTGTCAACCAGCTCGTCCGCACCCAGAAGCGGGAGCTGGGCGCCCTGTTCAAGGCGGGCGACGCGCTGCAGAAGGCGCAGCAGGACGTGCTCGCGGGTCGCGCCGACGCCGGAGAGCTACGGAGCGCGGCCGACGCCGAGCGCAGGGCGCTCGAGGCGCTGATCGCCAAGGGCCGCGGCCTCCTCAGCGCCGAAGGCCACGAGCTCGCGCCGGCGAAGCTCGAGCAGGTCTCCGAGACGCTCCACGCGGCCGCGATCGAGGAGCAGGCTCGGGCCGAGGTGCGCGAGGGCTGCCTCGTCCGCGAGCTCCGCCACGTTGGGCTCGGAGCGCTCGGCGCGGGCGGGGCGGCGACCACGCGGCATGCCGCGGCGCCCCGCAAACGCCCTGCTTCCCGAAAGCCCGCCGACGACGAGCGTGCCAAGCGGCTGAAGAGCGCGCGTCAGGCGGAGGCCGCCGCCCGCCGCGAGCTCGAGCGGGCCGAGCGGGCGCTCGAGGTAGCGGACGAGCACCGGGCCCGCGCCGCCCAGGCACTCGCCGACACCGAGCAGGCAGTCGCCGCCGCGCGCGAACGCGCCGAGGCGGCCAGAGGCGAGCACGAGCGAGCGCAGCGGGCGCTCGACGAGCTCTGAGACAGCCTCTACGCCCGCGTGAACCGTCGCCCGGCGACGGGCGAAACGCCTTCGTCGAGCCGCGCCGCCTCGGCCTCGAGCGCGGCGATCCGCTCCGGCGTCATCGCGGTCTCGTCCTCGTTCTCGGCGAGCCACTCTCGCGCGGCCGCTGCTTGCGTCTCGTCGCGGACGACCTGCTTCCCCGCGGCGTAGTACTTGTCGATCTCTTCGAACAGCTCGTCGACGAGCCGCTCGGTCGGGACCTTCTTCAGCGGCTCGCCGCGGGAGTAGATCATCCCCATGTCCTTGGCGCCGGTGATCCCGAAGTCGGCGTGACGCGCCTCGCCGATCCCGTTCACCGCGCAGCCGAGCACCGAGACCTCGATCGGATCCTCGTAGGCCTCGAGCCGGCGCTCGATCTCCGCGACGACCGTGTCCATGTCGAACTGCAGCCGGCCGCAGGTGGGGCACGCGATCAGCACGGGGCCGCGCTCGCGCAGCTTCAGCGCCTTCAGGATCTCCCACGCGACCTTGACCTCCTCCTCGGCGTGGAACGTCGACAGCGAGATCCGGATCGTGTCACCGATTCCGTCGGCGAGCAGCGTCCCGAGGCCGACCGCCGACTTCAGCGACCCCGACCACTTGGTCCCGGCCTCGGTGATCCCGAGGTGCAACGGATACGGGATCCGCTCGGCCAGCAGACGGTTCGACGCGATCGTGTTGGGCACGCTGGTCGACTTCATCGAGACCTTGAAGTTGTCGAACTCGAGCTGCTCCATCAGCGCGACGTACTCGACCGCCGCCGTCACCAGCGCCTCGACCGGGTTCGTGAACTCGAGCTCGCGCAGGTGGGCGGGAAGCGAGCCGGAATTGACCCCGATCCGCAGCGGCGTCCCCAGCTCCTTGGCGCGCTCGACGACGATCCCGGCCTTCTCCGGTCCGCCGATGTTGCCCGGGTTGATCCGGACGCAATGGGCGCCGGCGTCGATCGCCTTCAGCGCGAGCGTGTGGTTGAAGTGGATGTCGGCGATCACCGGGATCGGCGACTCGCGCACGATCGTCCGCAGCGCGTCGACGTCCTTCTCGCGGGGGACGGCGACGCGGACGATGTCGGCGCCCGCCTCCGCAACCGCGCGGACCTGCTTCATCGTCGCCGCGAGGTCGGCGGTCTCGGTCTTCGTCATCGTCTGCACGACGACGGGCGCGCCACCGCCGATCGGCACGCCGCCGACGTCTATCCGGCGCTTGGAGGCCACGTCCCTGGAGTGTAGAGAGGCCCCGGCTCGCTCAGCCGGTCGGGGGCGGCCCGGACCCGCGCTGCCGCCACGCGTAGACCCCGAAACCGACGCCGCCGACGACCAGCAGGGCCAGCACGACGATCAGCCAGGTCGGCAGGAACGATCCTCCCCCCTGGCCCGACCCGCCGTTGCCGTGATCCTTGGTGATCTCGGCGAGCAGCGCCCGCTGGATCACGTCGGCGCAGTTCGTGTACTCCTTGACGTCGACGGGCATCGACGCGAGCGCACTGCGCAGCTGCGCCACCGTGTAGTGGCGGGTCAGCTGTGCGTGGGCGTCGCAGTCCTGGACCGCGGCCGCGACTCCGGCCGCCGCGTCGGTGGGAAGAAAAAGTGGCTGCGAAACGGCACCCAGCGCGCAAACGACCGTTAAGAGGGACATGGTTTTGCGCATCCGAACGGGGGGCAAGGTTATGGTCTTGCGCCCCCCTGCGCTCCATCGCTAACGCATGTCTGCGCCCAGAAGAAACCTGAAGCTCCTTGGAGCCGTGGCTCTCGCCGCGCTCGTAGTCGTGCTCGTAACCAGCTGTGGCGGCTCGAAGAAGAAGGCCACGGCGACGACGGTCCAGACGACCACGACCGCCGCGCCGGCTCCTCCGCAGAAGCCCCAGGCGCCTCCGCGCCCGTCGATGGTCACGATCTTCGGCGACCCGGCGCGGCTCGCGTCGACGCCCGGGCCAGCGCTGGATACGTACCGCTCGTTGGGAGTCGATTACGTCCGCGTTACGGTGCCGTTCGCCGGGCTCGTTGCCGACCCGACCGCGACCTCTCCCCCGTCCGGCTTCGACGGCTCCTCGCCGTCGTCATACCCGGCCTCGAAGTGGGCGACGTACGACAACATCGTGCTCGAGGCAAAGGCGCATGGCATCGGAGTGATCATGGACCCGGGGTCGCCGGTGCCGACCTGGGCCACCGGGAGCGGCGAGCCGGCGGGAGGTCTGCCGTACGTGTGGAAGCCGAACGCCGCCGCCTTCGGCGCGTTCGTGCACGCGCTCGGCGTCCGCTACAGCGGCCACTACACCCCGCCGGGCGCGTCCAGCCCGCTGCCGCGCGTCAATTTCTGGTCGGTCTGGAACGAGCCCAACTACGGTCCCGAGCTCGCTCCCCAGGCGATCGATCACTCGACCGTCGAGGTCGCGCCGGCGCTCTACCGGGGCCTCGTCGACAGCGCCTGGGCGGCGCTACACGACTCGGGCCACGGACACGACCGGATCCTGTTCGGCGAGTTCGCCCCGCGCGGCCGGACGACGGGCGATAACCCCGGCAACTTCTCCGGGATGGTGCCGCTGCGATTCGTCCGCGCGCTGTACTGCGTCGACTCGAACCTGCGCCCGCTCCAGGGATCGGCGGCGACCGAGCGCGGCTGCCCGTCGACCGCATCGGCCTCCAAGCAGTTCCCGAGCGAGCACCCGGCGTTGTTCGGGGCCACTGGCGTCGCCGTGCACCCGTACCCGCAGGGAGCGCTCGCTCCGAACGTCGTGGTCCCGAACGAGCCGGACTACGCCGACCTCGCGAACCTGCCACACCTCGAGAAGACGCTCGACTCGATCCAGCGCGCGTACGGCCAGAGCAAGCAGTTCGACCTGTACTCGACCGAGTTCGGCTACAAGACGAACCCGCCCACCCCGCTCGGCCCGCCGCTCGTCCGCGCCGCCGCTTACCTGAACTGGTCCGAATACATCAGCTGGAGGGACCCGCGGATCCGCGCGTACAACCAGTACCTGCTCACGGACCCGCCGCCGACCGCGTCGCACTTCGACACGGGTCTCGAGTTTCTGGACGGAACGCTGAAGCCGTCCTACGGCGCGTTCAGGCTGCCGATCTACCTGCCGTCGACGAACGCCTCGAACGGAAACCCGCTGACGGTCTGGGGTTGCGTGCGCCCAGCGCATTTCGCGTCCGGGCCCCAGCACGTACGGATCGAGTTTGATTCCGGTAAGGGGGGGTTCAGGTTGCTCAAGACTGTGCCGATCACAAACCGGAATGGATATTTCGACACCAGCGTCCGGTTCTCGTCGAGCGGCACCGTGCGACTCGCGTGGTCGTACCCCCACGGCCCCACGATCCACAGCCTCGCGGTACATATCGCCGGCTGACGCCGGCAGTGGGGTCGGCCCGGCGGCCCGGACGCGTTCTCGACGCTCCACGGAGGGTTACTGACCGATGCCGAAAGCTCGTAGGGCGCTACTGGCGCTCGCACTGACCGCCGCCACGTTCGCGTTCGCCTCGGCGCCGCAGGCGCTCGCCTCAAACGCCCAGGAGTCGCTGTTCGAGGACGACGTCGCGCTGCTGCACGACCCTGCCGGCACACTCCAGGAGCTTCGCCATCTCGGCGTGACGATGGTCCGCTTGAACGTGCGATGGTCGTTCATCGCTCCTGATCCGAAGTCGTTCGTCCGCCCCCACTTCAACGCCGCCGACTCGAACGCGTACCCGGCCGGGGCCTGGTCCGTCTACGACGAGATCGTGCGCGACGCGCAGGTCGACGGGATCCAGCTGATGTTCACGCCGACGGCGTTCGCACCGCTGTGGGCGCAGGGAAAGAACCCGAAGAAGTACGGCTCTCACTACAACTGGGAGTTCGCGTTCATGCCCTCGGCGAACGAGTACAAGCAGTTCGTCGAGGCGCTCGGCAAGCGCTACCCGTCGGTGCATACGTGGGAGCTCTACAACGAGCCGAACTTCGGCGAGGACCTCTCGCCGCAGGGCATCAACCACTCGAACGTGCTCTACGCCCCGGTGATGTACCGGAGCTTGATCAACGCCGGTTGGAGCGCGCTGCACGCCACCGGACACCGCGACGACACGATCCTGATCGGGTCGCTCGCGGCCCACGGCGCGCACATCCCGTCGAAGCACAGCACCGGCTTGCCCGGCGCCTACGGCGAGACGCCGCCGCTCGAGTTCGTCCGCGAGCTGTACTGCCTCGACTCGCACTACCGCCCCTACCGGCGTGCCGCCGCCAAGGTGCGCAGTTGCCCGGCGACGGCGAAAGCCTCGAGGCGGTTCCAGCGGCGGAACCCGGCGCTGTTCAACGCGGGCGGGTTCTCGATCCATCCCTACCCGCTCGGGCCCGACGGCGGCCTGTCGCCGACCCACACCTCGTACCACAACGCCAACTACGCCGGTTTCACGCAGATCCCGAACCTGATCAAGGCGCTCGACCACGTCCAGCGCGCATATCAGTCGTTCACACAGCTCCCCGTCTGGGACACCGAGTACGGCTACATCACCAACCCGCCCAACCGCAGCGAGCACTACGTCTCCCCGGCCACGCAGGCCTACTACGACAACTGGGCCGAGTATCTGTCCTGGAAGAACCCTCGCATCCTGAGCACGATGCAGTACCTGCTCTATGACCCCAACCCGAGCGTCGGGACGCCCGAATGCGGTGGGTTCGCCAGCGGGCTCGTGTATTTCCAGGGCGCGCCGATCACGAGCGGATGCGGCAGCTACACCCCGGGTTCGACGAAGCCCGCCTACGACGCATACCGGCTGCCGATCTTCATGCCATCGGGCGGCGGGAGCCCCGGCAAGCCGCTGACGGTGTGGGGCTGCGTGCGCCCGGCGTTGTACGCGCTGTTCGACACCCAGCAGCCGCAGACCGCGCTGATCCAGTTCCAGCGCGGCTCGGTCGGACCGTGGCTGACGGTCGCGACCGTCACCTACTCGAGCCTCAACCAGAGCTGCTACTTCACGAGGCAGGTGACGCTCCCGGCAAGCGGGTCGGTCAGGCTCGCGTGGGACTACCCGCTGACCGACATCGGCCAGGGCGGCCTGACGCCGGCGATCACCACCAACCTGCCCGATGCGCTGACGCCCGCGGTCAGCCGTACGCTGTCCGTATCGATCGGATAGCGCGACGTGACGGCCTGCGGCCGCGCGACCGGCTCGTGAAGTCGTCGGGCGCCGATACGATCCGCCGACCGCAAGGCGCCGGTCAGGTGCCGGACGGGGGCGCAACTTCGACCACCCCGGGAGGTTGATTCCGGTATGCGAGGGACCCTGACAGTAGGGCGAACGGTGATCGCGGCGGTCCTGGCGACCGCTGCGCTGCTGATCGCCATACCCGCGCCCGCGGGCGCCTCCGGCGGACAGGTCGGGGTGTTCGAGGACGACACCTCGGTGCTGCAGAACCCGGCCCCGACGCTGCAGGAGCTGCGGCATCTCGGCGTGAGCACGGTGCGCGTGCTCGTCCGCTGGTCGGACTTCGCCCCGAGTCCGACATCCCGCACGCGGCCGAACTTCAACGCCGCCGACCCGAACGCGTACCCGCCGGGCGTGTGGTCCCAGCTCGACGCGGCCGTCGCCGCCGCCAGGGCCGACGGGATCCAGCTGATGCTGAACCCGACGGCCTTCGCGCCGCTGTGGGCACAGGGCTCCAACCCCCAGAAGTTCGGCGCTCACTACGACCCCAATTTCGCGTTCATGCCCTCGGCGAACGAGTACAAGCTGTTCGTCGAGGCGATCGCGAAGCGCTACCCGTCGGTGCATACGTGGGAGCTCTACAACGAGCCGAACTTCGGCGAGGACCTCGCGCCGCAGGGGATCAACCACTCGACCGTCCTGTACTCGCCGGTCATGTACCGAGGACTCGTCAACGCTGCGTGGAGTGCGCTTCGGGCGACCGGCCACCGGCGCGACAAGACGATCCTCGGCGCGCTCGCGGCAGCCGGCGCGCACGTCCCGAGCCGCAGCGGCACCGGTCTGCCCGGCGCGTATGGCGAGACGCCGCCGCTCGAGTTCGTCCGCGAGCTCTACTGCCTGAGCGCCCGATACCGCCCGTACTCGGGCTCAGCCGCGAAAGCGCGCAACTGCCCGACGAACGCCGCGGC
>DASXDA010000089.1:0-3589 GCA_036490875.1 Solirubrobacteraceae bacterium
GGCCGATGCGTCGCATTGGCATCGCCTGCGCGGCGCTCTGTTGTGCGAGCTCGCCGGCACGCTCGAGCTGCTCGGTGAGGATCGGCCCGGGGGCGATCGCGTTGACACGGATGTTGCGGGCGGCGTATTCGAGCGCGGCGATCTTGGTGAGCCCGACGATGCCGTGCTTGGTCGACACGTAGGCGGCGAGACCTCCGACCGCCGCGAGACCAGCGGTGGAGGTCATGTTGACGATCGCTCCGCCGCCGCTGCCCAGCATCGCGGCGATCTCGTACTTGAGGCATAGGAAGGTGCCGCGCAGGTTGATCGCGAGGGCGCTGTCGAAGTCCGCGGTGGCGACATCGGTGAGCGGGGTCGGCGGGTGGCCGCCGCCGGCGGCGTTGTTGAACGCGATGTCGAGGCGGCCGAACGCGTCGAGCGTGCGCGCGACCATGCGTTCGACGTCGGTCGGGTCGCTGATGTCGGTGGGGACGCTCAGCGCGGTGCCGCCGGTGGCTTCGATCTCGCCGGCGACCTGCTCGAGGCGTGCGGTGTCGCGTGCCGCGAGCGCGACGCTCGCGCCGGCGTTGGCGAGGGCGCGTGCGGTCGCACTGCCGATGCCGCGGCTGGCGCCGGTGACGATCGCGACTTGATTGGCGAGGGTGGGGCTCATGGGCGATCCCTTCGTCGGTCTTGGAAGTGGTGGCGACAGTGCTTCGTCGACCCGATACTAGCAGTAACGATTATTGTCTGTATTTGTTACTGTGAGTCTGTACTATCAGGGCTTGATGACCACGCTCCCAACTGAGGGAGGCGCCGCTCGCGATGGCGGCGTCGCGTTCCTCCTCGCGCAACTCGGCGCGCACGCCGCCGCCGCGTTCGCCGAGCGCATCCGCCCGCTGCAGCTCACGCCGCCCCAGGCCGGAGTACTCCGGCGCCTGGCTCAATTCCCGGGACAAAGTCAGCGCGAGCTCGCTGACGCGCTGGGGATGCACGCCCCACGACTCGTCGCGTTGATCGACGAGCTCGAGGACCGAGGCCTAGTCGCACGCGACCGCGACCCCGGCGACCGCCGGAACTACGCGATCTCGCTAACGGACGAAGGCCGCCAACTGCTCGCCGAACTCGCCCGCGTCGCCCGCCAGCACGAGCACACGATCACCGCCGCGCTCGACGACAACGAGCGCGCCCAGCTGCTCACGCTGCTCCGCCGCATCGCCGAAGAACAGAACCTACGCCCCGGAGTGCACCCCGGCTTCCGCCGGCTCGGGCGCCGCGCCTGACGGCTCCGAGCCGACGTGGTCGACCGGATGGACGCTCGGTGCCGGTCGAACTCTCGAACCCCGCAAGCAGGTGAGCCGCACCGCCGGCCAGGCGGCCCGGCTGCCGGCGGCCCGGCGGCCGGTGGCGACCCGCGGCGGCACCGCACCAACGGGGCCGCTTCAGGCGGAATCCAGCACCGTGTCGGTCGCTCGCGCCGGCAGGCCGGGATCGTGGCGGCCAGTCCTGCTCTGGTTCCGGCACAAGCATCGCGAGCGCGACCGTGGCTTCCCTGCAACGCGACGAAAGCGCATCCCCGCCGACGATCACATTTGTCTCCTGCCGACCGGACCGCTCGCGCCGCTTCGGCGGCAGAGCACCCGCTCCGAACAGCGGCATAAGCGGGCCTTGCGAGTGGGCCGTGGAGGAATCGAACCTCCAACCTTGGGATTAAGAGTGCTCATTTGCAGGGCATTTGCAGTAGATACGGGCGGTTGAGTGCGGCCGAGTGCAGTTAGAGCAGGTGAGAATTGCTGGGTTCGGGACACGCTTTGCGGCTTGGCGGCTCGGGCCTACACTCCGGATATGGCTCGCCCGCCGATCACAACGAGGTCCGCGGCACGATTCTCATCGCCCGATGAGCTGCGCGACTGGATGAACGCTCACGCGCGGTCCGCCCGCGACGACGACACGCCGGTGCTCGCGGGCCAGAGGGGTCCGCGTCGTCGCGCGAGCCGTGAGGAGCTGCTCGACCTGGTCAATGAGCAGCGGGCCCGCTACGGGCTGCCGCCGGCCGAGTGACCGACCCAGACCCGCCGGAGCTCGATCCGGGAGCTCTGCTCGAGGCATTCGTTCGACACGGCGTCGAGTTCGTAGCTGTCGGCGGGTTCGCT
Organism: Solirubrobacteraceae bacterium; assembly: GCA_036490875.1. Taxonomy (GTDB): domain Bacteria; phylum Actinomycetota; class Thermoleophilia; order Solirubrobacterales; family Solirubrobacteraceae; genus Palsa-465. Next base: position 2,133 of record DASXDA010000089.1, read on the forward strand.
GCGCTGCTGTACGGCGCGGAGCGCACGACGAAGGACATCGACCTCTGCGTCCGATGGTCCAACGACAACCTCGAGCGCGTCGCGGCGGCCCTACGTGAGCTGCGAGCGCGGCTGAAAGTCGAGAGCTACGTCGAGGTGCCGATCGACGCGGCCTTGCTGGGCCGGATGGAGGTCGCGACGTGGCGAACCCGGAGCGGCGACGTCGACGTGCTGCTGGGCATCCCCCGCGACGCTAAGTGGAAGCTGGTCCGATACGAGGAACTGCGCGAGCGCGGCACCGTGATCGCGATCGGCGAGCTGGCGATCCCCATCGCGGCATTGGACGACATCATTAGGTCCAAGGAGATCGCCGACCGCCCAGCGGACCGCGAAGCGCTCCCAGAGCTACGGCGCCTGCGCGACGCGCTAGAACATGACCGCGGCAGCTAGCTGGCGGCCGCGTGACTAGAAGTGGCTGTCGCTTGCTCGTCCCAAGCACTCGGCCGGACGGATCCCCCCAAGCCGCGGAGCGCGTCTCCCGCCGGGGCAGTTGAGATGTTCGTCGGACGACGAAAGCAGGAGTCGGCGGACGCCTCGATCGGAGTGGAGTTTGGGGGCTTCGGAGGTCGGTGGTCTTCGAGCGAGGGGCCGTGGATAGCGAGCTATTCGCGGGCGAGCATTGCGGCGGCTTCGCGTTCGAGGTCGATGTACGGCTCGCCGCTGACGTCGACTGCGACGCGGGTGATGGTGCCGCCGGTGAACTCGTGTGGGTGGGGGCCTGGGTAGTCGTCGGTGACGGGCTCGCCGGCGTCGCGTCCCACGCAGAGGCCCTCGCCGGCGATCGAGAACTTGCCGGGCTGGGTCTTGATTCGCTCCTCGGCGACCTTCGTCTCGTCGTGGTAGAGGGACAAGATCCCGGTCGAGACGCCGGGCGGGTCTTCCCCGTCCTTGACGAAGTTGGCGGCAAGGATCAGGTTCTTGGCGATCGGCACATCTTCGCTGCCGACGATCCTCTGTTCGAAATGGCCGACCCAGTTGTAGACGTAGTGCAGGCGGTTGTTCTTGATGTAGAGCGCGTGCCCGCCGAATCGCGAGCCGTGGGCGAACAGGGCGCCCTCGGCGCCTGGGGCGGGGATGTCGACGAGCGCGCCGATCCCGTAGGAACGGTTGCGGATGTTGACCGCCTGTGACTCCGGCACCTCTGCCAAGTCGGGGTAGTAGACGTAGCGGTTGCGCGCCGGGCTCAGAAGCGGACGTGGGGTCGTGAGGATTTCGAGCGCTGAGCGGTCATCGAGCGGGAACGCCCCGTTGCGACCGGCTTCGGCGTACCACAGGCTGATCATCTCGTTGAGCCGTTCGGGTTCCTGATCGGCGAGGTTGTGCAGCTCGGCGCGGTCGACGTCGGTGTGGTAGAGCTCCCACGTGTCGGTCGCGAAGTGGCTCCAGCCGCTGATCGTGGGGTGGGTGGTGACGGCCTT
>DASXDA010000090.1:0-73076 GCA_036490875.1 Solirubrobacteraceae bacterium
GCAGCCCCGACGGGCGCCGACCGCGAGCACGCGGCGGACCGCGCGGATCGTCAAACCAATCTGCGGCGGGGTACCTCCGCGGGGCGAAAGCGGGCTCCACGCTGTGCGTTCGTTTTCGGGAATTGGCATCAGTCGGTGAACACGGCCGCGATGTTCGCGAACTCACGCTTGAGCGACTGGTGCTGGGACTCGAACAGCTCGTCGGGCATCCCCGGCCCCTGGAACATTGTGAAGCTGAACGCTGTGCGACCGTCGGGCAGCTCCACCGCGCGGGTTGGGAAGATCGCCATCTGATCCTTGCTCGGGCCGGCGAACATGTCGATCACCCCAGTCTCGGCATCGGCGTGGATCTCGAAGTAGAACTCGCCGAGCCCATTGACCACCTTGTAGTCCGGGCCCTCCCGCTTGAGCTCGCGAGCGAACTCGGTCGCCCACTCCGGGAGCTTCTCGATGTTCGACAAGTAGTCGAACACCGCCTGCTGTGGCGCCGAGAGGACCGCGGTTACGGTCTCGCTTTTCATAGCTCCATCACTCCTTTCAACGCCCTGGCGAGCGCGGCTTTCTGGCGCTCGCCGAGAGCGCCGAGCACCCGGTCGTGGATCTCGCGGAGAACCTGCTCGGCCACGGGCCGAAAGGCCTTCGCGCGATCAGTGAGATAAATCCGGAACGCGCGCTCGTCCTCGGCGTCACGTTCGCGGACGACGAGCTCGTCGCGCTCACAGAGCCTTACCATCGTAGTCATCGTTTGCTTGGACAGGCGTGCCCGGTCGGCGATCTGCCCCATCCTCAGCCCGTCCTTCTCGAACAGCGGCATAAGAACCGAGCCGTAGGAAGGGCGCACCTCCGGGAATCCGTGCTCGGCGAAGCCTGCGGCCAGCAGCTCGTTCCAGCGCTGCGAAGCCTTCGCCAGCAGGAAGCCAAGGTTGCCGGTGTCGAGACGCAAGCCGTCCACGCACAAAAGTACGATATCAGACTAAATTACCCACAGGCCGCGATCCACTTGCCCAGCTCGCCAATGCGCGGGTACGAGACGCTCGAGCTCAGGATCACCCCTGACTCGCCCGCACGCGGACGACGCATCGCCGACATCAAATGGCCACCCAATGTGATCGTCGCGGCCGTAACCACCGGCCGCGAGATCCACGCCGCTCGGCCAGACCTCACGCTCGAACCCAACGAACGGCTGATAGTCCTCGCACCCGCGAACGAGAAACGCGAACACCACCGGCCAACAACCGCTGCCGTCAGCGCTGACGCCGAGCCCTGACCCGCTCGCGCGTCAGGCCAGGCTCAGAGCACCGCCTTAGCCATAGACTTGGTGACGGAGTGCCGGGAAGCCTGGTCGGCGTGCCCTTCGGGGGGAGACCAAGGTGACCCACACACACGACATACGGCACTCCGCTCGTCGTTCGCCTGCGGCGCCGCGGTCCGACCCGGCGGGAGCCTGACGGTCGTGTCCGATCCATTTCTGGTGTTCGCCTTCGCGGCGGCGGCGCTAGTAAGTCTTGGCGCGAGCTGGGTGCTCGTGTCGCGGTTGGAGCGAGTTGGGGCGCGGTTGGGGTTCACCGAGGCGTTATTGGGGATGATGGCGGCGCTGGCGGCCGACGCCCCGGAGATCACGGCGGCGGTGACGGCGCTCGTTGGGCATCAGGCACGGATCGGGGCTGGGGTGGTGATCGGGTCGAATGTTTTCAACCTGGCCGCGTTGCTCGGGCTCGCGGCCGTGCTCGCCGGCGAGATCGCGCTGCACCGCCGCGTAGTCGCGGTCGAGAGCGTAGTGGCGTTGTCGATCGCCGCGACGGCCGTCGCGGTGGTGGTGGGGGCACTGTCGGCCGCGGCGGGGCTGGCGGTCGTGCTGGGGGTGCTGGTGCCGTACCTGTTGATCCTCGGGGTCAAACACGATCGGCTGCGGCGACTCGGGCTTCCGGCAGCTTGGACACGGTGGCTGACGGGCGCGATTGAGGAGGAGGAGCTTGAGCTCGTGGCCGCGATCCATCCTCGCCGCGGCCGCGCGCGGGACGCGGTCCTCGCCGTGGCCGCGGTGGTCGTCGTGGTCGGAGCGAGCATCGCGATGGAGCAGGCCGCCTCCACGCTCGGCACCCGCCATGCCGTCCCGGAGATCGTCGTCGGCGCGCTGGTCCTCGCCGTGGTGACGAGCTTGCCGAACGCGGTCGCGGCCGTGTATCTCGCCCGCCGCGGAAGGGGCCCCGCGACGCTCAGCACGGCGATGAACAGCAACACGATCAACGTCGCCTTAGGGTTGCTGCTCCCCGGCGCGATCGTAGGCCTCGGCGCGTCGTCGACAGCGGCGACGCTCGTGGTCGTGTGGTACTTCGGTTTGACGGCATTTGCGCTGGGCTGCGCGTATGTGGGTGGCGGGCTGCGTCGCGGCGAGGGCGTTCTGATCGTGTGCGCGTACCTCGCGTTCGTCGGCCTGATTCTGACGAGTGCGTATTCGTCGACGGTCGGCATGCTGCTGGGCACCGCACTGCCGGTCGTGGTGGGCGTGGGACTCGGGGCATGGCTGCTCCGCCGCCCCGGCCGCGAGCCGACGGCCCGGCCCGAGCCGGGGGCAGGACCGCGTCGGACGATCGAGTCTGAGGCGAATCGATCGCGAGATTCCTCCTGATGCAACACCGGGATCGCGAGCGCCCGGCACCTACGATCGGCAGCGCGGCGGCGGGGCCGCTAGCACCCGACGATTGCTCGCTCGTTTCCGGATGAGCCCCGGCCCGACTCCGGACCTGAGGCGGCGGGTGCTCGGCGGCGCGCCGAAGATCGTCGAGGCGCTGCTCCGAGCCAGGCAGGGCGACGTTCCCCCGCGCCCTCACCCAGCCGGCAGGCTGAAACGGACCCGCGTCCCGGGGCTGACCTCGGCGACCCAGATCCTGCCGCCGTGGGCCTCCACGATCGCTCGGGCGATCGCGAGCCCCAAGCCCGAGGAGCCGTTCGTCCCGGCGACTCGCGATGGGCCCTGAATGAACGGCTCGAAGATGCGCTCGCGCAGCGCCGGGTCGATCCCGTCCCCGCTGTCGGCGATTTCCACCTCTACGCCGGGACCGGGAGCCGGTGCGGCTCGGACGACGACGCTGCCGTCGGCGGGCGTGTGGCGGATCGCGTTCTGGATCAGGTTGAAGAGCACGCGCTGGAGCTGCTCGGGGTTGCCGCGCGCGGGCAGCAGCGGGTCGGCGAGCTCGCTGCGAATCACCACCCCGCCCGCGTCGGCGTGGGGCCGCATCGCCTCGATCGTCTCGCGCAGCAACTCGTCGAGCCGCACCTGCTCGACCGACCAGCGGATGTCGCCCGCCTCGAGCCGCGAGAGCTCGAACAGGTCGTCGATCAGCGAGCCGAGCGCGCGGACGTGGGTCGAGATCAGTCGCAGCTGCTCGCGGGTGCGCTCAGGTTCGAAGATGTCGTCCTCGAGGCCTTCGGCGATCAGCCGCAACGTCGTCAGCGGCGTACGCAGGTCGTGCGAGACGGACGCGACGAGCTCGCGACGGGCGCGCTCAGCGGCGGCGAGCTTGCTGACCATCGCCTCAAGGTCCTCGGCCAGGGTCGCCAGCTCGCCCACGCCGCGGACCGGAATCTCCAGCTCGCGTGCGCCCTCGCCGACCTGGGACACAGCGCGGCGGATCGCGTCGAGGTCCGAGAGCGCGCCGTTGGAGACCAGGCGCGCCGCGGCGAGGCCGATCAGCCCGGCGTACGCGGCGGCCAGCACCATGAAGAACGCATCGTGATTGGAGACGAACATCAGCGACGCGAACAGCGCCACGGCGATCGCGAGCTGCGCGGCGATGAGCAGCGCGAGCGCGCCCAGCTGGCTGCGCACACCGTGGATCCACGATCGACGGGCGGCGATCAGGTCCGCAATGAGCACGGTCGCGGCGCCGAGCGGGGCGAGGATCTCGAACGTGCCGACGAACGCGGATTCGCCGTATGCCGCCCCGGCGAGCGCCGATAGGGCCGCGGCCGCCGCGACGGCCGCCACGATCCGGACCGCGCGGCGCCTCATGGCGCGAACCTGTACCCGACCCCCCAGATCGTCTGGATGAACCGGGGGTGCGCGGGATCGCGCTCGAGCTTCATCCGCAGCCGCCGGATGTGCACGGTGACCGTCGAGGTGTCGATGTAGAAGCTGTACTGCCACACGGAGTCCATCAGCTGCTCCCGTGTGAACGCCTGGCCCGGATGGCGCGCGAGGAACAGCAGCAGATCGAACTCGCGCTGGGTCAACTCGATTGGTTCGGCGTCCAGCGTCACGCGGCGGCCGCTGGGATCGATCTCGAGGCCGTCGAACACGAGCGGCGGCTCGTGGTCGGGCACCGGGTCCAGACGCCGCAGCATCGCTTCGACACGGGCGACCAGCTCCGCCGGAGAGAACGGCTTGACGACGTAGTCGTCCGCGCCGAGGCGCAGGCCGATCACGCGGTCGGACTCCTCGCCCCGCGCGGTGAGCAGCACGATCGCCGTGCGGCTGCGATCGAGTTGGCGCAGCCGGCGCATCACTTCCAAGCCGTCGACGTCGGGGAGCATCAGGTCCAGGACGACCACGTCGGGGCGGCCCTCGCCGGCTCGTCTCAGTGCCTCCCTCCCGGTCGCCGCGACGATCGTGTCGTACCCGGCCCGGATCAGGTAACGCGAGACGACGTCCCTGATCGTCGGCTCGTCGTCGACCACGAGCACGGTTCCACGACCGTGGCGGGCGAGGCTATTCGACGACACGCGCGCACCCTCCACCGGTGATCCGCCGGCTGGTCACACTCCAACAGTACGGGGCGATCGCCCCCGGAGGCCGCCGGGACGCGTCCTGTTTTCGATTTCGTAATGGAGTCGTCCTCGCCGGTGCGGACGCCGCCGGGGTCAGCCATGGCCGCCCTCCGAGCGCCGGCAGATGGACCGCGACGAGGTACAGCGTCGCCAGCACGGCCGCCACCCGAAGCGAGCGGCTCCCGCCCGCGGCCGCAAGCGGCAGCACCCACACCAGGTACCAGGGCGCCAGCGAGGCGATCGACCAGACCAGGGCCAGCAACGCCCAGCCGGCGGCGGCGATCCAGTCCCCGCCGCGCGACGCCCAGATGATCGTCGCCACCGCGACGGCTAAAGCGGCGGCGGCGCAGGTCAGCCTGATCGCCGGGCCGATGTGGGTTCCGAGCACGGCGGCCAGACGGTCGGGGCCGCTGAACGCGGTGTCGAACAGGCGCTCCGAGGCGATCCGGTGGACCTGGTCGAGGACGTGCGGCCCGAACAGCAGCAGCGTCGGGATCCCCACGGCGACGAACGCGACAGCGATCCCGCGCACCGCCGCCCCCCGCCGGCGGGCCCCGACGATCACGAACGGCAGTGCAAGCCCGAGCGTGACCTTGATCGCGAGCGCCGCGACGGCGGTTGCGCCGCCCGCCGCCTCGCGGCGGCGCACCACGAGCAGGACCGCCAGCGCCACGAGCAGCGCGGCGAGCAGGTCGTTGTGCGCGCCGCTGACCGCGTAGAACAGCAGCACCGGGTTGATCCCGACGAATACCGCGGCGCGGGCCGGATTCACGCCGCGGTCCCGGGCGATCGCGACGGCGAGCATCACCAGGGCGATGCTCGCCGCGCCCACCAGGGCCTTGTACGACCACAGCGCGAGCATCGGCGAGGTCACCCCCAGCGGGAGGCTCAGGATTGTGAACAGCGGGCCATACGGGCTCGGCTGCCCCTTCCAGTAGACGAACTGGAGGATCGGGTCATGCGGGATCGACGCCGGGGCGGCTACGTACGGGTTCAGGCCATGCACGGCGGCTTCCCGCGCGTACGCGACGTAGCCGAACACGTCGGTCGACACGAGCGTCGGCCCGAGCGTGAAGGCCACGTTGGCGAGCACGACCGCACCCAGCGTGACCCGCACCGGGATCGCGCCGGCGCAGCCGAGGGCGACCACATACGCGGCAACCAGCACCGCCAGCGCGACGCTCAACCCGTGCGGTCCGAGCGCGCCCGCGAGGCCGCGCAGCGGTCCGTCGATCCAGCGGGGGTTGGCACTCGTCGGCAGCTGCAGCAGGTAGGTGCCGCCGGCCGCGCCGACCGCGATCCACGCCGACGCCGCCACGCTCGCCGCGAGCGCTGCCACCCCGACGGCGGTGCGCGTCTCGAACCGACGCTCGACCCGTGCTCGCCCGACGGCCAGGACGCTCACGCGAGGCCTCTGCTCACTAGAGCAGGGCGCCCATGTCGCGCACCGCCCGCAGCGTCCCCCGAGCGCTGCCGCTCACCTTGGAGCGGCCCGCGGCGCGAGCGCGGTAGGTGACCGTCACCTCGCCGATGCGCCAGTCGCCGGCGGCGGCCTTGAGCACCATCTCCAGCGGCCAGCCGAAGCCGCGGTCGCGGATACCCAACTGCAGCAGCGCCGCGCGACGTGCCGCGCGCATCGGGCCGAGGTCGCTGAGCGGGACGCCGCAGCGGCGGCGGAGCTCGAACGCCAGCACCCGGTTGGCGATCCGGGCGTGCCACGGCCACGCCCCGGGCCTGGGCGCCCGGGCCCCGAGGCATAGGTCGAGCTCGCCACTGTGGATCGGCTCGGCGACGAGCGGCAGCTGGGCGGGGTCGAGCGAGCCGTCGCAGTCCATGAAGCAGACCACGTCCGAGCGTGCGGCCCGCAGCCCCGCGAAGCACGCGGCGCCGAACCCCCTCGAACGCTCGTGGATCACGCGGGCTCCGAGCGCGCTCGCAAGCTCGGCGGACCCGTCGCGAGAATCGTTATCGACGACGAGCGGGACGAATCCGGCGGGCATCGCCGCCAGCACGCCCGGGATCGCGCCCGCCTCGTCGAGCACCGGGAGGATCACCTCGATCACTGCCGCCGAGGCTACGCACGAAGTGCTTACGAGCCACGAAATTCGGTGCGCGGCGGTCTTGCCAAGCCGCCGCCATCCCGTAGCGTCGCGGCGATGATCCTGCTGACGGGCGGGGCCGGCTTTATCGGCTCGCACGTGGTCGATGCGCTGCTCGCCGATGGCCGCGAGGTGCGCGTGCTCGACGTGCTGCTCCCCGCAGCGCACGGGCGGGCGGGGAGGGCGGGGCCTGATCATCTTCACCCCGGGGTCGAATTCGTCCGCGGGGACGTGAGCGACCCGGGCAGCGTCGCGCGGGCGCTCCGCGGGGTCGACGCGGTCTGCCATCAGGCGGCGATGGTCGGGCTCGGGCAGGACATGCTCGACATCGCCGACTACGCCCGCCACAACGGTCTCGGGACCGCGGTGCTGCTGCGCGAGCTCGCCGCCGCCGGCTTCAAGGGCCGGCTGGTGCTCGCCAGCAGCATGGTGGTCTACGGCGAAGGCGGCTACCGGTGCCGGCAGCACGGCGTGGCGAGACCGGGTCCGCGCGACATCGAGGACCTCGCGGCCGGCCGGTTCGAGCCGCGGTGCCCCGGGTGCGCCTCAGAGCTCGAGCCGTTCGCGATCGACGAGTCAGCCCCGCTCGATCCACGCAGCGTGTACGCGGCGACCAAGCTCCATCAGGAGCACCTGTGCTTCGCGTTCTCGCGTGAGACCGGCGTGCCGGTGACGGCCCTGCGCTACCACAACGTGTACGGGCCGCGGATGCCGCGCGACACGCCGTATGCGGGGGTGGCGGCGATCTTCGCCAGCGCACTCGCGGCCGGGCGAGCGCCGCGCGTGTTCGAGGACGGCCGGCAGCTGCGGGACTTCATCCACGTGCGGGACGTGGCCCGCGCCAACGTGATCGCGTTGACGATCGATCAGCCCGCCCTGGGTGCGTTCAACATCGCCAGCGGCAAGCCGCGCAGCATCGGCGAGATGGCCACCACCATCGCCGACGCCGCCGGGCCCGGCGCGGCCGCTCCGATCACGACCGGCGCCTTCCGCCTCGGTGACGTCCGGCACGTGTTCGCCTCGGCCCGGCGCGCCGAGCACTCGCTCGGGTTCACCGCCGGCGAGGACTTCGGCTCGGGGATGGCGGAGTTCGCCGGGGCGCCGCTGAGAGCGGCTTGAGCGTCATCGATACCTGGCCCGCGCCGCTGGCGCGTCTCGGAGCCGAGGCACACCGCAGGCGGGCCGCGCTTGCCGTGACCCGCGAGGGCATCGTGGTCGTCGCGATCACCCTCGCCTGCGTCGCGTGGGCGCTGCAGCTGTGGCGCGCCGATCTGTCGGTGCCGCTGCGGTACGCGCCGGTCGACGACACGAAGTTCTACCTGATGCTGGTCAAGGGGATCATCGGCCACGGCTCCTATCTGACGAACTCGAGCCTCGGGGCGCCGTTCGGCCAGCACCTGTACGACTACCCCCAGGGGGGCGACAACCTCAGCCTGCTGATGATCCGCGGGTTGGCGCTGCTGTCATCGAGTCCGGCGCTTGTGGCGAACCTGTTCTTCCTGCTGAGCTTCGCCCTGGTCAGCCTGAGCAGCTACTTCGTGCTGCGCCGGTTGGGCGTGAGCGCGGCGGTGGCGGCGGTCGTCTCGGTGCTGTTCTCGCTGCTCCCCTATCACTTCTTTCGCGGCGAATCGCAGCTGCTGCTGTCGGCGTACTACTCGGTGCCCCTGTCCGCCCTGCTGTTCCTCGAGCTGTTCGACGGTCGAGCGATGTTCGGGGGTCGGCGCTCGCTGGCGACGATCGGCTTGTGCATCGTGATCGGGTCGGCGAACGCGTACTACGCGACGTTCGCGCTCGTGCTGATCCTCGGTGCGACCATGGTCGGAGCCGTGCTGCGCCGGTGGCGCTCGGCGCGCGACGGGGCGCTGATCATCGTGCTCGTGATCGGGACGCTGGCGGTGAACCTGGCGCCGACGCTCGTCTACCAGGCCGGGCACGGACGCGACGCCGCAGTCGCGCGCAGCGCCACCGCAGACCAGCGCTCGCCTTATGCGCTCGACCTGCGGCTCACGAGCCTCGTCGTTCCGGTCCCCGACAGTCGCATCGCACCGCTTCGGCGGATCGCGACCGGCTACGACCGCGCGGTCGCCCCGGCCTACTGCGAGACCTGCTACGCCAGCCTCGGCGTAGCCGGCACCGTCGGGCTCGGGTGGCTGGCGCTGTGCGCGTTGGCGGCGCTCGCGGGCGCCACCGGCTGGTTCGGGGCGAGGCGGCTGTTTCGTCACGCCGGGGCGGGCGTCGCGATCGCGATCGCGGTCGGGAGCGTGGGCGGCCTCTCGAGCGTGTTCGAGTTTGTGATCACGCCCGACGTGCGCGCCTGGAACCGGATCTCCGTGGTGATCGCGTTCCTATCGCTGCTCGCGGTCGCGCTGCTGCTCGACGCGCTCGTGCGGCGGCTGCGAGCCCGCCGTCTCGGCGCGGTGCTCGCGGGACTACTGCTGGCCGGGGTGCTCGCGTTCGGCGCGTTCGAGCAGACCACGGCCGCGGACGTGCCCGCGTACGGCGCCAACGCGCGCGAATGGCACAGCGACGGCGTGTTCGTCGACCGGATCCAGGCCCGCCTGCCCCGCGGCGCCAGCGTCTTCCAGCTTCCGTACGTGCCGTTCCCGGAGGGGTATCCGAACACCCCGGTGGGCGGCTCGGTCGCCACCTACGCGACCAAGTACGAGCCGCTGCGCGGTTATCTGCACTCCTCGACGCTGCGCTGGAGCTACGGGGCGATCAAGGGCCGGCCCGCGGACTGGGCCTCGCAGCTCGGCGGCCGGCCGCTGTCCTACCTGCTCGCCGCGGTGACCGCGGCCGGCTTCGAGGGGGTTTGGGTCGACCCGGCCGGGTTCGAGCCCGCGATGGCGCGGCGGGTAGGCGCGGCGCTGCGCTCGCTGCTCGGCGCCCCACCCCTGCTCAGCCCCGATCGGGACCTGTGGTTCTTCGACCTGCGTCCGTACCGAGCCCGGCTCGAGCGCGCGGACTCCCCGGCGCGGCTCGCCGCGCTCCGGGCTCGGACGCTGGAGCCGCCGCGGACCGCGTGCCCGCCGCGCGCGGTCGGGCCGCAGCGCGGTCGCCCCGGGTCGCTCGTGGTCGGCTTGACCGGACCGTCGTGTCCTCGCTGAGCGCCGCGGCGATCTCGCCCCGCGGGCGCTCGCTCGGTGCGCTGTGCGCCCCGGCGATCGCCGCGATCTCGCTGCTCGGGCTGGTGGCCTCCAGCCTGACCGTGGTGCTGATCGCGGCCGAGCGCCCGAGCTTCCTGGCCCCGGTTACGAGGCCCGGCTTCTTCCCGGCCTGGATGGTCGGGCCGTTGCGCGGACTGTGGCCCGGCCTGACCGCCAACCCGTCGCGGCTCGCGTGGCTCGTGAGCGCGCTGATCGCGGTCATGTTCGGGCTCTACCTCGCGGCGTTCCTGTCCGCGCCGCGGCTGCGAGCGCGCTGGACGATCGCCGCGGTGGTGGCGATCCATGTGATCTTCCTGCTGGCGCCGCCGCTCTCCTACACCGACGTGTTCAACTACGTCAACTACGCGCGGTTGGGGGTCGTTCATCACCTCAACCCGTATACGACGCTGCCGGCGTCCGGCCCGCACGCCGACCCGAGCTTCGCGCTCAGCAACTGGCATCACCTGCGCAGCCCGTATGGGCCGCTGTTCACGCTGATCGGCTACGTGCTCGTGCCATTGGGCGTCAAGGGTTCGTTCTGGGCGTTGAAGCTGCTCGTCTGCCTCGCGAGCCTCGCGACGCTGGGGTTGGTGTGGAAGTGCGCGCGGCTGCTGGGGCGCTCGCCGGTCGCCGCGGTCGCGTTCGTCGCGTTCAACCCGATAGTCCTGATCTGGGGGATCGGCGCCGATCACAACGACGCGCTGATGATGCTGCTCGTCGTGCTCGCGCTGTACCTGGCGCTCCGTCAGCGTCCCGGGTCCTCCTGGGGCCGGGCCGGGAGCGCGCTAGTCGCGGCCGTCTTCGTCAAGGCCTCGGCCGCCGTGCTGCTGCCCGTGTTCCTCGCTGCCGCCGCCGTCCGCCTCCGGTTCCTCGGCGGCGCGCTGCTCGCGGCCGCGGGGCTCACGCTGGCGAGCCTGATCGCGTTCGGCTTCCACGCCCCCGATCTCGCGACCCAAGGCGGCCTCGTCACCGCGATCGGGATCCCGAATCTGATCGGCCTCGCGCTCGGGCAGGGGGGCGAGACGGGGATCCTGCAGCTCGTCGTCGGGGCGCTCGCCACGCTCGCCGTGCTCGGGTGCGCGATCTGGACCCTCCGGCGCCCCCGCGACTGGATCGCCGCCTGCGGGGTCTCGATGCTCGTGCTGGTCGTCTCGCTCAGCTGGGCCGCGCCCTGGTACGTCATCTGGATCCTCCCGTTCGCGGCCTTGTCGACCGGCCGGCGGCTGCGCGTCGCCACCACCGTGCTCGGGGCCTACTTGATCGTCGCGTTCATGCCAGCGGCCGTGCTGCTCGCCGACGACATCGGCTTCCATCCCGCCGCGACCCGGCTCGGGGTCGAGCACACGCGGGCGATCGCGAAGGTGTTTCGCTGAGGCGCGTCTGACGCTGACGGCGTAGGCCAGCCCCGAGACGGCGAACAGCACCCCACACGTGATCAGGTAGCGGACCAGGTAGACGCGCTGGTGAAAGCCGCTCGCGGCGAAGAAGGTCGAATCGCCGAGACGGAAGATCTCGGGGAAGAACACGAGCAGCAGCAGGCCGCTGAGCAGCGCCGGGATGCGCACGTAGGCGATCCCGCGGACGTGCCCGGTTTCCGCCCGCGCTCCCCGACCCCGGGCGGAGCCGAACGCGATCCGGTCCAGCAGCGAGTACAACGGCAGCAGCACGAGGTCGTGCGCCACGATCGCGATTAGAAACCACGCGAGGATCTTCACCACCGTCGGTCCCGGGAAGCTGGCAAACCATCCCGCGATCGCGGCCCCCGCGATCAGCAGGCTCGCGGCGAGCGCGGTCAGGTGCAGCGGGCTGGCGCCGTACAGCCGGCGGAACCGCGCGGTCATCGACTACACCCGCTCGAACGTCATCGTGCCGGCCCACTTCGTGCAGTGGACCCCCGGGATGCCCGGCCCGATCACGCGGGCGGGGTAGCCATGATCGAGCGACAGCTTCGTGCCGTTGACCGCCAGCGCGAGCAGGGTGCGATCGTCACTTGTCTGGTCGGATCCGAGCGTCGCCGAGTCGAACACGCCGTTGTCGGCGATCGACCTCGTCTCGACCGTGAACGAACCCTTGATCCCGACCAGCCTCGCGAGCTCGGCGATCCGCACCCCGGTCCAGCGCTGCGTCGTCGACCATCCCTCGACGCACGCGATCGGCAACTCGCAGGTGCGCTGCGGCATCGCCAGCAGCTGCTCGCGTGAGAGCGCCACCGCCCGGGTGCCCGCCAGCAGCCGCAGCCGCCAGGCCGAGCCGACGCGAGCAGGGGTGATCTGTGCCGTCGCGGCGGTGCGGTTGACGGGGAACCCGTTCGGTCCGGCGCGGTGGAGGCTGCGCGGGGCGAGGAACCCCAGGCCCCGAAGCGGGCCGCCGATCGACTGTCCCGCCCCCTGCACGAGCAGGAACAGCGACCCCGCGCCGACCGTGCCCAGCAACGCCCGACGCGACATCGTCGGCGCCGACGGGGCCACGGGGATCAACTCGCTCTCCACGGGCTCCGGCGGCTCGGGACGGGTGTCGGCGAGGCCCTCGCGGAGCACCGCCATTCCCCGCCGCGTCGCGAGCGCCTTGCGCATCGTCCCGAACCTGATCACCGTGTGGAACACGAACGCGGCGGTGAACACCCACGCGCCGTAATAGTGGGCGGTGGTGAAGAAGAACGGGAACGCGTACCAGTACTGGATGTTGAGGATGCCCGTCGCGAATTCGAACAGCGCGCCGCCGACGAGCAGTGCCAGTGACAGGCGCTCGAGCGCGTGCGCGGGGCTTCTCACCGGCGGCCATTCGAACAGCTTCGGGATCACCGACCACAGCTTCGCGAGCACGATCGGGAACGCCGCCAGCCCGATCGTCACATGTAACCCTTGGGTGAATGCGTACAGCCAGCTCGGGTGAGTCGGGAACGGGAACAGGTAAACATCCAGCGGGCCGAGCGGGCGACCAACCGCATTGCCACCCAGCCGCGGGTAGTACGCGTCGTTGGAGAGAAACCCCGTGATCGCGACGATCGGAATCGCGACCAGCAGCGCGAGGCCGAGCGCAGAGGTGAGCCACGGCCCCCTCAGCGGACTGCGCCAGAACGTGGATCGAAAGGGTCCGGGCGGGGGCTTGGCCGGATCGATCACCGGGAGGGCCACGGGTCCAGCGTGACACGTAGCCCGCCCGGCCAAACGCCGGCGCGCGCGCATTTAAGGCCTTGTTCACCGCTTGACCGGCTTTTCGCGTTTCGTAATGGAACCCGAGCCGATCCGCAATACGTTGGTGACCGTGAGCCACGTCGCGCTGATCGTGATCGCCAAGGAGCCGCTCCCCGGTCGCGCCAAGACCCGGCTCTCGCCACCCTGCACCCCGGCCCAGGCGGCCACGCTCGCGAGAGCAGCGCTGCTCGATACGCTCGACGTCGTTGCGCGGACGTCGGCCGAGCGCCAGGTGCTCGTGTTCGACGGGGACCCTGGGCGCTTCAGACGCGACGGACTCGAGGTGATCCCGCAGCGCGGCGCCGGCCTCGGCGAGCGACTGGCGGCGGCGTTCGAGGACGTGGCCGGCCCAGCGCTGCTGGTCGGGATGGACACCCCCCAGCTGACTCCGCGGCTGCTGCTCGACGGGATGCGCGCCCTGTCGACGCCGACCGTCGATGCCGTGCTCGGCCGCGCCACCGACGGCGGCTACTGGAGCATCGGGCTCAAGCGGCACGGCGGGTCGGCGTTCGCCACCGTGCCGATGAGCTGCTCGACCACCTGGACGCGGCAGCGCGACCGCTTGCGCGCGCTCGGCCTCCGCGTCCACGAGCAGCCGGCGCTGCGCGACGTCGACACGATCGCCGACGCCCGCGCCGTCGCCCGCCAGGCTCCTCGCTCCCGGTTTGCCAGCACGCTCGCGGCGCTGGCGGCATGATCCATCCGCTGCGGCTCTACGGTGACGGCCTGCGGCGGTCGGCTGCTCGCTGGCCCGGCTCGGACGCCCGGCTGAGGCTGCGCGACGGAACGGCGCTGCCGCTGCCGCTCGACCGCTACCTCGGCCCGGCCGACGCGACCGACGAGCGGCTGCTGCGGGACCTTCGCGGGCCGGTGCTCGACGTTGGCTGCGGGCCGGGCCGCCATCTCCACGAGCTGGCAGCTCGCGGCGTATTCGCGCTCGGGGTCGACCTGTCGCCGGCCGCCGTCGAGCTGGCGACCGGACGCGGCGCCCGAGCGGTGGTGGCGTCGATCTTCGATGAGCTGCCGGGGAGCGGCCGGTGGCGCAGCGCGCTGCTGTTGGACGGCAACATCGGGATCGGCGGGGCTCCGGCGCGTCTCCTGGCGCGGATCGGCGTGCTCCTGCGCGAGGACGGTGAGCTGCTGGTCGAGCTCGGCTCGCCGCGCGAGCCGACGGGAGCGATGCTCGTCCGGATCGAGACAGAGCACGCCGTCAGCAGCTGGTTTCCGTGGGCGCGTGTGTCGGTGCGGGACGTGGAGCGCCTCGCCCGGTCCGGCGGGTTCCGCCTCCGCGCGCGCGCGACGCTCAACGGACGCTGGTTCGCGCGTCTCGGTAGAGCGTGACGTTGCGGTCCAGGCGGTTGCCGGCGAAGCCCGTCGGTCTGCCCCCCTGGGCGTCGAGGTAGGCGAGCTCCCGGGCGATCGTCCCGAGCCCGCCCGGGTAGGAGTGGTCGAGCATCCACGTCTGGATCGCGACGCCACCGCCGGCGGTGGCCAGCACGCGGACGGCGCGAGCCTGCTGTGGGTAGTCGATCAGCGACGCGGTGCTGATCAGCCAGTAGCCGCCGGCAGCCGTGCGGCGCGGCTCGATCCGGTTGCGATGGGTGTGCCCGGACAGCGCCGCGATCACGCTCGGCGAGGCGTCGAGCAGCTCGAGCAGGCGCTCGCCTCCGGCGGAGCTCGCCAGCGGCTGATGCGAGACCACAATCACCCAGCGCCCACTCGCGGCGCGGAGCTGACGCTCGAGCCAGGCCGGCTGCCCGGCGCTCACGAGGCCGCCGGATCCGCCCTCGCGCCTGACGAGGTCGAGCACGATCACCCGCAGCCGGAGCCCGAGGTCGAGCGCATAGTCGAGCCGCTCGGCGGCGCCGACGCCGCCCGGGGTGGCTGGCGCCGAGCGCGCCAGCCGGCCGACCACCTCCCCGACGGCCAGCTCCCGCCGGGCCGGATCCGCCGGCACCGCGACTGTGGCTCCGGCGAGCGCCTGGCGCAGGAACCCGTCGATTGGGCCGGGGCTCGGAGGCCCGTCCGGCGAGGCCCCGGCGGCCGGCAGCGCGCTCCGCGGCACCGCCAGTCCGCTCGGCAGCTCCCACAGCGCCCGGCCGCCGACCGCCAGCGACCGCGTCAGCGGCGTCGCAACGATCTCGCCAGCCACGAGCGTGTCGTGGTCGCCGAGCACGGGGATCGTAGGCACGCCGAGGCCCGGGCTGCGGAGCGGGCGGACGGCTGCTCGCAGGAGCCCGGGATGACGCGGCGCGTCGACGTCAGGCCGGTAGTAGAACGGATCCGGGTTGAACGCCGACTGCACTCCGTAGTAGCCGTCGGGCCCGCTCCCCGGGCGCACCGGGCCGCCCGAGAGCACAGACAGCGCATGGGTCAGCTCGTTGCTCTGGGCGTTGTCGATCAGGTCCCCGCCCTGGATCACGAGCTGCGGGCGCAGCCGGCGGATCGTCTCGGCCGCGCCGGCGAGCACCTGCGCGGTGAGCGCCTCCTGCGGTCGGAAGGTCGACTGAAACGGTGGGCCCAGGCGGTTGAGGAACGTGACGCGGGCCGGCGAGGACGCGTCGAGCACGTGCGCGTCGGTGAGGTGAGCGAGCGTCGCCAGCACGCCCACGCGCGCCGCGCGCCCCCCGAGCTCCGTGCGGTCCGCCAACGGCTCGCCGGGGCCGACCCGGAGCTGCCCGTCGCCGACGGGATCGACCCAGGTGGACCGCAGCGTCGAGCCGGAGGGCGCCGGCGCGCTCGCGCCGCAGCCCGCGAGCGCCAGCGCACCGGCCCCGAGCAGCGCCTCGCGCAGCGCCTCGCGCCTGGTCAGCGGACTCATCCGGCCGCTGCCAATCCCGCCACCACGGGTTCGCGCGCCGCCTGCCCGCCGACCCACACGACCGCGACCGCCGCGGCGACGGCGAGGCCGCCCAGCGTCACGAGCAGCTGGACGGCGGACGCCCCCAACGCCAGCGTCGCGTAGTTGATCGCCAACCGAGACAGCGCCGGACCGAGGAGCAGCCGCTCGAGCAGCACTCCCACGATCGCGGCGGGAAGGACCAGCGCCAGCGCAGCCCCGGCGAGCAGGCGCTCGATCGCCAGCGTCCCGCCGCCGCACGCCCGCAGCACCGCCACCGTCCCGCGCCGCTCCTGCACCGTCAGGGCGCACGCCTGAATCAGGGCGTACAGGCACACCAGCCCGTCGACGATCGCGATCGCCAGCAGGATCGTTCGCAGCACGCTGACCAGCGCGGCGCCGCGGGATGTGGCGGTGCTCGCCGGGGCGGGCGCGGCCCCGAGCGCCGTCAGGGCGGCCGTCACCGCTCCCGGGTTCGCGGTCGGCGTCAGTCGCACCGCGAGCTGCGACGGGGCGGACGGATCCGCCGCCAGCAGCGCCCGGGCCGGGATGTACGCGACGCGGCCGTCGCGGTCGAGCGAGCTGACGATCCCGGCCACTCGGAGCCGCAGCTCCGTCCCCGACGGCAGCGCGAGCGCCAGCGTCGAGCCGGGTGCGAGCCCGAGTGCGTCAGCCAGACCGGAGCCCACCTCCGCCTGTCGCGAGCCGCCGAGCCTGCGGCCCGACACCAGCGGCGGAGCCTCGAACGCGGTGTGATCGCCCGGATAGGCGATCACGTCGATCGTCTCACCGAGCGAGAACGAGTCGGCCGCCTGGACCTCGTAGCGCGGCGCAGCCAGCTCGACGCCGGGGATCGCCCGCACCCGCGGCGCGAGCGCGGGCGGCAGCGACGCGGTCAGCTGGTAGCGCTTGCCGAGCGCCCCCGGATCGGTCTCGAGCGTGCGCAGGGCCGAGGCGAGCGACAGCAGCAACAGCACGAACGCGGTCGAGAGCCCAAGCGTCACCACCGTCGCGACCAACCGCACCCGCCTGGCGCCGACGAGTCGCGCCCCGAGCAAACCGAGTCCACCGGCGCGCAGCGACACATGCGCCCGCCGTCCCGCGGCCGCCGATACGTCGCCGCCCCGAAGCAGCCTCACCGGCGGGCCGCCGGCCGCCCGCCACGCGGGCCAGGCGGTCGCGGCGACCGGGATCGCAACACAGAGCGACCAACCGGCGAGCAGCGGCAGCGCCAGCGCGCCGCCGGGCGCGGGCTCGTTCAGGAGCGTCAGCAGACGGTCCGCTGGGCCGGCGGTTACCAACAGCCCCGCCACCAGCCCGACCGTCGCCGACGGCGCCGCGACGAGCGCCGCCTCGAGCGCGTGCGCCAGGACGACGTGGCCGCGCTGGGCCCCGAGGGCGCGCCGCACCCCGATCGCCCGGAGGCGCCGCTGCACCTCCGCCCGTGCGGCCGCGCCGAGCATCACCGCGGCGGTCACGAGCGCGATCAGCGAAAGCGCGACCAGCAGGTCGATCACGATCCCGGCCGCCTGGTCGAGCAGGATGCGGATCCCCGCGCGAGTCACGAACCGGATGCCGTGCAGGCCAAAGCTCGTCGAGCGCGCCTGCACGAGCACCTCGTTGAGGTACCGCGGGTTTCGCAGCCACACCTCGGCCAGGTTCACCCGGGGAGCCGACTCGGGGCCGAAGCGGGCATCAATCGCCGCGCGAGACACATAAAACCGCGGCTTGGCGAGCGGGAAGCCGACGTTGTCGGGTCCCTCGACGAACCCGACAACTCGCTGACGCCCGAGCCCCTGGACGTAGAACGAGTCTCCCAACCGCACCCCCCAAGCCTGCGCGAAGCCCCGCTCGAGCAGCACCTCCGAGCCCACCGGCCGCAGATCGCGACCCGCGACGATCGCGTACCCGGGCCTGCGCCCGGGTCCCATCACCTCGGCGACGGCATCCCCCCGTCGGTGTCCCGTTGTGCCGATCCCGACGCTCGTCAACTCGAGCCGGAGCGAGTACGCGGCGACGTCTGGCAGGGCCCTGATCCGGTCGGTGATGGTGCGCACGGACACAGGCTCGAACCGAACGAGCAAGTCCGGGAGGTCCGCGGCGCGCGCCGCCCGGTCAAATCCCCGGCCCAGCCCGTCTGCGATTACCAGCCCGGCCGACAGCATCGCCGCCGCGAGCGCGATCCCGACCGCGCTCAGCACCGCTCGCCGCCGCCGCAGCGTTAGAGCTCGCCGCCCATCGCCGAAAGCCGCCCTGATCGGGGACATGGCGCTCAGGCGCCCGCCTCCCGGCCGGCCGGTGCAGGCGCGTGCAGCCTGCCGTCCGTCAGTTGCAGTACGCGGTCGGCGATCCCCGCGGCGTCGGGCTCGTGCGTGACGATCACCACGGCCCGCCCGGTCAGCCCCCGCAACAGCTCGAGGACGGCGGCGCCGTTCTCGTGATCGAGGCTTCCGGTCGGCTCGTCCGCCAGCACGAGCTCGGGGCCGTTGACCAGTGCGCGCGCGATCGCGAACCGTTGCTGCTCGCCGCCCGACAACTCCCGGGGCAGATGCTCGGCCACCGCTCCAAGCCCCAGCTGGTCGATCAGCTCCGCCCCCCGTCGAGCACCGCCGGCCGGCGCTCCGGGCAGACGGGTCGCGAGCAGCACGTTCTCCGCCCCGCTCAGCTCCTCGATCAGGTGAAACTGCTGGAACACGAAGCCGACGTGGCGAAGCCTGATCCGCGCGAGCGCCCGCGAGCTTCGGCCGTCCAGCCGCTCGCCCGCGAGCGTGATCTCGCCGCTGTCGGGGGAGTCGAGTCCTCCCAGCAGGTGAAGCAGCGTCGACTTCCCGCTCCCCGACGGACCGAGTACCGCCACGACCTCGCCCGCCTCGACGCTGAGGCTGACGCCGTCCAGCACCCGACGGGCCCCCCGACCGACGCCGACGGTCTTGGCAAGGCCCTCCGCACGCAACACCGCCACCAGTTCACGGTACCCCGCGGGCCGCCGAGGACCGACCTGACGGCGCGGAATTCACTCGCGCTTAAGAACCCGGCGGCCGGTGGTGGGCGCCGACGAACGGCGCATCTCCGTCCGGGCCAACGAGGCGTCGTGCTGTCCGCGCAAAGGGGGCGCTGCAGATCAACCGCCTGGGCATCGACGGCGGACAGCGCTCATTGGCGAATGCTCCGAAGCGCTCGGGTCGCGAGCGGACGATCTCGGTCGCGTACTCGTTGCATGCCCGCGCGAGCGCGCACGCCTCAGCCCGCCAGCGCCGAGTAGTGGTCGATCATTTCCCGCACCCTACCCTTCACTGGCCGCGCGGCCAGGAAACGCCTAAATCCCGTCGATTTGCAGCGAAATTTGGGATTTTCTTCAAAATTTCGTAGAATCGAGCGTCCCCGTGCCGTGGTTGCACCGAGGAGTGCCCCTAGGTTTGCGCCCGGTGCACGCGCGGGAGTACTGACACGTAAACCGCCGTCCCCTAACACTGAATCTATGCCGATTGCCTTCAAAGAATGGGCCGTAACCGTACGGGCGCTCGCCGAAGGCGAGCAGCTCCTGACCCTACGCAAGGGTGGGATCCGCGAGCCCGAAAAGCACTTCAAGCTCGACTACGAGCGTTTCTTCCTGTACCCCACGTTTGACCACCAGCGCCACGACCTCGTCCGACAGTCGCACCGCCCCGAGCTGATGCGAGCGCTCGAGGAGGGAGTGTGGGCTGAGGATGAGCCGGCGCCCGACGCGCTGTTCCGTGGCGCCGAGATCACCCAGCCCGACCGAGTTCGGATCCGTGCCTGGGCCGAAGTCGCCGCGCATTACACGATCACCGACCGGCGCGCCGTCGACGCGCTCTCGCCGTTCTACGTGTGGACCACCGACTACGCCGAGAAGCGGCTCGCGTGGAAGCGGCGACATCCGCTTCACGTGATCCTGCTGAGGACGTATCGGATCCCGCGGCCGGTGACGGTCAAGGTGCGCGACGAGTACGGGGGCTGTCGCTCCTGGCTCGAGCTGACGCGCGACCTCCCGTTCGAGGGAACCCCGGTTCTCTCCGACGAGGAGTTCGGGCGGGCCTCCGAGGAGATCGCGTCGATCGCCTCGGATCGCCAGCCAGTGATGGTCTAAGGCCGTGTGCTGACCTGGGTCGAGTCCGACTCGCCGTCATTCAAGGCGCGTCACGACTCGTCTAACCGTGACGACGCGGCGCGCGTGCTCCACTCGCTGGAGCTCGCGCGCCGGGACCTGGCGGACTACTTCCCGATCGACCTCGCAGGGCTCACGGCCGTGCTCCACTCGAACACGGCCTCGCTGTGGGCGTCGAGCCCGCTGCTGCCCGTCGCGTGGGTCACGACCGCCCCGGCGGCACGGCGGTATCTGGCCGGCTGGGCGGGCGGGAGCGAGCTCCACATGCTGGCGCCGGCGGCGCTGGACCGCCGTGCTTCTAACGTCTACGGCTCCAGGCAGATGCTCGAGCTGACGCCTGTCGCGCTGTACGCGCGGCGGGTGATCGCCGAGTCCAACCACGACCTGCCCCGCCGGCGCGGGCCCGGACGGATCGCCGCCGAGCTTCGGTGGGCATGGCTGATCGAGGGCTCCGCACGGTGGTTCGCGGGCCAGACCGAGCACTCCCGGCCGGCGATCGCCCGTCGCCTGCGCGAGGGCCCCGCGCCGAGCTTCCCGCCCGGCGTCCGCGACGCCCTGCTGCTCGGGGGCACCGTGATCGATCTGCTGGCGCGCGAGGCGGGCGAGGAGGCGGCTGCGAAATTCGCTTCCAGGCTGCACCCCGGCGGCGCGAGAGCGGCGCTCACCAAGGCGTTCGGCAACCGCCCGTTCCAGCACACGGAGGGCGCGTGGCGGGCGCACCTCGCGCGGATGGCGACCTCCTCCTGAGGGCACCGCGGGCGTGAGCAGCGCCGCTATGACAGCAGCGCGCTGAGGCCCCAGATCACGAGCGCTCCGACCACGAGCGCGAGCACCAGACCGGCCAGCAGGCGCACCGGCGAGACCGTCGAGACCGTCCGGTGCGGGTGGATCACCTCCGCTTCGAGCAGCACCTCGCGCGCGGTCGCGAGCCCGGACTGCGGCACGAGCACGTCCCGCGGGCCCGCGGCGAGGAAGTCGGGCACGTCGAAGCCGGCGGTGCGGCGCAGCACGCTCGGCACTCCCTCCTCGAGCAGCATGCCCTGGATGAACTCCCCCTCGGCCTGGTTGCGGGCGCCCGCGACCCGGACCAGCGCCCCCTCCGCGAGCTGCGGCTTGACCTTCCGCGCCACCCGCCGGCGCTCCGACACCTCTTGGCCATCACCCGGCTCGGACTCGGGGCTGAGCGGCAGCCCGCAGGCGCGGCAGAAGCGGTCGGTCGGCGGGTACGCGGCGCCGCAGCCGGCGCACACCAGCCGCTCGACGGCCATCACTCCACCAGCAGCTCGGCCTCGGTCACGCGGCCGCCATCGATCGTCCACGTGCGGACCACCGCCTCGTCCGACGCCAGTCCGACGATCACCCACAGCACCCCGGGCCAGCCCACGGCGAAGCCGATGTCGGTCTGCGACGGCATCGGGTCGGTGCGTGTGTGGGAGTGGTAGATCGCGCCGAGCGCGAGGCCCGAGTCCTCGATGTCGCGGTGGTAGCGGATCTGCTCCGAGCCCTCGATCTCGAACCGCAGCGGGCTCGCCGCGGCGTTGGTCGCCCGGTAGAGCTTCTCGGCCGAGCCGTTGCGCGTCGCGATCAGGCCGACGCACTCGTTCGGCGCCTCCTCGCGAGCGTGCTCGACCATCTGTTCGTATAGGTCTCGGGGAATTTTCATCGCGCATCCGCTCCTGATTTCGAGGCTACTAGAGCGGTCCGCCCACGAACGGGTACGGGACGGTCATCATCACGTCACCCGGGTGCTTGACGGTGCTCAGCACCGTCCAGTGCTGTGCCTCGCAGCCCATGATCTGCGCGCTGGTCCGCAGCAGCGCCGCGTCGGAGAGCTGCGCGACCGCGACGAAGTAGGCCTCCTCGGCCAGCGTCTCCACGTCGACGAGCAGCGTCACGTACTGGTCCTGGGTGCGCAGGCCGAACAGGGTCGCGTTGACGTGGTGGGCGGTGAGGACTCGCTGCGCGGCTGACAGATCGCTCGGCGGCGCCGGCTGCGGCTCTCCGAGGCTCCGCAGCGCCCCCTCGAGGATCGAGACGTGCTCGTGCTCCTGCCCGAGAAACCGCTCGACCTCGGCGGCGAGGTTCGGCTCGAGCGCGCCGGAGTCGATCGCCTGGCGGTATGCGATCACCACCACCCGCTCGATCTGAAGCGTCCGCCGCAGCACGTCGCCGTCGGTCGGTGGGGCCGGCGCGGCTCGCGCCCCCTCGGCCCCGGCCAGACCCGCCGCCGCGACCGCCGCTGCCGTCGAGCCGACGAGCTCCCTCCTGGTTCTGAGACGGTCCACCGGGCCGCGTCACTCCCGACCGCCCGCCAGCGCCGAGGGCACCGGCGGCTCACCGAGCTCCGTGCGGAGCACCGACAGATGCTGGGCGTCGTTG
This sequence comes from Solirubrobacteraceae bacterium, assembly GCA_036490875.1. Taxonomy (GTDB): domain Bacteria; phylum Actinomycetota; class Thermoleophilia; order Solirubrobacterales; family Solirubrobacteraceae; genus Palsa-465. The sequence goes on from DASXDA010000090.1 coordinate 22,551, forward strand.
CCCATGATCGCCGCCGCCGTCGACCGTAGGCGGCCCGCCGACAGGGTCGGGATCAGCTCGATGTACGCGTCGACCTGCTTGCCCTCGAGCCGGTGCAGGAGGTTCAGGATCCCGGGAGCGGTCGGCCGGCCGAGGTCGTAGCTGGCCTGCTGGCGGATCGCCTTCCCCCCGCCCTGCTTGATCAGGCCGGCGAGTGTGCTCGCGTGGGTCACGTCCTGGCCGACGAACTGCTTGGCCACCTTCTGCTGGTCGTGCGGCAGGAACGGGATCCCGGCCGTGTACGCCGCGATCGCGTAGTACTCGACCTCGAGCAGGCGGTTGAGGATCGCGATGTCGGCCGGGCTGACCTTGGCGCCCTTCTTGACGCGCGCGCGCAGCGTGCCCGAGCCACAACCGGCGAGCAGCAGCGCGCCGCCCGCCAGCGCCGTCCTGCGGTCTACCACCAGACGGTGGCGTCCAGGTTCTCGATCTCCTCGACCGGGCGGGTGTAGATCCCGGACGAGAGGTACTTCCAACCGTCGTCGGCGACGACGAATACGACGTTGCCCTCGTCGAGCTCCGAGGCGATTCTGACCGCGACCCTGGCGATCGCCCCCGACGAGACACCGCAGAACAGCCCCTCCTCGTCGAGCAGCTTGCGCGTGAACACGATCGCGTCGGTGTTCGTGACGAAGATCTTGCGGTCGAGCAGCGACAGATCGATGATCGGCGGGATGAAGCCCTCGTCGAGAGAGCGCAGTCCCTGGACGGGCTCACCCTGCATCGGCTCCGCCGCGACGATCTTGACGGAGTCGCCAAGCTCCTCCTTGAGCCGGCGGCCGTTGCCCATCAGCGTCCCGCCGGTCCCGAGGCCGGCGACGAACGCCGCCACCTCATCGAGCTCCTCGAGGATCTCGAGCGCGGTGCCGTTGTAGTGGGCCATCGGGTTGGCCTGGTTGCCGTACTGGTAGGGCATGTAGTAGGAGGCGTCGCGCTCGGCCATCTCGAGCGCGAGCTCGACGGCGCCGTTGGAGCCCTTGGCGCCCTCCGAGTAGACGATCTCCGCGCCGTACATCTTCAGCAACTGGGTGCGCTCGGGAGTGACGTTCTCGGGCATTACGACCTTCAGCGGGTACCCCTTGCGGCGGCAGATCATCGCCAGCGAGATCCCGGTGTTACCGGAGGTTGGCTCAAGGATCGTCTGGCCGGGGCGGATCGACTCCTTCTCCTCCGCGTCCTCGATCATCGACCGCGCCACCCGGTCCTTGACGGACCCGGTCGGGTTATGCGACTCGAGCTTCGCCCAGATCCGGACCTCGGGCCTCGGGCTGAGACGCTTGAGCTCGATCAGAGGCGTGTGGCCGATCGCCTGGACGATGTCGCCATAACGCCCCCCGCAGGGCTTGTTCTCAAGGCGCTGCGCCATGCTTCAGGAAGTATAGCTAGTACCCCGTTTGGCTAATTCGCTCGCATTCGAGCGGCCCCTGGCGGCGTCTGCCTCGGATCCTCGTGGCACCAAACGCGTGGCCGCGGCCGGGGGTCACAGCCGCGGCCACGCTGGTGTTCGGAGGGGTCCTTAGCAATACGGCGGGTACGCGCACGTGGTCGTGGTCGTACCCGTCGTTGTGGGGTTGCTCATCGTGCTCGTCGTCCCGGTGGAGGTGGTCCCTCCCGAGCCCGATCTTGCCGGGCCCTCCGACACGACGTGCCACACCCCTCCGAAGCCGTGAACGCCCTCGCCGCCCGCGGCGTCCGGGCGCTTGTCGACCGAGAACCTGTACAGCGGGTGGCCGGCCAGCGTCAGCTGCATAAAGCCGTCGCGGCGCCAGATCCCGAGCTTGCCCTTGATCCCTGGCGCCTCGGACAGCCCGTGCGCGCTCTTGACCTTGACCGGCGGCCAGAACGAGAAACAGCCGTTCGTCGAGGTGCACTTCGGGTGGGCGGCGGAGTCGCCGCTGAGCCGGTAGACCGCGAAGCCACGCGGCGTGACGGCGATCTTCTCGTGCTTGGTCGTCCCTGACTGGTTTGTGACCTTCGCGCTCTTCGCCAGATTCAGAGTGAAGCTCTTCGCTCCGGCGATCCCGGCGACGAGCGCCAGTGAGAAACCGGCGAGGCCGGCGAGCAGCAAGATCAGGTGACGACGCATCGGGCTCCCTTCGATCGTTGACCGTTGCCCATACGACGCCCGAATCGCGCCGACCCTTCCCGGGCGGCGCGGTTCGTTCGAGAGACCCGCGTGTGGCGGGCTAGCGGGCGCCGCCCGCCATCGCGGGCAGGATCACGAGCGTGTCGGTGTCGCCGACGGCCGTGTCGAGGCCTTCGAGCACGCGCACGTCCTCGTCGTTCAGGTACACGTTGACGTAGCGATTGAGCTCGCCGTCGGGGGCGAACAGCTGCGTCTCGGTTTCCGGATGGCGCTGAGCGACGGACTGGAGAACGTCGCGGACGGACGTACCGTCCGCGCTCAGCTCCTTCTCGCCGCCGACCGCGGGGCGCAGCACCGGTGGGATGCGAACTACCGCCATGCGGTGCTGAACCCTAGTGCGCGCCCGCGCAGAATGCCTCGTAGTCGGGGAACACGCCGAGCTCCTCATCGGCGATCTCGTCGGGCTCCCGCGAGCAGATCGGGCAGTCCGGGTCGCGCCTGACCTTGACCTCGGTGAAGCTGGCCGCAAGCGCGTCATACAGGAGCAGACGGCCGATCAGCGGATCGCCCTCGCCGAGGATCAGCTTCACGACCTCGGTCGCCTGCAGCAGGCCCATCGTGCCGGGCAGCACGCCGAGGACGCCGTTGGCGCCGCACGATGGCGCCAGCTCGGCCGGCGGCGGCGTCGGGAACAGGCAGCGGTAGCAGGGGCCGTCGTAGGGCTTGAACACCGAGAGCTGGCCCTCGAACCCGAGGATCGCGGCTGAGACGACTGGGATCCCGAGCCTCACCGACGCGTCGTTGAGCAGGTACCGCGTTGGGAAGTTGTCGAGCCCGTCGACCACCACGTCGTAGCCCGGGAGGATCTCCATGATGTTCTCCGGCCCGAGCCGGAGGTTGTACTTCTCGACCTTCACGTCGGGGTTCAGCGCGGTGATCGTCTGCTCGGCCGAGTCGACCTTCGGCACCCCGATCCGCTCGCTCGAGTGGATCACTTGGCGCTGCAGGTTCGAGACGTCGACCTCATCGTTGTCGACGATCCCGAGCGTCCCCACGCCCGCCGCGGCCAGGTACAGCGCGGCCGGCGAGCCGAGGCCGCCCGCCCCGAGCAGCAGCACCTTTGCGTCCAGCAGCTTCTGCTGGCCCTCGGCGCCGACCTCGGGGAGCAGCAGGTGGCGCGAGTAGCGCTCGCGCTGCTCGGCGGTCAGCGTCCGCGGCTGCTCGACCTCGTACCCGCGGTCCTTCCACAGGGTGAAACCGCCGGTCATCGACTCGACGTTCTCGTAGCCGAGGTCCTCGACCAGCGTGCGGGTCGCCCACGCGGACCGGTTTCCGGAGGCGCAGTAAAGGATCAGATGCTGGTCGCGATCGGGGGCCGCGCCCTCGATCCGTGACTCGAGATAGCTCTTGGGAACGTGCTTGGCGCCCGGGATGTGGCCGGCGGCCCACTCCTCGGGCTCGCGCACGTCGACCACGACGGCGCCGTTCGAGGCCTGCTCGCGCACGATGGCGGGATCGACCTCGTCGATCCGGCTCTTGATCTGGCGCAGTACCTCGGCTCCGGAGGGGCTCATCGGAAAAGCTCCTAAAGGCGGTAGGGATTCAATACTTCACAGAGTATAGCTACGCCCGCGACGACGAACGATTGGGTCTATCGCGCGGGGGTCTCAGCCCGATATCGGCGCCCGCGGGGAAGGTCGATGGTTGTCGTGCGCGCCACCGGCCAACTGGCTGCTTCTGAGGCGCAGGTTCAAGCCGCTCGACGACCTGATCGGCTCGATGGAGGCGGTCGACCTCTCCTCGCCGCGGATGCCGGGGACGCCGAGCCGGCGGGCCGACAGCGCCGAGGTGCACCGCCTGCAGAACGCCTTCGACCGGATGATCGCGCGGCTCGAGGCGCAGCGACGCGAGGCGGGAAGGGCCGCGATCCAGGCGCAGGAGCATGAGCGCCGCCGGATCGGTCAGGACCTCCACGACGAGGTCAACCAGGCGCTCACGGCGGTCTCGCTCCGGCTGCAGGCGTCGATCGAGCGGGCTCCGCCCGAGCTGCACCGCGAGCTGATCGAGACTAAGCGGCTCTCCAGCCAGGCGATGGGCGAGCTGCTCGCGATCGCCCGCCGCCTGCGTCCAGCGCTGCTGTACGACCAGCCCCGAGCAGCAGCTCGTGATCTACCGCGTCACCCAGGAGGGTCTGTCGAACGTCGCGCAGCACGCGGGCGCCCACGCGGTCGAGGTCGAGCTGTCGTTCGGCGGGCGGACGGTGCTGCGGATCAGGGACGACGGCCGCGGGCTGCCCGAGGTAAACGGCGGCCCCCGCGACGGCGGCCTCGGGCTGTCGGGCATGCGCGAGCGCGCGCTGCTCGTCGGCGGTCGCCTGTCGCTCTTCTCGGCGCCCGGAGAGGGCACGCGCGTGGAGATGACGATCGACCGATGAGGTGGCGGCGGTGAGGATCCTGGTAGCCGACGACCACGGGATCGTCCGCTCCGGCATCCGCCTGCTGCTCGAGCGCCGGCCCGACCTCGAGGTTGTGGCGGAGGCCGCCGACGGCGTCGAGGCGGTCGAGCAGACGCTCGCGACCCGACCGGACCTGTGCATCCTCGACGTCGGGATGCCCCGGATGACCGGGCTGCAGGCGGCCCGCGAGATCCGCCCACGCGCCCGACACGACCGTCCTGATCCTGTCGATGCACGACGACGAGCGCTACCTGTTCGAAGCGCTGAAGGCGGGGGCCTCGGGCTACGTGCTCAAGTGCGAGGCCGACCAGGACTCGTCGGCGCGGTCCGCGCAGTCGGCCGCGGCGACGCCTTCCTGACGAACGCGGCCGAGCGGTCGATCATCCGCGAGTGGATGGAGGACGGCGCCAAGGGCCCCGCGGTGCCGCTGACCCCGCGCGAGGAGGAGGTGGTCAAGCTGATCGCCGAGGCCCACACGAACGCCCAGATCGCCCAGATCCTCCACCTAGCGGAGAAGACCGTCGAGTCGCACCGCGCCAACGTGCTCCGCAAGCTCGGGATGCGCGACCGAGTCGAGCTCGTGCGCTACGCGATCCGGCGCGGGCTGGTCGAGCCGTAGAGGCTCGCCACACCTACCATGGTCGCCGTGCGCGCGCCTGTTGACCACATCGCCGCCCCGCCGTTTCCGCCGCGTCTGCCCTGGTTCAACACGGCCGTGCTGCGGATGGATCAGCAGCTCGGGCGGCCGGTGCTGATCGAGTTCTGGGACTTCTGCCGTCCGAACTCGATCCGGACGCTCCCGTACCTGAAGGCGTGGCACGAGCGCTACGCCGAGCGCGGCCTGCGGGTGATCGGCGTTCATGTCGCCGGGTTCGAGCCGTCCCGTGACGTGGACGCGGTCGGCGCCGCGGTCGAGCGGCTCGGGGTGCCCTACCCGGTCGTTGTCGACACCGAGCTCGAGATCTGGAAGGAGTACGGCAACCTCGGCTGGCCGGCGCGGTATCTGTTCGGCGAGGACGGGATGCTGTTCGAGCACCACTACGGCGAGGGCGGCTACGCCGACACCGAGCTCGCGATCCAGGAGCTGCTCGGGATCGACGACGAGCCGCTGGTCGAGCCGGTCCGGCCCGAGGACTACCCGGAGGCGCTGCTCGAGGCCCAGAGCGAGGACGTCGACGGCGAGTACTCAGGGCCCTACCACGCCGGCGGCGTGTGGGCGGTGCTCGACGGCGCCGGAACGGTGACCGTTGACGGCCGCGAGCTGCGCGTCGACGGCCCCGGCGCGTACGAGCTCGTCTCGCACCCGGTGAGCACCGCGGCCCAGCTCGAGCTGAGCGTCGGCGACGGGGTCCGGTGCTACGCGGTCTGCTTCACGCCTGGTCGAGCAGGTTGACGAGCGCGGGCGGGCCCTCGTCCTCGAGCACCGCGGCAAACCCCGGGCGATAGGGGCTCCGCCCCGGGTCGTCGCCGAGGAATGACGGCTCGTGAACCCAGCTTCCGGTGTTCAGCATCCGCGCGCCCGTGCCCGCGACCCACTCGCCGGGCTGGTCGTCCCGGAGCGGGCCGGCACGATGGGTGTGACCGGAGATCACATGGCTCGCCGAGATCCCGAGGCCGGCCAGGACCTGGCCGACCGCGCGCAGCCCCGCGCGGCGCAGCGCGCGCCCCGAGACGTCCGGGTACAGCGGGCCGATCCCGGACCGGTTGAGTGCGTAGACGAACGCGGCCAGCCCGACGCTCGTTGCCTGGGCGCTGACCCGTCCCCCGCCCGATCCGTCCAGCCGCCGCCAGGCGCGCACCTGGAGGCCCCCGCCTCCCCGACCGGCGAGCCCACCCTGCTCGGCGACCGCGTCGATCCACGCGTACATCGGCCCGAGCGCCGTCTCGTAGTCCTCGGCGCGTCCCGGCCGGCCATTCGCCTCGGCGAGCAGGCGCGCCATCACCCCGGAGCCCAGCCGCTCGAGGATCGGGACCGTCGTCTCACGATCGGCGTAGTGCCCGTGCATCGCGTAGACGTCCTCGCGCAGCCACACGCCCGGGTAGGCGGCGCGGACGCTGGCCGGCCCGAGCCACTCTGCAAGCCGCTGGAGCGGCTCGCCCTCGCGCCAGTCGACTGGCGACTCGAGCCCGAGCGCCGGGGGAAGCCTGTCGGCGCTCCGCCGGGCGATCCACGGGCGGAGCAGGCGGTGGTCGTGGTTGCCGGGGACGATCACGACCTCGGCGCCGGGGCGGAGGCCGGCACCGAGCCGCTCTAGCACCGGCCGCGCCGCCGCAAACGCCTCACGGAGGGGCCCGTGACGCAGCTCGACCAGGTCGCCGAGCAGCACGAGTCGGTCGAATTTGCCGGCCGTCTCCCTCAGCGCATCGAGCGCCCCCGGGCGGCTGCGCAGCACGTCGGGCTCGCGGCGCGCGCCAAGGTGCAGGTCGGAGACGACCAGCGTGCGCAGCGCGGCTGGTCCGTTCTAGGCGGAGGCGGCCGACCCAGCCGTCCGGGCTGGGTGCCCCGCCTGGCGGATCGCCTTCGGGAGCATGAACCGAACGTCCTCGCGGATGACCTCGAGCTCCTCCACGATCGGGTTCCCGCGCGCCCGGAAGAACTCGACCAGCCGTTGCACCAGGCCCTCCGGGGCGCTGGCGCCCGACGTGATCCCCACCACCCGCATGCCGTCGAGCCACTCGTCCTCGACCTGTCGCTCGTTGTCGATCAGGTGCGAGCTCGCGCCGTGCTCGCGTGCGACCTCGACCAGCCGGTTCGAGTTCGACGAGTTGCGCGAGCCGATCACGAGCACCAGGTCGCAGGCACGGGCGAGCTGCTTGACCGCTGCCTGCCGGTTGGTGGTCGCGTAACAGATGTCGTCGGTGCGGGGACCGACGATCGCCGGGAACCGCTGCTTGAGCCGCTTGATGATCGAGACCGTTTCGTCGACGGACAGCGTGGTCTGCGTGATGTACGCGACCTTCTGCGGATCGTCGAGCTCGAGCGCGTCGACGTCCTCCTCGCTCTGGACCAGCACGATCCGGTCGGGGGCCTCGCCCATCGTCCCCTCGACCTCCTCGTGGCCCTCATGGCCGATCAGCACGATCGTGTAGCCGTCGGCGGCGAACCGCTTCGCCTCGACGTGCACCTTCGTCACAAGCGGGCACGTAGCGTCGATCGTCCGCAGCCGGAGCTCGCGGGCGCCGGCGTGCACGCTGGGTGCGACACCGTGTGCGGAGAACACGACGGTCGAGCCCTCCGGCACCTCCTGCTCGGAGTCGACGAAGATCGCGCCGCGCTCGCGCAGCTCCTCGACCACGTGCTTGTTGTGGACGATCTCCTTGCGCACGTAGACGGGAGCGCCGTACAGCTCGAGCGCGCGCTCGACTGTCTGCACGGCACGATCGACGCCCGCGCAGTAACCGCGCGGCGACGCGAGCAGCAATTTGTCCGGGGAGGTGCCCATCGGACACTCAAGTCTAGGCGTCGCCGGAACTCGCGGACGCGCCATAACGGTTCCCAAACGTGGCTCCCCCGAGCCTCGGTGATTCCGCGTAGTCTTCGCCCCTGTGTTGCAGCAGCATTTGGACCGGCTGAGCTCGATCGATGCGTCGTTCCTCGCGCAGGAGGGACCGACGTCGCACATGCACATCGGCGGGGTGCTGATCTTCGAGGGGCCACCGCCGCCGTTCGACGACTTTCTCGACCACGTGCGCAGCCGGTTGCACCTCGTGCCCCGCTACCGGCAGAAGCTTGCGACGCCGCCGCTGGAGACCGGGCGGCCGCTGTGGGTCGATGATCCGACGTTCAACCTCGAGTACCACATCCGCAACACCGCGCTGCCGGCCCCCGGCTCCGAGGAGCAGCTGCTGCGACTGGCCGCGCGGATCGCGTCACAGCAGCTCGATCGCTCGAAGCCGCTGTGGGAGATGTGGATCGTGGAGGGGCTCGAGGGCGACCGGTTCGGCCTGATCGCGAAGACGCACCACTCGCTGGTTGACGGCGTTTCCGGAGTCGACCTCGCGTCGGTGTTGTTCGACTTCGAGCCGGACCCGGGGCCACCGCCCGACGACCTCGAGCCGTGGCAGCCCTCGCCGGAGCCCTCGGCGGCGGACATGGTCCTTGCGGGCGTCCGCGGGATGGTCAAGGCCGGCGTCGGGCTCGCCGAGCGGGCGGTCTCGGCGACGACCCGCCCCGGGTCCTCGCTGAACCGCGCGCGCGACGCCGTCGAAGGCGTCGGCGAGATCGTCTGGGCGGGGCTGAACCCGGCGCCCGAGACGCCGCTCAACGTCGAGATCGGGCCGCACCGTCGCTACGCGGTGGTCCGCCAGCAGCTCGCCGACTACAAGCAGGTCAAGGATTCGCTCGGGGGGACCGTCAATGACGTCGTGCTGACCGTCGTGTCGGGCGCAATCGCCGGATGGCTGCACGGACGCGGAGTCCGCACCGAGGGCCTCGAGCTGCGCGCGCTGGTGCCGGTGTCGGTGCGAACCAAGGACCATCAGGGGTCGCTCGGCAACCAGCTCGCGGTGATGCGCGGTCCGCTGCCCGTCTACATCAGGGATCCGATGGCACGGCTGCGGTTCGTCAAGACCGCCATGGACGGTCTCAAGGAGTCCAAACAGGCCGTCGGCGCCGAGACGCTGGCGGCGGTCAACAACCTGGCGCCGCCGACCGTGCTCGCGCAGGCCTCTCGGCTGAACTTCTCGACCAGGCTGTTCAACCTGATCGTCACCAACATCCCGGGGCCCCAGGTGCCGCTCTACGTGCTGGGGCACAAGCTGGATGATCTCTTCCCGCTCGCGTTCCTCCCGAAGGGCCACGCGCTCGCGATCGCGATCATGTCCTACGACGGCCGGCTCGAGTACGGGCTGCTCGGCGACTACGACCAGCTGCCGGATATCGACGTCGTCGCGGAAGGGATCGAGGCGTCGCTCGAGGAGCTGCTCGTCGCGGCCGCCGGCAAGCGCTCGGGCACGGCCAACGGCGGCAAGGCCGGAGGAGATTCGGAGCCGACCCGCGCAAACGGCGGCCCGGTGTCGATCCTCCCGGCCTCCGGTCAGCGGCGTCAACGAGGACCCGCGTCCGACATGCGCGCCAAGCGCTCACGCCGCTCGAGCACGCCCCGTAAGCGCCCTGAGTCCTGAATCGGAAGCGAGTACCTCCATGGCAGAAGACCTGATCCAGCCCGACGAGACCGCTTACCGGCTCAAGCTCACCGCGGCGCAGCTGAAGATCGTCTACACCGCGCTCAAGTCGCTGTACGACGACCTCGGGCACGAGGAGGGGGACGTTCAGCAGATCGTCGCCGAGGTGCTTGCCAAGCTCCCCGACGAGCCCGAGATCCGCGCGATCGACATCAACCAGGAGATTCGGCGCGGCGGAGGCTGAGGGCCGGGGTCAGAACCCCAGCGCGAACTTCGCGTCCTCGCTCATCCGCTCAGGCGTCCACGGCGGCGAGAACGTCATCGTCGGCAGCACTTCGTCGACGCCGTCGAGCTCTGAGACGAACTCCTCGATCTGCTCGGAGACCTGTGGCCCGATCGGGCATCCGGGGCTCGTCAGCGTGTACGTCACGCGAACCGTCGCGCCGTCGACCTCGACGTCGTAGATCAGCCCGAGCTCGACAAAATCGAGTCCGAGCTCCGGGTCGATGACGTCCCGCAGGGCGTCAGTCACATTCTCGATGTTGGCCATCCCCCACAAGTGTAGGAAACTCGGCCACTTTCCCTTGCGAGGGCTGCGGTGGCTGATACGTTGCGGCGATCGTCGACTTCGATCAAAGATCCGCGGTGCTCCTCTGCCGGGGCGACGAGGACCGCGGCACACAGGGGTCCCGCCGGCGAGCGCTGACGCTCGCGATCAGGGCCGAGCGCGACGTCGTCGTGGACATGCGGGCGCTCGCATTCGCGGACTCCACGCTGATGCTCGACCTCGCGGCGCTCGCGCGCCGCCTGAGGACCCACGGGCGCGCGCTCAAGCTGCGCGGGCCCCAACCGCAGATCCTCAAGCTGATCGAGCTCGTCGGCCTCCACCGGCTTCCCGGCGTCAGCTTCTACGAGGCGTTCCCGGCGCCGGCGTAAGCGGCGAACGGTCGCCGCCGCAGTAGCCTTGAGGTGATGCTGTTCCTGCTGCTGATCCTCTGGCCGGTCGCCGAGATCTTCGTGGCGATCGAAATCGCCCAGGCGATCGGCGTGCTCCCGATGTTGCTGCTGCTCGTGGCCGGCTGGCCGGTGGGCCTGTGGGCGCTGCACTCGCAGGGGCGGGTTGCCTGGCGCCGGCTGAGTGAGGCCGTGGCCGCGAAGAAGAATCCCGGTAGCGAGGTGCTGAACGGCGCGCTCGTCGTGCTCGGCGGCCTGCTGATGCTGATCCCCGGGTTCATCACCGACGCCTTCGGCGCGGTCCTGCTGCTCCCGCCGACCCGCGCCCTGGCCCGCCGCTTCCTAGTGCGCAACCTCCAGAGTCGCGTCGTCGTCAGCGCCACCCAGTTCGGCGGCCGCTACGCCTACGACGTCGACTCGACCGCCACCGACGTCGACCAGCCCCAGCTGCACTCGTGACCCCACTCCGCTGGCTCGCGTTCGGCGACGCCGACGGTGCTGTGTGGGGCGCGGCGTGGATGCCCGACGGCGCCGCGGGACACGCGGTGCTCGGCGCCGGCGACGACACAACCGTGCTCGAGGCGCGACTCGAGGCGGGAGCCGGCGCCGGCGATTCGCGGCTCCTCGGCGACGGGCTCGAGCTCGTGCTCGCCCGGGTCGCCGGCGACGGCATTGTTCGCGCGAGCGGGACGCTGACACTCGGCGGCGTGGAGCGCTCGCTCGACGCCCCCGGCTGGCTGGAGACGGTCGACGAGGCGCCGCCCGCCGACAAGCTCGAGTCGGTCCGAATGCTGGCAGCGTGGTTCGGGGACGACGAGGCGCTGTCGGTGCTCGCGCTCCGGCCGCGCAGGGCCAGGGGCCAGGAGAACGATGCGGTGAGCGCCGCGCTCGTCGAGGCGGGCGCGGTCAGGACCGTCTCGGACCCGCGGTTGTCGACCACGTACACGGGCGAGGGCCAGCCTTCGCGGGCCGGGGTCGAGCTGTGGGTGAGCGAGCCGGCCGAAGAGCCCGGGACCGTCAACGAGCACCCGCACCGCGTGGCGGGCGAGGCCGCGGGCCCACCCGCGCGCTGGAGCGAGGCCGGGCTCGAGCTCGAGGTGCAGCCGTTCCGCTGGCACAGCCACGGACGCGACGGCGGGGGTGTGTACCTCCTCGGGCGGTCGTGATGCCCGAGATTCAGGCGATCATCAGCGACTTCGGGGGCGTGCTCACGTCGCCGCTGCTCGACTCGTTCGCCTCGTTCCAGAACGCGTCGGGGATCTCGCTGGAGCAGCTCGGCCGCGCGATGGCGGCCGTCGCCCAGCGAGACGGCGCCAACCCGTTGTTCGAGCTCGAGACCGGGAGGCTCTCCGAGTCCCAGTTCCTCCAGACGCTCGGCGCTGAGCTGAGCTCCCAGGCGGGGCGGCCGGTCGAGCTCCACGGGTTCGGCGAGCGCTACTTCGACAACCTCCACCCGAACGAGCCGATGATCGAGTACATGCGGGAGCTGCGCGGGCGCGGCTACCGGATGGCGATCTGCACGAACAATGTCCGAGAGTGGGAGCAGCTGTGGCGCGCGAAGCTCCCCGTCGACGAGATCTTCGACGTCGTCGTCGACTCCGGGTTCGTCGGCTACCGCAAGCCGGAGCCGCAGATCTACGAGCTCACGCTCGAGCGCCTCGGCGTTGCCGCCCCCGCCGCACTGCTCGTCGACGACATCGACGCCAACTGCAGCGGCGCCCGCGAGCTCGGCATGCACGCAGTCTGGTTCCGCTCGACGGAGCAGGCGATCGCGGATATCGAGGCGGCGCTGCCGGCGTAGCGGCCGGTCCGGGCCATTCTGGGCGGAAACTCGGATATAGACCGAGAAATCGCCCAAGATGCAATCCGCACCGCCGACGCCGGGCGCGGGGCGCGGGGAGGGCGACCCGCCCCCAACGCTAGTTGTCGACGCCCAGCCGGTCCCAGCAGTACAACTCGAGGCACTCGTGCGCGAGCTCGGTGCAGCGCTCGTCCGAGAGCCACGGCAGCACCGTGTCGAGCGCCTCCTCCTCGCCGACTCCTGCCTCGAACGCGACCTCGCCACGGAAGCTCGCGGCGATCTTCAGCGCCTCGCGACGGTTCTCGCCGAGCGACGGGAACACGTTGACGAGGAACTCCTTGTTGGGGACCGGATGTCCGACCTCCAGCGATGCGTGCCACGCGGCCAGGAGCGACAGGTCGTGCTCGTCCAGGTCGGCGACCGCCTTCGCGTAGTGAGACTCGAGCTCGGGCTCAGGGATCTCGTCGACCCAGGCCTTGACGACCTCGCTGAGGATCTGACGACGGGCCTCCCGGCCGACCGACTCGGCGATCACCCGGATGGCGTTCTGCGGCTCGATGAAGCAGAGTGGCATTCCGCTCTCTCCGCTCGGGAACAGGACGGCTCAGAAGGTAGGCGCCGCCCCGGACGTAACGGCCCCCGCGATGGCTATCCGGGCGGGTTCGACGCTGAGCCCGGCGCAGGGTGAACCGAGAGCGGAATCGGGCTCCGCGGCTGCTGATTGAACTTGAAGTCCGACACCAGGTCGCCGAGCAGCGGACTCGCTTCGCGCACGTCCAGTCGCGGATCGGGACGGCCGTCGGTTTTCGGGTCGAGCCGCGCCGCCCCGAGGAAGTCGTCCTCGATGAACTTGTTGTAGTTGTCGTGACTGAGGATCTGGTGGTCGATGAAGCCGCGCCGGGCGTATGGGCTGATCACGATTCCCGGGACTCGCAGCCCGAGCCCGTTCCGGTCGATCACGGGCGGCACGACGTGGTCGTAGAACCCGCCCCAGTCGTCCCACGACAGGAAGATCGCGGTGCTGTCCCAGTTGGGACTGCGCATGATCGCGTTGATCAGCCCGGTCACGTACGTCTGCCCGGCGCTGACCAGCGCCGGCGGGTGCTCTGAAACGGTCCCGTTCGGCGCGATCCACGAAACGGCGGGGAGCGTGCCCTTCTGGGCGGCCGTGAAGAAGTTCGACAGCGACTGGATGTTGCCGAGCTGGCCGTCCTGGGTGACGTCGGTGAACGACGGCAGCGGATTCCAGATGCCCGGCGTCTGCGGCCCCTGCTGGACGGGCGCGCAGGTCATCGCCTGGTCGTTCTCGCAGTCGGGCTCGGTGCCCTTGAACACGTAGTAGCCCCAGCTGACGCCCGCCTTGTGGAGCAGGTAGGTCATGTCCGTCCAGGCGTAGTGGAGCTGGCCGTCGTTGGGCCCGCTGAAACCCCCGTCGGGGTTGGGGTTCTCGAGCGCGTTCCTGCAGGAGAACGGGTTCATCGGATCGCTACAGCTCGCGGACCATTCGGAGACCTTGTAGAGCGACTGCGGCAGGCTCCAGGAGGCGTTCGGCTCGAACAGGTGATCCTGGAGCACGAAGTTCTTCGCGTACGCCCAATAGTTGGGGATCTCGCGGGCGTCGTGGTAGCCCATCACGTCGACGCACTTGCCGTGCGACGGGTCCGCCGCTGCGAGCTGCGCATTGCACGGGCTGCACGAGGGGTCGTTGGGCTGGCAGCCGGCGCCGGCCTCCGCCTGCCCGACGAACCCGTCCATCTGCCCGCCGTCGATGTCCGCGACGGCCGACGCGTTGCCGTGCGGACCGCCGAAGTTCTCGTCCGCCGGGTCGTGGAACGGAGCGACGCAGCCGCCGCTCATCGGGTCCGGGACGCACACCCCGGCCGGGATCCCGTCGGCGCCCGGGTAGGTGCCGAAGTAGCTGTCGAACGACCGGTTCTCCTGCATGATGATCACGACGTGCTTGATCTTGTGGATGCCGGCGACGTCGATCGAGACGGCGTTCGAGTGGGAGCCGACGTTTCGTAGGTTCGCCGGCATCAGAGCGCGGAGCTGGGCGGTACCGGCCGTGAACCGGTGCTTGACCGAGAAGTTGGAGCCTCCGCTGAGGCGCGCCGAAGTGATCTGCTCCCACTGGCCATTCGCCGCCAGCTGCTGGATCTGCACCGAGTCGCCACCGTGCCAGGGCGTCACGTGGCCGCTCAGCTTCACCGGATCCCCGGGCGCGGCCGCGGTCATGGCGCTCTTCAACGTCAGCGCCGCGCGTACCCGCTGAAGCGCCGTCGAGCTGGTCACGCCGTTGGTCGTCGCATACCACTGCACGTTGGTGTTGACGTCGGTCCCTGACACGAGGACGCCGTAGTTCCCGCCGACGCCGGTCGGCGTAAGGAAGGCCTGGTGGAACACTCGGTCGCGCGGGCGCTTGCGCCACAGCGTCACGGGCACGCCCGGGTTGCTGTTACCGACTACGCGGCCCGAGACAAGGATCGGCTGGCCGGCCTGCGATGGGTTCGGCGCGGACGCCAGCGTCACCGCCTTGACGACCGGCGGCTTCGGGGCCTTCGGTCCCGCCGGCGCCCGACTCGCGCTCGCCGAGGCGGCGAAAACGGCAGCCGCGACGACTGCGAGACAGACGACAATCGAGATCGGCAGGAAGTTAAAACGGCGCATGGAGGCTCCCGCCGTCAGCGGGCCGTTGACCACGAAGACCCGGAAACCCTCACCCGGGCCGAAGTTGCGCTGCAGCTTCGCCTAGATTGCCAGGGCAGCCTGCACGGCCGCTTGCAAGTCGGCGTCGGGCTCGGAGTCCGGATCCAATCCCACGGTCGCGCGCGACCCCCGCTCCCAGTTGTAGAAGCCCAGATCGAGCGCCGCGAGCGGAATCCCGCAACCGTCTGCCAGCTGCGCAGCCCGCCGCTCGAGCAGCATCGTGTCGCCGATCCCCAGCGCCCGCTTGGCCGCGACCGTCACCTGGTCGCTGCCGCCAACGGCGAGCGTGCCGGCCCGCAGCTCGTAGACCCCGATCGTGCCGAGGCTGGCGAGCAACTCGAACCGCGCGTCGCGGTGCAGCCCCGGGAGCGCCAGCCGCTCGAACGCTCGCGAGAAGCGCCGCTGGGCAGTCCACTCCGGCTCGCCTCCGAAGGCCGCGGCCTGGCTGCCGGCGCGGCTCGCCCAGGCGCGGTAGGCGTCGACCGTCCGGTACGGATGGGCCGGGTCGTACGCACTGCGCGGGCCGGTCTGCACCTCGGCCAGCGCGGGCGGTTCGCCCGACGACCACGTGCTTCTCGCGGCGCGGATCGCGGCGAACGGATCGTCGCCATCGAGCGGCGCGAGGTACGCGATCAGGAACGCCAGCCACGTCCGCTCCTCGATGTCGACCGCGGGGTCCGCCAGCTCGGCGTACAGATCCGGCGGGGCGGACTCGAGGGTCCTCAGCCTGGTCGCCCCGAACGCGAGCTCGTCGGCCAGCCGCTCCGCCTCTCCGCTGGACTTGAGCCCCGGAACCAGTGGCGAGCGGTATCCGTCGTCGACGGAGTTCCGGACTCGATGAACGGTCACCCCGGGGGTCGCGCGCTGGGCGCGGCCGCGCTCGCCCGGACGGCGGGGGGCGCGCGGCTGCACGGTCCGCGGCGCGCTCGAGGAGACAACCGGTCGAGCGTCGATCTCCTGCTCGCGCGAGCAGATCGTGCAGTTCTGCACCAACCGGCTATGTCGGCAGAACTGGGGCATCAGCCTTGACCTGGCCGCCGACGGCCGAGTTCTACGCCGTGTTCGGCTCCGCCTGCCGCTCCCGGTAGGCGCGCGCCTTCGCCCTGTTTCCGCATACCGCCATATTGCACCAGGCGCCCGAGCGATTCTTTGTGTGGTCGTAAAAAGCCCACTCACATGAATGTAGGCGGCAGGCTTTGAGTCTGTTCCAGGTGTCCCGGTCGGACACAGCGACGTGGACGACCGCCAGCAGCCGTCCGAGCGCTCCATCGACTCCCGTGGTCCCAGGCTCGATCAGCGCGGCCCCCTCGGGGCCGAACCGGACCTGAAGCCGCGCCCGCGCGGCGGCCTCATTGAGAGCCCTCCAGGCGTCGGCGGGCTCTTCGGTCGACCCCTCACCGTGCGAAAGCAGGATCGCCCGGAGTGCCTCGCGCAGGCGCACGGCGCGGCGCAGGTCTGCCGGCGTCGGCTCGACGCCGGCAGGAGCGAGCCCCTCCGCGGAGATCCACTCCCCGAGCGCCGCGGGCGTCGAGAGCGTTTCCTCCCCCTGCTCGATGTCGAGCGTGTTGACGAACGCGCGGACCAGTTCGAGGTCGCCGGGTGCATCCTGCTGCTTGCTCATCACCAGCAATCGTACTTGACCGGTTGCATAACCAGCTATATAATTTAGCCAGTTATTCATTACCGATCTTGGGAGGAGCGCAAAGTGCTCTCAGGAAGACTGAACCTGTCGCTCTCGCACGAGCGCCAAGCAGATCTGCGCAGGGCGGCGGAAGACAATCGGGGCTCGGATCCGGCAGGGACGCCGGTCACCCGGCTAACTCTCCGGCAATCCTCGGCCGCCGACCGCGAGAGCATCCGGCTGCTGGCCGAGCTGGACTCGGCGCGCGTCCCCTCGGGGCCGGCACTCGTCGCCGAGATCGACGGGCGACTACGAGCCGCGCTCCCGCTCGACGGCTCTCCGCCGATCGCGGATCCGTTCCACCGCGGGCTCGACCTCGTCGAGCTGCTGAGGCTCAGGGCGGCGCAGCTAGCGGAGCAATAGGCTCCAAGGATCGCGAGGGTCGCCTACACCAGGGGTCTGCACGAGCTCGGGGACGGCCTGTTCGCGTATCTGCAGCCGGACGGTGGCTGGGGCTGGAGCAACGCGGGGCTCATCATCGGAGGCGAGACCTCGCTGCTGGTCGACACCCTCTTCGACATCCCGCTCACCAGGGAGATGCTCGGCGAGATGCGCCCGGTAACCCAGGGGAAGCCGATCGACGTCGCGGTTAACACCCACAGCAACGGCGACCACTGCTACGGCAACGGGGCGCTGGCGGACGCGACGCCGATCTACGCGACGGCTCTCGCGGCCGAGGGCATGCGCGAAGAGCCGCCGGAACTACTGCAGGCGCTGCTCGCGAACGACCTCGGGCCCGAGCTGAACGAGTTCGCCGAGCGGATCTTCGGCCGGTTCCAGTTCGAGGGCCTCGAGGCGCGGCTCCCGTCCGACACCTTCGAGGGGCGCCTGCAACTGACCGTCGGCGACCGCGAGCTCGAGATGATCGAGGTCGGGCCGGCCCATACCGCCGGCGACGCGATCGTCCACGTCCCGGACGCCGCGACCGTGTTCACCGGCGACATCTTCTTCTCCGGTGGCACGCCGATCGTATGGGCCGGGCCCGTGAGCAACTGGATCGCGGCATGCGATCTGATCGTCGGACTCGGCGCCCGCACGCTGGTCCCGGGCCACGGACCGGTCACCGATGGCGAGGGCGTCCTCGAGATCAAGCGCTACCTCGAGTTCGTGAGCCGGCAGGCCCGTGCGCTGTTTGACGCCGGGGTCACCGCCGAGGATGCGGCGGACCAGATCGACTTGCAGCCTTTCGCCGACTGGACGGCTCCGGAGCGGATCGTCCGGAACGTGGAGCAGCTCTACAGCGAGTTCGACCCCGACAGGACTCCCGCGTCGCCGATCGAGGTCTTCCAGGGCATGGCCCGCTGGACCAAGCGGCACTGATCGCCCGCGGGCGCACCGGCCCCGGCGGACTTGCCCGTTAAAGAGTCCCGGGGGCCCAGATCCATCTGGGCCCCCGGGGAGTCAGGGAAGTGGGGGCGCAGTTCCCTGACCGACAAGGGGCGAGTTTCCCCGTCCCAAGCTTTTCTAAACCTAAATCGTCTGCACCAGGTGCCCCAAGCAAAGATTGTTCAACTCTGGTTTCTAATTATATCCCCCGAAAATGCGACTTCTAAACACGGGTCGCCGCTCGGGTGAGGGATCTCGTCGAAGGACGCAAGGGGATCTCGTCGACCCGTTTGGGAGAAGGGATTTCGCGGCCCGTTTGTTGCGTTCTTCGGCGGGCGGCGGCCGGGGCGCAACGAAATTGCCCGCTACGGGCGTTTTTGTTGCGATTTGCGGCGCCCCGACCCGGGCGCGCAGCGTTCGCGCCCGCCTGCCTCCCAGCGCCCGCCTGCCGCCCCCCGCCCAGCGCCCGCCCAGCGCCCAGCCACCGCCCGCCCCTCAGACCTCCCGCGCCCCCGGGCCCGTGAAGAATTCCTCGCCCGGCCGCACGGTCCCGGCGGCCTCGGCCTCGTGCCGCAGCGTGCGGTCGGCCTCGCCACTCCACGCGCCGAGCGCGAGCATCTCGCGGTCGGCGTCCATCGGGCTGCCGCCGAGGTCCTTGTTGACGATCCGGGCGCACTTGCGGCCCTCGGCGATCGCCGTGACGATCAGCGACTGCCCGAGCCGGGCGTCTCCGCAGGCGTAGACGTCGTTGGCCGAGGTCCGGTATGTCTGCCGCGTGCTGATGTTGCCCCGGCGGTCGAGCTCGAGGCCGAGCTGCGCGACCAGACCCTCGTGCTCGGGATGCTCGAAGCCGATCGCGATCAGCGCGAGGTCCGCCTCGAGCACGAACTCGCTCCCCGGGACCGGGGTGAGATCGCGCGACGAGGTGCCGGTCACCTGGCGCGCGTACACGTGGCTGACCCGTCCGCCCTTGCCGCCGAAGCCGGTCACCTCGGTCCCCCAACGGCGGGTCCCGCCCTCATCGAGCGCGTACGTGGTCGCCGTCCGCTTCGGAGGCAGCGGCCACGGATGCCGCGGATCACGGCCGTCCGCCGGCAGCTCCGCATAGACGTCGAGCATGATCACGCTGCGCGCGCCCTCCCGGTGGGAGTTGGAGATGCAGTCCATCCCGGTGTCGCCGCCGCCGATCACGATCACCTTCTTGTCCTTGGCGACGATCTCGCGGCCGGGCTCGACCGGCTTGAACGGCCGGCCCTCCTGCTCGGCGACCCAGCGGTTGCGCTGGTACAGGTAGTCCATCGCGAAGTGGATCCCGGCGAGGTTGCGGCCGGGCGCGTCGAGGTCACGCGAGACGCGTGAGCCGATCGTCACGACCACCGCGTCGTGGCGCGCCACCAGTTCCGCTGCATCTATATCCCGCCCGACGTCGGTGTTGTAGACGAACTCGATCCCCTCCTGCTCGAGGATCGCCGCCCGTCGGTCGATGATCCGCTTCTCGAGCTTCGCGTCCGGCACGCCGAAGCGCATCAGCCCGCCGGGGCCCTCGTCGCGCTCGTACACGGTGACCGCGTGACCGCTCTTGTTGAGCTCCGCGGCGGCCGCCAGTCCGGCCGGGCCGGAGCCGACCACGGCAACGGTCTTGCCGGTCCGGCGGTCGGGCGGCTCAGGGACGACCCACCCCTCGTCGAACGCCCGCTCGGCGATCGCCATCTCGATCTGCTCGATCGTCACCGGCTCGTCGTTGATCGCCAGCACGCACGCCGACTCACACGGCGCCGGGCAGATGCGGCCGGTGAACTCCGGGAAGTTGTTGGTCATGTGCAGCTGCTCGGAGGCCTCGCGCCACTTGTCGCGGTAGACGAGGTCGTTCCATTCGGGGATCAGGTTCCCGAGCGGGCAGCCCTCGTGGCAGAACGGGATCCCGCAGTCCATGCACCGGGCGCCCTGCCGGGAAAGCTCCTCGGCTGGCTGGAGCTGGAAGTACTGCCGGTAGTCGCCCACGCGGCGGCGCGGGTCGCGCTTGTCAAAGCCGACCCGATGGATCTTCAGGAACGCGCCGAGTTCGCCCATGGGAGCCGGGGAGGCTACCAACGGTTCGGCCGGCGGCAGCTGGAGGCGATCGGCCGGCGCCAGATCGACCTATACGGCGCCTCGTTCCTGTTCCCGATGGCGCGTCGTGGGGCCGCAAGTGGGCTGAGGCATCCCCGCGGCGGCGCGACCGCCCGGCTACACGGTGTTCTTCAAGGGGGGCTGGCGCCCGAGCGCCGACGCCCTCCTCGCGCACCAGATCGCCCGGCTCGAGGGCCGCGGTCGCACGTTCTCGATCGCCGTGCTGACGGACGGTGATCCGGATATCGACTACGGGATCGAGACGATCCAGGGGGTCACGCAGGCGCTGCTTCGCTGAGCTCGCCCTCGGCTGCCGCGGCGGCCGTGCGCTCCTCGAGCACCCGCCGGTAGTCGCGCGGCATCACCTTCACGAACCGTTCGCGGGCCCCGCGCTCCCACGAGGCCAGCACGTTGCGGCCGACGAGCGAGCCGGTCCGCGCGACGTGCTCGGAGATCAGGTCCTTGACCTCCTGCTCGTCGGCCTCGGTCAGCGGCTCGAGGTCGACGAGCTCGGTGTTGCACCGGTTCCCGAAGCCGCGGTCCTTGTCGTACACGTACGCAACCCCCCCGCTCATCCCGGCGGCGAAGTTCCGCCCGGTCCGCCCGAGCACGACCACGCGGCCGCCGGTCATGTACTCGCAGCCGTGGTCGCCGACCCCTTCGACGACCGCCTTGGCGCCTGAGTTCCGGACCGCGAACCGCTCGCCGGCGAGGCCCCTGAAGAACGCCCGGCCGGCGGTCGCGCCGTACAGCACGGTGTTGCCGACGATCATGTTCTCCTCGGCCAGGAACCGCGCCTTCTCGGGCGGGCGGACCGACACGACCCCGCCCGACAGTCCCTTGCCGGCGTAGTCGTTGGTCTCCCCGCGCAGCGACAGCGTCACGCCGGGGGCCAGCCACGCGGCGAAGCTCTGGCCGGCCGAGCCCGACAGCGCGATCTCGATCGTGCCCTCGCGCAGTCCCTTGACCCCGTGCCGACGTGCGATCTCTCCGGAGAGGATCCCGCCCACCGTCCGGTTGACGTTGCGCACGGGGATCGGTCCGAGCCTGACCTGCTGGCCGTCCTCGATCGCTGCCGAGCAGCGCCGCACGAGCTCCCAGTCGAGCGCGTCGTCGAGCACCGGAACCTGCGAGCGGGTCCGCGAGCGCGGCGTGCCCGGCGGCAGCTCCGGCATCGCGAGCACCATCCCGAGGTCGACGCGGCTCGCCTTCCAGTGCTCGATCGCCTCGCGCATGTCGAGCAGGTCGGTGCGGCCGACCATCTCCTCGAGGCGCCGGATCCCCAGCGAGGCCATGATCTCCCGGACCTCCTCGGCGACCAGCATCAGGTAGTTGACGACCTGTTCGGGGGTGCCCCGGAAGCGCTTGCGCAGCACCGGGTCCTGGGTCGCGACCCCGACCGGGCACGTGTTCAGGTGGCAGACGCGCATCATGATGCAGCCCATCGCGATCAGCGGCGCGGTCGAGAACCCGAACTCGTCGGCGCCGAGCAGCGCGCCGACGACGACGTCGCGGCCGGTCCGCATGCCGCCGTCGACCTCGACCGTGATCCGCGAGCGCAAGTCGTTCAGCAGGAGCGTCTGCTGGGTCTCCGCGAGCCCGATCTCCCAGGGAATGCCCGCCGACTGGACCGACGACTGCGGCGACGCGCCGGTGCCGCCGTCGAACCCGGCGATCGTGACGTGATCTGCGTTCGCCTTCGCGACGCCGGCCGCGACGGTCCCGACGCCCACCTCGGAGACGAGCTTCACAGACACCGAGCCCGTCGGATTGGCGCACCGGAGGTCGTAGATCAGCTGCTTGAGGTCTTCGATCGAGTAGATGTCATGGTGGGGCGGCGGCGAGATCAGCCCGACACCGGGGGTCGAGTTGCGGATCCGCGCGATGTAGTCGTCGACCTTGTGCCCGGGGAGCTGGCCGCCCTCCCCCGGCTTGGCGCCCTGCGCCATCTTGATCTGGAGCTGATCGGCGTTGACGAGGTAGTGGATCGTCACCCCGAACCGGCCCGATGCGACCTGCTTGATCGCCGAGCGCCGCAGATCGCCGTCCTCGTCGCGCACGTAGCGCGACGGGTC
Organism: Solirubrobacteraceae bacterium; assembly: GCA_036490875.1. Taxonomy (GTDB): domain Bacteria; phylum Actinomycetota; class Thermoleophilia; order Solirubrobacterales; family Solirubrobacteraceae; genus Palsa-465. Next base: position 44,907 of record DASXDA010000090.1, read on the forward strand.
CTCGCCACCCTCGCCTGTGTTCGAGCGCGCGCCCATCCGGTTCATCGCGATCGCGAGCGTCTCGTGGGCCTCGCGGCTGAGGGCACCGAGGCTCATCGCGCCGGTCGTGAACCGCTTGACGATCTCGGTGGCCGGCTCGACCTCGTCGAGCGGCACCGGCTCGCCTGCCGGCTGGAGCTTCATCAGCCCGCGCAGCAGGCCTCTGCGGACGGTCTGGTCGTTGACCATCCGCGTGTACTCCCTGTAGGTCTCACGCGGATTGCTCCCGTTCTCGGCGCCGACTGCATGCTGGAGCTTCGCGACCGTGTCCGGGTTCCACACGTGCAGCTCGCCGTCGCGGCGCCATTGGAGCACGCCGCCGACGGGCAGCAGCTCGCGGTCGGTCCGCGGGTAGGCCCGGAAGTGCCGCTCCATCGCCTCGGTGGAGAGCTCCTCGAGCCCGACGCCGCCGATCCGCGACGCCGTGCCGGCGAAGAACCGGTCGATCAGCTCCTGGTCGAGCCCGACGCCCTCGAAGATCTGCGCGCCGCAGTAGGACTGAATCGTCGAGATCCCCATCTTCGAGATCGTCTTCTGCAGGCCTTTGCCGATCGCCTTGACGATGTTCGACTCGGCCTCGTTTCGAGAGAGATCGACCGGGAGCAATGACCTGTCTGCCAGCTCGTCGAGCGATTCGAACATCACGTAGGCGTTGATCGCGGCGGCGCCGTAGCCGATCAGCGTCGCCATGTGGTGGATGTCGCGCGGCTCGCCGGACTCGATCACGAGCCCGGTCCGCAGCCGCGTCCCACGGCGCACGAGGTGGTGGTGGACCGCGGCGACTGCGAGCAGCGACGGCATCGCGACCCGCTCGGGCCCTAGGTTCCGGTCCGACAGGATCAGGATGTTGGCGCCGTGGTCGACGTAGTTGGCCGCCTCCTCCACGAGCGCGTGGATTCGCAGGTCCATCCCGTCGGGGCCCTGCTCGATCGGCCACGTGATGTCGAGCGTGGCGGCGTTGAACACCTCGTGGGAGACCTGCCGGAGCTTTTCGAGCTCGTAGTTTCGGAGGATCGGCTGATTCATCACCAACTGGTGAGCCTGCTCGGGGACCTCCGAGAGCAGGTTGAACTCGGCGCCGACGCCGGTCTGGAGGCTCATCACGACGTTCTCCCGGATCGGGTCGATCGGCGGGTTCGTGACCTGCGCGAACAGCTGCTTGAAGTACGAGAACAGCGGCGGCTGGCGATCGGACATCACCGCCAGCGCGGCATCGTTCCCCATGCTCGCGACCGGCTCCTCGCCGTTCGCCGCCATCGGCGCGATGATCAGCCTGAGGTCCTCCTGTGAGTACCCGAACGCGAGCTGCTTGGAGCGCAACGGCTCGATCCGCGGCGACCGGGGCTCGCGTGACGGCAGATCGTCGATGTGGACGACCGCCTTGTCGTACCACTCGGTGTACGGCTTGCGGCGGGCGATCTTCCGCTTGAGCTCGTCGTCCTCGACGATCCGCCCGTCCTGGAGGTCGACGAGGAACAGCTTTCCGGGCGCGAGCCGGCCCTTGCGCTGGATGTGCTCGGGGGCGACGGTCATCACACCCGCCTCGGACGCGAGGACGACGTATCCCTCGGTGTCCTGCACCCAGCGCCCCGGCCGCAGGCCGTTGCGGTCGAGCACCGCGCCGGCGAGGCGCCCGTCGGTGAACACGACCGCCGCGGGCCCGTCCCACGGCTCCATCAGGCACGAGTGGAAGTCGTAGAACCCCTTGACGTCGGGGTCGAGGTCCTTCCGGGTCCGGTAGGCCTCGGGGATCATCATCATCACCGCGTGCGGGATCGAGCGCCCGCCGAGCACCAGCAGCTCGAGCACGTTGTCGAAGACCGCGGAGTCCGAGCCGCCCTCGCGGACGACGGGGACGACCTTCTCGAGGTCCTCGCCGAACAGCTCCGAGGCGAGCTGCGACTCGCGCGCCCGCATCCAGTTGATGTTCCCGCGCAGCGTGTTGACCTCGCCGTTGTGGGCGATCATCCGGTACGGGTGAGCGAGCTCCCAGCTGGGGAACGTGTTGGTCGAGAACCGCGAGTGCACGAGCGCCAGCCGCGAGGCGAGCCGGGGGTCACGGAGGTCGACGAAGTACCGCGGCAGCTGCGGCGCGGTCAGCATCCCCTTGTAGACGATCGTTCGGCTCGAGAAGCTCGGGAGCGCCAGATCGGGGCCGGCGGCCCGCTCGATCAGGCGGCGGATCACGTACAGCTTTCGCTCGAACGCGTTCTGGTCGGAGATCTCGTCCGAGGCCTCGATCAGGACGTGCCGGATCACCGGCGCCGACAGCCGCGCGGTCGAGCCGACGTGCTGATCGTCGACGGGAACGTCCCGCCACCAGATCGCGCGCTGGCCCTCGCCCGCGATCGTGTCCTCGATCAGCTGCTCGAGCGCCAGCCGCCGCTCCGCGTCGGTCGGCAGGTAGCAGACGCCGACGCCGTAGCGGCCCGGGGACGGCAGCTCGACCCCTGCGACCGCCCCGCGGAAGAACGCGTCGGGGATCTGGAGCAGGATGCCGGCGCCGTCGCCGGTGCTGGGGTCCGCGCCCTCGGCGCCGCGATGCTCGAGGTTCCCGAGCGCGTCGAGCGCCTTCTCGACGACCACGTGCGAGGCCTCGCCCCACAGCTTTGCGACGAGCGCGATCCCGCACGAGTCATGCTCGTTCGCGGGGTCGTAGAGGCCGGTGGCCCCCGGAGGAGCTGTTCGATGGTGCATTTAGAACGTCCCGGAAGCTAGGACTGAGGAGCGGCAGCGAGCGAAAAGGGTACCAGCGAAGGCGCTAACTCCCGCTCTTGGCGGGAGTCTTCCGCGAGCTGCCCCTGGGCTTCGCCGGCGCGCGCTTGGGCTTGGGAGCGGGCTCTTCGTCCTCCTTGCCGACCGCGGCCAGGCTCGCCTCGAGCGCAGCCATCAGGTCGGGGGCCGCGGCAGGCTCCTCGGCTTGCGGCTGCACCGCGACTTCCTCGCCGGCAGCCTTGCGCTCGATCAGGTCGATTACGCGCTCGCGGTACTCGTCCTTGAACTGGGTCGGGTCCCACGCGGCCGACAGCGAATCGATCAGCTGCTCGGCCATCTTCAGCTCACGGTCGGACGCGGGCGCCTCCTCGACTGACTCGAGCTCGTCGATCCGATCGGGCGAGAGCACCTCGTCGCCCCACAGCATCGTCGTCAGCGTCAGCACCTCGCCCGTCGGCCGCAGCGCGGCAAGCTGCTGCTTGGTCCGCAGCACGACCTTGCCGATCCCGACCTTGCCTGACTCCCGCATCGCGTCGAGCAGCAGGCGGTAGGCCTTCGAGCCGCCGGCGGTCGGGGCCAGGTAGTACGAGTGGTCGTAGTAGATCGGGTCGATCTCGTCGAGGCTCACGAACTCCTCGATGTCGATCGTCTTCGTCGCCTTCGGATCGAGCGCGTCGAGCTCGTCCGGATCGATCGTCACGTACCGGTCGGGGGTGACCTCGTAGCCCTTGACGATCTCCTCGTAGGGCACCTCCTCGTCGGTCGAGGGATCGATGCGCTTCTGGCGGATCCGCACGCCGGTCTTGCTCGAGAGCTGGTGGAAGTGCACCGATTTCGGCGAAGTTGCCGAGTACAGCTTCACCGGCACGTTGACCAGCCCGAAGCTGATCGCACCCGACCAGATTGCGCGAGCCATATCAGGTTTGTACCCGATCGCCGGCGATCGGCAAAGGGATGAGCGCGCTCTTGCTTGGCCGGTGTACGAACATCTCACGCCGTGGCCGCCCGGCGCGTTTCAGCTGATGTGAACCTTCCCCCGTTCCAGGCGCTGCTCGACGCGCACGCCCGCGACGTCCACCGGTTCCTGACCGCGATGGTCGGCCCTATCGACGCCGACGACTGCTACCAGGAGACGTGGCTGTCGGCGCTCAGGGCGTACCCGCGGCTGAGCGAGGCGTCAAACCTTCGCGGATGGGTGCTGACGATCGCCCACCGCAAGGCGATCGACCACGTTCGCTCGAGGCGCCGCGCGCCGGTCCCGGTGCAGGAGCTTCCCGAGCGGCCGGCGCCGCCGGCGGAGCGCGCCGACGAATCGCTGTGGATCAGGGTCCGCGAGCTGCCGCCGAAGCAACGCACTGCGCTCGCGCTCCGGTTCGTCGCGGACGCCCCGTACGCCGAGATCTCGGCGGTGATGGACACGACAGAGGAGGCCGCGCGCCGGAACGTGCACGAGGGCCTCAAACGATTGCGATTGGAGTACCAGCAGACATGACGCCGCTCCCGAAGCCAGCCGATTCCCCACTACCTGATCTGGTCAACGCGGCGGCGGACGCCGGTCTGCTCGACGTCGCGTACGCGTCGCTCGACTCGCCGGTTGGCACGCTCCTGCTTGCGACGACCCCGCGCGGCCTCGTCCGGATCGCGTACCTCGACGGCGGCGAGCAGGAGAGCGAGGTCCTCGAGCAGCTGTCGGTCAAGGTCTCTCCGCGGGTCCTGTCGGCGCCGCGCAAACTCGATGAGCCCCGTCGCGAGCTCGAGCAATACTTCAAGGGCGCGCGGCCGCGGTTCGAGATCCCGCTCGACTGGCAGCTGACCCACGGCTTCGGCCGCCGGGTGCTCGAGGCGACCGCGCGGATCCCGTTCGGCTCGATCTCGAGCTACAAGCTCGTCGCGGCCGATGCGGGTAGCCCGCGCGGCTCGCGCGCCGCCGGCAACGCGCTCGGGTCAAACCCGCTGCCGATCGTGGTCCCGTGCCACCGCGTGCTGCACTCGGGCGGCGGCCTCGGCGGCTACACGGGGGGGATCGACCGCAAGCGCGCGCTGCTGGCGATCGAGTCGGGCCAGAGCAGCCTGGTGTGACGCATTTCACACTCCCCCAGGCGCATCTGTGAGCATGTAAGACCTATGGATGGCCTGCCTCCGGGACCGCGCCTTCCCGCCGCGCTTCAGCTGATCGCAACTTGGAAGCGACCGGCCGGGTCCCTCGAGCGCCTGCGCCGCCGCTACGGCAAGCGGATCACAGTGCAGCTCCCGTTCCAGCCGCCGTTCGTGATCCTGTCCGACCCGGACGAGATCCGCGAGCTGTTCATGGCCTCGCCGGAGGCGATCCACCCCGGCGAGGGCGCGCGGGTACTCGAATCGACGATCGGCTCGAACTCGGTGATCCTGCTCGACGAGGCCCCACACATGGAGCAACGCAAGCTGCTGCTGCCGGCGTTCCACGGCGAGCGGATGCTGCGGCTAACCGGGCTGATGACCGAGCTCGCCGAGCACGAGGTCCGATCGTGGCCGCGCGGGGAGGCGATCGCGCTGCACCCGCGGCTCCAGCGGCTGACGCTCGAGATCATCCTCCGGGCCGTGTTCGGGCTCGAGCGCGGACCCCGGCTCGAGCAGCTTCGCGACCTGCTGACGGAGTTCCTATCCTTCGCCGAGAGCCCGCTATCGGTTCTTCCGGCGCTTGGCCGATACCTCGGCTGGCTGCTGCCCTCGTTGCGGCGTTTCAACGAACTGCGCGCGCGGGGCGATCGGATGATCTTCGAGCTCGTCGACGAGCGCCGTGCCGCGGCGGACGATGGCGAGGAGCGCACGGACGTGCTCGCGATGCTGCTCGCCGCCCGTCACGAGGACGGTTCGCCGATGTCCGATCAGGAGATCCGCGACGAGCTGATGACCGCGCTGCTGGCCGGGCACGAGACGACCGCCTCGCAACTCGCGTGGGCGTTCGAGCGGCTCGCCCGCGAGCCGCGGGTCACCGCTCGCCTGACCGAGGAGCTCGACGCCGGCGAGGGCGACGAGTACCTGACCGCGACGATCCAGGAGATCATGCGCCTGCGCCCGGTGCTCCCGAACGCCGAGCCGCGGCTGACCAAGCAGCCCGTCGAGATCGGGGGTGTCCGCTATCCGCCCGGCGTCGCCCTGCTTGCGTCGGCGTTCCTCGTCCACCGCGACCCCGATATCTACCCGGAGCCTTATGCGTTCCGCCCTGAGCGGTTCGTCGGCAACCCCCCCGGCACGTACACCTGGCTCCCGTTCGGAGGCGGGCGCCGGCGCTGCCTCGGCGCGAGCTTCGCGCTGCAGGAGATGAAGGTCGTGCTCCGGTCGGTGCTGAGCAGCTGCGAGCTGTCCGCGGCCTGGGACCGCCCCGAGCAGACCGGCCGGCGGAGTATCACGTTCAGCCCGTCGGGCGGCGCCACGGTGGTGCTTCGCGGTCGCGTCGCGAAGCCCGCCGCCGCTGCGGACGATCCGGCGCTTGTAACAGTCTGAACTACCACTCTTCGGGGTACTGTCTGCGGGTGGACCTGCTCGCGCCGGTGCGCGGATTCGATCGCTTCCAGCAGTCGCACAAGTGGCTGGCGATCCCGATGGCCGTGGTCAAGAAGTTCAGCGACGACGGCGCCGGCAATCTGGCGGCGCTCGTCGCCTACTACGGCTTCTTCTCGCTGTTCCCGCTGCTGCTGGTGATGACGACGATCCTCGGGTTCGTGCTGAAGGGCAACGCCAGCGCGCAGAAAGCGGTCGAGGACTCTGTCCTCGGCCAGTTCCCGGTGATCGGCGATTCGATCAAGGTGCACTCGCTGAGGGGCAGCACGACGGCGCTTCTGATCGGGCTTCTCTTCGCGCTGCTCGGTGGGCTCGGCGTCACGAGCGCGGCCCAGAACGCGTTCGACCAGGTGTGGGCGGTCCCGCGCAAGCATCGAGCGAACTTCCTGACCGCCCGGCTGCGCGGCCTCGCGCTGATCATGGCGCTCGGCATCCTGTTCCTGATCGCCACGGTCATCACCGGCTTGACCTCGGGAATCACCGGGCCGTTCAGCAAGGCCGCCGCGATCATCGCGGGGTTCCTCGTGAACACCCTCCTCTTCACGGCCGCGTTCCGGTTCCTGACCTCGGCTCAGATTCCGACGCGCCGCCTCTGGATCGGCGTCCCCATCGCGGCCGCATCCTGGTCGGTGCTGCAGCTGTTCGGAGGCCTCTACATCAATCACGTCGTCCGACACGCGAGCCTCGTCGGCGGCGAGTTCGCGCTCGTGCTCGGGCTGCTCGTGTGGCTGCACCTCGGCGCGCAGGTGACGCTGTACGCGGCCGAGATCAACGTCGTCGTGGCCCGCAAGCTCTACCCGCGCAACCTGATCGGCCCACCCGAGGCGCCCGCCGACGAGAAGGCGCTGACGGCGCTCGCCAAGGTCGAGGAGCGCAGCGACGTCGAGCAGGTCGACGTGACGTTCGACCGCAGCGACGAGACCCCGAGCGACGAGACCGCAGCCGCCGAGACCCCGCCCGCCGACCGTCAGCCGGCGGCCCGCGACTAGTGCCGCCGACCCTCCGACTCAGAACACTAGAACAGCCGGTCGGGCGCCTGGCGCCGGGTCATCGCGAGCGGCCAGGAGCAGAGGCCGCCCTCTGCCGGACAGCCCTGGCAGATCTCACGGTAGGGCTCCTCAGTGACCGTGAACCGCTCCTGGAGCACTCCGGCCGCGAGCCCGGCGAGCTCGCGCTCGAGCCCAGCGCGCTCGGCGGTCTCGTAGCGAGCGACGACCGGATTCTCGGGTGCCTCGAGGAACACGTGCGCGACCTCGACGCTCGGCGCCCCTGAGCTCAGCACCGCCAGCGCGTAGATCAGCCGCTGCGTTTCGTACTCGCGCTCGACCACCGCCGCCGGGTTGCGCCCCTCGAGTCGATCGGTCTTGTAGTCGACGACAATCGAACCCGTCTGCTCGGTCGCGACCACGTCGAGCGCGCCGGTGACGAGCGTCTGCCCGAGCGCGAACGCGAACGGCTGCTCGCGTGCGACGCGGGTCGCCCGCGCCAGCCGCGCGCAGATCTCGCTCCCCCCGAAGCGCTCGATCAGCGCCCCGATCTCGGTCGTCTCGCGGCCCGTCGGGGGCCGCGCCGCGGCGGCGGCGATCGCCGCGGGAGTCGGGCGCAGCGGCCGCCGGAAGTCGAGCCGCTCGAGCAATGTGTGGACCGCGCTCCCGCGCTCGGCCGGCGTCAACGCGCCGGCGCTCCCGCCCGCGCCCTCGACGGGCGTCCCCGGCAGCGCGAGCACGCGCTCGGCGTAGAACCGGTAGCCGCACCGGTGGTAGGTGGCCAGCGACGAGTAGCTGAGCGAGCCGACACGGGAACGTGGCCGAGCTTGTGCACCGTGAGGGTGCTCTAGGTCGTCCACGCCCACGGCGGGCCGAGGCGCGCGCTCCACGGACAGCGCCTGCGGTCGGTCCTCCGCGTCCACCACAAACGTAAACCGCACGCCGTCTGCGACCCCCGAGCCCTCCTCGACGCGGTCGACCAACCCCGGGACCAGCGCCGGGCCGAGCCACCCGATCGGCGCGCCCGAGCCGTTCCCCCACGAGCCCGCGAGGTTGGCGGCGCCACTCAGAATCAGCCGCTCCCGCGCGCGCGTCATCGCGACGTAGAACAGCCGCCGCTCCTCGTCCGCCGCGGCCGCCTTCGCCTGCTCGCCGATCTCGGCGTGCGCGAGCGTCGAGAACGGCCGCTCGGTCCCCGGCCGCGACAGTCGCAGCCCGAGCCGGCCGTCGCGACCGACGCGGATCAGCGGGCTGAACCCCCACGGGCCGCGCCCGAGGTCGGCCACGCACACGATCTCGAACTCGAGCCCCTTGGCGCGGTGGATCGTCATCAGCCGTACGGCGTCGAGCGCCTCGCTCTCGACCGGCGCCTCGCTGGCGTGCGGATCTCCGCCGCCCTCGCCCATCCGCCCGCCGACGAGTTCGAGGAAGCCGTGGAGGTCGGGTCCGTGCGCGGCGGCGTGCTCGCGGCCGAGCCGCATCAGCTTGCGCACGTTCGCCAGCCGCCGCTGCCCGCCCGGCAGCGACAGCACCTCGAGGTCGTATCCGGTCCGCTCGAGCACCCGCTCGATCAGCTCCTCGACCCCGAGCCTCGCCGCCTCGGCGCGCTCGGCCCGCAGCCACGCCGCGAACCGGGCGAGCCGCGCCGCGTCGTCCTCGGCGAGCTCGTCCAGCAGGTCCCCCGGATCGTCGAGCACCCACCAGACGTTCCGGTTACTCGTCCGCGACGCGGCGCCGAGGACGACGAGCGCGTCGACCGAGGCGCCGACCAGCGGCGATGCGAGCACGCTGTACAGCGCGACCTCGTCGCGCGGGTTGGCCAGCGTCTGCAGGTAGGAGACGAGGTCGACCACCTGCGGGTGCGACCAGTACCCCCGCCCGCCGATCACGTACGTCGGCACGCCGCGCTCCTCTAGCGCGCGCTCGTACGTACGCATGTCGGCCGTCGCGCGGAGCAGCACGACCACGTCGCGCGGGGCCGCGCCGTCCGCGACCAGCTCGGCGATCCGGCGAGCGAGCGCCCGCGCCTCCGCTACCCGCCACGGTGCCGCCGGACCGTCCTTGGACCAGTCGGCTCCCTTGTCCGCGATCAGCAGCTCGACCAGCGGCTCGCCGAACCCGGCCGCCTCGCGGCCGGGAAGCAGCGGCTCGGCGTCCAGCGCCTCGAACGCGCGGTTGATGACCTCGAGCACCTCCGGGCGCGTGCGGAAGTTGGTCCGCAGCGTCGCGCGCGCGCCCGCCGTCGCGGCCTCCTCGCCGCGGCGCTCGAACAGCTCGACGTCGGCGTGCCGGAACGCATAGATCGACTGCCGGGCGTCGCCGACCGCAAACAGGTTGTCATGCGAGATCGCGTCGATCAGCTCGAGCTGGACCGCGTTGGTGTCCTGAAGCTCGTCGACCATCACCCGCGCGAACCGCTCGCGGTAGCGGTCCCGGAGCTCCGTGTCCTCCCTCAGCAGGTCGCGGGAAAGGAGCTCGAGGTCCTCGAAGTCGAGCGCCGAGGCCCGGCGCTTCAGCCGCGCGTACCGCTCGTCGAGCCGCGACAGGAGGGCGTCGAGCAGGTTCCGCGCTCGGGAGGCCCACCGCAGCTCACACGCCCGCGTGTAGCGATCGAGCGCCTCGCGGTAGGCACAGCAAACGGCCGTCGTCAGCGCCGCGCCGTTGCCCGACGGGAGCCGCAGGCGCTCGAGGTCCGCCGGCCACGGGTCGACCGCCGTCGTGATCTCCGAGCACGGCGCGAGCCGCGCGAGCGCTTCGACGACCTTCGCGCTCGGTTCAGCGACCGCCCCGAGCTGAGCGGCTACTGTCGCGGCCGCCGCCTCGAGCTCCCGCCGGGCGCCGTCGATCTCGGCCGCGTCGGGAGGCGCCGGCAGCGCGGGGAGCACCGGATGCGTCTGTCCGCGCGAGCGCAGCTCGCCGTAGATCCCCCTGATCGCGCTGCGCAGCGCATCCGCCCCGTACGCGGCGATCAGCTCGACACCCCCGACGGCGTCCTCGGCGAGCGACTGGATCGCGCCGTCGAACGCCTCGTCGGCCAGGCGGCGGCTCTCGAGCTCGTCGAGGACGGTGAACGACGGGTCGATCCCGGCGGCGAGCGCGTTCGCGCGCAACAGGCGGGCACAGAAACCGTGGATCGTGGAGATTGCGGCGCCCTCGGTAGCGCGGGCCTGTTCGACGGCGCTCAGCTCGCGCAGCCGCGCGCGGATCCGCTCGCGCATCTCGGCGGCGGCCTTCTCGGTGAACGTGATCGTGAGGATCGCGGCGACGTCGATCCCGTCTTCGAGCACCGAGCGCACGAACCGCTCGACCAGCACCGAGGTCTTACCGCTGCCGGCGCCGGCAGCGAGGAACAGCGTGCCATCGCGCCGCTCGATCGCGTCCAGCTGCTCGCTGGTGAATGTGTGCTCGGCGTCGGCCACGGTCATGTCGCGCGGCAGATTCCGGGGTACATGCAGCCGTTGCGCGAGCACGTATCGGGCTGCGGGACCAGCTCGCCCGACCGCAGTCGCACGGCGAGCTCGACCGCCCGCGCTCGCGCCGCCTCGAGCTCGGCGTCGAGCGCCGCCTGGTCGCGCTCGTCGCGGTCGAACAGCCCCCGCCCCACCGGAGCATCTTCGAGGAACACCCCGCGCGGCCGCAGGTCGGAGCCGCTCAGCGGCTGATACAGACCCGCGACCGGTTCGAGGCCGAGCAGCTCGCGAACCGCGAGCATGTAAAGCGCGACCTGGAGCGACCCGTCGATGCTCCAGCGGTCTCCCGCCCACTCCGGGCGCCGTGCCCCGGTCTTGTAGTCGCGGACAGCGGCCCGGCGGCCGTCGGGCGCGACGTCGACGCGGTCGATCACCCCGCGGACCGAGACCACCTCGGAGCCTTCGGCCAACTCCAGCGCCGGTAGCGACTCCGCTTCCTCGTCGTCGGGGAAGCCGAAGCGCAGCTCGACGGCACGCGGCGGCCAGTCGCTGCCCTCGGACGCTTCGTGGACGAGGTACCGCCGAAGATCGGCGGCGATCGCCTCGGCGACCGCCTTGCGCAGCCGCTCGGGCCGGCCCACGGCGACCTCGTCGGGGAGTTCGGCGACCAGCTCCTCGAGGATCACGAGCGCCCGGGGCAGTGACTCCGGAGTGATGGCCTCGCCCAGACGCGAAAGGAGCCGCTCCAGCACCTCGTGGACATAGCTTCCGCGGACGAGGGGATCGGCCGGCGGCTCGAGCTCCTCGGGTTGGAGCTCGCTCTCGACGAGCCACTTGAACGGGCACGCCGAGTACGACTCGAGCCCCCCGGCGGAGATCACCTCCGTGTGTCTCACATGGCTGAGCGCGCCCGCTCCGAGTCGCCGCGCCGCGGGCTCCACCGCTCCTGTGCCAACCACCTCCGACGCCGCTGCGGCCGCCCGCGCGCGCGTCCGTTCGCGGTCGGTCGGAGCCTCGTCGGCAGGCCACACGAGGTCCCCCAGCAGCCGACGGCGCCGTCGCTCGCGCCAGCCGTCGTCCCACAGCTCCGCGACGTCGGCGACGAACGGCGAAGCTAGCTCGATGTTTCCCTCCTCGTCCGAGCTCCGGTAGCTGAGCACGACGCGGTCGGTCGCCCGCGAGACGCTTGCATAGAACAGGTATCGCTCGCGGTCCAGTGCGTCCTCGACGGTCCTCAGCACCAGCCCGCTGCAGACCGCCAGCTCCCGCTTGCGCTCGTCCGGCAGGAACGGGTCGGCCGCGGGCAGCCGCGGGAACTCCCCCTCCTGGAGGCCGCAGACGAACACGGCGCGGAACCGCCGCGCGCGGATCGCGAGCGGCTCGGCGAGCACGACCGCGCCCGTGCCGCCGCTCGCCGAAGCGTCCACCTCGACCTCCTCGAGCAGCTCGATCAGCTCGGCGCCGGAGAGGCGCTCGCCGACGTCCGCGAGTTCGTCGAGCGCCCTCGCCATCGCAGCGAGCGCGTGGGCGTCGAGCGCCTCGGGGCCGTCGAGCACCGGCGCCGCGTGGCCGTGCGAGCGCGCTAGCAGCCGGCGGGCGTGGCGCAGCAGCTCCGCCGCCGGATCGGCCGAGCGGCGGAGGGAGTCGAGCTCACCTAGCTCGAAGCCGAGGCGCGCGCGGGCGTCGGAAACGGTCCGGACCCGCTGCTGGATCACCTCGAGCTCGAGCTTGTCGGCCTTCTCGGGGCGCTCGAGTACCCCCGGCGTCCGCAGGTACTCGAGCAGGTCCTGGGCGGTCGCCTCGCGCTCTCCGAGCAGCGCGCAGCGCGCGAGCGCGAGCACCCCGCGCCCCAGCGCCGTGTGGCCGAACGGCACCCGACGCTCGAAGCTTGCACCGACGCCGTACCGGCCGAGCACGTGCGCGACGAGCGGCGCGACCGCGGCCAGCGACCGGTACACGACCGCGACCTCCTCGGCGGCGACCCCTTCCCGGAGCAGCATCAAGATCTCCGCCGCGACCAGCTCCGCCTCGGCGCGCTCTCCCGCCGACTCGAGCAGCCGGACGGCGTCACCGGGGTCGATCGTCTCCCCGGGATCCGGCTCGAACAGCCGGCGCTCGAGATGGTGCAGCGCCTGCCGGGACTGAGGCTCGTAGTAGTCGTCGACCGCGGGCAGCTCGACAACCTGCGCGGCCAGCGGCCGGAGCTCCTCGACGAGCTCCGCCCGCGCCGACAGCGCCGCCCGGCCGGCCTCGTAGGTGAGCGACACCGTCACCTCGGCGCCGGCGAGTCGGGACAGCGTCTCGACCGCGTCGCGCTCGAGCTTCGTCAGGTCGTCGAAGCCGTAGAAGAACACCGGCGTCGCGCCCCACGCCCCGGGCGAGGCACGCAGCGCGTCGAGCGCCCGCCACAGGAACTGCTCCGCGTCTACCCGTCCCAGCCGCTCGAGCTCGTCAGCGTACGCCAGATAGAGCGAGCCGATGTCCCGCGCGAGGCCCGCCCGGCGCGGATCCTCATCGCCCCACCGCCGCATCGCCCGCGCGAACCGGGCCGGATCAACGAGCGCCCGCTCGAGCTCGGCCGCCAGCTCGCCGACCGCGGCCGCGAACCCGTCCGTCTGTGCCGACTCGCTCATCACCTGGAGCCGAGCGGCCTGGACCGCCCGTTCCAGGGCGCGCTCGCGCTGTAGTCGCGTCAGCCGCCGCTCGTAGTAGCCCACGCGCCGGGCGATCTCCTCCGCGAGCCGCGAGAACGTCAGCACCGACGCGAGCACGACGCCCTGCTCGGCGAGCTCCCGAGCGTAGTGGCGGGCGTCAGCCGCAGTCGGGACCACCAGCAGCGCCCCACGGCGAGCCGCGGCGCCGAACGCGCCGAGCACCGCTCCCGCCTTGGCGGAGTTCGCTGGGCCGAGAACGAGCGTGAGGGCCATCCGCCGATGATGGCGCTCGGCCCCGACGTAGCGCTATCGCCTGTGCGGACGCTCCTCGAAGCGATCGAGCCCGTCCTCCGCGAGCTCCTCCCAAACCGCCTTCGACGCCACGAAGCTGTGGAACTGCGGCCGGATACCCGGGTCGTCGTCCAGCGCCCCGAACCTGATCGACACCTCCGGGCCGTCAGGCCACGATCCTCCGAACAGGCTCGAGCCGCAGACGCGGCAAAACGCCTTCACCATCCCGCTGCCGGGCGGGCGATAGACCTCGATCAGCTCTTCTCCGGAGAGGAGTCGGAACCCCTCACGCGGCACACGGCCCATCGCCAGCGCCGCGGCCCCCGAGTGCTTGCGACACCGCTTGCAGTGGCAGTAGTTGCTGCGCAGGAACGGCGCCGTGACCTCATAGCGGACGCCGCCACACAGGCAAGAGCCGTGAACGGGATGATCCGCTGACGGACTCACGCCGCGGCCGGCTCGGTGCTCTCGGCGTCCGGCGCCTCCTGCTCGGGCGGCTTCGCGCCCTCCTTCGCCCACGGCTCGTCGAACTCGACGCGCCACTTGCCGTCCTCGCCCTGCTGCAGGGCGAGCCGGGCCCGGAACGACCGCCCAGAGCGGCCCTTGAACCCGCTCACCGCCTTCTCCGTCCGTCCGGTCTTGATCAGCTCCCGCGCGACCGACACCGGCAGCGACTTGCCGGCCTTCGACTTCCAGATCACCAACCCGCAGCCGGGGTCATCGCGCGACCAGCACGAGTAGCCCTTGCGGTTCTCGGCGATCTCCCTCCCGCAGACCGGGCACGGACCGAGCTTCGCGCGCTCGATCCGCACGCCCTTGAGCTTTTCGTCGAGCTCGCCGACGGTGCTCTCGGTGAACTTCACGATGTCGCCCATGAACGCCTCGCGGGAGTCGGCGCCGGTCTCGATCTTCGCCAGCCGCGCCTCCCATTCGCCGGTCAGGCTCGGCGAGGTAAGCGCGTGCTCCCCGAGCAGCCGGATCACGTTCATGCCCTTTTCGGTGACGACCAGCGCTCGCGCGTCGCGCTCGATGTAGCCGACCTGGAGCAGCCGCTCGATGATCGCCGCGCGGGTGGCGGGCGTGCCGATCCCGGAGTCCTTCATCGCCTCGCGGAGCTCGTCGTCGTCGACGAGCTTGCCGGCGGTTTCCATCGCGCCGAGCAGCGAACCCTCGCTGTAGCGCCGCGGCGGCTGCGTGACCTTCTCCTCGGAGGCGACCTCGGCGACCGCGGCCTGCTCACCCTGCTCGAGGCGCGGGAGCTGCTGCTCGCGGCCCTCGTCGTCGTCGGTGCGCTCCTCGCTGTCGGCGCTCTCGCCGTACACCGCCCGCCAGCCCGCAACGAGGATCCGCTTGCCACGCGTGCGGAACACGTGATCCGCGACGGTCGTCTCGACGCGGGTGTTCTCGAACACCGCCTCCGGGTGGAACACCGCCAGGAACCGGCGGACGACGAGGTCGTAGATCTTCTTGTCGTCGTCCGACATCTTGTGAATCGGATGCCCGCCCTCCTGGTCGGCGCGCGTCGGGATGATCGCGTGGTGGTCGGTGACCTTCTCGTTGTTGATCACCCGACCCAGTGGCAGCACGTCGAGGCCGAGCACGTAGCTGGAGCCGTCGCGATAGTCGGCACGCTCGCCGACGAGCCGCGCGATCGGCTTTATCTCGCCGATCATGTCGCTCGGCAGGTAGCGCGAGCTGGTGCGCGGGTACGTGAGCGCGGTGTGCTGCTCGTACAGCCGCTGGGCGGCGCCCAGGGTGCGCCGCGCCGGGAAGCCGAAGCGGCTGTTGGCGTCGCGCTGCAGCGAGGTCAGGTCGTAGAGCAACGGCGGGCGCTGCTTCTGCTCGGACTTCGTCAGCTTCGAGATCACGCCGGTCTGGCCCTCGACGGCGGCGACGATCGCCGCGGCCTCCGCGGCGGTCTTCAGCCGGGGATTCGCGCCCGCGTGGTAGCGACCTTCGTAGTCGCGGCCCGGCGGCTCGGCGGTCGGGTCGAAGCTCGCGTCGATCACCCAGTACGGCTCGGGCTTGAACTCGCGGATCTCCTGCTCGCGGCGCGCGAGGATCGCGAGCGTCGGCGTCTGCACGCGACCGAGCGAGACGGCGCCGTCGAACGCCGAGCGCAGGCGGATCGTGGCCGCCCGGGTGGCATTCATCCCGACGATCCAGTCGGCCTCCGAGCGTGAGCGCGCCGCGGCCTCGAGCTGGGCGAGGTCCGCTCCCGGTCGCAGCTCGCCGAACGCCTCCTTGATCGCGGTCGAGGTCATCGAGTTCAGCCACAGCCGCTGGACCGGCTTCCCCGAGCCGGCCTTCTCGTACAGATAGGCGAAGATCAGCTCGCCCTCGCGCCCTGCATCACAGGCGTTCACGACCGCGTCGACGTCGTCGCGCCCGAGCAGCCGCTTGATCACGTTCATCTGCTTCTTGGAGCGCTCGTCGCGGACGACGAGCCTGAAGCGGTCGGGCACGATCGGCAGATCGGCCATCCGCCATTTCTTGAAGCGATCGTCGTATTCGTCGGGCTCGGCGAGCTGCACGAGGTGACCGACGGCCCACGTGATCACGTGATCGGGGCCGTCGAGGAACCCCTCGCCCTTGCTGAACGGCCCGTTCAGCACCTTCGAGATGTCGCGGCCCACCGATGGCTTCTCCGCGATGACGAGCGTTTTGGACATGGGTCCGGCGGAGGGTAGCGCTCGCTCCGTACGGGCTAGCTCCGCACGTGCTCCACCCGCCGCCGGAGCCCGGTCAGCCCGAGCAGATCCGCGGCCTCCCTGGCGTCGTCGATCATCCGCCGCGCCCGGGCTCCCGAACCGAGCGCCTGCCCATAGTCGAGCCGCGTGTGCGCGAGCCACAGCGGCGCCTTCAGCCGGGCGTTGGCCTCGACCGCCTGCTCGAAGTGCTCCGCGGCGGCCCGTCGATCGCCGAGCGCGACCGCGAGCTTGCCGAGGAATCTGGCGGCGGACCCGAGGCAGATTGCAGCGAGGCCGATTACAACGTTGAGCTCCGCGAACGGTGTCAGCAGCTCGTACAGCCGTGCCGCCGTCGGCTCGTCGCCAAGCCCGGCGGACACCTCGCTGAGGAGCGTCACCGTCGTCATCCAGTCACCGTCGTGCGGGATGTCCTCGAAATCGCCCGCCGCGAGCACCGCCAGCTGCTCGGAGGCCTCCTCGGGCCGCCCGGTCTCGAGCAGCACGTTGGCGAACGCGGCGCGCCACGCCGGCCGGGTCGGGATCGCGTCGACCATCCGCCGTGCGGCCTCCTCGAGCTCGCCCATCCGTCCCTGCTCGCGGCGGATCGCGAGCAGCTGCATCGCGTAGTACTGCGGCGCGGTCACCGACTCGCCCGGCGCACCCGCGGCGACCGCCTCGGCCGCGAGCTCGTCGGCCTGCTCCAGCTGCCCGTCCAGCAGCGCCCGCATCGCCCGCCAGACCGTCGCGTGCCAGATGTACAACGGCTGGCGGAGTTGCTCCGCGCCCGTGGTGAAGGCCGAGATCTGTGCGTCGACGGCATCGCGCTCGCCCCGCTCGAGCAGGTCGACGACGAGCCATGCGTGCGCCTGGAGCTGGAGCTCGAGGTCGCCGACCGCTTGGGACCACGTCAGCATCTCGGTCGATATCGCCAGCCGCTCGTCGATATGCGGTGCGTCCCACAGCGACCGCCTCCGCGCCGCGAGCGCGTGAACCGTCGCCTCGGGGTCGTCCAGCTCGCCCGCGAGCCGCATCGCCTCGACGCTCAGCTCGGTCATGCGGTCGCGCTCGGCGGAGAAGTAGATCGCCCCGCACAGCCGGCCCAGCAGCCTGACGCGATCGACGGTGCGGTCGCCGTCCGTCAGCTCGAGCGCCCGTTCGAGCAGCGCGATCACGCGGTCGTCCACCACCCCCGGCTCCTGGACATACCGGCGCGACGCGCCGATCGCCGCGCGTGCGAGGCACGCCCGGTCGCCGAGCCGCTCCGCGAGCTCGCTCGCCGCCCAAAACGCGTCCCACGCGCTCTGGCGCTCGCCGGCCTTGACCCACGACTCGCCGAGCGCCAGCAGCAGCCCGCACAGGCGGGGGTCGTCCGCCGGCCCGAACCGGGTCACGACCTCGACCGCACGCGCGTAGTGCTCGGCGGCCTCCTCGTACGCCTGCAGCTCGCTGGCGCGCTCAGCGGCCTCGCGCGCGTAGCCGATCGCCTTCTCGGCGTCCTCGCGGCTGGCGGCGCGGGTGAAATGGTGCGCGAGCGCGCCCGGGGATATCTCGCCCGCCGCTTCGAGCGCCTCCCCGACCCGCCGGTGGATACGTGCCCGCCGGTGGGCGGACATGCCCTCGTACAGGGCCTCGCGGATCAGTGTGTGCGAGAAGCTGTAGCGCCCCGGCTCGCTCGCCGACTCGAGCAGCAGCGCCGCGGCGAGCGCTTCCTCGAGCGCGCGCAGGAACTCCTCCTCGTCGAGCTCGAGCAATTCTTCGAGCACCGCGGCGTCGAAGTCCCGGCCGATCACCGCCGCCATCCGCAGCCACTCGATCGTGGCCGGCTCGAGACGGCCCGTCCTGCGGGCGATCATCTGCTTGACGCCCTCTGGGAGCGCGACCCGCTGGAGCTCGCTCGCCCCGGCCGCGCCGGCGTCGACCCCCATCTCCGCGAGGTTACGGACGATCTCCTCGATGAAGAACGGGTTTCCCTCGGTCTCCCGGTGGAGCGCCCCCGCCAGCGCTTGAGAAGGCGCCTCACCGGTCCGCACCCGGACCAGCTCGGCGGTCTCCCGGAGGCTGAGCCCGCCCACATCGATCTGGCTCAGCAGCCCCTCGCGCTTCAGGTCCGCGAGCGCGCCGCCGAGCAGCTGACCGGTCGCCTCGGTCCGGTAGGCGACGAGGATCAGCAGGTGGTGCGGCTCCGGCGAACGCGCGAGGTGCCGGAGCAGCAGCAGCGTCGGGCGGTCCGCCCAGTGCAGATCGTCGAGTACCAGCAGGATCGGCGCGCCCGCGGAGATCGCCGTGAACAGGCCGACGACCGCCTCGAACAGCCTGTAGCGCTCGGACTCGGGCTCCTCGATCGGTGGTGGCCGCTCCCCGAGCCGCCGGCTCAGCTCGGGCACCAGCCGCGCGAGCTCCGGGCCGTAGTCGCGGATGGTCCTCCGGAGCTCCTCGTCGGGCGCGGTCGCGACGTAGTGCCTGAGCGCCTCGATGAACGGTTGATACGGGGTCAGTGCCTCCTCCGGCGACCGCCCCGCGAGCACGACCCCGCCGCCGCCGTGTGCCCGCCGTGCGAGCTCGGCGGCAAGGCTGGTCTTGCCGATCCCCGCGTCGCCGGCGAGCACCACGATCCGGCCCTCCCGCGGCGCGTCGCCGGTCGCCCCCGCCCACAGCCGCGAGAGCTCGCCGAGCTCGCGGCGGCGACCGACAAGCGGTACCGACGCGCGGGCGCGCAGCTCGTCCGGAAGCTCGATCGAGGCGGCGCCGAGGCTGCCGTTCGCGGCGCGGCCGGCCGCGGCGGCGCGCGCCGTCGGCATCAGCAGCCGCTCGTGCGCTTCGATCGCCTCGGGCGAGGGCGCGGTGCCGAGCTCATCGCGCAGCAGCGTCCGCAGCCGCTCGAACACCCGCACGCCCTGAGCGACGTTGCCGCGGGCCGCGAGCGCCTCCATCAGCAGCACGTACCCCGACTCGCGGTACGGCTCGGCGTCGATCAGCGCGCGCGCGGCTCGCTCGACCGACGCCAGCTGCGATCCGCCGAGCCGCAGCCCGGCGCGTCCGATCACCTCAAGCGCCTGCAGCCGCGTGTCCTCGAGGTCGCGACGGGGCGCCTCGAGCCACCGCTCGTTAGCGCCCGGGAGCAGTCCGCGGCTCGCGATATTGAGTGGAACCTGCGCGAGCGCCCAGGCGCTGCGCGGGTCGCTTCGGTCGAGCGCCTGGACGGCGCGGCCCAGCTCGGAGCTCGCCGCTTCGAGATCGACCCACACCGGCTCGGGAAGGGTCAGGATCAGCTCGTCGCGACCGGACAGCGCCGTCGCGCCGAGGCCCGAGCGGAGCCGCGACAGCAGCGTCCGCAGCGCGGCGTCCTCGGAGGCGGGCGCCGGGCCGGTCCAGAGCGCGCCGATCAGCTCCTCGCGACCGATGTGGCGGGAGCGGTTCAGCAGCAGGTACGCGAGCAGCAGCCGGACCTGCCGGCCGCGCAGCCGCTCGGCGCGCTGGACCCCGCCAATCTCGATCGAGAGGCGTCCACACAACTGAACCCTGGTGCTCTCACTGGCGCGGGCAGACACGGCAACGTCTTGGAAACGTATCGCCAACGGGCGTTTCCGATCTTCCCGGGCATGGATCGTGCCTACTCGGACAGCCTCGGCGGGGCACATCCAGAGGTGCCGGCCGGCGACGGTCAGGCCACGATGATCGAAGGCAATCAGCGGATCGCTTACTGCGAGTGCGGGGCTGGGCTCGCGGGTGCGACCGATGACGAGCTATTCGACGCCGTGCAGCAGCATCTCGCGCACCACCACCCTCAGCTCCTAGGGGCACTGGAGCCGGAGGTCGTGTTGCAGATGGCCGAGGCTGTCGGGGGCGCAACGACGCCCACGCGCGCCCGGGGGCAAAGCACCTGAGGGCGGGCGGTGTGCAGACCACCGCCCGCCCACGGTGCAACTCGCGCCCGCGCTAGGCCCGATGCCGCCGGCTCATCCTGCGCACTGCCCGGTGCTTACGGGGGTGTTGTGCGATCTTGCGACCGCGAGCTCCTTGCGGACGATCGCGTTGGGCACCGCCAGCCCGTCCCCGCCCGCGGTGTTGCCGCCGGTGATCGACGCGAACACGGTCCCGACCACCTGTCCGGCGGCGTCCACCAGCGGCCCTCCCGAGTTCCCGGGCCGCACCAGCCCCCGGACCGATTGGATGCTGCGCAGCACCGGGCCTTGGCCGTAGGCGTTCTGGGTGCTCACACTCTGCGTTGGACCGATCCGACCCGGGGTCGCCGTGAACGGCCCGTCGAGCGGGTAGCCGAGGATCGCGGCGGCAGTTCCGGGCCTCGGGTCCGGCGCGAGCATCAGCGGCCGTTTGTCGAGGCCGGGCACCGACAAGATCGCGATGTCGTCGTGCACGTCGAATGCGATCACGTGGGCGGCGAGGTTCGCGGGCCCGCCGCCCGGCTGGACGGTGGTGTCGCCCTCACCCGCGACGACGTGAGCGTTGGTCACGACCAGGTCGCCGCCGGCGGCCCACCCGCTGCCCTCGATCCCGAGCCCGCACGCGGTGCCCACTATCCGCGCCACGCTCCCGAACGCGGCGCGCACCCTCGGGGCGCCGAGGATCCCGTTCGTCGGTGGCGGAACGTCGGCCGGCGGCCCGGTGACGGACGGCAGCGGATCGACCTTTGCGAGTGCGTTCAGGATCGGGCCGGACGGGGGCAGCAGCCGGTTGAGCTCGGTCAGGATCGCCGACTGCTGCAGGTCGCGACGAAGCGACACCGAGCCGGTGGTCTGCATCGCGAGCGCGGCCGCAATCCACGCGATCCCGAGCCCGACGCACGCAGTCAGCGCCCCGCCGAGCAGGCCGTCGACCTGGCGCAGGCCGGGAAGCCGCAGCACCGAGCGGGCGCGGACTCCGAGCCCCTCGAGTCCGCTCGCGAACAGCGCACCGATCAGCAGCGCGCCGATCAGGGCGAACAGCGGTGCGTAGGGGGAGCGCGAGCCCTCACTGAGGATCAGCGGGCCGAGCCTCGAGCCGAGAAATGCGCCGATCGCAAAGCCGAGCAGCGACAGCACCCCGACGATGAATCCCTGCAGGTAGCCGAAGATCGCGAGCAGCGCGCAGAACGCGACGATCAGCCAGTCCAGCGTAGTCATTGTCATGAGGTTACGGCCGCCTCCCGGACGCCCCTTCCACCGTCTACCGTTACCCGCTGAGGTGGCCACAGCTCTGAACGCGGGGGCACGACCGCGAGGTAGACGCAGTACTCGGCGACGCCGACTGCTGACCCATGCCCTACCCGTGCTCGTGCTCGGTGCCGCGGCGTTCGGCTACGGGATATACGTGGCCGGCGGCCCGGGCCGCGCTCAGCACGCGCTCGTCACCGATTACGTGCACGCCTGGGCGAGCGGCTCCTACGCGCGCATGTACTCGCTGCTCGACAGCGCCTCGAAGAAGCGCGTCAGCGAGGTGCGGTTCGTCGCCGACTACCAGCGGGCCGCCGCCACCGCCACGCTCCAGTCACTCCGGCCAGTCCGCGTCGGCTCCGCCAGCGGCGGCGTGATCCCGGTGACGATGGTCGCGCACACGACGGTCTTCGGCCGGTTGCGTGAGACGCTGCTGGTCCCGGTCGACACGAGCGGCTCGAACCCGGCCGTCAAGTTCGCCAGCACGGTCCTGTTTCCAGGGCTCCGTCCCGGCGAGCGGCTGACGCGGCGCGTGTCGCTGGCCCCGCGCGCGACGCTGCTCGCACGCGAAGGGACGCCGCTGGCGCAGGGTCCGAACCGCACGTCGCCGATCCCCGATGTCGCCTCGCAGATCGTCGGCTCGCTCGGACCGATCCCGAACGCGGAGGCGGCAGCGTTCCGGGCCCAGGGCTACCCCGCCGACGCGAAGGTCGGGACCGACGGCCTCGAGCGGATCTTCCAGCGCCAGCTCGCCGGCAAGCCCGGTGGGAGGCTGCTCGCCGGGTCGCGGCCGCTGGCGCACACCGCGGCCAAGGCCGGCTCGTCGGTCACGACGACGATCAGCCCGCCGATCGAGCGCGCGGCGGTCTCCGCGATGGGCGGAAACTACGCCGGGATCGCGGCGATGCAGCCTTCGACCGGCCAGGTGCTGGCGCTCGCCGGCGTCGCGTTCTCGGCGCTGCAGCCGCCCGGCTCGACGATGAAGATGATCACCGCCACCGGCGCGCTCGAGGCCGGGATCGTCAAGCTCGACACCGAGTTCCCGATCCAGACCTCGGCGACGATCAGCGGCTTCAACCTCCAGAACGCCGGCGGCGAGGCGTGCGGCGGCTCGTTCCTGAACGCTTTCGCGGTCTCGTGCAACTCGGTGTTCGCACCGCTCGGTGCGAAGCTCGGCGCGAAGCGGCTCGTTGACATCGCCGAGCGGTTCGGCTTCAACCAGCAGCCCACGATCCCGGGCGCGCCCGAACCGACGCTTCCATCGGCTGCGCACATCGGCGACGACCTCGCGGTCGGCTCCTCGGCGATCGGCCAGGGCGACGTCCAGGCGAACGCGCTCGAGATGATGGATGTCGGCGCGACAATCGCGATGGGCGGACGGCGCCCGATCCCCACGCTGCGGATGGGCCAGCCGCCGCATTTCGTCCACGTCACCACGCCGACCGTCGCCGGCGAGGTTCAGCGGATGATGGTCGCCGTGGTCCAGTTCGGGACAGGCACCTCGGCCGAGATCCCGGGCGTCACGGTCGCGGGGAAGACCGGCACCGCCGAGCTGACCGACACCGCCAACGGCAGCAGCTCGGCGTCGAACACCGACGCGTGGTTCGTCGGCTACGCGCCAGTCGGCGCGCCGAAGATCGTCGTCGGGGCTCTATTCCCGAATCAGGGCGCGGGCGGGCAGACCGCGGCGCCAGCCGTCCGGCAGGTGCTCGAGGCCGGCCTGGCGGCGAAGTAGGGCTCGGCCACCGCCTTTACGACCCGCTGAACACCGCGCCGACGACGTCCGGCGCGAGCGTGCCCTGGGTCCAGGCCGCGAGCGCCGTGCGGCCGGGGCCGAACGCGAGCGCCAGGTTCGAGGCGTAGGTGGTGCTCGAGACCGCGCGCCGGGCGCCGAGCCGCGAATCCGAGGGCCGGCGCTCGGCCACGTAGGCCTGTCCCGACGAGATCCAGCCGACGAGCGAGTCTCCGTCCGAAGCCACGGCGGCAACCGGCGACTGGCCTGGGTCG
The DNA here is from genome assembly GCA_036490875.1 of Solirubrobacteraceae bacterium. GTDB lineage: Bacteria > Actinomycetota > Thermoleophilia > Solirubrobacterales > Solirubrobacteraceae > Palsa-465. The sequence continues at coordinate 68,389 of DASXDA010000090.1, forward strand.
ATCGAGCCGAGATTCTGCGCGGCGCCGAACTGGCCGCCGCGGCGGCGGACGGCGGCCGCGACCGTGCAGGTGCCGGACGACCCACAGAGCTTCCACGTAATGATCTGGTCGCCCCGCCCGTTGCCGGCGATCTGAAGCCCCGACGGGGTCAGACCCGTGATCGAATAGACGCGGCCGCGGGAGCTCGCGGCGAGGTCCGAGACCACGACCTGGGCCCGGTATACGCCTCGGTCGAACCAGCTCTCGATCCAGCCGCCGGTGACCGCGCCCCCGGCTGAACCGAGCGCCAGCTCGTCGATCGAGCGACCGGCGGAAGCGGTGAACACGGTCCGCGCGTTCCCCGGCGCGCCGCGCTCAGAGCCGGCCGCGGCGACGATCTGGGTCGGCGCGATCTCGCCCTGCTGGCCATGGGTCGCGATCCACATGACGACCGTCTGCCCGCGCGCGTCGGCGCTGGCGGCGACGGTCCACGGCATCGCCGAGCCGGCGGTCAGCCGGTGCGTCTTCCCGAACCCGCTGCCGGGCCGCGACTGCGCGACCCACACGCCGCGGTCGGTTGCGATCGTCGCCAGCAGCCTGCCCGAGGGGAGCGTCGTCAGGTTGCCGATCGTCGCGCCGGTGAGCTTGCCGACGAGCGTCTGCGGCCGCCCGAGCTTGCCGTTCGCCAGCGACACGGCCTGCACCGTGCTACAGCACGGCTTGCCCGACTCGCTGCCCGCGGTCAGCAGCTTCAGCGTGCTCCCGGCGAAGGTCATGTCGAGCACCAGCTGCGCGCTCGGCACCGAGCGCGGCGAGGACACCTTCCCGCCGGACGAACGCATCGCCACGAACGGCTGCGACACCGCCGGTTGGTCCTCCTCCTGGGCGCTGAAGCCGGCAGCGGCGGTCCCATCTGCGGCGACGGCCACGCTCGCCGGAGTCAGGTCGGTGGAGTACGGCGACGTCAACCGGAACGGCCGGCTCCAGCCGGACGCGTCCGCGGCCGCGGGAACGGCCCCGGCAATCGCGAGCATGCAGGCGCCGGCGAGCGCCGCGACCGCCGTCCGCGCCAGCAACGACCTACAGATCGAGCGAAATCGTCGACCAGATCTTGTGCGACGGGCCGCCACGGATCTCCAGTGTCAGCGGCCGATTGTCATACACGGTCTGGTTCAGCTTGAACAGCAGCAAGCCGCCCTGGGTGGGGCCGAAGCTGGCCTGCGTGTTCGGCCCCGGCTCGATTCCACCGGGCGCGAGCGTCTGCGACGTCCACGCGTACCCGTTCAGCGACGGGCTGACCGGAAGCGGGTAGTAGTGGTGGCCCTCGGTGTCGACGATGTCGAACGTCTGGTTGGTCGTCGCGTTCACCTTGGTCTGGTTCTTCGCCCACAGGAACACCGCGTACCAGAGCTGGCTCGCCTGAATCGAGCGGTCGAGCAGCGGCACACCCTTGATGTACTGGGAGTCCTCGGTCGCGTACGGGTTGAGCGTGCGCGAGACCTGCAGCTGGTACGTCGTCGGCCCCGCGGTGACGTATACGCCGTCGTTCTCCTCCGTCGGCGGGTTGTTCACCCTGCCGCACGCAGACAGCCCCACCGCCAGCGCGGCGACGCTCGCGAATATCCAGAAGCGTCGTGCGGGTGCGACCGAGAGCGCTTTCACCGCGGCGGAAGTCTAGTGGGCCCGGCCGTGAGTGACTGAGAAGCTCACCCGGCCGCGACCGAGGGGCGCCGGCCGCGGTCGCGCCCCTCCTCGAGGATCGTCCGCAGCCGCCGCAGCCCCTTGCCGGACTGGCGCCGCATCCATGCCTTGCCGCCGAAGTTCTCCATCAACCGGTCGGACAGCTGCACGGGCTCGGTCTCGAGCGTGAACTCGACCTTGGTGGTGCCGCTCGCGCCCGGCGAAAGGGTGTACGTGCCGAGCGTCCGCACGCGGTTGAACTTGCCGGTACGGCCCTTCTCGACGATCCGGTAGGGCGCCGTCAGCTCGGTGAGCGTGACATCCGCCCACGAGAAGCGGGCGAGCGGGGCCTTGACCCGGAACCTCGCCCCGGCGCCCTTGCCGTAGGAGTCCTCACGAAGCAGGTGCCAATCGACCAGGTAGTGATCGCAGAACTCAGCGTGATTGGCGATGTCGGCGAGGTACTCAAAAACCTCGTCGCGCGGCTTGGCGATCGTCGTCGAGACCGTGAAGGGGTCCACGCGGCGAGATTATGCCGCGCGCTGGTCGATGACTCGAATCGTGTGTCCGAAAGCCGGTCCGTGCACGAGTTGCGCGGACAGCGGCGGCTGGTGCTCGAGCGAGCGGCACAGCTCGCACACGAGCGTCGCGCGCTCGTAGCGGTACACCCGCTCGCCGATCAGCGGGGTGCGGTTGCAGCGGGCGCACCGCTCGCGCACGGCCGTGCGCTCCGCGATCCCCTCGCGCAGAAGCGCGAGCTCGAGCTCCTGCATCTCCCGGGCGATGTCGTCGGGAGAGCTGATCGGAACGTCCTCGGCCGTACTCATCGCCGGATCATTCGCCGCCCGAGCGTTTGTTCCTTCACGTGCGCGGGTAGGCCCGGCGGCGCCCGTCGCGGCGGGCCCGCTACAGCCTCACCGACAACACAAACCCACACGACCCACCGCGCACAAACCCCGCAAAGACCGCGCCGAAAGCCCCGATAACGCACCCAAAACTGGCGGTTTGCCCGCTTTATGCAGCGTTAGTGGGAGCTTTATCGAAGATTACGAGATTGTTTTTTCGGCGTTTGACCACAGGGCTATCATTCCCTCCGCAGGTTGGACGTGGCGGCCAACACTGCAAGCCCGTAACGCAGTAGAACGAGAGAGTGCCCCAATGAAAGCTTGGACGTCAGGCAATGTTGCGGGGACCGGAACCTTCCGTTGCACCGACTGCGACTACCCAGTTTCGCTGGACGCCGTCGATGAACTTCCGACCTGCCCGAATTGCGGCGGAACGGAGTTCGTCCGGGCGTCGTTGTTCACGACCGCGCAGACCAGCGTCGTCGCCGATTTCGCGCCCGAGACCGACGATCGGGCATGGCTCGACGAGGTCCGCGACGGCCTCAGCGATCCGGGCCAGTACCTGGCCTACCGGACCGATGACCGTGACGTGGTGGCGTATGCGCTCGAGCGGGAATGGACCCGGATCGGGCGAAGCCTGGCCGCCGACATCCGCTTCGACGATCCGACCGTCTCGCGCCGGCACGCCCTGATCGTGCGTCAGCCGGACGGGCTTCGGGTGCTCGACGATCGCAGCCTCAACGGCGTGTTCGTCAACGGCGAGCGCGTCGAGTGGAGCACGCTCGCCGACGGAGACGAGATCGTGATCGGTCGGCACCGGCTGTACTTCGTCGACCTGCCGGCCGTGTCGGGCGTTCGATACCGCCACACCGCCGACAGCGGCTCGGTCTGATCCCCCCGCGGACAATTCACATCGGCGCCCCCGCGGCTCGCCTATAGTCGCGCGCAATGGCGGCGACGATCGCAGTCCTGTCGCAGAAGGGCGGCACCGGGAAGACGACTGCGGTGCGCACGCTGACCGATGCGTTCAGGCGGATCGACCTGCGCGTGCTCGCGATCGACCTCGATCCGCAAGGAAACCTCTCCGACTATCTCGACGTCGATCCCGAGGTGTCGCCCACGATCGGCGACGTCCTCGCCGATCGCGCCCGGCCGGCCGAGGCCGTCCACGACGGAATCATCCCCGCCAACCTCGGGCTCGCGGAAGCCGAGCTGATCCTCGGCGGCCGGATGGGCCGGGAGCTGGCGCTGAAGAAGGCGCTCAGGGAGCTCCAGGGCGACTACGACCTGATCCTGATCGACTGCCCGCCCACGCTCGGGCTGCTGACGGTCAACGCGCTCGTCGCCTCCCGCTACGCGCTGCTCTCCGCCGAGGCACAGTACTTCGCGATGCAGGGCGTCGAGCAGGCGCTCGAGGTGATCGAGCTCGCACGCGACAACCTCAACCCCGAGCTCGAGTGGCTCGGGATCATCCTCAACATCGCCGACATGCGAACTCGCCACTCCCGGGAGGCGTTCGACTCGCTCCGCGAGCACTTCGGCGACAAGCTGATCGGCACCACGATCCGCGCGTCGATCGCGTACGCCGAGTCGGCGGAGCGGGCGCAGTCGATCATCGACTACCGCCCGGATCTCGCGGTCGACTACCTGAGTGTCGCCGACGAGTTGCTCCGCCGCCTGGCGCTCGAGCCCCCGCGGAGACGGCTGGCGGCGCTCACCGGCAGCCTAGCCCCCGCGCGGGCGTAGGCGCTCACACCGACCGCTGGTAGGAACGGAACGCGCGGGTCGCGAACAGCAGCGACGCCGCCAGCAGCAGGCGCGTGCTTGTCGAGCCGACCGAGAAGACGTATGCGGTCGCCGAGGACTAATGGGAGTGCTCGGGGACAAGGGCTGGCCGAAGATGGCTGACTCCACCGACGAGCAGATCGCCCTTCTCGTCGACTTCCAGCGGTTCGGTCGCGAGCTTCAAGAGAGCCACGCCGAGTGGCTCAACGAGAAGCTGCGAGAGCGGAACGCCGGCTAGCTAGAGGCCGCGGACGTCGCCGCCGTGGGACTCGAACGGCGCACGCATCACCCGCGCCCACCCCGCCGTCTCGCGTGCGAGCTGCTCGATCACCGCTCCGGTCTGCTCGTAGCGGCACCACACGAGCACGCTCGGCCCTGCGCCCGAGATCGTGGCCCCGA
>DASXDA010000091.1:0-42413 GCA_036490875.1 Solirubrobacteraceae bacterium
AAGCGACCCTGACGCGGCCAGTCAGTAACGCCGGAGTCGAGCGCGCGCGTCGATGCCGCTGGTTGCGGAAACCGGCTATGCGGCCGCTACCGCGGTGATACGGTCAAGATGCCAGCGGTGGGGCCGTCCGTCTCACCTGCAATGTTGGTTGCGAGCGACCAGCGCAAGGAGGGCGATGGGATGAAGACGTCGCGTGAACGAGCCGAAGAGAAGCGCCAGGAAAAGCTCGAACTCGTCCAGGAGCAGGTTACGAGCGGCTCGCTGGTGATCCGCAAGATGACCGAGGAAGAGCGTCGCCGGTACCCGCCGCGCCCCGCTCGGCCGAAGCGCTCAGGCTCGCGCTGAACCGTTAGCTGACCGTCGTACTGGAGCGCGGCGCTCCAGATCACGCCAAGATTTCGCGCGTGATGCCGCGGGAGGCCCTCAAAACCGTGCTGCTCGGCTGCGTCGCCGCAGCGACGCTCGTCGCGGCGCCGGCGGCTGCGGCCGCGCGGACACCGAAGCTGCTCGTCGGCGTCGGCCGCGCGGACATCACGCCCGTCACCGGCGTCTACAAGGGCGGGTGGGCCTGCACCTGTGCCACCGCCGTCGGTCAGCAGGAGCGGCTCTACGCGCGCGTGGTCGTCCTCAAGGAGGGCAGCACGAAGGTCGCGCTCGTCGCCGAGGACCTGTTCGCGGTCCCCGCCGGGATGATCCGCGACGCCGCCGCGCTCGACTCAGACATCGGCTTCAACGAGCAGAACGTGATCGACTCGGCGACGCACACGCACAGCTCGCAGTCCGGCTATATGAACAACTCGGGCGACAACCTGATCCTGCCCAGCGACGGGAACCTTGACCTCTCGCACACGACCGGCTCAGCCGCCGACCCGGTGATGTACAGCTTCATGACGCGCCAGCTCGCCCTCGCGATCCGGCGCGCGAACGCGGACCTGAAGCCCGGAGCCGAGGGGTGGGGAGAGACCCAGCTCCTCGGCGTGACCGAGAACCGGAGCCTCGGCGCCCATCTCGCCGATTACGGCGTCACCAACGCCGGCCCCAACGGCGGCACCGTCTCCGAGGATCCGGGAGGCTACGCGGACACGATCGACCCACGCGTCAACGTCCTTCGCGTCGACCAATACCGCCGGGTCAAGCGACGCGGGCGATGGGTGACCCGCCGCGTCCCGGTCGGGGTGTTCTCGACGTTCGCCAACCACGGCACCGTCGACCACGCGAACTTCCGCTACTACGCGGCCGACCACCAGGGCACGGCCGAACGGGTGGTCGAGGCGGCGATCCGCGCTGCCGGCGGCGCGCCCGCCGGCCAGGACGTCGTCAACGCGTTCGCGAACAGCGACGCGGGCGACATGACCGCCGGGATCGACCACGTCGGCCCCGCCGCGGCGCAGTGGGTCGGCAACCAGGAAGCCGCCGCGATGCTGCGCGCATGGCGAGCAGCAGGGCGCTCGATGAATTCACACCCCGTGCTCGCCGAACGGTGGACGCGGGAGTGCTTCTGCGGTCAGTCGACCTCGGAGGGCGCCGTCGACTCCCAAGCCTGGGTCGGCAAGGCCGCGGGTGCCGGATCCGAGGAAGGGCGCACGATCTTCTATTACCACGGCGCCGCCAACGAGGGCGACCGGCTGCCGTTCGACCGCGGCCCGCAGGGAGACAAGATCACGATCCTGAAGGCGCCCGTCTCGCAGGCGGTGCCGTTCTCGGTGCTGCGGGTCGGCGACGGGATGCTCGCGACGGTTCCGGGCGAGCCAACCGTCGGAGTCGGGAAACAGATTCGCGCCGCGATCGAGCCACAGCTCGCGAACTCGCCGATCCACCACCTCGCGCTCGTCGGCTACGCGGGCGACTACCTCAACTACTTCACCACCCCGGACGAGTACGAGCAGCAGGCGTACGAGGGCGGCTTCACGATGTACGGCGAGTACTCCGCGGGCGTCCTTCGCGACACGCTCGCCGGGCTCGCACACGACCTCCTCACGAACCAGCCCGCACCGCCGCCTTACGACTACGACCCAAACGACGGCGTCCACGTCACATCGCCCGGCTACGGCGACGGCGCCTCGACGGCGACCGCGACCGCGCAGCCGCAACCTGCCACCCGCCTGGGTCACACCTCCTTCACCTGGAGCAGCGGCAGCGCCGGCGCGAACGGGATCGACCGCCCGGTCGATCGCGCGTTCGTGTCGATCCAGCGGCGCTCACGCAGGGCATGGACCACCGTCACGAACGACCTCGACGTTCAGATCGAGTGGTCATCGGACAAGGACGGCAATTACGCCGCCGCCTGGGAGGTGCCGCTCGACGCGACCCCCGGGAGCTACCGATTCCTCGTGACCGCGAAGCAGTACCGACTCAGCTCGAGTCCGTTCACGCTGAACGCCGGGGCGATCCTCCACCCAGAGACCTCCGGCAATCAGGTCAAGCTCGGCTACCCGCAGCCGTTTCTGCTCAACGACTGGACGTACAGGCCGCTTGACGCGGCCGGCGGAACGGTCACGTTCATCGTCGACGGGCACAAGAAGCTCGTTCGCGAACGCGGCTCCAACGGCTTCGCCGTACCGGACGGATCGAGCGTCGAGATCCCAGCCGGCGGCGCCCACGATCGCTACGGCAACACGAACGCTCAGCCGCTCGACGTCCGCTGAGCGTCGAGCGCCTCGGCGATCATCACCGCGGCGCGCTCCTGGGCCGCGTATGCGGACTCCAGCGCGCCGATAGCGTCACCGCGATCCGCGATAACCGGGAGCGGATCCGCGACCAGCAGGCTTCGAACCTCCGCGCCGAGCGCCTCGCCGCCGACCGTGTCCGCCAAGTCGGTGAGCGCGTCCGCTCGTACTCGCGCGCCCTCGACGAACGACGAGATCACGGTCTCGCGCGTCAACGGCTCGGCGCCGAACACGCGGGCGTGGAGCACGGCGGGATTCGTCGCGTGGGGCCGCAGCAACGCGCGGCGCTCGGAGACGGACAGGCCCGCCGCGGCCGCGAGGTAGTCGATCGCCTCGGTCAGACCCTGCGCGTCGACCGGAAGCGACTCCCGCAGCTTCGCCGGCAGCCGCGGGATCAGCGTCGCGCGCTCCGCGGCCGCATCTCGCAGCACTGCCTCGACGTGTGCCTGATGCGTCCGCTCCATCGAACCTAAGGTAGACCGGCTCACGCCTTCGCTTCCTCCTCGACGGGCGCTCGTTGAATGTGCGGTGGTAACTTCGGCCCGTGGAGCTGCTCACCCTCGTCAAGCACGACTGCCCGGTGTGTGACCAGCTGCTGCCGGCGCTCGACCGGGCGCGCGCCGACGGGGCGCCGATCCGGATCCTCTCGCAGTCCGGAGCCGCTGAGACCGCGGATCAGGCGCAGCGGCTGCAGCTCAACCGCATCCCGGAGCTCGACGATGAGCTCGCCGAATCGGCCAGGTTCGACCCCGACGCCGTGCCGGCAGTGGTCCTCATCGACAACGGGGACGAGCGAGGACGCGTCGAGGGCCTCGACCGGCAGCGCCTCACCGAGCTCGCGACCCAGGCGGGCATCCAGCTGACGCTCGACGGCCTCCCGGAACGCCGCCCAGGCTGCGCGAGCGTCACCCGTGACCCCGACGTCGCCGCAAGACTCGCTGCCCGGGCCGCCCGCGCCGCCGGCCGACTCCAGGCCCGCGAGCTCCAGATCGGCGAGCTCGAGGATCCGCTCGAGGCGATGTTCGACCGTGGCTTCTCCGACGGACTGCCGCTGATCCCGCCGACGCCCGAGCGAGTCGTGGCGATGCTCGACGCGACGAGCCGCGGCCCGCAGGAGCTGGTCGCCGAGGTACCTCCGTACGGCGGCAGGGCGACCGTCGAGAAGGTCGCGATCAACGCGGTGATGGCCGGGTGTCCGCCCGACGTGTTCCCGATCGTGCTGGCCGCGGTCGAGGCGGCGTGCGAGCCGGAGTTCGCCCTGCTCGGCCTCGTCTCGACGACGCATCCCTCCGGCCCGGTGATCGTCGTCTCCGGCCCGCTCTCAGAACAGACGGGGATGAACGGAAGGGGCAACGCGCTTGGCCAGGGCAACCGCGCGAACATGACGATCGGGCGTGCGCTCCAGCTCGTCGTCCGCAACGTCGGCGGCGGCCGTCCGCAGGAGGAGGACAGAGCGGCGCACGGCCAGCCCGGCAAGCTCAGCTCGTGCTTCGCCGAGCGGATGCACGACTCTCCCTGGCCGGGCCTCGCGCAAGACCGCGGGGTTCCAGAGCAGGAGACGGGCGTGACTCTGTTCGCCGGCGAGGCGCCGCGGTTGATCATCGACCAGCTCGCGCGCACGCCGCAGGAGCTGTGCGGGAGCCTCGCCGAGGGGCTCGAGTGGATCGGGCATCGCCGCCAGCGGCTCGCGTTCGACGCGGTGCTGGTGATCGGCCCCGAGCACGGCCGCATGTTCCGGGAGGCGGGCTGGGACCGCAGCAGAACGGGCGAGGAGCTGCAGGCGCGATCCGCCGCGCCCGCCGGAAACTTGAAACGCGGCGTCGACGGCATCGCCGAGGGCATCGAACCCAGATTCGTCACCGACCCAACCGCCCCGATCCCCAAGTTCGCCGCCCCCGACCGGATCCTCCTCGCCCACGCCGGCGGCGACGCCGGCCTGTTCAGCATGGTCTACGGCGGCTGGGTCGCAGGGGAGATAGGGTCGGCTCCGGTGACCAGGAGCGTCGAGCCATGGCGGTAACGATCCTCGACCCCACCCGCGAGAGCGACCCGCAGGGGCGTCCGCTCGCAAGCGCCCGGCTCGACACCGAACGGCCCGCGACGATCGCCCTGCTCGACATCCGCAAGCCGCGCGGCGACGTGTTCCTCGACGAGCTGGAAGCGCTCCTCTCGGACAGGGGCCACACGATCATCCGGACCGCCAAGCCGACGTTCACGAAGCCGGCGCCGGCCGACCTCCGTGCCGAGATCGCGACTCGGTGTGACGCGGTGATCGAGGCGCTCGCCGACTGAGGATCGTGCGTGTCGTGCGGTCTGCGCGATGTCCTCAGCTTCGAGAGCGAGAAGGGAAAGCCAGCGGTGCTGGTCGCCTCCTCGGCGTTCGAGCAAGCGGCCGATCACCAGTCCGCCCAGCTCGGCCAGCCCGAGATCCGGCGGGTGCTGGTCCCGCACCCGATCCAGGACCGAACCGACGAGGAGCTGCGCGAGCTCGCGCGGGGCTCCGTTGACGAGATCCTCCGTGGGCTCGGGGACTGACCACCCGCCTGAGGCGCCCGACCGCCCGCAGGTCGACCTGATCGAGATCGTGAACGTGCCCGACCCCGGTGCCTCGAACGGGGTTCGGGGACGGCTCGACGCGATCCCGGCATCGCTCTGGCACGCGGTCGTCGCGGTCGCGCTCGTCGCCGTGCTGGTCGGCGTGGTCGTGGTCGAGCTCACGGGCACCAGCGATCGCGACAGCGGTCGAGCGGTGCCCAGGCTGGCACGGACGAAAGGCCCAGCCGGAGTCGCGGCGGCGTACGGCTATCCGCTGCGGTGCCTGAGCGTCACGATTCCGGCGGACCACCGCGACTACGCCCGGGCCGACTTCAGCCGCACGCTCGCCTGCGGCCGCTACACCTGGGCGCCGACGGCGATCTTCCGCCGGTACGCGGGCGCCTGGTACCGGGTGCTGGACGCCGTTCAGTACCGGTGCCCGCTCGACTCGATGCCGACGACCGTGCAGGTGCAGCTCGGCGTGTGTCCGTCGAGGCAGGGCTTGGCCGGGATCCATTGAGCGGGCGCTCGGTACCGTCGAATACCGGTGCGTCACCGTGATACGGTGCCGCTTCACATAACGAGCCGAGTCGCCGGACCGTCAGCGGGCCGGCGAGCGGGGGACCCACTTGCGAGCCGATCGCATGGGGCGAATCGCCGTGACACTGCGGCGTAGCGCAAAGCGCGAGCCCGTCAGCTAACTCCGCAGGCTCTGGAGTCAGATTCACAGGAGACTTGTGGAGACCGTCCGTGACCTCGTCCAGGACGACCTGTGGCGAGAATCGCTTGAGCGCTCGCGCGCCCGCAGAGCCGGGGGAGATCGGCGGCGCACGCGGCGTGCCCGCGCCCCCAAGGAGCAAGCCCGCGCCCCCAAGGAGCGTGCGCGCGTCCCCAAGCGTCGAGTCCTCGAGGCGCCACCGGAGCGCAGGACCCGCCGCCAACGCCGGGTCCTGAAGCGGCGGTCCAAGCTGGCGCTGCGCGCGAGTCCCGTCGTCGGGTTGGCGCTGCTCTTGGGTCTGGTCCTGCTGGTGCTCGATGGCCGCGCGCCGCAGGTCTCCTCGGCCTCGGCCAACGTGGTGATCCGGCCGCCGGGTTACGCCAAGACTCGACAGGACGGACCGATTTCGGCGGGGGCGGGGTTGATCCGGAAGAGGGCCTGCCCGATGGTCATCCCGATCGCCACCTCCGGCTACGTGAATCCGTTGACCGGCACCAAGGTCACGCCCGAACGGATCGACCAGGGCGTCGACTACGCGGGATCGGGATCGCTGGTGGCGATCGGCACCAGTCGGGTGACGCATGTCGCAACCGCAGGGACGGGATGGCCGGGAGCGTTCATCGAGTACCGGCTGCTCGACGGCCCCGATGCGGGCTGCCATGTCTACTACGCCGAGGGGGTGACGCCCGAGCCGGGGCTGCGGGTCGGCGACACGCTGCTCGCCGGTCAGGCCGTGGCGACGATCATCCCGCAGTCGTCGTCCGGCATCGAGATCGGTTGGGGCGCCGGAACCAACACGACCTCGTACGCGGCGGCGACTCACCGCTGGAGCTCGGGCAACGATGCGGACAACGTCCCGAGCGGTCCCGGCAAGAAGTTCTCGGCGCTGATCGAGGCGCTCGGCGGTCCTCCCGGCAAGATCGAGGGATAGCGCCCACCCGCCGGCTCGAGTCTGGTAGAGCTAGCGCGGGATGTACAAGCTCTACGTGATCCCCGGCTCGCACGCGTGCCGCGCGGCGATGCTGATGCTCGATCACAAGGAAGCGCCGTACCAGCGGGTCGAGTTCATCACGCTCACCCACGCGACGATGGTGCGACTGCACGGATTCGACGCCGGCGGCCAGACGCGAGCCGCCGGCGGCAAGCGACCGCTCGCGCTGCGGATGGGAGACTCGTTCGGCACCGTGCCGGGACTCGCCGACGGCGACCGGAAGATTTCGACCAACTACCGGATCGCGCGGTACCTCGACGAGCAGCGTCCGGAGCCGGCCCTGCTGCCGGCCGATCCGAAGCAGCGAGCAAGGGTCGAGGAGGCCGAGCGGTGGGCGAATGGCGAGCTGCAGATGGAGGCGCGCCGGATCATCTTCAGCGCAGTCCTCCAGGACCCGGTGAAGATGAGCAAGCTGTCGGGTGACGGGAGAATCGGCGCACTGCTCTATCGACAGGAGCGCGCACGGCGGCTGATCGCCCCGTGGATCGGGCGGCTGGTATTTGCCAGCAGACCGGCCGAAGACAGGGAGCTGGTGCAGCAGCTACCGGCGGTGCTCGATCGCGTCGACGCCTGGATTGCCGCGGGCGTGCTCGGAGGGGACGAGCTCAACGTCGCCGACTTCATGATCGCCCCCAGCCTCGCGCTGATCCTCTACCGGCCCGACGTCCAAGAGATCTTCGAGGACCGTCCCGCGCTCGCGCTCGTCGACCGGTTGCTGCCGGAGCCGACCTCTTCCGGACCAGCGTTCACCTCGGCCTGATCAGCGAGCCGTATGCGTCCGGTCGGCGCGTGGTCAGGAACGGGAACAGCTCGAGCCAGTCGCGGCGCTGATCGAGGTCGAGGTCCGCGACGAGGACCGCCGGCTCGTCACGGGGCGCCTGGACGAGCACGCGGCCGTACGGATCGGAGATGAAGCTCGAGCCGTAGAACGTGATCGGGGGTTCGGCCCCGAAGCGGTTGATCGCGACCATGAATGTGCCGTTCGCGACTCCGTTGGCGACGATCACCTGCTGCCACAGCGGCTGGGTGTCGAACTCGGGATGGTCGGGCTCCGAGCCGATCGCCGTCGGGTAGATCAGCACTTCGGCGCCCTCGAGCGAGTAGGCGCGCGCGAGCTCCGGGAACCACTGGTCCCAACAGGTCGGACACCCGATCCGGGCGCCGTCCGTCCCGTAGTCGAGCTCGATCACTCCGAACGCGTCGGCCCCGGCCGGCCCCGGACGGAAGTAGCGGTCTTCGTGATACCCAGCGGTCACCGGGATATGGAGCTTCCGCGTCCTCGAAACGAGACGCCCGTCCGGCGCGAGAACGATTGCGGTGTTGTACCCCAGCCCGTCTTCGGCATCGGAGCGCTCATAGAGCGACGCGTGCACGTAGACGGCGGCCTCCTCGGCCAGCCGTCGGGCGAACGAGAACGTTGGGCCCGACGTCAACTCCTCGGGTGCGACGCCGGCCGCCGCCGGCCCATCAGGCGAGATCGCGAAGTACGGCGACAGCGTCAGCTCCTGGAGGCAGACGATCCGGGCTCCCTCGCCCGCGGCGATCCGGATCCCGGCGGCGAGCGCCGCCTGGTGCTCCTCGGGATCCGGGTGCCAGCGCTCCTGCACCAGCCCGACGCGGAGCGGCGCGCGCTCCGCCGGCCTCGTCCGAGCGGGCGAGTCCGGCGGTGGAAAAGCTGTGAGCAGCCTCGGCGTGTCAGCCATCGGGAACCGGAACCTGTTGCGTGATGCAATGCGGCCCTCCGCCACCGTACGCCAACACGACCCCTGGAACGGTGACGACCTCCCGGTCCCCGAACGCCTGCGCGATCAGCCCGAGCGCGTCGGAATCAGTCCGCGCTCCCGACACGGGCACGATCACCGCGCCGTTACAGATAAAGAAGTTGAGATAGCTGACCGCGACGGTCTCGCCGGCCACCTCGGCGTATGGGAGGAACGGGAAATCGATGACGTCGATCTCCGCGTCCTCGAGGCGACGAAGGTTGTCCTCACAGTTCGCACGGTTCAGATTGTCGGCCGGTACGGTCTGGAGCAGCGCCCGCCGCGGCCCGGTGAACGACGCGATCAGATCGATGTGGCCGTCGGTGTCGCGGTCCTCGATCAAGCCGCGACCCAGCCAGACGATCCGCTCCACGCCGAGGAACTCGATCAGAACCGCTTCGATCTGCGCGCGGTCGAGCGACGGATTGCGGTTGGGGTGCAGGAGACACTGCTCGGTGGTCAGCAGCGTGCCGGCGCCGTCGGAGAGGATCGAGCCGCCCTCGAGCACGATCGGAGCGGTGATGACCTCGTCTCCGAGCGCCTCCGCGGCGAGGCGCCCGGCCTCCGCATCCCGCTCCCAGCCGGAGAACTTCTCGCCCCACGCGTTGAAGCGGAAGTGAACGGCGATCCGGCCGCCCGCGTCGTCGCGCACGTAGATCGGCCCGCAGTCGCGCAGCCACGAGTCGTCGAGCGGCAGCTCGACGACTTCGACGGACTCGGCACACATCGCGCGGGCCCGCGCGGCGTCCGCGCCGGGATTCGCGAGCATCGTGACCGGCTCGAAATCCGCGATCGCATTGGCGGTGGCCGCATACTCCGCGCGGGCCTGGTCGATCGTCTCTCCCCACAGCTCCAGCCGGCACGGCCACCCCATCAACGTCCGCTCTTGGGGCTCCCATTCGGCCGGCAGGCGCATCGCGCGACTACCTTCTCACATGCGGCTCGAATCACCCGAACGGCGAGGTTCCGGCCAGCAGCAGCGCCCGCTGAAGGTCGAACTGCGTGGCGCCGGGAAGCCACGGGCGGTCGATCCACATGTACGCGTCGACGTAACGGAACGCGAGGTTCGCGTCGTGGCCGGAGAGGTGCCAGCGCGAGCTGGCGACGTGGGTCGTCGGCGGGATCCCGAGCGTGACGCACAGCCGCCTGCTCGAGCATCGACACGGCCTGTCCAAACGAGGGCCAGTAGTGGACGCCGCCGTCGACGTAGACGGTGGTGTGCGGCTGGGCGTTCAGCTTGCGCGCGGCGTAGCTGACGAGCTCGAGCGGCGCGTGCGAGGACGCGCACGTCGAGAACGCGAGGTCGGGCTGGAGCACGATCGCGACCCGCGCCTGTCCGATCCCCGCCGCGAAGCCGTCGATCCACCGTCGGTAGCTGCGCTGGTCGGCGGCGCTCCACCCTCCCGGGCAGGCGCCGCCCTCCCACGGGTCGAGCCGGAACACAACCATCTGGCTGAGCACGTTCGGCTTGCCGCCCGTGGTGCTCGCGATGAAGTTGTGGGCGACCTGCCGGGCGTCGCCGTCGGCGAACCACGAGCCGAACCAGAACGCCAGCGGCCGCAGCGCGATCCGCCCCAGCAGCTCCCGGCTGCTCCCGCGCGCCGCCTGGTAGTTGGGGTAGATGCTGTTGTAGTACTGGCCCTTGTAGACGCCCCACGGCACCCCGGCGAGTGGATTCGCCCCCGCGCCGGGCACCCCGCGGTTCGCGACCCCGGCCATCGCCGGCCTGCCAGCATGAGCGCAGCGGCGACCGTCCCTGCAACCGATCGGCGGATGAGACCCTTGATGAGGCTGACTCTAACCCTGCTCGTTACAACGCTTCCTCGGGAGCGTCCTGCTTGCCCAGCCGCGGCGGCGCCAGCCTGTAGCTGGGCGGCGTCGCCGACAGGCCGATCGGGTTCCGAGTGAGGGGCACGGACCCCTCGCCGTCCGCGCGCGGAACGTCCACCACCGGGTTCAGCCCGAGCGACGCGGCGAACGCGAACGCCGCACCGACGTCGTTGACGACCCCGGCCGGCACCCGCGCGGCGGTCAACTTCTCCGCCCACTCACGCGCCGGCCGCCGCGCGAGCGCTTGCTCGAGATCTGCCCGCAGCGCCTCACGGTTGCGAGCGCGCAGCTCGTTGGTGGTGTAGCGCTCGCTCCCGGCCAGCTCGGGCACGCCGAGCACCTCACAGCGCGCCGCGAACTGGCGATCGTTTCCGACAGCGAGCACGAGCTCGCCCTCCCCGGTCGCGAACAGCGCGTACGGCGCGATGCTCGGGTGCTCGTTGCCGAGGCGGCTGGGCACGACGCCGGCGATCGTGTACGCCGACCCCTGATTGACGAGCGCGGCGAGCAGCGAGGACAGCAGGTCGATCTCGACGCGCTGGCCTTCGCCGGTCATGTCGCGGTGGCGCAGCGCCGCGAGGATCCCGACGGTCGCGAACAGGCCGGCAAGCACGTCGACGAGCGCGACTCCCACCTTCTCGGGCCCACCGTCGGCCGGGCCGGTGACGCTCATCAGACCGCCCATCGCCTGAACCAGCAGGTCGTATCCCGGCAGCTCGGCGCCCGCGCCCCGGCCGAAGCCGGTGATCGAGCAGTAGATCAGCGACGGGTTGTCGGCCCGGAGATCGTCGTAGCCGAGCCCGAGGCCATCGAGCAGCCCTGGGCGGAAGTTCTCGATCAGGACGTCGGACGAAACCGCCAGCGAGCGGACGCGGGAAAGGTCGCGCTCGTTCTTGAGGTCGAGCGCGAGGCTGCGCTTGTTGCGGTTGACCGCCTGGAAGTAGGTGGCCTCACCGCGGTCGTCGCGCGGCGGCATCCACGTCCGGGTCTCATCGCCCACCGCTGGACGTTCGATCTTGACGATCTCGGCTCCGAGATCGCCCATCATCATCGTCGCGAATGGCCCGGCCAGGACCCGGGAGAGATCGAGAACGCGCAGACCGTGCAGAGCGGACGGGGCCTCGGGCGACGCGGGGCGAGCCATCGAACATGGATCGTAGGCCGCCCCGCGGTCGCGCGCCTTAACACGATGCACACGTTTGCAGTTGACACGCGCGCTCGGCCGCATTACGGTCCTGCAAACGATTGCAGCACAGCGCGTAAGCGCCTGTTCGGCACCGACGAGCACGCCGACGACGAGGCGCCAGAACTCGTCGGCGGCAGGCATTTCCGAGCGGCAGGCATATCCGAGGTGAGGAGAGGGCGATGAAGATCTTTCGCAGTTGCGTGATGGCGGGGCTCGCTGTTGGCGCGGTTGCGGTGGTCGCTGCGTGCGGCAGCTCGAGCAGCCCCAGCGGCAGCGGCACCGGCACCGCCAGCACGGGGGGCGCCGCTTCGGGGAGCCCGATCACGATCGGAACTTCGCTGTCGCTCTCGGGCGACTTCGCCGCCGACGGACAGGCCTTCCAGAAGGGCTACCAGCTGTGGGTAGCCGACCAGAACGCCAGGGGCGGGCTGATGGGCCACAAGATCCAGCTGAAGGTGCTCTCCGACGCTTCGAGCCCGGCCCAGGTGGTCACGAACTACCAGACACTGATCGGCTCCGACAAGGTTCCGCTCGTGTTCGGTCCGTTCTCGACGCTGCTGACCGCGCCATCGGCGCGCGTGGCGGCCAGGTACGGCTATGCATTCGTCGAGGGCGCGGGCGGGGCCCCGGCGGTGTTCACGCAGGGACTGAACAACGTCTTTGACGTCTCGGTCCCGGTCAAGCTCAACCTCGTCACGTGGGCGCAGTGGGTCGCGTCGCTGCCGGCCAGCCAGCGCCCGAAGACGGCTGCCTACGCGACCGTCGACGATCCCTTCACCTCGCCCCAGATCCCGGCGGCGCAGAGCATTCTTCAGGCCGCAGGTGTCAAGACCGTCTACTCCAAGGTGTTTCCGGCGGAGGCGACCGACTTCACGCCGATCGCCGGCCAGGTCGCTACGACCCACGCCGATGCGTTCGTGCTCGGGTCGGTCGACGTGCCGACGGTCTCCGCGTTCATTCACACATTCGTCCAGCAGCACTACAACCCGAAGGCGTTCATCGCGACGGCCGGGCCGGACCAGGGAGCGTCGTTCGTCAAAGCCGTCGGCGCCGGCAACGAGAATGGCGTCTTCGTTCCCAACGGCTGGTATCCCGGCTTCCAGAAACCAGACAGCCAGCAGATGGTGAAGGCATACATCGCCAAGTACGGCGGCTCACCGTCGGACATCAACGCCGACGTCGCGGAGGCATACGCGGTGGGCCAGACGGTCGCCCAGGCCGTCACCGCCACGCACAGCCTCGACAACAGCAAGATCATCGCCTACCTCCATAGCGGCGCGACGCTCGACAGCGTCCAGGGACCGGTGAAGTTCAACGCGCTGGGGGAGAACACGGCCCAGAAGACGCTGACCTTCCAGTGGCAGAACGGCACGCTCGTGCAGACCCTGCCGACGTCGACGGCCGGCAGCAAGCCGCCGACCTATCCGAAGCCCAACTGGAAGGGGTAACGCCGGGGTGTCGGGCACAGCCCTGCTCCAGGCGATCGTCGACGGCATCCTGACGGGCGGCGTCTATGCGCTGATGGCCGCTGGCCTGACGCTGATCTTCGGGGTGATGGACATCATCAACATCGCTCAGGGGGTGATGGTCGTGCTCGGCGCGTACCTGAGCTACTCGATCTCAACCCACCTCGGCATCGGCCTGATCCCTGGGCTGCTGATCACGGTGCCGGCGATGTTCTTGCTCGGCGTCGCGCTCGAGTTCTTCTTCATGCGGCGGCTGCGCGAACAGGACCGGACCGGGATGTCGATCCTGATCACGTTCGCGGTCGCGATCCTGATCGAGGGCGTCCTCAGCGCGATCTACGGAGTCGACTACGTACAGCTCCACGCCTCCTACGTGGACCAGTCGGTGTACGTGCTCGGCTTCTACCTGCCCTACATCTACCTGATCGGCTTCGGGCTGGCGATCGCCCTGATGGTGGCCCTCTACTGGATGCTGTACCGCACGAAGTTCGGGCGTGCGGTCCGCGCCTCGCTTCAGAACCGGACCGCCGCGGACCTGATCGGGATCAACGTCAACCGCACGCGGACGATCTCCGTGGGGATCGGCGTGGCCGTCACCGCGGTCGGCGGCATGGTGTTCGGCGCGACCAACGCGTTCAACCCCAACAGCGGATACGACCTGATCTCGCGGCTGCTCGCGATCGTGATCCTCGGGGGTTTGGGCAGCATCGGCGGCGCGATGGCGGCCGCGGTCCTGCTGCTGGTGATCAACGACGTGGTCGCGGTGGCGTGGTCGCCGACGTGGGCGCCGCTGGTGTTCTTCGCGGCGCTCGTGCTCGTGCTCTCGATCAGGCCCCAGGGGCTGTTCGGGTCATCGGCCGTGCGGGCGCAATGAGCGCCGGCGTCCGGCGGGCCAGCACAGTGGGCGCGGTCGCGCTCGCGCTGATCGTGTTTGGCCTGTTCCCGCTCGTGGTCACCGATCCGGCCGCAACCTCGATCGCCGTGTTCACGCTGATCTTCATGGTGGCGACCACGGCGTGGAACATCTTCAGCGGCTACTCGGGCTACCTGGCGCTGGGCCACGCGGTGTTCTTCGGATGCGGCGGCTACGCGGTCGCGCTCGCGGCCCGAGACTGGCACGTCAAGGGCGGCTGGACCGTGTTCGCGCTGCTCCCGTTCGGGGGTCTGGTCGCCGCGGCGGTCGCGATCCCGGTGGGACTTATCGCCCTGCGCGTCCGCCGCCACACGTTCGTGGTGATCACGATCGCGATCTTCTTCATCTTCCAGCTGGCCGCCTTCAACCTCCACTTCACGGGCGGCACATCCGGCATCCTGCTGCCGTTCGCGCCGTTCTCGGTGGCGAGTTACAACAACCCGTTCTATTACGTGGCGCTGGTGATCCTCGTGCTCACGGTCGCGCTCTCATGGGGCGTCCGTCGCTCACGTTTCGGGCTGCAGCTGCTCGCGATCCGGGACGACGAAGATCGTGCGCGTGGCCTGGGGGTCAAGACCGGACGGGTGAAGCTGAGCGCGTTCGTGATCTCGGCCTTACCGATCGGGATGGTCGGCGGCCTGTACTTCTATTTTGTCGGCCAGATCTTTCCGCAGTTCGCATTCGATCCACTGTTCGACATCTCGCTCGCCCTGATGGGATTCCTCGGTGGTATCGGCACGCTGACAGGCCCGCTGCTGGGTGCGCTCGTACTCGAGTCGATGCAGCAGTATCTGACCCAGCGTTTCTCCGGGACCGGGACCTACCTGATCGCCTACGGTGTCCTGTTCCTGGCGGTGATCCTGCTACTGCCACGCGGCGTGATCCCGACGATCAGCCAGTGGATCAGGGACCGGCGAGCCAAGCGCGCCGGAGGCACGGAGGACACATCTCGAGAGCAGGCGGTTCGCGGCGGCGTCGCGGGAGTGGCCCGATGAGCGACTTGCTCGAGGTCTCGGGCGTCTCGAAGCGCTACGGCGGGGTGCGGGCGCTCTCGGATGCCCATCTGAACCTCAGCGAGGGCGCGATCCACGGCCTGATCGGCCCCAACGGCTCGGGCAAGACGACGCTGTTCAACGTGATCACCGGCTACGAGCGGATCCAGCAGGGTGCGGTTCGCTTCAGGGACACCGAGATCACCAACGCCCCGCCGGACCGCGTGTTTGGACTCGGCATCGGCCGGACCTTCCAGCTGACGAGGATCTTCGCGCGGATGACGGTGCTCGAGAACATGCTCGTCGCCACGCAGCGCGCGCAGGGCTGGCTTCGGAGCGTGTTGCGAATCGCCGGCTCCGCCGCCGAGCGCCGGCGGGCGATGGAGCTGCTCGACTACGTCGGGATCACACGGCTCGCGCACGATCCCGCGGGCACGCTGTCCTACGGGCAGCGCAAGCTGCTCGAACTCGCCTCGCTGCTGGTCGCCGACCCCGACGTGTTGTTGCTCGACGAGCCCGCCGGGGGGGTCAACCCGACGCTGATCGAGCACCTCGCCGACCGGATCAAAGAGCTCAACAAGTCCGGCAAGACGTTCCTCGTGGTGGAGCACAACATGGAGTTCGTGATGAACCTCTGCCACTACGTGACCGTGCTCAGCCGTGGCACGCCGCTGGTGTCCGGCACCCCCGAGGAGGTGCGCTCCAACCCCGCGGTACTCGACGCCTACCTCGGAGGCGAGGATGATCCTGCCACGCAGCGAGAGCTGGCCGAGGAGGCGGAGCATCAACGCCCTGCACAGGCGCCACGACCGTCGGCCGCACCGCCAGCAGAGCGCGGCACTGAGCTCGCCGGCCAACCGCGGCGCACGGTTATGAAAGCCCCGGTCAGGCTCGGCGGTGCCGAGCCGTTGTTGAGCATCCGGGGCGTGACCGCGGGCTACGGCGGCGGCGACATCCTCAAGCAGGTCTCGTTCGATGTGCCTCAGGGTGGGATTACGTGCGTCGTCGGCCCGAACGGGGCCGGCAAGTCGACGCTGCTGGCGACGATCAGCGGCCTGCTCAGGGCCAGCCAGGGGGAGATCCGGTTCCGGGGCCGGGTGATCTCGCGCCTCTCGCCCCGGCGAATCCTGGATCTGGGGATCGCCCACGTCCCCCAGGCGCACAGCCTGTTCCCGCAGATGACGGTCCGCGAGAACGTCGAGATGGGCGCGTTCACGATCGGCGACGCAAAGCTCGTGCGCCAGCGCCTGGAGGCGGTCGAGGAGCTCTACCCGATCGTTCGCGAGCGCGCCGACGAGAAGGCGGCGAGCCTCTCCGGCGGCCAGCAGCGCCTGGTCGAATTCGCGCGGTGTCTGATGCTCGAGCCCGCGATGGTCATCCTCGACGAGCCGTCGATGGGGCTCGATCCGCAGATTCGCCGGATCGTGTTCGAGATGATCGAGACCATGCAACGGCAGGGGAAGACGGTGCTGCTCGTCGAGCAGAACGCGCGCGCGGGGCTGAAGCTGAGCTCGCACGGCGTCGTGCTCGAGAACGGGACGGTGCGGCTCAGCGGATCCGGGCGCGAGGTGCTCGAGCATCCGGAGATCGGGGCGCTGTACCTCGGAGGCGCCGTGTCGGCGGCCACGGCCTCACCCGCGCCTGCACCATGACCCCCGACGTGGTCATCGCCGGAGCGGGCCACAACAGCCTGATCGCCGCCGCCTATCTGACGCGGGCCGGATATCGCTGCCGGGTGCTCGACGCGCGGCCGATCCCCGGGGGCGGGGTTGCCTCGGAGGAGTCGCTGCTGCCGGGGTACACGCTCGATTCGTGCTCGACCGGCCACACGCTGATTCAGACCAACCCGCTGCTGACCGACGACGAGCTCGGGCTGATCTCCGAGCACGGACTCACCTACCTCGAACCAGACCCGGTGGGGCACGTCGTGTTCCCCGATGGCGAATCGCTGACGATGTGGCTCGACCTCGATCGCACGTGCGAGGAGATCGCGCGCTTCGACGAGGCCGACGCGGATGCCTACCGGAGGCTGCTCACCGAGTACGACGCCGTCAAGGACGTGTTCGCGCGCCAGCGCTTCACGCCGGTCGGCTTCGGGCCGAGCTTTGGCGAGTTGCTCGCCGGTCGACCCGGGGCCAACCGGTGGCTGCGCCGCGCGGCGCTGAGCGCCTGGGACGTAGTTCGCCACGAGTTCGCGAGCGACCACGTGCGGTCGTTCATGTTGTGGATGGCGTTCCAGACGGGACAGCCGGTCGACTCGGCGGGCTCCGGCCCGCTCGCGTATTCGATCGTGTTCGGCCGCCAGCGCCGGAGCTGGACGATCCCCCGCGGCGGCTCCGGCGAGCTGGTGCGGGCGCTCGTGGAGGTGATCGAGGGCGGGGGCGGGGAGGTGCTGTGCGATCGGAGGGTGGTCGGTCTCGTCTTGGAGCACGGCCGCTGCGCCGGCGTGCAGACGGCGGACGGCGAGCACCATCTCGCCGAGCACGCCGTGCTGTCGACGATTCACGTCAAGGACCTGGTCAAGATGGCGCCGCCCGAGCTCTGGGGAGAGGACTTCATGTACGGCGTCGACACCTACGACGCCGGCACCGCCGCCTTCGCGGCGCACTACGCGACGACCGAGCCGCCGCGGTATCCGTCGCGTGACGGCGGCGAGCTGACCTCGGTGTCGGCCGGGGTCGCCGGATGGCCGGAGCAGATCGTCCGGATGGGGCGCGACGTCAAGGAGGGGCGCCTCGTGCGCGACGGCGCGTGGCTGCTGTTCCCGACCCCAACGATCGCCGACCCTTCGCGGGCGCCGGAGGGGCGACACACGGTCAAGGTGCTGGGGATGCAGCCGTACGATCCGGGCGGGGGCCCCGAGCGCTGGGAGCAGCTGCGCGAGGAGATCGCGGGAGTCCATCTGGGCCACCTGCGCCGCGCCGCGCCGAACCTGACCGACGAGAAGATTCTCGCGCAGCTGATCGTCGCCCCGCCCGACCTGGAGCGATCCAACTCGCACATGTGGCGCGGCACGTTCCACGGAGGCGATCGCTCGCTGGCCCACAGCGGCTCGCTGCGCCCGGCCCCCGGCTGGGCCCAGCACCGGATGCCGATCCGCGGCCTGTACCAGACCGGCGGCACCACGCACCCGGGCGGATCGGTCACCGGCGCACCGGGACGCAATGCCGCGATCGTGATGCTCTCCGACCTCGGACACGACCCACGGGAGGTGATGGCCAGTGCCGGTCCCGTGCAGGCAGGCCGCCGCTGAGGTCCGCCCCCCGCTGCTCAGCGGCTGATGTCGGGCGGGCGAGCACCGGTCACGATTCGCGACGTCGCCCGGGCCGCGAAGGTACATCCGGGGACCGTCTCGCGCGCGCTCAACACCGACACCCGAGCGCTCGTCAACCCGGAGACGGCAGAGCGCGTGATCGAGGCGGCGGAGCGGCTCGGCTACAGGCCGAACCGGATCGCGCGCGGCCTCAAGACGAGCCGTTCGCACACGATCGGGGTGCTGATCCCCGACATCACGAACCCGCTGTTCCCGCCGATCCTGCGCGGGATCGAGGATCGCCTCGAGGACGCCGGCTACACATCGCTGATCGTCAACACCGACAACGATCCCGAGCGCGAGCGCAGTCATCTCGAGGCGATGGGCTCGCGGCAGGTCGACGGTTTCATCTCGGCGACCGCGCGACTCGACCGCGAGCTGCTGGCCGAGCTGGCGTCGCGGAGCACGCCGCTCGTGCTCGTCAACCGCAGCTTCGAGGACGCCCGGGTGCCGGCCGTCGCGGTTGATGACCGTCGGGGCATCCGGCTCGCGGTCGGCCATGTGATCGAGCTCGGGCACGAACGCATCGGGCATGTCGCCGGCCCTCAGAACCTGTCGACCGGCCACCGCCGCTACCTCGGGTTCCTCGAGGCGATGCGTTCCGGGGGCATCGAGGTACCCGACGAGCACGTTTGCTTCGCCGCGGCGTTCACCGAGGAGGAGGGAGCCGCCGCGTGCACAGACCTGCTCGACGTGGCGCCCGACCTGACCGCGATCGTCGCGGCGAACGACCTGCTGGCGATCGGCTGCTACGACGCGCTCGAGGCCCGGGGGCTCCGCTGCCCCGACGACGTCTCGATCGTCGGCTTCAACGACATGCCGTTCCTCGACCGGCTGCGCCCACCGCTGACCTCGGTGCGGGTACCGCAGCGGGAGATCGGCAAGGTGGCCGCGGATCTGCTGCTCGAGCGGCTGAGCGGGGGCTCGGAGGCCGTCCGGGAGATCCTGCTCGAGCCGACGCTGGTGGTGAGGGGTTCGACAGCGCCGCCGCGGCGGCTATGACGGCGATCGACGCGCACGCGCACGTGATCGTGCCGGAGCTGCTCCGGGACGCCGCGCCCGGTGAGCGATGGCGGCCCAGCGTCCGCCGCGTGGATTCTCGCCAGGTGGTCGAGCTCGCGGGGCGGACGGTCAGCTCGGTGAGCCACGAGTTCGTCGAGCTCGATCGCATCCTCGCCGTCGAGGCGCGCGCCGGGATCGACCGGGTCCTGCTCTGCCCCTGGGTCGCGCTGCTGTTCTACGACGTCGACGCGGCGGAGGGTCTGCGCCGCTGCCGTCTGCAGAATCAGGGCCTGGCCCGACTGCACCGCGAGCACCCCGACCGGGTCAGCGTGCTCGGGGCGGTGCCGCTCCAGGACCCCTGCCTCGCTGCGACAGAGCTCGAGGCGCTGATGGCTACGGGGATTTTCACCGGGGTCGAGGTCGCCGCAAGCGTCGCGGGCAGCTATCTCGGCGATCCGTGCTTCGAGCCGTTCTGGGCGGCCGCCGAGCGCAGCCGCGCACTGGTGTTCCTGCATCCCACGACGCGAGGGTTCTCGGAGCCCGCGTTCGGCGAGCACTACCTGCACAACCTGGTGGGGAACCCGATGGAGACCACGCTCGCGGCGGCGCACATGGTGCTGGGCGGCGTGATGGAGCGCCACCCGGGTCTGAACGTGCTGCTGGCGCACGGCGGCGGCGCGATCGTGAGCCTCGGGGGCCGGCTCCGGCGAGGCCACGAGGCGGTCGCCGCCGCGGGCGGCGAGCTGAGCGAAGCCGCCGATCGGTCGATCCGGCGTTTTCTATTCGATTCGATCACCCACGACCCCGCACTCCTGCGGGCGCTCGTCGATGCCGTCGGCGCCGACCGGGTGCTGCTCGGCTCGGACTACCCCTTCGACATGGCCGATCCGGACCCGGTCGGGACGGTCCGTGCCGCCGGGCTCGGCGCCGCGGAGGAGGCGGCGCTCCTGGGCGGCAACGCCGAGCGCCTGCTCGCCCTCGTAGCTGGGTGAAGAATGCCCGACGCCCGCGTCCAGGCAGCGATCGACAACTGGGCTCCCCGGCTGATCGCCAACGGGGTCGATTTCAACGACTTCATTCGCACCACCGCGGAGATCGAGCGTTGGGACGAGTGGCTCGACGCCTGGATCGCCACGGCCGAGGTCCACCGCTCGCTCGCCATCGCGGCGCGTGACGCGGGCCGCCTCCGGAGCGCCGGGGAGGCGTTCCTGCGGGCGGCCGTCGCCTACCACTTCGCGAAGTTCGTGTGGGTGCGAGAGCCCGAGCGCAACCGCCGCGCGACCGAAGCTGCGGTGCGCGCGCTGTACGACGCGCACGCCCTGCTCGACCCGACGGCGCAGCGGATCGAGGCCGAGCTCGACGGCGCCGTGGTCGTCGCGAACCTGCGCCGGCCCTCCGAGCCCGACCCGGCGCCGCTCGTGGTCCTGATTCCAGGACTCGACTCGACCAAGGAGGAGTTCTTCCGGTGGGAGACCGTGTTCCTGCGCCGCGGGATGGCCACGCTCTCGCTCGACGGCCCGGGACAGGGAGAAACCGGATTCAGGATGTCGATCCGCCACGACTACGAGGTCGCGGTCGCGGCGATCCTGAGGGTGCTCGCGGGGCACGAAGGTCTCGACATGGAGCGGGTGGGTGCGGCGGGAGTCAGCCTCGGCGGCTACTACGTCGTGCGCGCCGCCGCGTTCGAGCCGCAGCTGAAGGCCGTCGCGGGCATCAGCGGGCCGTACGACATGTCGGCGAACTGGGACTCGATGCCCTCGCTCACGCGCGAGGCGTTCACCCACCACAGCGGTGCCGCGGATCTCGCCGACGGGCGGGAGCGGGCCGCGAGGCTGAGCCTGGCGGGGGTGGCGGAGCTGGTGCGGCAGCCCTGCCTGGTGGTGACCGGCAGGCTCGATCGGATCGTCCCCTGGCAGCAGACCGAGCGGATCGCCGCCGAAGTCCCCGACAGCGAGTGGGTGCTCTACGACGACGGGACGCACGTCTGCAACAACATTCCGTTCAAATACCGGCCGCTGGTCGCGGACTGGATGCGGGATCGCCTCGCGTGAGCCTCGTCGGACGGCCACTGCCGCGGCGAGAGGACATCCCGATGGTGCGCGGAGAGGCGCGCTACATCGATGACATCCGCCGGTCCGGACTGGCATATGCCGCATTCGTGCGCTCCCATCAGGCGCACGCGGCGATCACCGCGATCCGCAAGCCGGGCGAGGTTCCCGGGCTGCTGGCGGTGATCACCGCGAACGACCTCCGCGACCGGGTCCGGCCATTTCCTCTCCTCGCCCCGCCGGGAGTCGAGCTGGCTGACGAGCCGCACCCGATCCTCGCCGCGGACGAGGTGCGCTACGTGGGTCAGCCGGTCGTCGCCGTGATCGCCGCTTCGCGGGCGCTCGCCGTCGACGCGGCGGAGCTGGTGGAGGTCGACTACGAACCGCGCGACCCCGTGATCGAGCCGGGTGCCTCCGACGCCGAGCTGATGCGCTGGTCGCGGACCGGCGGCGACGTCGCCGGCGCGTTCGCCGCCGCCTCCCATGTCGTCAGGGGGCGCTACGCACTACCGCGGCTGGTGGCCGCTCCGATCGAGCCACGCGGGGCTCTGGTGGAACACGATCCCCACCGTGATCGGTTGACCGCGTGGTGCTCGATGCAGGACACGCATCGGCCCAGGGCCCAGCTCAGCCACATCCTCGGGCTCGACGAGGAGCGGATCCGCGTGATCATCCCCGAGGTCGGCGGCGCCTTCGGCAGCAAAGGGGTGATCCCGGCCGAGGCCGCGGTTGCGGCGATCGCGGCGATCGACCTCGGACGTCCGGTGAAATGGGTCGAGGAGCGGACGGAGAACTTTCTCGCCGCCTATCAGGGACGGGGAATCGAGGGCGAGCTCGAGCTGGCGCTCGACGCCGACGGGCGCATGCTCGGGCTCCGAGCCGAGCTCCTGGCCGATCTCGGTGCCTACCTGCTTCCGATCACGGCGATCCCACCCCACACCGCCGGTCTGCTCATCACCGGGTGCTACGACATCGCGGCAGCGTCGGTGTCGGTCACCGGCAGGCGCACGAACAAGGTTCCGACCGGTCCCTACCGAGGGGCGGGACGGCCGGACGCCGCCTACCTGCTCGAGCGGCTGGTCGACGACTGCGCCCGCGAGCTCGGCGTCGACCGCGTCGAGCTCCGGCGGCGCAACCTGATCAGGCACTTCCCCCACGAGACGCCCCTCGGGCTGAGCTATGACTCGGGCGACTATGAGCGCTGTCTCGAGACCGCGGTCGAGCTGATCGGCCCGGTCGATCCCCCGACGGATTCAACGCGCACCGGCACCGGAATCGGCCTCTACGTCGAGCGTGCGGGCGGGCAATGGGAGAGCGCGACGGCGGCGCTCGAGCCGGACGGGAGGGTCGTGATCGCCAGCAGCGCGTCGCCGCACGGCCAGGGCCACGACACCACGTTCGCGCAGATCGCGGCCGATCGGTTGGGCGTCGCGATGGAGCAGATCGTGATGCGCTTCGGCGACAGTGACCGGGTGCCTCCGGGCGTGGGGACGTTTGGCGGCCGCTCGACGGCGGTTGCCGGTTCGGCCGTCGTGCGGGCGCTCGATCAACTGATCGAGCACGGCCGGGCGCTGACGGCGCACGTCCTCGACCTCGCCGTCAGCGAGGTCGAGTTCGCCGGCGGCTGCTTCCGCGCCGGCGAGCGCGCGATCGACTGGGTCGAGCTGGCGCGGTTCGCACACGACCCGGAGCGGCCGGGTGACGGCCCCGAGGGCGGGCTCGCCGCGACGGCGCGGTTCGATTCGGAGCTCGTGTTCGCGTCCGGCGCCTACGCGGCGGCGGTGGAGATCGACGCTGCCACCGGCAAGCTCACGGTTCGCCGCGTGGTCGCTGTCGACGACGCTGGAACGATCATCAATCCGCTGCTCGCCCACGGCCAGATCGTCGGTGGAGCCGTCCAGGGGTTGGGCGAGTGCGTGCTCGAGGAGGCGGTCTACGACGACGACGGCCAGCTCCGCACCGCTACGTTCGTCGACTACGGCCTACTGACGGCCGGGGACGTGCCCGAGATCGCGATCGCCGAGGTCACCAGCCCGTCGCCGCGCAACCCGCTCGGCGCCAAGGGAGTGGGGGAGGGCGGGACGATCGGAACGCTGCCCGCAGTCGCCAACGCGGTCGCGGATGCGTTGGGCGGGCACCACGTCGACCCTCCCTACCAGCCCGAGAAGCTGTGGCGGGCGCTGGCGCTGGCGGGGCGGCAACCGCCGGTCCGCGCTACCCGAGCGCGGGCTGCTCCAGATCGGCTCCGCGCTTGACGGTCGCCTCCTGCTCCTCGGCGTCGAGCTCGGTGTTGCGGTTGGATTGCGGGTCGCGCTCCAGCGGGAGGGTGCCGCCGACCGTGTAGTAAGGCTTGCCGGCGATCACGAGGTCCTCGGCGGGAAAGCGCGTGAGCACCTCGCAGCCGTCGGCGGTGACCACCAGCTGCTCCTCGATTCGAGCGGCTGACCAGCCGTCGGAGGCCGGCCAGAACGTCTCGAGCGCGAACACCATGCCCTCCTTGATCTCCTCCGGGTGCTCGAGCGAGACGAGGCGGCTGAACACGGGCTTCTCCCAGATTGAAAGCCCGACGCCATGGCCGAACTGGAGCGCGAACGCGGCCTCCTCGTCGGGGAAGCCGAACTCCTGCGCCCGCGGCCAGACCGCCGCGACCTCGCCGGTGGTGGCGCCGGGGCGGATCAGCCCGATCGCCGCGTCGAGGTAGTACCGGCATCGCTTGTAGGCGTCGACGAGCGAGCGCGAGGCGCTACCGACCGCGAACGTCCGGTAGTAGCACGTGCGGTAGCCCATGTAGCTGTGGAGGATGTCGAAGTACGCGGGATCGCCGGGCCGCAGGGCCCGGTCGGTGAACACGTGCGGATGGGGGCTGCAGCGCTCGCCCGAGATCGCGTTGACTCCCTCGACGAACTCCGAGCCCATCTCGTAGAGGACCTTGTTGACCAGCGCGACGCATTCGTTCTCACGGATGCCGGCGCGCATCGACCGATACAGCTCTTCGTAGGCGCCGTCGACCATCGCACACGCCATGTTGAGAAGTGTGATCTCGTCCTGAGTCTTGATCACCCGCGCCTCCTGCATGAGCTGCTGACCGTCGGCGATCTGGATCCCCTCGCGCTGGAGCGCGAACAGGACCTGCGGCTCGATCGCGTCGATCCCGACCGGCTCTCCGAGCAGCCCGCGTTGCTCGAGCTCGACCCGGATCTTCCGTGCCACGTCCTCGGCGCGGCCGGATTCCGGTGACATCGCCCCCCGCAGCGTCGAGATGCCCGCGCGCGACCGACCGTCGCCGAGCCATGGGTTGTAGAACTGGTGGTGGCGGGCGGCCGATCCGAAGTCCCACATGATCGGATCGTCGTCCTGGGGGAGCAGACAGAAGCGGTTGAGCTTGTCCATCGCCCACGTCCCGATGTGCGTCGCCGTGACGTAGCGGATGTTGCCCATGTCGAAGCAGAGCAGTGCCCCCAGCTCGGAGTCGGCCAGCAGTCGCTTGATCCGGGCCAGCCGCTCGTCACGGAGGCGGTCGTACCGAACCCGCTCCTCCCAGTCGACGCCCATCACCCCGTAGCTGTGGTGTCCCATCTTGACCCGCTTTCTGCAAACGTTTGCACGAGGATAGCCACGGCCTTGACCGCGTTCAAGCCGTGGGCTAGATTGGTGCAAACGATTGCAGTAGGAGGGCGCCGGATGAGCGACCAAGGCCGGGCGGCGATGAGCCAGCGGGGCTCGGCGGCCATCAGCTACCAGCACGTGTGGGGATGAGCGAGCCAGAGATGCGGCTTGGGTGGATCGGGATCGGCCGAATGGGCCTGGTCCTGGCGACCCGGCTGATCGAAGCCGGTCATCCGCTCGCCGTCTACAACCGCACGCGGGACAAGGCGCAGGGGCTGGAGGAGCGCGGGGCCACCGTCGTCGACTCGCCCGCCGAGCTCGCCGATCGCGACATCGTGTTCACGATGGTCGCCGGCTCCGCCGACGTCGAGGAGGTCGTGAGCGGACCGCGGGGGTTGCTCTCGCGCCCGGGCGTTTCGCCGCGCGTGATCGTCGACTCGACCACGATCTCCGAGGCCGCCGCCGAGCGGATCCGGGCAGCGGCCGAGGAGCGCGGAACGGCGGTGCTGGCGGCGCCGGTCAGCGGCAATCCGAAGGTCGCGGCGAGCGGTCGCCTGACGATCGTCACCTCAGGCCCCCACGAGGCCTGGCGGCAGGCGCGGCCGTACCTCGAGCTGCTGGGGCGCCGCGTGACGTACGTCGGCGAGGGCGAACGTGCTCGCCTGGTGAAGATCTGCCACAACCTGATGCTCGGCGTCGTGGCCCAGTGCATGGCCGAGATCACCGTGCTCGCCGAGAAGGGGGGAGTGTCGCGCGCCGACTTCCTGGAGTTCCTCAATGACAGCGTGATGGGGTCGACCTTCACCAGGTACAAGTCCCCCGCCTACGTCAATCTCGACTTCACGCCGACCTTCACGCCGGAACTGCTGCTGAAGGACTTTCACCTCGGATTCGAGGCCGCGCGCGAGTTCGGCGTGCCGATGCCGCTGGCGGCCGCGACCGAGCAGATCGTTCAGGCGCTGGTCGCGCTCAAGGGCAACGAGGTCGACTTCGCGGCACTGCTGGAGCTCGAGGCGCATGGCTCCAAGCTGACGCTCGAGTCCGAGCATGTCGAGGTCGACGACGGCCTGAGCCCGGTGGAGCCGAGCCCGAACGGCGGGGTCTCCGGCAAGGCGCCCAGCCCGCTGCGGCCGGAGTCCGGCTAGGGCACTAGAGCAAAAGCGACTGGGGGCGTTCCAGTAGTGCGCGGACGCTCGCGAGGAAGCGAGCGCCGTCTGCACCGTAGATCACCCGGTGATCGCAGGCCAGCGACAGCCGAACCGTTGGTCGAGCGGCCAGCCCGCCGTCTTCGTCGACGACCGCGCGACGCTTCAGCGAGCCGACCGCGAGGATCGCGGCCTGCGGCTGGTTGATCACCGCCGAGAAGCTGTCCACGCCATACATCCCGAGGTTCGAGACGGTGAAGGTGCCCCCCGACAGCTCGGCCGGCGTGATCGAGCCGTCCCGCACCCGCGCGGCGAGCGCGCGGGCTCTCCGCGCGATCTCCCCCAGCGACATCCGGTCCGCGTCGGAGATGGTCGGGACCACCAGCGCGTCGTCGGCCGCCACCGCGATCCCGACGTTGACCCGCGAGTAGGTCTCGAGCCGGCCGTCGCGGTAGGCGCCGTTGACCTGCGGGAACTCGCGCAGAGCGAGCGCCACGGCCTTGACGATGAAATCGTTGTAGGACGGAAGCGGATCGGCGACGTCGCGCAGCTGCTCGCGGAGCTCGACCACCGCGGTCATCTCGACCTCGCAGCGCAGCTCGATATCGGGGACCGTCGCGCGCGACTCGGCCATCCGCCGGGCGACCGTCCGCTGCAGGCGGGTGAGCTCGTGTGCCGTGGTCTCGCCCTTGGCGCCGACCGTCGTCTCGTCCGCTGGGAGCGGCTGCGTCGGCGCCGCGCCGGCCTGCCCGCCATTGCCGCCCGCCGCGGCGCGCTCGACGTCGGCGCGAATCACGCGGCCCTGGGGGCCCGAGCCGGCGAGCAACGCCAGATCGACGCCCAGCTGCACCGCGATCCTGCGCGCCACCGGCGATGCCTTGGGGCGGCCGCCGCGAGGCTGGAACGAGGTCGGCGGCGAGGCTGGAGCGGACGCTGCCGGCGCGGGCGCCGCGGCGACGGGCTCGCGCGAATCCGTGCTCGGGAGCGCCTCGCCGGCCTCGCCGATCACCGCGATCGGCGCGCCCACCGGGACGTCCTCACCCTCTCCGGCGCTGAGCGCGAGGATCTCCCCGGAGGTGTCCGCCTCATAGGTGACGGTGGCCTTGTCCGTCTCGATCTCGACCAGGTGCTGCCCGACCTCGACGTGATCGCCGACCTCGACGAGCCATTGCAGGATCAAGCCCTCCTCCATGGAGTCCGACAGGCGGGGCATGATGATCTGGACGGCCACGTGCTCCTTCCCGAGAGTCGGCGAGGGCGACTGCAAACGTTTGCGATGGTATCGTACGGCTCCCGACGGCTACGAGAAGGAGGCCGGCTTGGCGAGGGTCGAGACCGCGCAGCAAACCGAGGCGGCGACGATGTTCCTCGAGGCCTACGGCCGCATGCAGGTGATCCGCCTGTTCGAGACCGCGATGCATCGTCTGTTCCTGGCCGGAGAGGTTCACGGCACGACCCACCTCTCCGCCGGACAGGAGGCGGTGGCTGTGGGGACCTGCATCGCGCTCCAGCCGGACGACTGGGTCGCGGGCACCTATCGCGGCCACGGTCACGCTCTGGCGAAGGGCACGGAGCCCGGCCCGCTCGTGGCCGAGATGCTCGGTCGCGCCAGCGGCGTCTGCCGCGGGCGCGCCGGCTCGATGAACGTGGTCGACCTGGAGCACGGCCTGATCGGCTGCTACGGCATCGTTGGCGGATCGATCGCGGCGGCGCTCGGTGCCGCCCTGTCGGCCGACCGACAGGACCGCGTGGCCGTCGCGTTCTTCGGTGACGGCGCCGTCAACCAGGGTTACTTTCATGAGTGCCTGAACATGGCCAAGGTGTTCTCGCTACCGGTCCTGTTCGTCTGCGAGAACAACTTCTACGGCGAGTTCACGCCGATGGCCGCGGTGACCGCCGGGTCGGACATCGCCGGGCGCGCGCGGGCGTACGACATCCCGTCCGCGGTGATCGACGGCAACGACCTGTGGGCCGTGTACGCCGCGGCCGCCGAGGCTGTCGGGACCGCGCGGGCGGGGGGCGGGCCGACGCTGCTCGAGTGCCAGACCTACCGCCATTACGGCCACTCCAAGGGTGACCCGGCGACGTATCGCCCCCCTGAGGAGGTCGAGCGGTGGCTCGCGCGTGACCCGCTGAAGATCGCGCGCGCACGGTTGCTGGAGGACGGCGTCCGCGAGGATCGGGTCACCGCCGTGGAGCAGGCGGCGGCCTCGTCGATCGAGCAGGCTGTCGAGCTCGCGCTCGCGGCGCCGTACCCGGATCCGGAGCGCGAAGCGGCGACCGAGTACCGCGCATGAGCGCGCTCGAGTTCCGGGACGCGATTCGGGACGCGCTCGCCGAGGAGCTGCAACGAGACCCCGCGGTCGTGTTCTTCGGGGAGGACGTCGCCGCGCCGGGCGGCGTCTTCAAGGTCACCTCCGAGCTTTTGGAGCGCTTCGGGCCCGAGCGGGTGTTCGACACTCCGATCTCGGAGATGGCGCTGGCGGGCGCTGCCTACGGTGCCGCGGTCACCGGCTTGCGGCCGGTGTTCGAGGTGATGTTCGGCGACTTCATGGGGCTGGCGATGGACAGCCTCGTCAACCAGGCGGCCAAGTTCTGGTACATCTCGGGTGAGCAGGGGAGCGTGCCGCTGGTCGTGCGCTCCGCCGTCGGCGCCGGGGGCCGGTTCGGGGCCATGCACTCGCAGACCCACGGGACGTGGTTCCAGGGCGTACCGGGCCTGAAGATCGCATTCCCGTCATCGCCGGCCGAGGCAAAGGGACTGCTGAAGGCGGCGATCCGGGACGACAACCCGGTGCTGTTCCTCGAGCACAAGCGGCTGTACTCGGTCAAGGGACCGCCACCGGAGCAGGAGCTCGTCCCGCTCGGTCGGGCCGGAATCGCGCGGCCGGGAGACGATCTGACGATTGTCTCGATCGGCAAAGGAGTTCCCGATGCGCTGGCCGCGGCCGACGCGCTGGCACGAGACGGGATCTCGGCCGAGGTCGTCGACCTCCGGACCCTGAGGCCGCTCGACCTGCACACCGTGTGCGAATCGGTGGCGCGGACCAACCGTCTGCTGGCGGTCGAGGAGGGTCCCCGGACGGGTGGCTGGGCCGCGGGGCTGCTCGGCGTGGTTGCCGAACAGGGCCTGCATGACCTCGACGACGCGTGGATCGTCGCCACCGACGAGACGCCGATTCCCTACAGCCCGACGCTCGAGGACGCGTACTTGCCCGACACAGATGCGATTCTCGCCGGCGTCCGCTCGCGCGCAGGCGTCGGCGTGGCCTGAGCGCCCGCTGGCAGCTCGTCGCCGCGCAGCGAATATGAGGGCGGACGCGCTGGTCCCTTCGCAGACGCTGACCCACGGCCGGTATAGGGTGGGCAATCAGAGGGATTGGGTCAACCCAGCCGAGAGGAGAGGTCGATGGACAGCGTCTACCGAGTCACCGAAGTGATTGGGACCAGCGGCGAGTCGTGGGAGGCCGCGACGCGCAATGCGGTCGAGACTGCCGGCAAGTCGGTGCGCGACCTGCGCGTGGCCGAGGTCGTCCGGCAGGACGTCACGATCGAGAACGGAAGCATCACCAGCTTCAGGGTGCGTCTGGGTATCTCGTTCAAGTACGAGTCCGGCGACTGACGCCGAGGCGGCGGGTGCCGCCGCCGATCACCCAAGAAGCTCCCCGGGACGGTCAGAGCCGGGATAGTCTCTTCTGGTCGCGGCCGGGCTGGGCCGCGACCAGAAGCACTGCCGTCTACACAACCAGAACGGAGGGGCGCAATGGGATTCATCCGTTCACCGAGGGCGAGAACGTGATCGTCAAGGTCGATCCGGACGATCCGAATGTGGCGATGATCTTCGACCACGCGGCGGCGTCATGATCCGCCGAGCACTCGTACTGCTGTCGGTCACAGCCTCTCTGGGCATCCTGGCGGCAGGGTGTGGCGGCAGCTCGACCACGACCGTCGCCACGAGCGCGCCGACGACCACCGCATCGGCCTCGGCCACGACGAGCGCCACGACCACGACGAGCGCCACGACCACGACATCCGCGAACACGGGCTCGAACTCCGGTTCGACGAACGCGGCGAATCCCCAGGTCGCGCAGTTGGTGGCCTCGTGCAAGTCGCGGATCAACAGCGCCTCGCAGCTCCCGTCGAACGTCAAGTCGAAGCTGATCCAGCTCTGTGATCAGGCGGCCAACGGCAACGAGGCGAGCGCGCGGAGGGCCGCGGCGCAGGCCTGCACGGAGATCATCAAGGCGACCGTCCCGCAGCAGGCGCAGCAGTTCGCGCTGGCCAACTGCCCGAAGGCCTAGTGAGCGCGAGCGGTGGGGTTCCCTCGACCCCTCGTGGAACCCGCCGCCACGCTCACCTCAACGGCTTGCCCCACTCGGTCTCTTCGCGCAGCTGCTTCTTGAGGATCTTGCCGCCGGGGTTTCGCGGCAGCGGCTCGGTGCGCACCGAGACGTACTGCGGGACCTTGAAGTCCGCGATCCGCTCTCGGCAATGCGCGATCACGGCGTCGACCTCGAAGCCCTCCTCGTCGCCGGTGACGATCACCGCGCCGACCTTCTCGCCCATCATGTCGTCCGGCACGGGCACGACCGCGACCTCGACGATTCCGGGCGCGCCGGTCAGCGCGGCCTCGACCTCGATCGAGTAGACGTTCTCGCCGCCGCGGTTGATCATGTCCTTGGCGCGGTCGACGATGTACAGCAGGCCGTCGTCGTCGATCCGGGCGAGGTCGCCGGTGTGCAGCCACCCGTCGACGAACGTCGCGGCGGTCGCCTCGGGGTTCTGCCAGTAGCCCTGGACCACGTTCTGGGCTCGCACGAGCAGCTCGCCGACCCCCGTCTCCGAGTCGGGCTCGTGCAGCGCGAGATCGACGACGGGCATCGCGAACCCGACCGAGTCCGCGTGCTCGACCGCCTCCTCGTGCGGTAGGAACGAGGTCAGCGACGAGGTCTCGGTCAGCCCGAAGCCGTTCCCGACCCGCGCGCCCGGGAACGCGTCCATGATCTTGTGCACCGAGTCGGCCGCGATCGGCGCGCCCCCGTATGAGACCCAGCGCACGTGCTCGAGGTCGGCCTGACCGAACAGCGGGTGGCGCGTCAGCGCGTGGTAGATCGCCGGGACCGAGGTCAGCATCTGGATGCCCTCGTCGCTCACCGTCCGCAGGAAGCCCTCGAGATCGAGCGGGTTCGTGAGGATGAACGTGCGCGCGCCCAGCTCGTTGCACACGAGCAGCTGGCTGTTGCAGCCGGTCACGTGGAACAGCGGCACGTTGATCAGCGTTGCCAGCGACGGGCCCTCGGACTTGTCGACGCCAATGCAGCGGAACGCGTTCTCGGTATTCGCGAGGAAATTCTCATGCGAGGTCATCGCGCCCTTCGGGAATCCAGTGGTGCCGCTCGTGTAGAAGATCGCGGCGAGGTCGCCGGGCTTGGAGTCCTCGACCGCCAGCGGCTCTCCGTCGGGCAGCGGCGCGCCGGGCCTGAAGACGTACGCCGCGCCCGAGTTCGTCACGACGTAATCGATTTCAGACTCCGTGAATCTTGTGTTCACCGGCACGGTCACCAGCCCGGCGAGCTGCGCGCCCCAGAACGCCAGCACCCAGTCGATCCCGTTCGCGAGCACGATCGCGGCGCGGTCGCCCCGTCGCAGTCCCGCCGCCCTCAGCCCGCCCGCGACTCGCGCGGCGCGGTCCCAGAGCCGCTGGAACGTCAGCCGTTCACCGCCGACCTCGACGACGGCCTCGGCGCCCGGATCACGCTCGACGCTCGCGCGGAGCATGTGCACCAGCGACTCCGGCCGGCCCGTGTACCGGGCGATGCCGTCGGCGCCGCGCTCGACCCCGCTCGTGTCAAATGGATTGCGGCCTCGAGGGGCCGCCTGGACTGCCAGTCGCTGCACTGCCATCTGTCTCTCCTCTCAGCTGGACCCGATGTTCTCCGCGGTACGGCGGGCGAGCGACATGATCGAGATCATCGGGTTGACGCCGGGCGCGGTCGGGAACGCCGATGCGTCGCCGATCCACACGCCGGCCGTGTCGTGGAGCTCGCCGCGACCGTCGGCAACCGATTTGGCCCCGTCCGAGCCCATCCGACACGAACCCATCTGATGCGCGGTGAACACCGCGACGTCGTTGGGCGCCAACGACGCGCTCTCGATCTCGGCCACGAACGCATCGAAATCGTCGCCGTCGCGCCAGATCACGGGCCGCTGGAACAGCGTCACGATCTCCTTGGCGCCGGCGGCGCGGTGGATGCGCGCCTGCTCGACCATCGCCTGACGGAACATCCGCGCGTCGACCTCGTCGTCGAAGCCCCAGCGCGTCACCGCGCGTCCGTAGTCGTCGATCACGACCTCGCCCTCGCCGTGATCGCGGGCGACCGACACGAACGGGGCGGAGTATTTGAGCGTCGATGACATCCGCTCCTTGTGGTTCTGCCCGTCGATCCACGGG
The DNA here is from genome assembly GCA_036490875.1 of Solirubrobacteraceae bacterium. Taxonomy (GTDB): domain Bacteria; phylum Actinomycetota; class Thermoleophilia; order Solirubrobacterales; family Solirubrobacteraceae; genus Palsa-465. The sequence goes on from DASXDA010000091.1 coordinate 32,623, forward strand.
AATGAACCCGCGAGCAGACCGGGAGCGACGCTGATCGCCTCGATCAGGAATCCGTAGTCGCCCTCGCACCCGGTGAACTGGTCCGACAGGGCGGACTGGATCTGCCCGATCCACCCCTCGATCGGCTCTTCGTACACCCCGCTGACGACGCCGGCCGGATGCAGGCGCAGGTGCTTGCCCGCGGCCGGACCGCCGATGCCCGACCGCAGCAGCAGCGCCGGCGACTCGATCGCGCCGCAGGCGACCACGACGGTGCCGGCGCGGACCGACAGCGCCGTCGTCGAGCCGTCGGCGTGTGTGACGGTGACGGCGACCCCTGCGGCCCGGCCGTCCTCGATGAGGATCCGGTCCGCCCGCGCGCCGACGACGAACCGGGCGCCCGCGTCGGCGGCATCCTGGAGGAAGGTCTTCATCGTCGAGAGCTTGCAGCCCTTCTGGCAGCCGGCGAAGCAGTAGCCGCAGACGCGCGGGTCCTCGCAGCCGGTATCCGCGTTGCGGGTGAGCGCGCGGCTTGGGTAGCCGAGCTCCTCGCAGCCCTTGAGCAGCTTCTTGTGGGTCCGGTTCTGCGAGGTCGCGGCGTCGTTGACCGACAGCCGCTTCCAGATCGCGTCGATGTGGCGGTCGTATTCGGGTGTGTCGAGCCCGTCGATCCCCATTGACGCCCACTCGGCGCGGATCCGGTCCGGCGTGCGGATGCAGTTCATGTAGTTGATGACCGTGCCGCCACCGAGCGTCGAGCCGGCGAAGATCGCGATCGAGCCGTCCTCGCTGGCGGCGAGGCCGCCGCCGAGATAGAGCTCCAGCATCCCGGGTAGCTCGAGCTGCTTGAAGTCCGACTCGTTGCGGTACTGCCCCTGCTCGAGCACGAGCACCTCCCGCCCGGCGCGCTGGAGCTCGGCGGCGATCACGGCCCCGCCGGCACCCGAGCCGATCACGCACACGTCGGCCTCGAGCTCCGCGGTCGGGCCCGTAACCGGCACCACGTCGATCGTCTTCGGCGCCTCCTCCGGTGTCGGCGGGGCCGACAGCGGACCCGGATAGCCGAGCGCTTCCCAGTTGGGGTTGTGGCCGCCCGAGTCCGGCAGCGAGTAGAAGAACAGCAGCGTCAGCGCCCGCAGCTGACGCACCCCGAGCTTCGCCTCCGGGCCCGAGTCCGCGACCGCGTGCAGGATCTGCGTGCGTACCTCGAGCGGCTGCTCGGCAAAATCGTTCGCGCCGATCGCGTCGAGCAGCTCGCCGATCCCCTCGAGCTCCTCGGGCATCATCGACTGTGCCATCAGCCCCTCGAGCTGCGCCGCGATCCCGAGATCCGACGCGCTCCGAGCGAAGAAGTCGCTCAGCACGCCGTCGTCGGTGTCCACGTCGACCGATGGCGCCACCGTGTCGCACACCGCCTCCAGAGTCCGTCGGCGCGTGCCGCTCAAAACGCCCGCAACAACTGCCATCTCACTGCCCTCCTGGTTGCCGTCAGGCGATTCTATGTTCGCGCCCGCCCGCTACAAAGGAAACGGTGCACGATCGACCGACACCACGCCGGGCATGGCTGATCCTCGGGCTGGGCATCGCGGCGTACTCGGTCGCGGTGTTCCAGCGTGCGTCGATGGGGGTCGCGGCGGTCGAGGCGCAGCAGCGGTTCGGCGTGAGCGCGGCGGTACTGAGCCTGTTCGCCGTGATGCAGCTCGCGGTCTACGCGGGCATGCAGGTGCCGGTCGGGGTGATGCTCGACCGGTTCGGTTCGCGGCGGCTGATCGTCACCGGCGCACTGCTGATGGCGATCGGGCAGCTGCTGCTCGCGACCGCGAGCGCGATCGGCCTCGCGATCTTCGCGCGGGTGCTGGTCGGCGCCGGCGACGCGATGACGTTCATCAGCGTGCTGCGGCTGATCCCCCGCTGGTTCCCGCGCCGGCGGGTGCCGCTGCTGACGCAGTCGACCGGGATGCTCGGGCAGCTCGGCCAGATCGTCGCCGCGTATCCGCTCGTCGCGCTGCTGCAGGGCGCGGGGTGGACCACCTCGTTCCTGATCGCGGCCGCCGCCGGCGCCGTCGTCGCCGTCTCGACCGCGGCATGGCTGCGAGACGCGCCGCCCGGCGTGGCGATCGCGCACGGGCAGGTGACGCTCGCCACCGCGCTCGAGCGGCTCGGCCACGCGTGGCGCGAGGTGGGCACGCGGCTCGGGCTGTGGACCCACTTCGTCAGCCAGTTCTCGGGCGTCGTGTTCGCGCTGCTGTGGGGCTACCCGTTCCTGGTGCTCGGCGAGGGCCGGAGCCCCGCCGAGGCGGGCCTGCTGATCACGCTGATGGTCGTCGTCGCGATCCCGCTCGGCCCGATCCTCGGCCACTTCGCCAACCGCTGGCCGTACCGGCGGTCGATCCCGGTGCTCGTGATCGTCGGCTGCACCGCGGCCGCGTGGACGGTGGTGCTGCTGTGGCCGGGGCGAGCGCCGCTGGCCGTGCTCGTGCTGCTGGTCGTCGTGCTCGCGTCGAACGGGCCGGGCTCGATGATGGGCTTTGACTATGCGCGCACGGAGAACGAGCTCGAGCGGATCGGCTCGGCGACCGGGATCGTCAACGTCGGCGGGTTCGTCGCGTCGCTGTCGACGATCGCCCTGATCGGGATCATCCTCAGCGCGACCAGCCGCGGCGGGCCGAGCACGTACACGCTGCACGACTTCAAGCTCGCGTTCTCGGTCCAGTACGTGTTCTGGGCGATCGGGCTGTTCGGGCTGTTGCACCACCGCCGCAAGCTGAAGCTCGCGCGCGGGCTGCAGCTCGATCCGTTCCACCGCGCGGTCGCCCGGTACTGGCGCCAGCGCGACCGGCGCCGGACCGTCACGCCGCAGCGACGAGCGCGAGCACTTCCTGCCCGTAGCGATCGACGAACGCGGGACCGATCCCCTTGATCGCCCCGAGCTCGGTGAGCGAGCCCGGCCGCAGCGAGGCGATCGTCTCGAGCGTGGTGTTGTGGGCGACCGTGTAGGCGGGCTTGCCGGCCGCGGCGCGCCCGCGCCACTCGCGCAGGACCTCGAACAGGCCCGCGTCGGCGGGCTCGAGCGGCGGGGCGTCCGCTGGGCGTGAGCGGCGCGCACTCGGAGGGTTGAGCGACTCGGGGTCGGGCAGTCCGATCGTGTCGGCGTCGCAGACGTCGCAGCAGCGCCCGGTCGCGGCGCCCGGGGTCGAGTCGCCGAAGTGATCGAGCAGCGCGCGGCGTCGGCACTCGGCCGAGGCCCCGCTGAACTCCTCAACTGCCCGGTACGCCCGCCACGCCCGATCGCGCGCCGCACCGCAGATCGCCGCTACCTCGCGGACCGCGGCGGAACCGCCGAAAGTGACCCGCAGCTGGCCGCCGCCGGCGGGCTCCAGCGAGCAGAGCCCGGCGCGCTCTGCGACCCCCAGAGACACACGGTCGCGATCCTCGCGCGGGGGGTCGATCAGCGCGCTCTCGTTTCCCGAGAGCTGCTCGAGCCGCCGGACGTAGCCGAGCACGTCATCCGCCTCGACCGCATCCCGCTTGATGAAGTTGATCAGCCGGCCAAGGTCCGCCCGGCTCGCGAGCAGGATCGCGCGCGCTTGTTTGCCGTCGCGCCCGCCGCGCCCGACCTCCTGGTAGTAGGACTCGACGCTCTTCGGGATCGCCCAGTGGACCACCGCGCGGACGTCGGCCTTGTCGACGCCCATCCCGAACGCGTTCGTGGCGACGACGATCTCGGCGTCGCCCTCCATGAACCGGTGCTGCGCCGAGGCGCGCTCGTCGGCGGCCATGCCGGCGTGGTAGCCGACCGCCTGGAGCCCCTCGGAGCGAAGCCGCTCGGTCACCTCCTCGACGTCGCGCCGCGTGCCGCAGTAGACGATCGCCGGCCGGTTGGCCGGATCCGACAGCGCCAGCGTCAGCAGCATCTGCTTGCGCGCCTTCGAGCCAGTGCCCTCGAACGGGATCACATCGAATGACAGGTTCGGCCGGTCGAAGCCGGCGCGGACCACGTGCGGATCGCGCAGGCCGAGCCGTGCGGTGATCTCCTCGGCGACCTGCTCGGTCGCGGTCGCGGTGCAGGCCATCACCGTCGGCGAGGAGAGCCGCTCGATCACGCCCCGCAGGCGGAGGTAATCGGGACGGAAGTCGTGGCCCCACTCGGACACGCAGTGGGCCTCGTCGACCGCGAACATGTCGACCTTCCGCTGTGCCAGCGCGGCCATGAACGACGAGGACGCGAACCGCTCGGGCGAGCACAGGACGATCCGCGCGCGGCCGCTGCGGACGTCGGCGAGCGCCCGCGCCGCCACCTCCGGCTCCATCCCCGACGCGATCATCGCGGCCGGATGGCCGGCGAGCACGAGCCGGCGGTACTGGTCGGCCATCAGCGCGATCAGCGGCGAGACGACGACCGTCAGATCATCCGACGCGATCCCGGGCAGCTGGTAGCAGAGGCTCTTGCCGCCGCCCGTCGGCATCACCACGAGGCTGTCGCGCCCGGCGAGCGCGGCGGCGACCGTCTCCCGCTGGCCGGGCCGGAACTCGTCGAGCCCGAAATGAGCCAGCAGCGCGTCTGGATCCCGTGGTCCGTCGTACCGCCGTTCCCCGACCTCGCCGACGTCGATCCGGTCGAGCCCCCTGAGCGCGAGCTGGGCCTCCGCCTGCTCGTCGCCCAACCGCACCTGCCGCGCCGGCCGCCGCGACACGCGCACCCGCGAGACGTCGGCGAGCGCTCGGGCGGCGTCGGCCCCCAAGGCGCGCTCTGACTCCGGCAGCTCGCGCCACAGCTCGCGGAGCGCGGCGAGCTCGTCCTCGACTCCGGGGTCGAAGGGGTCGGCCTGAAACCGGTCGAGGAGGGCGACGGCGCGGGTCGAGAACTCGGACATCGTCCGGAGGCTAGTTGCCGGCAGTGACGGATCGCCCGGCTCGCGCCTGCTTGCGCCGGGCGGTCGCGTCGAGCACGGCCTTGCGCAGTCTGACCGCGTGGGGCGTCACCTCGACGGCCTCGTCGGCGCCGAGGAACTCGAGCGCCTGGTCGAGCGACAGCTCTCGCTTCGGCACGAGCCTGACGAGCTCGTCGGCGGTCGAGGAGCGGATGTTCGTCAGGTGCTTCTCCTTGGTCGCGTTGACGTCGAGGTCCTCGGCGCGGGCGCTCTCGCCGACGATCATCCCCTCGTAGACCTCGTCGCCGGGACCGACGAACAGCGTTCCGCGCTCCTGCAGCTTGAACAGCGCGAACGCCGCCACCGAACCGCGGCGGTCGGCGACCAGCGACCCCGTCGGCCGACTTCGGAGCTCGCCGTGCCACGGCTCCCAGCGGTCGAACACATGGTGCATCAGCCCGGTCCCACGGGTCTCTGTCAGGAACTCTGTCCGGAACCCGATCAGCCCGCGCGCGGGCACGAGGTACTCCATCCGCACCCAGCCGGTGCCGTGGTTGACCATCTGCTCCATCCGGCCCTTGCGAATCGCGAGCATCTGCGTGACCACGCCGACGTACTCCTCGGGCACGTCGACGCTCATCCGCTCGATCGGCTCGCACTGCTTCCCGTCGAGGACCCGGGTGACGACCTGGGGGTTGCCGACCGTCAGCTCGAAGCCCTCGCGGCGCATCAGCTCGACGAGCACCGCGAGCGCGAGCTCGCCGCGGCCCTGGACCTCCCACACGTCCGGACGCTCGGTGTCGAGTACCCGCAGCGAGACGTTGCCGATGAGCTCGCGGTCGAGCCGGGCCTTGAGCTGGCCGGCGGTCAGCTTGTCGCCGTCCTGTCCCGCGAGCGGTGAGGTATTGATCCCGATCGTGATCGACAGCGACGGCTCGTCGACCTTGATCACCGGTAGCGGGCTCGGGTCCTCGGCGGCGGCGAGCGTCTCGCCGATCATGATCTCGGGGATCCCGGCGACCCAGATGATCTCGCCGGGGCCCGCCTCGTCGGCCTCGACGCGGTCCAGCGCCTCGGTCACGTACAGCTGGCTGACCGTTACCGCCTCGATTCGATCGTCGGCCCGGCACCAGGCGACCGTCTCGCCCTGGCGGATCGTCCCATTCCGCACGCGGCAGATCGCGAGCCGCCCGACGTACGGGGAAGCATCGAGGTTCGTGACGTGCGCCTGCAGCAGGTGATCGGGGTCGTACTCGGGCGGGGGGACATGCGAGACCAGCAGTTCGAACAGCGGCCCGAGGTCGGTCCCGGGGGCCTCGGGGTCGAGCGACGCCTGGCCCGCCTTCGCGTTCGTGTAGACGATCGGGAACTCGATCTGCGACTCGTCCGCGTCGAGATCGAGGAACAGCTCGTAGACCTCGTCGACGACCTCGCCGACGCGGGCGTCGGGGCGGTCGATCTTGTTGACGACGAGGATCACCGGCAGGCGCGCCTCAAGCGCCTTTCGCAGGACGAATCGCGTCTGTGGGAGCGGACCCTCGCTCGCGTCGACCAGCAGCAGCACCCCGTCCACCATCGTCAACCCTCTTTCCACTTCCCCGCCGAAGTCGGCGTGGCCGGGCGTGTCGACGATGTTGAGCTTGACCCCGCCGTAGTGGACGGCGGTGTTCTTGGCGAGGATCGTGATTCCCTTCTCGCGCTCGAGATCCATCGAGTCGAGCACCCGGTCGGCGACGTGCTGGCCGTCGCGGAACGCACCCGCCTGCCACAGCAGGGCGTCGACGAGCGTCGTCTTACCGTGGTCGACGTGGGCGACGATGCCGATGTTGCGGATGTCCTCGCGGGCTGCCATCGGCAGACGACGATAGAGACCTCTACGCGAGCGTTCCTCCGCACGCCCGCCCGGGAACTCAGGCCTGCCGCGCGACGCCGTCCGCGAGCAGCTGCTCGACGCGGTCGCCGAGGCCCCAGGACTCGAGCACCGCGCGCGTGTCGGCGCCCGGCACCGGCGCGGGGGTGGCCGGCGCAGGCGGGGTCGCGCTGAACCGCGGCGCGGGGGCGGGGACGGTGTGGCCGTCGAGCTCCTGGAAGGTCCCGCGCGCCTTGTTGTGGGGATGCTCCGGTGCCTCGGACATGTCGAGGATCGGCGCGATGCACACCTCGCTGCCGAGGAACAGCTCCTCCCACTCGGCGCGGGTGCGCTTGCGGAACTCCTCGGTCAGCAGCTCGCGTGTCGAGTCCCAGCTCCCGGGGTCGTACTGGCGTGCCGGGTCGAGGTCCGCGAGGCCCATCCGCTCGATCATCGCCGCGTGGAACTGCGGCTCGAGCCCCCCGACCGAGATGTGGCCATCAGCGACCTCGTAGGTGTCATAGAAAGGCACCCCGCCGTCGAGCAGGTTCGAGGAGCGCGCGAGCGTCCAGGCGCCGCCGCCCAGCAGCCCGTAGATCAGCGTCATCAGCAGCGCCGAGCCGTCGGTCATCGCCGCGTCCACGACCTGTCCGCGTCCGGTCTGGCGGGCGCTGATGATCCCCGCCAGCACTCCGACCGCGAGCAGCATCCCGCCGCCGCCAAAGTCCCCGACGAGGTTGAGCGGGATCGTCGGCGGCTGGTCGCTGTCGCCGATCGCCGCGAGCGCGCCCGACAGCGCGATGTAGTTGATGTCGTGGCCCGGCATCGACGCGTACGGGCCGTCCTGGCCCCATCCGGTCATCCGGCCGTAGACGAGTCGCGGGTTGCGCTCGAGGCACGGCTCCGGGCCGATGCCGAGCCGCTCGGCGACGCCGGGACGAAACCCCTCGATCAGCGCATCCGCCCGCTCGACCAGGTCGAGCACGAGCCCCGCCGCCGCGGGATTCTTGAGGTCGATCGCGATCGACGGCCGGCTGCGGTTGAGCGCGTCCGTCCCAGCCGCCGCCTTGCCGGCCTCAGCGGCGCGATCCACCCGGATCACCTCCGCCCCGAGGTCGGCCAGCACCATCGCGCCGAACGGCCCAGGGCCGATCCCGGCCAGCTCGATCACCTTGACGCCGGCGAGCGGCCCGCCGCGTCCGCTCGTGCTCATCCGGTCGGCCTCCGCCTGCCCCACATCGCGCCGCCGTCGATCACCACGGTCGAGCCCGTCATGTAGCTGGAGGCGTCACTGGCAAGGAACAGGGCTAGGCCGACGATCTCCTGCGGCTCACCGCCGCGGTCGATCGGGAAGTCGGCGGAGATCTTCGCAAAAGAGTCCATGTCCCAGGCCTTCGAGATGTCGGTGAGGAAGGTACCGGGTGCGATCGCGTTGACACGGACCTTGGGGCCGAACGCGCCGGCGAACGCCTCGGTCATCACGTTCAGTGCGGACTTCGCCGAGGCGTACGGCATCAGCGCCCAGTGTGGTCGCAGCGACGCGGTGCTCGAGATGTTGATGATCGAGCCGCCATCGCCCTCCGCCATCCGGGTGCCGACGCTCGCCGCGAGCCGGAACGGTCCCTTGAAGTTGAGGTTCATGACCTTGTCGAACAGCTCCTCGCTGAGCGTGTCGAGCGACTCGAACAGCGGCGAGATCCCGGCGTTGTTGACGAGGATGTCGACGCGTCCGAAGTGGTCATAGGCACGATCGGCGAGCTGATCCAGCTCGTCCCATTTCCCGGCGTGGGCGGAGACCGGCAGCGCGCGGCGGCCGATCGCCTCGACCTCGCGGGCGAGCGACTCGCACGCGTCGAGCTTGCGGCTCGCGATCACCACGTCGGCGCCCGCGCGTGCGAACGCGAGCACCATCTCGCGGCCGAGCCCACGGCTCCCGCCGGTCACCAGCGCGACCTTCCCACTCAAGTCGAAGAGCTCCGCTGCTGTCGTCAACCCTTGCTCCTTTCTAGAGCGCCAGCTCGCCCGCCACGATCGCCTGCGCGCGGCGGACCATCATCGGGACGAGAGTTTCATACGACTGGTGCCCGGCGTGCTCGCTGGTACCCGCGAGCAGCCGCGCGTAGGAACCCTCGAGGATGCAGGCGAGCTTGAACAGCGCGAGCGCCATGTAGTACTGGAGGTGCTCCAGCGGGCGACCGGCGCGCCGCTCGTACGCCGTCGCGATCTCCTCCCGCGTGGCCATCCCCGGCCAGTCGGTCATGCTCGCGTTCATGAACACCTCCTCGCCCGGTTGCGACCAGGTCGCCAGCAGCGCCCCGAGATCGAGCATCGGGTCGCCGATCGTCGACATCTCCCAGTCGACGATCGCGACCACGCGGCCGGGCGGATCCGGGGCAAACATCACATTGCGGAGGTGATAGTCGCCGTGGACGATTCCCGGGGGGCGATCCGGCGGGCGGTGCTCCTCGAGCCACGCGCCGACATCGCGCAGCCCGGGTAGCTCGCGCGCGGAGGTGCTGTCGAGCTGGCGCAGCCAGCGGGGGACCTGCCGGGCCAGGAACCCCTCCGGCCGCCCGAACTCCTCGAGCCCGACCGCCGCGTAGTCGACGAGCGACAGGTCAGCCAGCGCCTCCGCGGCGCGCAGCCCGAGATCGCGACGGACGTCCTGGAGATCGGACCACGGCGCCGGGGGCGGGGGAGAGGGACTGAAGCCCTCGACGAAGCCCATCACGTAGAACGGGCGACCGGCGATGCGCTCGTCGTCGCAAGCCACGACCGGTCTCGGATGGGGCACGTCGGTGTGCTCGAGCGCCTCGAGCATCCGGTGCTCGCGCAGCACGTCGTGCGCGGAGCGGTCGTTCTTCACGGTCGGCGGGAGCCGGAGCACCAACTGCAGGCCGCCGGCATCGACCTCGTACATCAGGTTCGAGTCCCCGCGCGAGGAGAGCGGCTCGATCCGCAGCTCATTCGACGAAACGCCGAGCTCGGCGGCCAGCCACCGCCGGAGCTCGGGCGCGGAGGCGGGGTCGGTGCGGGGGTTCACGGGCGGGATGCTCGCGGCTCTGTCAAGCCGGGGGGTCCGCCGGGTCCTG
>DASXDA010000092.1:0-8904 GCA_036490875.1 Solirubrobacteraceae bacterium
GCGCCGAGCGCGTGGGCGATCAGCGCCAGGCCGCTCATCCCGGCGCCGCCGATGCCGACGAAGTGAAGCCGTCGGGAGGACCAGTCGTCAGCCGCCATCGGCCGCGAGGCTATCGGCGGCGGGACCTTGAGTTCGCCTCGGGGCCGTGCGACACTGATTTCGATGAGTAGGGGACGCCTGGGGTTCTTGCTCGGGGCGAGTTGTTTGATTGCAATCGCCCTGGCATTCGAGGTGCCCGCGATCTCGGCCGGACGGTCTCCGGCGGCGCGCGAACCAGAGGCTCGGCCCGGGGTTCCCGAGCCAGCCGTACCAGTGGCGCGCCCCCTACCGATACTCCGGGCGTGCCGAGGCAGGCGACGGCTGGCTCCGCCGCTACCGGGACGGTCGATGGCGTGACCGTTAGGTGGTGAGAGGGCCGATGTCCGTCGGGCGCCCGGCGATGGGTGCCGTCGCTCTGGCCGCGGCGATCGTGGCTGTCGTCGCCATCGGGTCCGCCGCCGCGGCCGCCAGCGGCGGCGCACAGTCCGCGCTGCGCCAGCAATGCAGAGACCCGTACCCCGGGACGCGTGCGCCGTCGAACCCGTTGATGCTCCCGGCGGCGCCGGGGTCCAGCCCCCTGACGGGGGCACGGTTCTTCGTCGATGGGCCTAGACACGGCTCCGCCGCGAGCGCGATCGCACCGCTGGTCGGCCTGAATCCGAAGGCCTACACGGACGGCTACTCCTGGGTGAGCTTCGAGCAGGGGCCGCTGCCCAAGGCGCTGGCAAAGCGCCCGAGCCTCGAGTCCAAGGTAACCCTGCTGAAGAAGATCGCCAGCCAGCCCGAGGCCCAGCGCCTCAGCAGCTACGTCGGCGGCGGCGGCCCTGGCGCCGTCTACAGCCAGGCTCAGAAGCTGTTCTGCCACAACTTCACCGCCGACCCAGGCTCGATCCCCGTCCTCGACACGTACTTCCTGCATCCGACCGTCCCCCGCTGCCCATCGCCGCGCCAGGTTGCGGCAGCCGGTCCGTCGTTCCGCCGGCAGGTCAACGAGACCGCGCAGGCGACCGGCAACCGGCCCGTCGTGTTCCTGCTCGAGATTGACGCGATCGGCGCCTCGAGGTGCGTGCAGAGGAGGGGCGCACTCCCCGGGTGGGAGGCCCTGCTGCGCTACGAGGCCAGGGTGCTCGGTTCGCTGCCGCACACCGTCACGTACCTGGAGGCAGGGTATTCGGACGGCAACAACCCCAGCTACACGGCGAAGGTGCTGAACGCCTCGGGGGTTCGCACGATCAGAGGCTTCTTCACCAACGACACGCACAACAACTGGACGATCAAGGAGATCAGGTGGGGCCAGCGCGTGTCGCGGATGACCGGCGGCGCGCACTTCATCGTCAACACCGCCACCAACGGCCGCGGGCCACTGCTCAACCGCCACCCCTCGACGCAGGGCATCCAAGTCCTCTGTAACCCTCCCGGCCGCGGCCTCGGGCCGCTGCCGAGCACCAATCCAATCGATCCGATGACAGGGCGGCCGTTCGCCGGCGTCGACGCGTTCCTGTGGACCTCGCCTCCGGGCAACAGCACCGGAAAGTGCAACGGTGGGCCGGCGCCGGGCAATTTCTGGGTGGCCGGCGCACTCGGACTTGCATCGCGGGCGAACGGCCAGCTCGGCCCGGGGTACCCGAGCCAGCCCTACTGACCGGCGGCTCGGGCCGCGCCTGCCCCGGCCAGCAGCTCCGCCGCCACTTCGCGCGCCGCGTCGGGGCGCGCGAGCTCGGCGGATGCGCGGGCCATCGCGCCTAACCGGGGGGCGTCCGCGAGCAGCGAGCCGACCTCGTGCGCGAGCCGGGCCCCGCTGAGCTCGCGGTCGGGGATCACGAGCGCGGCTCCGGCGTCCTCCATATAGCGGGCGTTGAACGCCTGGTGGTCCGCGGTCGCGTACGGGTACGGGATCAGCACGGCCGGCCGGCCGTGTGCGGCGATCTCGAAGATCGAGCCGCCAGCGCGCGAGACGACGAGGTCGCTCGCGAGCAGCGCGTCGCCGAACTCCGAGATGTATCCGCGCAGGTCGTAGTGCGGTCCGGGCGCTCGCAGGCGCGGTAGGTCGCGCTCTCCGGCGGCGTGCAGCACGTGGATGCCGGCCCGCCCGCCCCCAGCGAACGCCTCAACCGACGCCTGGTTGATCGACCACGCTCCCTGCGACCCGCCGAACACGAGCACGCAGGTTTCGGCGGGATCGATCCCGAACCGCGCTCGCGCGGCTCCGCGGTCGGTCGCGGGGGCCGGGACGGGCCGGCCGGTGACCCGGTAGCGCGGCCCGGTGCGCCCCTCGATCGGGAACGACAGGCACACCCGCCGCGCGAACCGGGCGAGCAGCCGGTTCGTGAGTCCGAGGTGGCTGTCGGCCTCCATCAGCACCAGCGGGATCCGCCGCATCGCGGCGACCATCCCGACCGGGCCCGACACGTAGCCGCCCGCGCCGAGCACCGCGTCCGGGCTCAGCGACCCGAGCAGCTGCGACGCGCTCCGGACCGCGACGGCGTCGGTCAGCGCCGCGCCGGCCGCCTTCAGCGGCTTGCTCCGCGGCAGCGGCTCGACCCGCAGCACGTGGAGCTCGTAGCCGGCCTTGGGGACCAGCTCGCGCTCGGCCCGCTCGCCGCCGACGAATACGACCTCGGCGCCGTCAGCCCGCAGCGCGTCCGCGACCGCGAGCGCCGGCACCACGTGCCCGGCGGTCCCGCCGGCGCCGATCACGATCCTGGGCCCGCTCACCTGAGGGTCCGTGTATGAGGCGCAGGCGGCTGGCTCCCGGGCGCGCGATGTTCAGCAGCAGCCCGACCGCCGCGAGCATGATGCAGAGGTTCGTCGGCGCGTACGAGATGAACGGCAGCGGAACGCCCGTCAGCGGCGCGAGCCCGAGCACCACGAAGATGTTGAGCAGTCCCTGGCACAGGATCAAAGAGGTCAGCCCCGTCGCCAGCAGCTTGGCATACCGGTCGCGCGCCCGCCGGGCCGTGCGCAGCCCGGCGTAGGCGATCATCCCGTACAAGAAGACGACCCCGAAGATCCCGAGCACACCGAGTTCCTCGCCGATCACGGCGAGGATGAAGTCGGTCTGAGCCTCGGGCAGGTAGAAGGTCTTCTGGACCGAGCGGCCGAGGCCGACGCCAACCAAGCCACCCGAGCCCAGCGCGATCTGGCCCTGGCACGACTGGTAGCCGGTGCTCGACTTCGCCTCGGTCGCGCAGGGGTGCAGGAACGAGGTGAGCCGGGCGCGCTGATACGGCTGCGCGATCGCCAGCAGCGCCACGCCCCCGACGGCGATCGCCGCGAGCAGGCCGAGGTGTCGCTTCGTCATCCCGGCGGCGACTAGCAGCGTCCCGACCGCGAACGCGATCACCAGCGTCGTGCCGAGGTCGGGCTCGACGACCACGAGCAGGCAGGCCGGGGCCGCGATCACTGCGATCGGCGCGACCGCCTCCTTGAACCCCCGCATCCGCTTCGGGTGCTCGGACAGGTAGCGGGCGACGTACAGGACGAGCGCGAGTTTCATCAGCTCGGACGGCTGAAATTGGATCGGGCCGGCCGCGAACCACCGCCGGGCCCCGTTCACCGAGACGCCGAACCCTGGTATCAGCACCAGCAGGAGCAGCACGAACGAGACGAACAGCAGCAGCGTGACCAGCCGCCGCTGAAACAGCGTCACCCCGCCGCGGGAGAGGATGTGCATCCCGACGAGCCCGATCGCACCGAACATCAGATAGCGGACGAAGTCGGTGGTCCCGGTCCCGCTGTGGCCGCTGAGCACGCCGAGCGGCGAGGATGCGCTGTAGACCATCACAGCGCCGAACGCGAGCAGGCACAGCGTCGCCGTGAGCAGCATCCGGTGCTCCAGCGGCGGAGCCACCCGCTTGGTCGTGGTCGCTCGCTGGCGACCGCCGGCCTGCGTGGATGCGGACGCTGCCGCCGAGCTCACTCGAGGCCCTCCACTAGTGCGCGAAAGGCCTCGCCGCGGGCCTCGAAATCCCGGTACTGGTCATAGCTCGCGCACGCCGGCGAGAGCAGCACCGTTTCGCCGATCCACGCTCGCTGGCGCGCATCGGCCACCGCGCCGGGGAGGTCGCCCGCATCGATCAGCTCGACCCCGGCCGGCTCGAGTGCGGCCGCGAGCTCGGGCGTGGCCTCGCCGACCAGGTACACGGCGCGGCACCGGTCCCGCACGAGCGGCACCAGCGGCGAGAAGTCCTGGCCTTTCCCGCGTCCTCCCGCGATCAGATGGACGCCGCCCGCGAACGCCTGCAGCGCGACGATCGTGCTCGCGACGTTCGTCGCCTTCGAGTCGTTGACCCAGGCGACGCCGCCGACCTCGCCGATCCGCTCGAGCCTGTGCATGACGCCCTGGAACGTGCGCAGGCCCTCGGCGACCGCGTCGCGGTCGATCCCGCGCGCCAGGCAGGTCGCCGCCGCGGCCATCCCGTTCTCGCGGTTGTGCTCTCCGGGAAGCGCGATCTCGTCGGCGAGCTCGCGCTCGAGTCCGTCGCCGTAATGGATCACGCTCGCGCGGGTCGTCACGTCGATCCCGCGCGGCGGGATCACCGCGATGTCCGTTGGCCCCTGGTTGGCGAAGATCCGGAGCTTGGCGGCCGTGTACGCCTCCATACTCGCGTGCCGGTCGAGGTGGTCCGGCTCGAGGTTCAGCAGCAGCGCCGCCTCGGGCGCGAACGCCTCGGTGTCCTCGAGCTGGAACGAGGACGCCTCGCATATGACCGTGGTGTCGCTGTCGATCTCATCGATCAGCGACGACACGGCGGTGCCGACGTTGCCCGCAACTGCCACCGGAAGCCCTGCTGCCCGGTGGATGTGACCGATCCACTCGGTGGTGGTGGTCTTGCCGTTCGTGCCGGTCACCGCCACGAACTCGCTGGAGAGCAGCCGCCAGGCGATCTCGAGCTCCCCCAGCACGGGGATGCCACGGCTCCTCGCGGCCGCGACGAGCGGGGCCGACTGGGGTACGCCGGGGCTCTTGATGAGCGTCCGGGCTCGGGCGGCAAGAGCGACGCCTGACGCATCCAGCCTTACTTCGACGCCGGCGTCCAAAAGCCTCCGTGCGGACTCCGCCAGGCGGGGGTCAGTGCTCGCGCCCGCATCGCAACCGATCACCTCCTCTCCGCGGGCGCGAAGCGCCAGCGCCACGGACACGCCGGAGCGCGCCAGACCGAGCACTGCGTAGGGTCCCCCCGGAAGCGCCGGCCGCGGCTTAGCGCTGCCCGGCACGGTCAGCCGCGGATGCTCAGCTGATACACCGTGAAGCCGACGGCGCAGAAGGCCGCGGCGACGATCCAGAACCGGAGGATGATCTTCGTCTCCGACCAGCCGAGCAGCTCGAAATGGTGGTGGATCGGCGCCATCAGGAACACACGCTTGCGGAACGTCTGGAAGGAGATCACCTGGATCAGGACCGACAGCGCCTCGAGTACGAAGATCCCGCCGAGGAAGAACAGGAGCAGGGTCGTGTTGGTCATCACCGCGAGTCCGGCGACCGCGCCACCTAACCCGAGCGAGCCCGTGTCCCCCATGAAGATGCTCGCCGGAAAGCTGTTGAACCACAGGAAGCCGATGCACGCGCCGACCAAGCACGCCGCCAGCAGCGTCAGGTCCTTCTCGCCGGTCGTGATGAAGGTGATCCCGATGTACGCGAGCAGCGTGATCGCGACGCAGCCCGCCGCGAGCCCGTCGAGCCCGTCGGCGAGGTTGACACCGCTGGTGGTCCCGGCGACGACGAGGTAGATGAACACCGGATACAGCGGCCCGAGGTCGATCGAGCCATCGATGAATCTGATCCGGACCGACGTCGAGATATGCGCCTTCTGCGTCGCGATGTACCACAGGCCGACGGAGATCAGAACCGTGACGACGAGCTTCGTTCGCGCCCGTAGCCCGAGCGAGCGCCGCTTCGCGATCTTCGTGTAGTCGTCGGCGAACCCGAGCAGCGCGCAGGCGATCGCGGCGCCGAACACGCCGATCGACTCCCACCGGTAGTCGGTGAGGATCAGGAACGGGACCGCGAACGCGACCATGATCACGATCCCACCGAGGGTCGGCGTGCCCGCCTTCGTCTGGTGTCCCTGGGGTCCTTCCTCCCGAATGTTCTGCCCAAATTCCCTGCGGCGGACGAACTGGATGAACTTCGGGCTCAGGAACAGGCACATCAGCAGGGACGCGGTCCCCGCGATCAGGATCCGCCCGGACGCGGAGCCCATCAGCCGGCACGGTCCTCGGGCGACAGCGTGCGGCAGACGAGCTCCAGCCCGACGCCCCGCGAGCCTTTCACGAGGACCACGTCACCGGGCCGCAGCAGACCCGGCACCAGCTCGGCCGCGGCTGCAGCGTCGGGAACCGAGTGGGCGCTCCCGCCGTAGCCGGCTCCGATCGAATGCGCCAGCGGCCCCACGGTGATCAGCAGGTCGACACCGGCCTCGGCCGCGTGCTCGCCGATCCGCTCATGCAACTGGCGCTCGGTCTCGCCGAGCTCGAGCATGTCGCCGAGCACCGCCACCCGACGGTCACGGTGATCGCGGCGCGCCGTCGCGGCGAGCTCGTCGAGGGCGGCGCGCATCGACATCGGGTTGGCGTTGTAGCAGTCGTCGATCAACATCACGTCCCCGGTGAGCTGAGCGCGCTGCCCGCGGCCCGGCGACAGCGCCAGCTCGACCGATCCCGAGGGGGTTGCCCCCACGGCGCGCGCCGCCGCCACCGCGGCGAGCAGGTTGTCGCGGAGATGGGCCTGCTCGAAGTTGACGCGCAGCGCGATCCGCTCGCCGCCGACTCCGATCTCGACCCGGCCCGGCTCGCTGCCGAGCAGCCTGACGTCTCCCTCATCGCCGAATGTGACCGTCTCGAGGTCGTCTCTGAGATGACGCTCGAGCAGCGGCTCGCCGGCCGGGACGACGGCGGTCGCGCCCGCCGCCAGCCCGGCTAGAAGCTCCGCCTTCGCGGCCGCGATCGCGTCGAGCGACCCCAGCAGCTCGAGGTGGACGGGGCCGACGCTGACGATCACGCCGACGTCCGGCTCCGCGATCGCGGCGAGCTCGGCGATCTGGCCGGCGCCTCGCATCGCCATCTCGAGCACCAGCACCTCCGTGCCCGCCGGGGCCGCGAGGATCTCGAGCGGAAGGCCGACCTCGGTGTTGAAGTTGCCGCGCGACGCGACGGTACGGCGGTGTGGGGCGAGCACGGCGAGCAGCAGGTCCTTGGTCGAGGTCTTTCCGGTCGAGCCGGTCACGCCGATCACGGCCGCGCCGAGCTCGCGCCGCCACGCGGTGGCGAGCCGTTGAAGGGCGACCAGCGGATCGTCGGCGGCGAGCACGACCCCCGCGGCCGAGTGCTCGGCGGCAGTTTCGGCGTGCTCGCCGGACGTCAGCACCCCCCACGCTCCGTCGCGGAGCACGTCGGTCGCGTATTGACCTCCGTCGGCTCGCGTACCGCGCACCCCGACGAACAGCGCGCCCGGGCCGGCGTCGCGGGAGTCGACGACCGCGCGCTCGGGGCCGGAGCCGTTCGTGGCCACCGACAAGAGGCGCGCGCCGGCCGCCTGCGCGATCTGCTCGGGGCTCCAGCTCCTCATCCGGAGTCCGTCCGGCTCCCAGTGAGCGCCGTGCTCCTCAATGCCTCGCGTGCGACGGTCGCATCGTCGAACGGCAGCTTGCGACCGCCCTCGAACTCCTGGCCCTGCTCGTGACCCTTGCCCGCGATCACGACCACGTCTCCGGGCGCGGCGGTGTGGATCGCGGTCGCTATCGCCTCGCGGCGGTCGGGGTTGTGCTCGACGTCCGGGTGGGCGGGACGGATTCCCACGAGGATCTGGTCGATGATCGCCTCGGGACGTTCCGAGCGGGGGTTGTCCGAGGTCACGATCACGCGGTCCGCGAGCCTCGATGCGATCTCCCCCATCAGCGGTCGCTTCCCGGTATCCCGGTCCCCGCCCGCGCCGAACACGACGTGCACGCGGCCGGCCGTCAGCGCCCGCGCGGCCGTCAACACGTTCTCGAGCGAATCCGGGGTGTGGGCGTAGTCGAGGAGCACCGCGAACCCCTGGCCCTCGTCGATCGTCTGAAACCGCCCCGGCACCTGCCCCGCAGTCTCGATCGCGGCGGCGGCGGCGTTGGCCTTGATCCCAAGCGTGCGCGCGGTCGCGAACGCGCCGAGCACGTTGTAGACGTTGAACGTTCCGCGCAGCGGCGAGCGCAGCTCGATGGCGCCGTCCGGCCCGTTGACGGTGAAGCTCGATCCGTCGAGGCCGGTCTGGACATCGGTCGCACGGTAGACGGCGTCGGCATCGAGCCCGAACGTGACGGTTCGCTCGAGCTCTTGCGCGAGCCGCGCGCCATAGGGGTCGTCGACGTTGATGACCGCGCTCCGCGTGTCCGCTTCGGTGAAGAGCCGGCGTTTGGCGAGGAAGTAGTCCTCCATCGTCGGGTGGAAGTCGAGATGGTCCCTGCTCACGTTGGTGAAGATCGCCGCGGCGAAGTGGATCGCGTCGGCCCGGTGGAGCTCGAGCGCGTGCGAGGAGACCTCCATCGCGCACGCCCGATCGCCTTCGTCCAGCATCTGGCGAAACGTGCGCTGGAGGTCGATCGCCTCCGGCGTGGTCCGCTCGACCTCGTGCTCGGCGCCGCCGACCACGCTCTTGACGGTGCCGAGCAGGCCGGTCTGGCGGCCACCTGCTTCGAGCAGCGCACGAACCAGGAACGCTGTCGTCGTCTTGCCATTGGTGCCGGTGATCCCGACGACCTCGAGCGCGGCCGTCGGATCGCCGTAGAAGCTCGCTGCGGCGGGCGCCATCGCGGCGCGGACGTCGTCCACCTGGAGCTCGGGGACTCCGAGGCTCAGCGGCCTCTGGACGACGAGCGCGACCGCGCCGCG
>DASXDA010000093.1:0-34807 GCA_036490875.1 Solirubrobacteraceae bacterium
GCGCCCGCGCCCCAATCCGTCTCGAACACCCTGCCCCCGACCAACCAGCACGACGGCGGCAACTTTCACGGCGACTCCGGTGAGCGCGCTCAGGGCCAGGACCACGCATCGGGTCATGATGCGAGCCGTCGAATGGACTCGGGCGGGGGCGACCGCGGGGGCAACGGCGGGGGCGACGGCGGGGGCGGGCACTCCCACTCCGACGGCTAGCGGGCGGCAACCTGCGCCCGCGAGCCGATACCGTCTAACGGGACAACCCGAGGACGGAGGAGGACAGATTCGATGGCCAAGGTTCCACGCTCACTCGCCGGGCAGACGATCGCGATCACCGGCGGGGGTCGGGGGATCGGCCGCGCGACCGCGAAGGCGCTGCTCGCCCAGGGCGCGCGCGTCGCGATCGGGGACATCGAGGCGCCGCTGGCGGAGCAGACCGCCGCGGAACTCGGCTCCGGCGCGATCGGCCTTCCGCTCGATGTCACCAACCGCGCGAGCTTCACCGCCTTCATCGACCAGGTCGAGGATCGTCTCGGCCCGCTCGACGTCCTGATCAACAACGCCGGGATCATGCCGATCAACGCGCTCGTCGAGGAGGCCGACGCGACCGCCGAGCGGCTGGTCGACATCAACGTGCACGGCGTGATCATCGGCTCGAAGATCGCGCTGGAGCGGTTCACCGCTCGCGGTCGCGGCCACCTGGTCAACATCGCATCGATCGCCGGCAAGGCCGGCGTCTCGCACCTCGCCACGTACTGCGCGACCAAGTTCGCGGTCGTCGGCCTGACCGAGTCGATCCGCCTTGAGTACGCCGGGACGCCGATCGACGTCTCCGTCGTGATGCCGATCGGCGTGAACACCGAGCTCTACTCGGGCCTCGCGCCGCTGCGCGGGATCAAGACCCCGGAGCCGGAGGATGTCGCCGATGCGATCGTCGAGGCGTTACAGACCGGTCGCTATGAGGTCTACGTGCCCAAGCGGATGAACGCGATGTCGAGGCTCGGCGCGCTGCTGCCGCTGAAGGCCCGTGACGCGCTCAACTCGGCGTCGGGCGGCGACGTGATGACCCACCCGGACCACACCGCACGCGCGGCGTACGAGCAGCGGATGAAGCGGACGATCGAGGGTGCGGATGAGGTGGCGGCTGCTGCGGCGCCCGCTGAGGCCGCGGCGCCCGCGGCGCCCGCCGAGCCCGCCGAGCCTGCAGCGCCCGCCGAGCCCGAAGCGCCCGCTCCGGCCGCCGCCGCGCCCGACGCGCCAGCGCCGATCGCCACCAACGGCGACGACGCCGCGGCCGCCGAGCGCGAGAAGGAAGCCGTCTAGAGGTTGTGCTGGGGGCGCGCTCTCGGGCGCGCCCCCTACGCCTCGGCCCGGCCCTGCGGTTTCGGCCCCCCCGCAACGGGGGACCGACGCCGGCATGACACACCCCCTCGGAAGGTCCGAGGTCTGTCATCTCAGCCCCGGAAAACGACGCTCGCATGACGCACGTGCGCCGCGAGAGCGGGTCTGTTGTCTCAGCCGCACTCGCGAGCGCCGCGCCCACTGCCCGCATGAAGCCCCCCTACGCCTCGAGCCACTCCGCGATCAGTCGGCCGATCTCATCCCCCGCGTCCTCCTGCAGGAAGTGGCTCGCGTCGGCGATCACGTGGCCGACCTCGGTTCCGAGCGCGTCGGCGAACCGCTCGCCGGTCTCCAGGGTCAGAACCGGGTCCGAGTCGGCCCACAGCACCAGCTTCTGACGCACGTCTGAGCGGAGCGCCTCGAGCACCTGCTGCCCGGCCTGCGCGCCGGGCATTTTCGGTGAGGTCGGCAGCATCAGGGGGAACGCGCGGGCGCCGGCCTTCGACTCGGGGTTCGGGTACGGGGAGTCGTAGGCGGCGATCACCGCGTCGCTCGGGTCGCGCTTGCACGCGCCGCGGACGAGGAACCCGACGGGAAGGTCGTCGGTCCGCTCGACGAAGTTCCTGAACGCGATCCACGCCTCGCTCATCTGCTGGTGGCCGGTGAACAGGCCGGTGTCGAGGATCACCATCCGCGAGATCCGGTCCGGGTGCTCCACCGCCAGCCGCAGCCCGATCGGCCCGCCCCAGTCGTGGACGACGACCGTCGCATCGCGGACGTCGAGCTCCTCGAGCAGCGGCGCGACGCTCGCCACGTGGCGGTCGTAGGAGTACCACTCGAGGTCGGTCGGCTTGTCCGAGCGCCCGAATCCCGGCAGGTCCGGCGCGATGCAGCGGTAGCCCGCGTCGAGCACCGGCGACATCACCTTGCGCCACAAGAACGACCACGTCGGCTCGCCGTGGAAGAACACCACCGGCGGCCCGTCGCCCTCGTCGAGGTGCGCCAGCCGCAGGCCGTCCCACTGCCGGAAGGACGAGCTGAACGGGAAGTCCGGGAGGTGGTCGAGGAGCTCGTCCGGGGTGCGGACCGCGTCGGTCACGGGCGGCACGCTATCCGATCGTCGCTCGTGGCAGATGACACGTCCGGGGCGCGGAGCAAGATCCGGGCCATGACACCTCCGACATCGCTCGCCATCAAGCAGGATGCCCGATCGCTCGACCGCCTCGCCGACCTCGACCAGAACTGCGTCGACACGATCCGCACGCTCGCGATCGACGCCGTGCAGCGCGCGAACAGCGGTCACCCGGGGATGCCGATGGCGATGGCGCCCGTTGCGTACCTCCTGTTCGCGCAGGTGATGCGACACAACCCGGCCGATCCTGCGTGGCCCGACCGCGACCGGTTCGTGCTGTCGGCGGGCCACGGGTCGATGCTGCTGTACGCGGCGCTGCACCTGTCGGGCTACGAGCTCTCGCTTGAGGACCTCAAGTCCTTCCGCCAGTGGGACTCGCGGACCCCGGGGCATCCGGAGCACGGTCTGACGCCCGGCGTCGAGACGACCACCGGGCCGCTCGGCCAGGGGTTCGCCAACGGCGTCGGGATGGGGCTCGCCGAGCGGTTCCTGCGCGAACGCTACGGCTCGCACGTGTGCGACCACCGGATCTACGCGCTCTGTTCCGACGGCGATCTGATGGAGGGGATCAGCTCTGAGGCGGCGTCGCTCGCCGGCCAGCTCGGCCTCGGGCGGCTGGTCTACCTCTACGACGACAACGGGATCACGATCGACGGCGCCACCGACCTGAGCTTCGGCCGCGAGGACGTCGGGGCCCGCTTCGCCGCGTACGGCTGGCACTTCGAGCGGGTCGAGGACGTCAACGACCTCCCGTCGCTGCGCCACGCGATCGCGCTCGCGATCGCCGAGGACGAACGCCCGTCGCTGATCGCGGTGCGCTCGGTGATCGGCTACGGCGCTCCGACGAAGGCCGGGACCGCCGCTGCGCACGGCGCGGCGCTCGGCGAGGACGAGGCCCGCGGCGCGAAGCTCGCGCTCGGCCGGGATGCCGACCAGGAGTTCCACGTCCCGGCCGCTGTCTACGAGGCGTTCGACGCACGTCGGCGCGGCGCGCGCCTGGAGAGCGAGTGGGAACGGGGCATGGCGGAGTGGCGGGCCTCCTCCCCGGTCGCTTCGGCCGAGTGGGAGAGCGCACAGGCGGGCCGCCCCCTCCAGGGGCTCGCGGAGGCACTCCAGACGGCCGCGCGCGCCCCGGTCCCGGACGGCGCCAAGGTCGCGACACGCGTCGCGAGCGGCAACGCGATGCAGGCGCTGGCCCCGTTCGTGCCGACGATGGTCGGGGGCTCCGCGGACCTCGCCGCGAGCGTCGGCACCAGGTTCGACGGCGAGCCCCACTACAGCCGGGCGGCCGCGGGCCGCAACATCCACTGGGGCGTGCGCGAGCACGCGATGGCGGCCGCCGTCAACGGGCTTGCGCTTCACGGCGGGATCATGCGGCCGTACGGCTCGACGTTCCTGCAGTTCTCCGACTACATGCGCCCGGCGATCCGGCTGTCGGCGCTGATGGGCCTACCGGTCGCGTGGGTCTTCTCCCACGACTCGGTCGCCGTCGGCGAGGACGGGCCGACCCACCAGCCGATCGAGCACCTGGCGGCGCTCCGGGCGATTCCCGGCCTGACCGTGATCCGGCCGTGCGACGCCGCCGAGGCAACGGTCGCGTGGCAGGCGACGCTCGAGCTGGTCGCGGGGCCGGCTTGCCTGGTGCTCAGCCGCCAGGGGCTGCCGGGGCTCGACCGCGCGGAGCTGGCCCCCGCCGACGGGCTGCTGCACGGCGGATACGTGCTGACGGGCGGCGCCTGGCAGCCCGACGTCGTCCTGGTCGGTACCGGCTCCGAGGTCCATGTCGCGCTCGCCGCCCGCGAGCTGCTCGCTCGCGAGGGACTGGCCGCGCGGGTCGTCTCGATGCCGAGTCTCGAGTTGTTCGCGGCGCAGGACGAGGACTACCGCGCGCTCGTGCTGCCGCCGGGCGTCCCGTCGGTATCGGTCGAGGCCGGCGTCGCCCAGGGCTGGGAGAGGTGGGTGGACGAAAGCGTCTCGATCGAGTGGTTCGGGGCTTCGGCGCCCGGCCCGGTCGTAATGGAGCGGCTCGGGATGACCCCGGCGGCCGTTGCGGTGGCGGCGCGCCGGGTCGTGACCGCTAGAGCCCGGCGGCGATCACCCGGCCTGCGCCGGAGGCGACCGTGACCTCGATCTCGCCTGGATAGCGCTGCCACGCGATCAGGTTCAGCGCCTGTAGCCGGTCGAGCATCGCCTGGAACGCGCCCGCCTGCGCGCGCGAGGCGTAGTGGCGGGCGATCGTGAACGCCCATCCGTCGGCGGCGGGCGGATCGGTGACGCCGAGCGCCTGCTGGTATTGGCGGTCCGCGACGGCGCTCGAGACGATCAGCGGCGACGCGCCGCCTGACAGCGACCGGACGCGGGCGGCGAGCTCGATCAGCAGCTGCAGCGCGACCGGCTGAAGCCCGTAGTAGAGCGCGGGCGAGACGCCGAGCTTGGAGGCGCCGGAGCCGATCCCCGGGTCGTACGCCAGGCCGAGGCTCGACTGGTCGCGGGGCAGCCTGACGAGCTGGTGGGCCGCATACGCAGACGCCACCGCCCCCGGGTCGGCGAGGCGCGGCGTCCGGTCCGGGGGATGCAGGACCAGCGCGGCGGAGCCAGCTCCGGATTGGAGCGAGGACAGCCGCTTCAGCGCCGCCGGGTCGCTCCGGTAGAGCTTCATGATCTGCTCCGCCGCGAGCACCCGCCAGTAGTACGTCCACGAGTCGTCGCCGAACGACGACAGGATCCGGTAGGCGGAGCCGTGGCGATCGGGGGCGGTGTCGAAGTACAGCTGCACGTACGGGACCGGCGCGCCGCCGTCATACGCGTCCAGCACGCCGGAAAGATTGCCGATGCCCATGTGGTAGGACTCGATCGCGAGGTCGTGGCGGCCGAACCGCTGCTGCGCGAGCTGCAGGTAACGGACGGTCGCGCGCAGTGCCCTGCGCGGGTCGAAACGCTCATCTACGCGCGCCCGTTCGGCTTCCAGCCGCGCGATCTGAGCGCGCCCGTTCGCGACGTTGATCGCGCGCGTCAGCGCTCTCGATCGATTGAGATCGACCTTCATTCCCAGTAGCTGGGCGCCGGTGGCGGGCTCGATCTGGGTCAGACCGGCGGCGCCCGAGGGGTCGCCGCCGGCGATCGCACCGGGCACGCCGGCGCTCTCGAGGTAAACGATCCCCTCGAGCGTCGCGGGGTCGATCCCCGTCCCCGACGCGGCTGCGTCGATCACGCCGCGAAAGGCCGCGACGCGCCGGGCGGTCGCGACCGCCCCACCCGGGCTCTTCTCGAACAGCACGTGGCCGTCCCCGGCCGTCGCGCGGGAGGCGAACGCCGCAGCGTGCGCCGGTACGTAGGCGAACGGATCGCCCCCGCGGGCACGGGAGGCGACCCCGGGTGCCGGCGCCCGCGGCGTGCCGCCGCCCGACAGCGCGACGACCAGAACCACGATCAGCAACGCCGCCCCGCCAGCCGCCGCCAGCCGCCTGCGCCGGATCCGGGTCCGGCCGGGCGCCACTACCTGTAGATCAGCCGCAGCCCCCGGCAGCGAGCCGCGCTCGCGGCCGACACGTGGCTGGGGAAGACCTTCCAGCCGGGCCCGGAGATCGGATAGATGTTGACCAGCGGGTGGGGGTGCTTCTTCAGGTACGTCTGGCTCACGTACAGCTGGCCGATCTTGATGTTTATGTACCAGGCGAAGATGCTCTGGTACTCGATCGGGACGTTGGGCTGCCCGCACGCGAGGATGCGGGAGGCGCCTAGCGTTCGCACCACCCCGGACAGCTTGCCGATCAGCTGCGTGCGCGCCCGCTCGTGGGTCAAGTCCGTGCGCTCGAGCTTGTACTGGCGGTGGACGGCGCCGAACATCGAGCCGGCGATCAGCACGACGACGATCGCGGCGCCCCATCCGCCGAGCCGGGTCGCCAGCGGCGTCCCGATCCGACTAGGCGACAGCTTGCGCAGCCCGCGGGCCAGCAGCGGCGGCACCTCGAGGATCAGGCGACCGATGAACACGGCGGCCAGCACGCACACGATCGCGCCCGGCTCGAACAGGTACCGCGGCACCGCCGGGAAGCCCTTGAGCGCCAGCGCGATCTCGATCACGAGCCACGCGACCGCGCCCAAGGCGATCAGCAGGATCGCGCGCTTTCGCTTCCAGATCGCCCACGCGAGCGTCAGCAGCGCCAGCACCCAGATCGTGTTCGCGTTCAGCTGATGGAAGCGCTTGATCGTGCCCGTGAGCTTGTTGCCACGAATCGCGCGTGGGCTGTTCTGCGCGATGTTGCCCGCGGTGAAGAAGCTCTTCGAGGTGAGGCCGGGGATGATGAACCAGAGGAACACGAGCGCCGCCAGCGCTGCGTAAAGCCATTTGCGAAACGCGGGATCCTTGAGCCACAGCCAGATCCCCGCGAGTCCGCAGAACGGCCACACCTCGGGCCGGCCGAGCGAGCCGAGGAACCACATCCAGAACGCCAGCCGGTGCCGTCCGGCGAGATGAAAGTCGACCGCCGCGAGGCACAGCGCGACGATCATCGTGTCCGATTCGGCGCTCAGCAGATAGTGGATGTAGTTGGCCGGCGCGATCGGGTCTTCCATCAGCAGCACGAACACCGCTGCGAACAGCCCCGCGACGTAGCCGGCGTACCGGCGGGCCGGATCGGCGTCGACCAGCCTGAACGCGATCCGCCACGCGAACACCGGCCCGGCGAGCGAAATCGCGACCGAGGTCACCATCCACAGCCACAGCGCGTACCGGCCGAAGAGCGCGTACGGCACCGTGAACAGGAACGGCAGCGGCTTCCACGATGGCGCGCCGTTCGTGTCCAGCGCGCCGTGGATCGAGAGCTTGCCCCACACGAGCCATCCATACGGGTCGTAGCCCGGCCGCGAGCGCGCCCAGAGGACGGCCACGAACGCGACCAGGACGATCGCGATCGCGCCGAACACCCACGGGTGCGAACGGATCGGCGAGAGCAGCTCGCGGTGACGGCGCGGCTCTGAGGACTCGGCGGCGGGCGTAGAAACCGGGGGCGCGGGCCGTTGTAGGGTCTGCTCGCTCAAAGCGCGGGATGCTCGGTCAAGCGCGGGGAAGGTGACAACTGCCGGGGCGCGCCGATCACGGCTTCGTCGCCCGCGGAACCGCCGGGACGGTAGCAGCCCAGTATCAAGGCGTCCTCAGCTTGCGCGGTACGTAGCCCTCCCTGCTGGAAGCACGAGGTCAGATGCCTGTAACCTTGCCGCTTCTTCGGCCTACTTCCAGGCGTCTTGTCGGCTATCCTCGTGCGCTCGCTCGGCCATGGGCTGCCGTCTGCGCTGGTCGCCTGAGCGCCCTCATAGGCCAAACAGCGATGAAGATCTGATTCGAAAGGCATTTGGAGCGCCCGTATGCAAATCCTGGTTCTTGGCGGTGACGGTTACCTGGGGTGGCCCACGGCCCTCCACCTGTCTGCACTCGGACACGAGGTCGCCGTAAACGACAACTTCGCCCGCCGCGGATACGACGAGGAGATGGGCGTCGACAGCCTGATCCCGATCGCGACGCTTGACGAGCGGATCGCGGCGTGGCGCGAGGTCAGCGGCAAGGAGATCAAGTCCTACGTCGGCGACCTGTGCGACGCGACGTTCGTGCACCAGATGGTCGGTGACTTCCACCCCGATACGATCGTCCACTTCGCCGAGCAGCGCGCCGCGCCGTACTCGATGATCTCGCAGAAGCACGCGGTCTACACGCAGACCAACAACGTCGTCGGCAACCTCAACGTGATGTACGCGATCGCCGATCTCGACCGCGACATCCACCTGGTGAAGCTGGGGACGATGGGCGAGTACGGCCAGCCCAACATCGACATCGAGGAGGGCTGGCTCGAGGTCGAGCACAAGGGCCGCAAGGACCGGATGATCTACCCCAAGCGCCCCGGCTCCTTCTACCACTGTTCGAAGGTCCACGACAGCGTCAATCTCGAGTTCGGCTGTCGCATCTGGGGGATGCGCGTGACGGACCTCAACCAGGGCGTCGTGTACGGCGCGGAGACCGAGCAGACCAAGCTCGACCCGCGGCTGGCGACCCGGTTCGACTACGACGCCGTGTTCGGCACGGTGCTCAACCGTTTCATCATCCAGGCGGTGCTCGGCCACCCGCTGAGCGTCTACGGGAACGGCTCCCAGACTCGCGGCCTGATCAACATCGTCGACACGGTCGAGTGCATCCGGATCGCCTCCGAGCACCCGGCCGACCGCGGCGATTTTCGCGTCTTTAACCAGATGACCGAAACGAAGTCGATCAACCGGCTCGCCGAGACCGTCGCGACCGAGCACCCGAACTGGGCCGGCGCCCAGAGTGAGGTGACGATCGACCACGTCGACAACCCCCGTGTCGAGATCTACGACCACTACTACAAGGTCGTTCATACCGCGCTCGAGAGCCTCGGCCTGAAGCCGACGCTGCTGTCGGACGCCCTGATCGACCACCTGTTCGACGTGGTCGAGCGCTATCGCGACCGCGTCGACCTCGCGGCGCTGATGCCGACGGTGAAGTGGGCCGAGACGACCAACGAGCTGCCGAAGACAGCTAGCGAGCTGGCCCCGACGTCGTGAGCTCTGATCTCGCGGGCCGCCGGGTGCTCGTCACCGGCGGGTCGGGCTTCATCGGCCGCCACGTGGTCGCCGACCTCCGCGCGGCGGGGGCGAGCGTCCGCATCATCGACCTGAAGCCCCATCCCGATCCGAGCGTCGACCTCGTCCAGGGGGATATCGCCGATCGCGACGCGCTCGCGGCGGCGTTCGACGGCGGCTTCGACGGGGTCGTCCACCTCGCGGCGGTGACCTCGGTGCTGAGGTCGACGGAGCACCCGGAGCTGACCTTCCGCACGAACGTCGAGGGGACGCACGCGCTGCTCGAAGGCGCACGCGCCGCGGGCGTGAGCTCGCTGGCCTTCGCGTCGACGAACGCCGTCACCGGGCCGATGGAGGCCCCGGCGATCACCGAGGCCGCGACGCTGGGGCCGCTGACGCCGTATGGCGCGACCAAGGCCGCCGGCGAGATGCTGATGGCCGCCTACACCGCCTCCTACGGCGTGCGCTGCGTCCCGCTCAGGCTCACGAACGTGTACGGCCCCGGGATGCAGGCCAAGGACAGCATCGTCGCGCGGCTGATGCGCGCGATCCGGCTCGGCAACACCTTCGAGGTCTACGGCGACGGCACCCAGGTGCGCGACTACGTCCATGCCGCCGACGTCACCGCCGCGGTCCGGCAGGGACTGTCGAGCGATCAGTGGAGCAGCGCGGTCGTGATCGGCGCGGGCCGCTCGCTGTCGGTGCTCGAGGTGGTCGACGCGGTCCGGGCCGTCACCGGGGCCGACATAGACGTTCGCCACGGACCCGCGAGGCCGGGTGAGATGCCGGCCGTGATCGTCGACTCGAGCCGCGCCCGCGCAGCCGGATGGACGCCGCAGTTCACGTTCGAGCAGGGACTCGTCGGCGTCTGGCAGGAGTGGTCGCAGATCGACCTCGACGCGGTCGCCGCGGGCGTCGGCGCTGTCGGCGCGCCCGGGGCCGGATGAGTCACGCGCCCTTCAATCCGGCGAGCCAGGATGGCGAGCGGAGGAGCGCGTGACCGTGAGTCCCCCGAAGCCGTTCGAGCTCGACGCCGAACTCGCCATGCTCGACCCGGTTGAGCGGGGCGCTGCAGCAACGTTCCTGGCCACGAACCCTCCCGGGGTTGGCGCCCCGCTTGCGATCGTGATCCCGGCGTACAACGAGGAGCCGGCGGTCGCCGAGGTCGTGCAGGAGATCCCGCGCGAGGCGGCCGGGCTGCAGACCGAGATGATCGTCGTCGTCGACGGCTCGAGCGACGAGACGGCCGCGCGGGCGGCCGACGCGGGCGCGCTCGTCTGCGACGTGCCCGTCAACCGCGGCCAGGGAGCCGCACTCAAGCTCGGCTACTGGCTGGCTCGTGCGCGCGGCGCCCAGGTGATCGCGACGATCGACGCCGACGGCCAGTACGAGCCCGACGAGCTCGGGCGCGTGGTTGAGCCGATCCTCGCCGGCCGGGCCGACTTCGTCTCAGGCTCGCGGCGGATCGGGACCGAGCTCACGACCGACCCGGTGCGCCACCTGGGCGTGCTCGTGTTCGGCGCGATCTTCAGCCTGATCGTCAAGCACAAGGTGACCGACCCGGCCTGCGGGCTACGGGCGATGACCCCGGAGCTGACCGCGGCGGTGACGCTCGAGCAGCCGCAGTACCAGGCCTCGGAATTGATGATCAGCGCGGCACTGAATGGGTTTCGTCTCGCTGAGGTGCCCACCACGATGCGCGACCGGGGCTCTCACGCCGGCCACACCAAGAAGGACGGCAACTTCCGCTACGGCGTGCGGTTCGCGCGCGCCGCACTCCACACCTGGCGGCGCGACCGCAAGGCCGCCCGCAGGCGGCTGCGGCCCGAGAAGATCCAGTGCTCGTAGAGGAAGAAGCGCACGCCGTAGAGCATGGCCAGCACTAGGAAGTAGGAGCCGGTCACGAGCACCACTCGCAGGCCGTGCCCGGGCGTGATGCCCTGCACGAGGTGGTCGACCCAGCCGGTCACGAGCGACAGGATCACCAGCGTCGTCGCGGAGACCACGAGGTAGGCGAGAATCTCCCGCCCGAACGCGACCCGTCCCTCGACCTGCCACGTCCACCGCCGGTTGAGCGTCCAGTTCGGGATCGCGCCGGCGGCAAACGCGACAATCGTGCACGCGGTGGTCGAGGCGCCCAGCACGTACATCACCGGAAACACGATCGCGCTGGTGAGTGCGGCGATCGCTGAGGCGATGGCGAACTTCGTCACCTTGCCCCTGAGGGGATGACGGAGCAGCGCCCGGATGCGATCTACCAGGGGCACCGAGGCGGATGCTAGCGGTTAGCCGTATACACGTTGTAAGGGCGGTGACCGCCGTCCCGAGCGCTAGCTTCTTGCGACGGTGCGCATCTGCTCCGCGGAAGACACGGTGCTGCGGCTCGGCGACGACCTGATCGTCGCCGGCGACAACGCGCTCGCGATGTCGAAGCTGCCAGACGCCGCGTTCGATCTGATCTACATGGACCCGCCGTTCAACACCGGGCGCGCGCAGCGCCGCGACACGGTGTCGGTCGCGCACGACAGCTCGTCGCCGCGGGTCGGTTTTGGAGGCAGGCGCTACAGCTCGAGGCTGCTTCGCTCGCTCTCCTACGACGACGAGTTCGCCGACTACCTCGCGTTCCTCGCCCCGCGGCTCGAGCGCGCCCGCGAGCTGCTGGGGCCCCACGGCACTCTGTACTTCCACATCGACTACCGCGAGGCGCACTACTGCAAGCTGCTGCTCGACGAGCTGTTCGGCCGCGAGGCGTTCCTCAACGAGGTGATCTGGTCCTACGACTACGGGGCCAAGCCGCGCCGCCGGTGGCCGGCCAAGCACGACACGATCCTCGTGTACGTCCGCACCCCGGGCGCCCACCACTTTGACGCCGATGCGGTCGAGCGCGAGCCGTACATGGCGCCGGGGCTGGTCGGCGCGGAGAAGGCCGCGCGCGGCAAGCGACCGACCGACGTCTGGTTCCACACGATCGTCCCCACCACCGGCCGCGAGAAGACGGGCTACCCGACCCAGAAGCCCGAGGGCGTGCTCAGGAGGATCGTCGCGGCATCGTCGCGCCCGGGCGGCTGGTGCCTCGATCCGTTCGCGGGCTCCGGCACGCTCGGCGCGGTCTGCGCCGAGCTCGGCCGGCGCTACGTGCTCGTCGACTCAAACCCGACCGCGATCGAGGTGATGCGCGATCGTCTCGAGGAACGCGGCGGCGCGGGCGCCGTACAGGATCCGGTGATCGCAGCAGAGGGTTAGCTGACGCGTGCCGGCCGCGAGCGCCGCAGCCTGCGGGGGCACGACCGGGATGCTCGCTCCGGCGAGCCCGAGCGCCGCGGCGTTCCAGACGGTGAACGTCGCCGCCCCGAATGCCGGCGCGGTGAGCGTGCCCGCGAGCGCGTCCGCCTCGAGCTGCGCGATCTCCGGCGCGAGCTCGTCGGCCGTTCTTCGGTCGGCGGCGAACACGGTTGGGATCAGGTACGCGTCGGCGACCGCGACCACGATCCCGATGTTCACCCGTGAGTACAGCTCGAACCGCCCATCCCGGTAGGCGCCGTTGGCCCGCGGGTGCCCCGCGAGCGCCTGCGCGCATGCGTTAACGAGCTGAGCCGTCGTCGAGACGCCGTCGACCGAAACGCTCAGCTCGAAGCTCGGCACCGTCGCCCGCGACTCCGCCGCCCGTCGCGCCACCGCACGCTCGGCCGGCGTCGGCTCCTCGATCCTCGTCTCGCCTCGCGCGCCGTCGCTACTCAAACAGGTCCTCCGCGTCGGCGCCCGTCCACTTGTCGATGAACTGATCGGCGTCGAGCGTCGCGAGGTCGAATCGCAGCTCCCGGAGAAGGCGCGAGGCGAGCTTCGCGGGGACATCCCAGAACAGCGCCGCCTCGCCGTCCTCGATCGAGACCAGCTCGATCCGGTCGAGCCGGGCGTCGTCGGCCATGAACGCCGGCTCGAGCCCGCCGCGCGAGACGATCAGCTCGTACGCGCGGTTCGCCTTCACCGGACGCTTCCGGCCGCTTCCACGACCGCCGGCAGTGCGGTCACGCCGTCGCGGCGCGCGCGTTCGGTCGCCTCGGCGAGAGCCTCGACCGTCGATCGCAGTTCGATCCCCTTCAGCAGCGCGGTGGGGTGCATCTCGGATGCCGCGCCGGCGAGCAGCACCGTGTCAATGTCCTCAAGGTCCCGTCCGGCCGCGAACGCCTGGCGGAAGGCCGCGAGCGAGAACACGACGGCGCGACCGATCCGCTTTGCATATGTGGCGGCGAGCATCGCGGTGCCGGTGTCGGGAGGCCAGCTCGCCGGCCAGCGCACCGGCTGGATCCCGAGCTCGGCTGCGCGCCGCTCGATCGCCTCGCGATCAGGCTCGACCGCCGCGATTCCGAGGTGGGCCGCCAGCAGAGGCTCAAATTCGGGCACTGGCTGGATGTGGACCGACCGTTCGGCGGCGAGGTAGCACTCCGGTACGCCGAGGTCGTAGTAGAAGACCGGCTGGTCCAACGACTCAGCCGTGGATCAACCAGCCGTCGGCGGCGCGCCCTGCCTCCATCACGGCCTCGGACAGCGTCGGGTGCCCGTGGATCGTCCGCGCGACCTCGGGGATCCCGCCCTCGAGCGCGCGGATGTTGACGAGCCCCTGGATCAGCTCGGTCGCCCGGGTCCCGGCGATGTGGCCGCCGAGCAGCTCGCCGTACTTGCGCTCGCCGACGAGCTTGACCACACCGGTGCGGTCGCCGTACACGGTCCCGCCGCCGACCGCCCCGTACTGGACCTTGCCGACGACGACGTCGTATCCCTGCTCGACGGCCTGGGCCTCAGTCAGCCCGAAGCTGCCGACGTTCGGCTGGCAGAACGTCGCCCGCGGAATGTCGACGTAGACGAGCGGATGGGTCTCGAGCCCGGCCGCGTCCTCGACGGCGATCACGCCCTCGTCGGAGGCCTTGTGCGCGAGCGCGGGTCCGTGGACGAGGTCGCCGATCGCGTAGACGCCGGCCGCGCTCGTGCGCATCGCGCCGTCAACGTCAATCAGTCCGCTCTCGTCGAGCTTGACGCCGGCGGCGTCGAGGCCGAGCCCGTCGATGTCGGCGCCTCGGCCGGCGGCGATCACGAGCCACTCAACTTCGCGCGACTCCTCGCCGTGGGTGAACTTGACGGCCGAGCCCGTAGAGGCGATGTCCGAGACGAAGGTGCTCGTGTGGACCGTGATCCCCTGGCGCCCCAGCCCGCGCCCGACGACCTTCGAGATGTCGGCGTCCTCGGTTGGCAGTACGCGGTCGAGGGCCTCGAACAGGAACACGTCGGTGCCGAAGCGGGCGAACGCAGAGGCGATCTCCGCGCCGGACGCCCCGGCGCCGACCACCGCCATCGACTCGGGGAGCTCGAGCATCGCCCACGCCTCCTCGGTCCCGATCACGCGCCCGCCGTATTCTGCGCCCGGGATCGGCCGCCTGACCGAGCCGGTCGCGAGCACGATCGTCTTCGCCGTCAGCTCCTGCGAGCCGGCGAGGACCTTGCCATCGCCTGCGAGCGTCGCGTCGCCCTCGATCGACTCGATCCCGTTCTTCTTGAACAGGCCGGCGACGCCGCTGGTGAGCGTCGTCACGACCTTGTCGCGGCGCTGCATCACTCCCGCGTAGTCGAGCTCGACTCCCGACACCTTCACGCCGAAGTCGTCTGCCTCCCGGACCTCGGTCAGGATGTCCGCGGCGCGGAGCACCGCCTTCGCCGGGATGCACGCGTAGTTCAGGCACCGTCCTCCGACCCGATCACGCTCGATCACCGCGGTCTTCATCCCGAGCTGGGCGGCGCGGATCGCGGCGACGTACCCGCCGGGACCCGCTCCGATCACGATGCAGTCATAGGCGCCGTCAGCCATTGTCATTTCAGCCTAGTGCCTGGGCGGCGGCTTTGGCCTCGTGGTCAGCTCGAGCCTGGGTACTTCGGCATCTGGATCCGGCTGAGCACTCGCACGAGCTTCCAGAACAGGAAGCCGCCGCCGCCGACGATCACGAGCGCGACGACGGCGCCGAGCACGGTCGAGATCTTGACCAGCGCCACCGCCGCCAGCACGATGAGGATCGCCAGCAGCGCCATGAACCCGAGCACGGCCCAGTAGCGCATGAACCACATGCCGCCGGCGCAGACGAGCATCAGGACCGCGAATACGATCGTCTGGCCGGCTGCCGCGTGGACGCCGGCCGTCTTCAGCTTCACGCCGCCCAGGAACAGGCCGAGCTGCACGAGCCCGCTGAGCGCTGCGAGGATCGCGCCGACGACGATGGGCCACGGCCGCTCGCCGGGTGCGAGCGGCGTCAGCGTCGCCCGGATCGCGGCGTTGCGCCGCTCGCCGCGAGTGAGCTCGCCACGCCCGTTCGGGGCCGCGACCGTAGCCGCCTGCGGCGGCTTGACCCGGCGCCCGCGCTTGCGGCTACGTTGGCCCAACGGTCGCCTTCAGTCGGTCTCTGAGCGCGGCGCGCAGACCGAGCGCGGCGCGCTCTGGATCGCCCGCCTCGGTCAGGGCGCGCACGACCGCGACGCGCTCGGCCCCGGCGCCGCGAACCGCGTCGACGTTGTCCGGTCCGATTCCCCCGATCGCAAACCACGGCACGGTGGCATGGGCCGCGGCGTAGCGAACCAGCTCGAGCCCGACGGCCGGGCGCCCGGGCTTCGTCGGCGTCTCGTGCACGGGCCCGACGCCGATGTAGTCGGCGCCGGCGGCGCCGTCGATCTGCTCCGGAGAATGAGTTGAGAGTCCGATCAGCCGATCCTCGCCGATCAGCTCGCGGGCGAGGCCAACCCGCATGTCGTCCTGGCCGAGGTGCACGCCGTCGGCGCCCGTCGCATCGACCAGATCGGGACGGTCGTTGAGGATGAACAGTGCGCCGTGCGCGGCGCACAGCAGACGGATCGGCCTGGCCGCGTCGATCACGTCCCGGTCGGGGGTGTCCTTGCACCGCAGCTGCACGATGTCGACGCCTCCGCGGAGCGCGCCGGCGAGGAACTCCTCCGGCCGCCGGTCGCAGACCAGGTACAGCCGCGCTCCGAGCAGGCGTTCGCGACGGTCTTCCACAACGCAAGTCTCGCAGCCGGATGAGTCCGGAGCGTCACGCTACGATCGCTAGCCGGAAACCTTGGCCGCTGATCGACTTCGTTCATTTGACGTGGCCGTCGCCGGGGGCGGCGCAATCGGTCTCGCCGTCGCGTGGCGAGCCGCGGGGCGCGGGCTGCGCGTCGTCGTGCTCGAGCGCGACGAGCCGGGCGCCGGGACGTCGGCGGTGGCAGCGGGGATGCTCGCGCCGGTCGCCGAGGTCAGCCTCAACGAGCGGCCGCTGCTCGAGCTCGGGCTGCGGAGCGCCGCGGCATATCCGGCCTTCGTCCGGGAGCTGCGCGACGAGTCGGGGACCGACCCCGGCTACCTCGAGTGCGGCTCGTTGCTCGTCGCCAGGGATGCCGACGAGGCGGAGTCGCTCGAGCGCGAGCTCGAGCTCCGGCGATCGCTCGGCCTCGAGGTGCGGCGCCTGCGTCCGAGCGAGGCGCGTCGGCGCGAGCCGGGGCTCGCGCCGACGATCCGGCTCGCGCTCGAGGTCCCCGGCGACCACGCGATCGACCCGAGGCGCCTGACAGCGGCGCTCGCCGAGGCGTGCCGCCGAGCCGGCGTCGAGCTGCGGTCCCGCGCCGAGGTGGGCGCGATCGAGATCGAGTCGGATCGGGTGGCCGGCCTCCGGCTTGCGGGCGGCGAGCTCGTCTCAGCCGAGCAGGTAGTGATCGCGACCGGCGCCTGGTCGGGCTCGATCGGCGGGCTCCCCGACGAGGCCCGGGTGGCGGTCAGGCCGGTCAAGGGCCAGATCCTCAGGCTCCGCGACCCAGCCGGTCCCGGGCTGCTGAACGGGGTGCTGCGGATGGCCGACGGCTACATCGTCCCCCGCGGCGACGGCCGCTACGTGCTCGGCGCGACGATGGAGGAGCGCGGGTTCGACACGACGGTCACCGCCGGGGCGGTCTTCGAGCTGCTGCGCGGCGCGATCGAGCTCGTCCCCGGATTCACCGAACTCGTGATCGAGGAGCTGTCCGCGGGGCTGCGGCCGGCGACTGCCGACAACCTTCCGGTGCTGGGCCCCGGCGCGATTCCGGGCCTTCACTGGGCCACCGGTCATCGCCGCAACGGGATCCTGCTGACGCCCGTGACCGCGGAGATCGTGGCGGGCGCGCTCGCGGGCGTCCCGGCGGAGGTCGCGGGATGATGGTGTCGGTGAACGGCGAGCGGCACGAACTGTCGGCCGGTACGACGGTCGCGGAGCTGGTCTCCTCGCTTCCGGGCGCACCGGACGGCCGGGGGGTCGCGGTCGCCGTCGACGGCGAGGTCGTGCCGAGGGGAGCCTGGGGCGCGGCCGAGTTGCGCGAAGGCGCGAGCGTCGAGGTCGTCGTGGCGGTGCAGGGCGGATGAGCCTCGTCCCGCCACTGACGATTGCCGGCCGCGAGTTTCGCTCCCGGCTGATCCTCGGCACCGGCGGATTCCTCAACCACGACGTGCTCGCGGCGGCGCTGACCGCGTCCGGTGCAGAGCTCTGCACGGTCGCGCTTCGCCGGCTGGATCCGGCCGCGCGCGGCTCGATCCTCGATGTGCTCGAGGCTGCAGGTGTCGAGGTGCTCCCGAACACCGCCGGGTGCTACACCGCCCGCGATGCGGTGCTCACCGCCCAGCTCGCCCGCGAGGCATTCGCGACCGACTGGATCAAGCTCGAGGTAATCGGCGACGACCGCACGCTGCTGCCCGACGCGGTCGAGCTCGTCGCCGCAGCGGAGGAGCTCGTCGACGACGGGTTCGTCGTGCTCCCGTACACGACCGACGATCCGATCCTCGCGCGCAGGCTCGAGGACGTCGGCTGTGCGGCCGTGATGCCGCTCGGCTCTCCGATCGGGAGTGGGATGGGGATCTGCAACCCGTACAACATCTCGATCCTGGTCGAGCGTGCCGGCGTGCCGGTGGTGCTCGACGCCGGCGTCGGGACCGCGTCCGACGCGGCGCTCGCGATCGAGCTCGGGTGCGAGGCGGTGCTGTGCGCCAGCGCGATCTCCCGCGCCCACGACCCGGTCGCGATGGCCCGTGCGATCGCGCTCGCGGTCGAGTCCGGGACGCTCGCCCGCGGCGCCGGCCGGATCCCCCGTCGCCGTTACGCGGAGGCCTCGACGCCGGAAGCGGGGCTGCCGGTGTTCGAGCATCGCGAGGCAGCCGGATGACTCAGGCGCCCTGCGGAAGTGGCGAGCCCGGATGGCGAGCGCAGGAGCGCCTGAGCCCTAGTCTCGTTCGGCGATGAGCACCGACGAGCTGATCGACGGCTGGGAGGCGGCCTGGTCGGGCAAGGACCTGGCGGCCTTCGCGGCCGTCTGCACGCCCGACATCCACTACGAAGACCCGCTCTGCCCGGAGCCGCTCGAGGGGCCGGCTGAGCTCGGCCGCCACGCCGCGCGGCTTTGGGCGGCGTTCCCCGACGCGAGGATGGAGCGCACCGGCGAGCGGCTGCGCGGCGGTCCGTATGTGGCCGCACCGTCGAAGCTGCTCGCGACCCACAAGGAGGCGCTCGAGGGTCTCCCGGCGACCAACCGGTTCATCGTCGTGCACGCCGTTTTCTACTGCGAGGTCTCCGACGACCGGCTGCTTCGCGTGCGCGCGTTCTTCGATCTGTATGACGCGGCGGTACAGCTCGGGGTCCTACCGGCCCGGGGCACGCTCGGTGAGAGGGCGCTGCTCGTGCTACGCGGTTTCGGGCTGCGCTCGGGCCGCAGCTAGCCAGCTGGCACAAATCGTCCGGTCACCGTCATTGCGGACAGGCCTGGCGAGCGCCAAGATGGCCGCATGCCACGCCGAGTCGCGATCGTCGCGTTTCCCAGAGTCCAGTCGCTCGACGTCGCCGGGCCCGCTGAAGTCTTCTCGCAGGCCGGGTACGCAGTGGAGCTCGTCGCCGGTGACGGGGAGCCGTTCCGGGCGTCCAACGGGCTCCGTCTGGTTCCCGACAGATCGCTCACGGCGTGTCGCGGGCCGATCGACACGCTCGTCCTCGCCGGTGGCCGCGGAGTACGGGCGGCGGCCGGCGACGAGCGGCTGATCTCGTGGCTGCGGCTCGCCGCGCGCCGCTCGCGGCGCGTCACGTCGGTTTGCACGGGCGCCTTCCTGCTGGGCCGGGCCGGGCTGCTCGACGGCCGGCGCGCGACCACCCACTGGACCGCGTGCGCTGCGCTCGCCCGCACCTACCCGACGGTCAGCGTCGACCCCGACCCAATCTTCGTCCGCGACGGCAACGTCTACACGTCGGCCGGCGTCACCGCGGGCATCGATCTCGCGCTCGCGTTGGTCGAAGAGGACCTCGGCGCCCCGGCGGCGCTTGAGGTCGCCCGCAACCTGGTGCTGTTCGTGCGCCGGCCGGGCAGCCAGGCGCAGTTCAGTGCGACCCTCGCCGGCCAGGCCGCGTCGCGGCCGGGGATCCGTGAGCTGCAAGCCTGGATCTGCGAGCACCTCGACGCCGACCTGTCGGTCCCCGCACTCGCCGAGCGCACGCTCATGAGCCCGAGGAACTTCTCCCGGGTGTTCGCGCAGCAGGTCGGGAGCACGCCTGGAGCGTTCGTCGAGTCGGTCCGCGTCGAGCGCGCGCGCACGCTGCTGGAGACGACCGACCTGCAGATCGAGGAGGTCGCGCGCGCGTGCGGGTTCGGCACCGTCGAGACCCTGCGCCGCGCGTTCTCCCGGCGCGTCCGAGTCAGCCCTTCCGAGTACCGCGAGCGGTTCGCCGCCGCCAACGTGATCCCGATCAGAAAGGCCTCAGCATGAACGTCGCGATTCCGATCTTCGACCGTGTCACCGCGCTCGACGCCGTCGGGCCGTACGAGGTGCTTTCGCGCCTGCCGGGAGCGCACGTCTCGTTCCTGGGGACGGCCACCGGCACGTACCGAACCGAAAACGGGATGCTCGGGCTCGTCGCCGACGCGACGCTCGACGAGATGCCCCACCCCGAGGTGATCGTCGTTCCCGGCGGGTTCGGCACGCGTGAGCTGCTGGGGGACGAGTCTGTCCTCGCCTGGCTCCGGGCGGGCCACGCGACCTCCGTCTTCACCACCTCGGTGTGCACGGGCTCGCTCGTGCTCGCCGCCGCGGGGATCCTCGACGGCCTCGAGGCGACCACGCACTGGCTGGCGATGGATGTGCTCGCCGGACTCGGCGCGGTGCCGGTGTCGCGCCGGGTCGTCGAGCAGGGCAAGGTGATCACCGCCGCGGGCGTCTCCTCCGGGATCGACATGGCGCTGATGCTCGCCGCCCGGATCGCGGGCGAGGACGTCGCGAAGGCGATCCAGCTGGGGATCGAGTACGACCCGGAGCCACCGTTCGAGAGCGGTTCGGTGGCGAAGGCGCACCCCACCGTGGTGGAGGTCGTTCGTGCTGCGGCGGGGCAGTACGCCTGAGCGTGGTGCGTTTGCGTTCAATACGAACGCAAATCGACCAACCCAGCTAGTACGGGGCGCGGTCCGAGGGGGGACCGCCCGCAACGTACACTGCTCGGCTTGACTCGCCACTTCCTCACCGGTGAGGAGCTCGACTCCGCCGAGCTACTCGCGCTGATCGACCGGGCGCTCGGGCTCAAGGTCGCTCCGTACAGCTCGGACGTGCTCGCACGGCGGACCGTTGCGCTGATCTTCCAGAAGCCGTCCACCCGCACGAGGGTGTCGTTCGAGGCCGGGATCGCCGAGCTGGGCGGCCACCCGATGGTGCTCCGCACCGAGGACCTCCAGCTGACCCGCGGGGAGTCGGTCCGCGATACCGCGTACGTGCTCTCGCGGCACGTCGCCGCGATCGGAGTCCGGACCGGCCCGGACGCGCTCGCCAGGGAGCTCGCCGAGCACGCGGACGTGCCGGTGATCAACATGCTCACCGCGGAGCACCATCCGTGCCAGGCGCTCGCAGACCTGATGACGCTCAAGGAGGCGTTCGGCCGCCTCGAAGGGCTGACGCTCGCGTACCTCGGGGACGGCAACAACGTCGCTCGCTCGCTCGCGCTCGTCGGGTCGCGAGCCGGGGTCGAGGTGCGGATCGCGTCGCCGCCCGAGTTTGCACTCGCGCCGCCGTACGGCCACGCGGTGCTGACCGACGACCCGCAGGAGGCCGTCAGCGGCGCCGACGCCGTCTACACCGACGTGTGGGTGAGCATGAGCGACGACCCCGAATCGGCCTCCGAGCGCCGGCGGGCCCTGGGGCCGTACCGGCTCGACGACGCGCTGCTCGATCTCGCCGCTCCCGGGGCGATCGCGCTGCACTGCCTGCCCGCCCATCCGGGCGAGGAGATCACCGGCGACGTCCTGTATGGGGAGCGCCAGCGGATCTGGGACCAGGCCGAGAACCGCAGGCACGCGCAGAAGGCGCTGCTGGAGCTGCTGGTGGCGCCCGCGGAGCTCGCCACCCCGGGCGCCGCTTCGGCTACGCTCGGCTCATAGCTTCGCGGCCCCCAGGAGGTAGTGAGCATGGCTGCATCGAAGTCGTCGGCGGGTCGTTCGACCGGTTCCCGCGCCACCCGAACAACCAAGGCCGGCGGCGCCAAGCCCGACGGCCTGGCGGGGCTCGCGGAACAGCTCGCCAACCGGATCATCAAGCCGCTCGGACTCGTGGTGCTGAGTCGCGAGCGGATCCAGGAGACACTCGACGACGCGGCGGAGCGCGGCCGGCTGACCCGTAGCGACGCCAACCAGCTCGGCGCCGAGCTCATACGCCTCGGCCGTGAGCAGACCGACGAGCTGCTGTCCGACCTCGAGCGCATCCTCGGCCAGGGTCGTCAGCGGTGGGACTCGGCCACGCGTCGTGCCCGCTCCTCCGAGGCGATCGACAAGATCGTCCGCGGCGCCGACCGCGCGAGGCGCACCGTCGGCGTCGGCTCGTCGTTTCCGATCAGCGGCTACGACGAAATGTCGTCGCAGAAGGTGCAGAGCCGCCTCGACGGCCTGTCGTCGGCGGATCTGCGCAAGCTTCGCGACTACGAGCGCCGGCACGCCAACCGCAAGTCGGTGCTGTCGGCGATCGAGAAGGCGCTCTCCTGAGCTCCTCGCAGGCCGTCACCGCGAGGCCCCGTCCCGGCGACGAGCTCGAGCTGACCGTCGACTCGCTGGCGTACGGCGGCGCCGGCGTCGCCCGCTCCGACGGATATGTGGTGTTCGTCACCGGCGGGATTCCCGGCGACCGCGTCCGTGCCCGGATCCACAAGTCCAAGCGGGCGTACGCCGAGGCCCGCGCGGCCGCGATCCTCGAGCCGTCCCCGGACCGGATCGAGCCGGTCGCCCACCACCCGGGCGCGCCGTGGCAGGTGCTCCCGTACGAGCGCCAGCTCGAGGTCAAGCAGGAACAGGTCGGTGATGCGCTGACGCGGATCGGCCGGCTCGAAGGCTTCGAGCTCGAGCAGATCGTGCCGGCCGTCGAACAGTGGCGGTACCGCAACAAGCTCGAGTACTCGTTCGGGCAGGATCCGAGCGGCCGTCTGGTGTGCGGCTTTCATGCGCCGGGCCGGTGGGACGAGATCGTCGAGGTGACCGACTGCCTGCTCGCATCGGAACCCGCGAACGCGGCCCGCGAGCGAATCGTCGGCTGGTGCCGAGAGCAGGGGCTGAAGGCGTTCGATCGGCGGGCCGGCGAGGGCGCGCTCCGCAACCTCGTCGTCCGCGAGGGCCGGCGAACGGGTCAGCTCCAGGCGCGGCTGGTGACGAGCTCGACGACCGAGATCGACCGCGAGTCGCTGGCCGCCGCGGCGCAGCCGCTCGACGGCCTGCTGCTGACGACGACCGACTCGGTCGCCGAGACGACCCAGGGCGGGGAGACGGAGCTGATCACCGGCTCCGACCGGCTCGAGGAGGAGCTCGGCGGGCTCAGTCTTCTGATCTCGTCAGAGGCGTTCTTCCAGACGAACACGGAGATGGCCGAGCGGCTCTACGCGCTCGCGATCGAGTACGCCCAGCCGCACGGATTGGACCGGGCTTACGACCTTTACACCGGGATCGGAACGGTCGG
Organism: Solirubrobacteraceae bacterium; assembly: GCA_036490875.1. Taxonomy (GTDB): domain Bacteria; phylum Actinomycetota; class Thermoleophilia; order Solirubrobacterales; family Solirubrobacteraceae; genus Palsa-465. The sequence continues at coordinate 23,076 of DASXDA010000093.1, forward strand.
CCTCCTGTTCGCCCCGCGCGTTGCCGAGGTGTGGGGGCTCGAGATCGTCGAGAGCGCGATCGCCGACGCGATCGCCAACGCGACCCTCAACGAGATCTCCAACGTCCACTTCTTCGCCGGCGACGTCCGGCTGGCGATGCGCGAGCTCGTTGAGCGGGCCGGACGGCCCGACCTCGCGATCGTCGATCCGCCGCGAGCGGGGCTCTCGCAGAAGATCGTCAGGCGGATCATCGAAGCCGGCCCGCGGCGGATCGCATACATCTCGTGCAACCCGACGACGCTCGCGCCGAACGCCGCGCAGCTCGTGGAGGCCGGCTACCGGCTCATCCGGGTCAGGCCGGTCGACATGTTTCCGCAGACGCCCCACATCGAATGTGTGGCGCTGCTCGAACGCGGATAGGGTGCCGCCGATGCGCGCGGTCACGATTCGCGACACGGAGCTGTTCGTCGAGGAGCATCCCGACCCGGTCCCGGGCGCCGGCGAGGTGCTCGTCCGCGTCCGGGCGGCGGGTCTGAACGGCGCCGATATGCACCAGCGGCTCGGCCGCTACCCGGCGCCGCCGGGCTCGCCCCAGGACATCCCGGGACTCGAGCTCGCAGGCGAGATCGCCGCGCTGGGGCCCGGCGCGTTGCGGTTCGCGGAAGGCGACCGCGTGATGGGGATCGTCGGTGGCGGCGGTCAGGCCGAGCTCGCCGTCGTCCACGAGCGTCAGCTGATGCCCGTTCCGGACCGCCTCGACTGGCCAAAGGCGGGCGGGGCCTCGGAGGTGTTCACGACCGCCCACGACGCGCTCTTCACCCAAGCCGGGCTCGAGCTCGGCGAGCGGCTGCTCGTCCACGGCGGCGCCGGGGGCGTCGGCACCGCCGCGATCCAACTCGGCCGGGCGGCGGGCGCCCGCGTGACCGCGACCGTCCGCAAGGCGGACCTCCGTGACCAGGTCGCGGGGCTCGGCGCCGAGGTGATCCCGCCCGAGAGCTTTGCCGAGCACGGCCCCTTCGACGTGATCCTCGAGCTCGTCGGCGCCCCCAACCTCCCCGACGACGTGAACGCGCTCAACCTCTGGGGCCGGATCATCGTGATCGGGATCGGTGCCGGCGCCAAGGCGGATGTCCACCTCGGCGCGCTGATGTTCAAGCGCGGCCGGATCTTCGCATCGACGATCCGCCCGCGGCCGCTCGAGGAGAAGGCGATGAGCGCCCGAGCGATGGAGCGCTCGGTGCTGCCCCTGCTCGGATCCGGGGCCGTCGACGTTCCGGTGGCGGCGACCTACTCGCTGGACGAGGCCGAGGACGCGTACGCACGGTTCGAGGCCGGCGGGAAGCTCGGCAAGATCGTGCTGCTGATGCAGTAGCGGCCGGCGGGGCGCCGGCATCGTGCCGGCCATTAGTACGGCGGGAGCTCCCCCCACCACTCCCCGAGCATGCGGAACGCGCCCCAGAACTCCCGCTTGGCGGCCTCGTCGTCGAGCGCCTCGTCGATGTTCGGCACGTACAGCGCCTCGAGCTGCGGCGTCAGCCGCTGAACCTCGCCGTACAGCGGTTCGATGTCGCGGCGTAGCGGAATCTCCAGCTCGTTCAGGACTGCGAGCGCCTCGTCGCCCATCACGACGACGATCTTCGGTTGCACGATCGCTAGCTCCTCGATCACGCGCGCCACACACGCCGGGTCGGCCATCGCCGCGTCCGGCACCGGGCATTTGACGCAGAGCGTCCCGTACACGGCCAGCGGATCGATCGAAAGTCGCTTGAGCGACTTCATCAGCGCGTTCCCCGAGCGGCCGTAGAACGCCACCCCCTCCTCGACCTCCGAGGGGCGGGGGAAGTACTTGAGCAGGAACACGTCGGCCTGTGGGTGGCCCGATCCCAGCACCGGCATCAGCGCGCCTCGCGGGCAGTAGCGGCAGGCCTGGACTTCCCGCGAGAACGAGTTCAGCTCGCGGATCGCCCGCTCGAGATACTTCTCGCGGATCTCATCGTCAGTGGTCGGCATCACGGTCGGATTGGACGGACCACGGCCTTGTCCTTGCCCGTGCATCAGGAGTTGCGGCCGTCCCGGCCCACGGCGCGCCTGCGCGCCTGCCCCGTGGCACGCCGCACGCGCCGGTCACGAGAGGCTCGCCGGGCCGGTCCCGGGAGCGCCTTCGTCTGCAGGAACTTGAGCGCCTGCACGTACAGCAGGCTCGCCGGATTGCGGACGATGTCCGCGTCGCGCAGCGACTGCAGGAACTCCTCGGGTCCGTCGAAGTCCCGCATCCTGATCCGGACCGAGCCGAGGCCCTGGGGGACGTGCGCGTCCGAGCCGGCACCGGCCGGCAGCCGGTACTTGGCGGCGAACCGCACCGCCTCGTCGTTGAACTCGGAGATCGCGACGCGCGGGTTGAAGACCTCGATCGCGTCGACTTCGTCGAGCACGCCCAGCAGATGCTCGTAGTCAGGGACGGAATGCAACCGGTCGAACGGGTGCGGGACGTACACGAGGCCGCCCTGACGCTTGATCGCGGCGATCGTCTCGCGCAGGGTCATCCCGCGCTCGATCTTCTCCTCGATGAACAGGCCGATCACCTCGCCCTCGCGAGCGGTCTTGACCTCCTCGGCGACGATCACCTTGATCCCGTCGGCCTTCGCCCGGGCATCGAGCGCACCGGAGATCTCGTTGTGGTCGGTGATCGCGATCGCACCCAAGCCGCGCGCCTTTGCTTCGGCCAGCAGCACCTCGACCGGCGTCGCGCAGTCGTAGGAGTGGTCGGTGTGCATGTGCAGGTCGACATCGATCAACCGGCGCGAGGAGAGCTTCTTGCGCAGCTGCGAGCTCCCGACCGGGTCCCGCCGGCGCGAGGCGAGCCCCGTGTAGACGTCCTCGAGCTGCTCGGCGACGCGGCCCCACGAGAACCGCGCGCGCAGCTCGGGCAGCCGCTCCCGAGCGGCCTCGCACAGCTCGGGCGCGGAGATCATCCGCACGAGCTGACTCGCGAGCGTCACCACGTCGCCGGGCTCGAACTGGAGCCCGTAGTCGCCGTCGCACAGCAGCTCGTCGTACACGGGCAGCCGCGAGGCGACCACCGCTACACCCGATGCGAGCGCTCTGACCAGCGTCGCGGGCATCGGGCGGAGTCCCTCCGAGGCGAGCACGAGCACGTCGGCGCCCGCCAGCGCGTCGTGCTCGGCGACGGTGCTCCCGTCGACGATCTCGACCCGACCTCGCAGCCGCGATCCGAGCGTCGCCGGCAACGTCAGCGGCCCGCGCGACCAGACCGTGGCGTGCCAGTCGAGCTCCGGCGGCAGCTCGCGCAACGCCCGCAGGAACGCGCGCAGTGCGGCGCGGTCCTCGTCCGCGCACGCGAGCAGCTCGACCCGCCCGGACGGTCGAGGCTTGACCTCGGCCACGTCGGCCCCCGGCAGGATCACCTCGTAATTCCCGGGGAAGAAGCCCTGGATCAACTCGCGCGTGGCCCGGTAGCTGGCGATCCGCCCGTCAAGCCGGCTGAACAGCAGCCGCGACAGCGGGCGCGCGAGCTGCGTCGAGAGCAGCCGCTCGGTCGGCGCGTGAAAGCTGCCGACGTTGAGCGCGCGGGAATGGCGGAGCGCGACGCTCGACGCGCTCGGGGCGAACGGCTCGTGGACGTGTACGAGGTCGACCGGGACGTTGGTCAGCGTCTCCTCGATCGTCCGCGCAACATCCACCGGCAGGGACGCGGCGCGGCGGCGGGTCGGGGCGAACGGCAGCACCTCGCCGACGCCGAGCACGACCGGCCCCTTTGCGGCCCGCGCAAGCAGTTCGTCTGGGTCGTTGCGAATCGCGCGCCGGGTGTCCCGGACCAGCTCGGTCGACTGCGACGGCGCCACGATCAGCACACGGTGGCCGCGCGCAGCGAGCTCGTCGGAGACCCGCGCCACGTAGTGGTTGACCTCGGCGGCCGTCTCCCAGGCGAACGGCGTCACCTGCACGATCGCGAGGCCTTCGGGCACGGCGTCAGTCTATGGGCGGGGCGAGCCCCGAGGGGTAGGGCGGCCGGTTACGCCTTGGCCTTGGCCTTCGACCGCTTGCCCGCGGCGAGCGTGCCCTTCTTTCGCGCGTAGCGCTCGATGAACGCCTCGGTCTGATCGCGCGCCTCGGAGTCGGGGCGCTGGTTCATCGGCGACTTCATCAGGTACGAGCTCGGGCCGTCGAGCTGGCCGGCGAGGCCGTGGTTGAGCGCGAGCTTGCAGCAGCGGGCCGCGTCGATCACGATCCCCGCCGAGTTCGGCGAGTCCCACACCTCGAGCTTCAGCTCGACGTTCAGCGGCACGTCGCCGAACGCCTGGCCCTCGAGCCGGATGTGCGCCCACTTGCGGTCGGTCAGCCACGGCACGTAGTCCGACGGGCCGATGTAGACGTCCTCTTCGGGCAGCGTGTGGCCCATGATCGACGTGACCGCGTTGGTCTTCGAGATCTTCTTCGACTCGAGCCGCTCGCGCTCGAGCATGTTGTAGAAGTCCATGTTGCCGCCGACGTTCAGCTGCGAGGTGCGCAGCATCTTCACGCCGCGGTCGTGGAACAGACGCGCGAGCGAGCGGTGGACGATCGTCGCGCCGACCTGCGACTTGATGTCGTCGCCGACGATCGGCAGCCCCGCCTTCTTGAACCGCTTGTTCCAGTACTCCTCGCGGGCGATGAACACCGGGATGCAGTTGACGAACCCGCAGCCGGCCTCCAGCACCTGCTCGACGTACCACTTGGTCGCCTGCTCGGAGCCCACCGGGAGATACGAGACGACCACGTCGGTCTTCGTGTCCTTGAGGATCTGGACGATGTCGGCCGTCGGGCCGGGCGCCTTGGTGATCTTCTCCTTCAGGTATTTGCCGAGGCCGTCGTGGGTCATCCCGCGATCGACCTTGACGCCGAGCTGCGGCACGTCGCCGGCGAAGTTCAGCGTGTTGTTCTGGCCGGAGAAGATCGCCTGGCTCAGATCCTTGCCGACCTTGTCGGCGTCGATGTCGAACGCGGCGCTGAACTCGATGTCGCGGACGTGGTAGCCGCCGAGGTCGACGTGCATCAGACCGGGGACGGCCTCGGCCGGGTCGGCGTCACGGTAGTACTGGACGCCCTGCACGAACGAGCTCGCACAGTTGCCGACGCCGACGATCGCCACGCGGACCTTGTCGGGCTGGTAGCGGCCGGCGCCATTGGTGGAAGCGCTGGTGGTGGTCACGGGTGAAGAGTTCCCTTCTCGAAGATCTGGTCGGCGCGCGCGACGGGCTTGCAGCGCAGACGCCCACCTAGTTATTCCTCGGGAGCGATTTTGTTACACGCGGAACGCTCACTCGAAGGCCGCGGCGAGGCCACTCAGCGCGTCATCAATAGCACCTCGATCGTGCCCCGGCCGGACGCGAGCGGCGCGAGCGCCTTGCCGAGGATCGTGCCGGTCGGGTAGATCGCGAGGCCGCAGGCCCCCGCCAGGGCAGGATCTTGCCGAGCTACGTGGCGGCGGCGCCCAGCTGCCGGCGGACGTGGACGATCCGCTGGATCGTCGTCAGCAGTGTCAGCCCGGCGAGCACGTACACGGCCGGGGCGAGCAGCGAGAAGTTGCCGAGCGAGGCGCCCCTCGCGAACACCAGCCCGATCGCGAGGATCACCACCCGGACGGGCCGCGTCGCCAGCCCGACCTTGCACTCGACCCCGAGCGCCTCCGCCCGGGCGCGGGTGTAGGAGACCATCAGCGAGAACAGCACCGCGGCGACCGTCGCGGCGACCGCCGCCTCGTCGTGGCGCGACGCGAAGTACGCCCCGACCGCGATCAGCACGATGCCCTCCTCGAGCCGGTCGAGCGTCGAGTCGAGGAACGCCCCGAACGGCGTGCCCTTGCCCGACATCCGCGAGTAGCGGCCATCGAGCGTGTCCATGATCGAGCCGATGATGAACGCGATCCCGGCGAGGAAGAACAGCCTCGCGACCACCAGCCCGGCGGCCGCGACGTTGAGCGCAAAGCCGGTCAGCGAGATCGCGTTCGGGGTGAGCCGCGACTCGATCAGCTTGTTGCGCATCATCTCCTGAGTCGTCGGGCCCTCGCGCGAGCGCCGTGGGCGCTGCGGCCGATCCGGCCTGATCGGGGTGGTCGCCTGTCCGGCCATCGTCAGGCGGGCACCGTGACGTCGCGATCGGGTGGCTGACCGAACGCCCACACCTCGGGTCTCGCGCGGGCCAGCAGCCGCTTCGCGATCACCGTTGCGGCGGCTGCGGTCAGCGCGCCGAGGAGCACGTCGATGAAGAAGTGGTTCGCGGTTCCCACGACCACGAACGTAACGAGAAGTGGGTAAAGGCGCCAGGCGATCCGGGCCCACTTCCGCCGGACCAGTCGCGACATCGAGACGCCGATGATCAAGGCGAAGCACACGTGCATCGACGGGACGGCAGCGTACGCGTTCACGAACGCGCCCGCCGGCGTGTTGTCGCTCCAGCCGGTGCCGCCGGTCACGAGCTGCGAGACCGTGTCGGTAAAGCCCCACTCCGGCATCAGTCGCGGCGGCGCCGTCGGGTACAGCCAGTAGCCGACCAGCGCGATTCCCATCGACAACAGCAGGACATTGCGGACGAAGTAGAACGACTTGTTGCGGCGCAGGTAGATGAACACGAGCGCACCGAGCGTCACGAGAAAGTGGCCGTTCAGGTACACCCAGCTGGCGATGTCCATCAGCCAGTGCTGGCCCTGCACCCACGCGTTGATGCTCGGCTCGACGAAGATGTGAATCGCACGCTCGACGTCGATGATCCTGGTCGCGTCGCCGAACGGCTTGTACAGGTTCCCGTGGCCGACCAGGCCGCGCACGAGGTCGTACAACAGAAACGCCCCGACGAACAACGACAACTGCCGGATCAGATCCTTCCAGCCATGCGGCAGAAGGCGGGTCTCTACGACCCGGAGGGCGCGGGGCATCGCGCGGATGCTACCGGCGCGCAATCTGCGCCCAGATTCAGTTGCACCTTGATGAAGTAGCGCGGATCCGCCCCAGCGAGAAGCTGATTCCGAGCTTCGCCACCCCCGGTCGGCGTAGCGTCACCTCGGTAAAACCGTTTTCCGGCGCGACGCATCCGGAGCCCTCGGTGATCGCCCAGTACGGCGTGAACCGCACACGGACGAACGAGGTCCCCGGCCGCGTCGAATCGAGCGTCAGCGAGTTCGCCCCGATCGCTCGCAGCCGGGCCGGGCCCTCGACGATCGGCGTGGCGCCCAGCACCTCGTAGACGCGCCAGTTGGGGGTGTGCATCACCAGCCGCAGGTACGGCAGCCCCCGGTTGATCATCGCGACCTCCTCGACGGCCGAGTAGTCGAACGACGCATGCGGCACGGCGACGTACCGGACCGCGAGCTCGTGCAGCCAGGCCTCGTACGTGGCCGGCGTCAGCCGGCCACCGTAGAACAGGTGGTTGTAGTGAACGTCGAGCTGCCGCTCCCAGCCGCGAGCGATCGGGAAGTGCGGCGCGATCTCGAGCGCCTCCCAGTGAAACGCGGTGAACGGGATCTCGACCCGGAACGGAGGCCCGGGCTGCCGCGACAGGAACGACAGGAGCGGCCGGTAGAAGGCGGCCGCCTGCGATTCGTCCCACCGTGCGGCGGTGACGTCGCGGACCGGGGCGTGCCACTGCACGTACAGCAGCGGCACCGCGACCGCCAGCAGCAGCGCCTTGCGCCTGGGCCACAGCAGCAGCGCCGCGAGCGGCCCGGCGGCCAGCTCTCCCAGCCGCCCCGCGTTCGAGCCGACCGCGGTCGGCACCGCGTAGGCGATGATGCAGCCGACCGTGTAGAGCGCGATCCCCGCGATCAGGACCCGCTCGTCGCGGCTGACCAGGATCAGCCCGCCGGCCCCGATCACGACCAGCGGCCAGAACGCCGAGAACACGAACGGCTCGTAGCCGCCCTCCGGGAAAGCGACCGCGAGCGCCGCCACCGGCGCGAGCGACGCGACGACGAGCCCCGTCCCGGGGATCGCCGCGCCCGCCCGGCGCCGGTCGAGGAAGGAGCCGATCGCGTGCGCCGCGCCGGCGGTCGCGGCGAACAGCGCGGCCACCGGGCTGCAGAGCGCCGTCAGCAGCCCGAGCAGCGCCGCGAGCCCCGGGCGGCGGCGTTGCAGCGCGAGCGCTGCGGCGACTGCGGGCAGCAGGCCGAACGCGAACGTCAGGCGCCCCGTGAACAGGTTGGTCGCGGCGCCGGCCGCGAACCACAGCGACCCGAGCCACGCGTCCTCGCCGAAGTGATGGCGGGCGAGCGGCTCGAACAGCGCCGCGGTCGCGACGACGGCGATCGCCGCGACGACCTGAGGGGTGAGCGCCGACGCGAGCGGCGGGAACAGGACGCTGTACAGAACGACGTGGTGGCCGCCGTACCACCAGTTGCTCCAGATCCCGAATCCCTCGACCGAGAACAGCTTCGCGCGCAGCAGGTGCGCCGCCAGGTCGAGGCTAGGCGGCGAGATCAGCACGTATGCGAGCGCGAACGCGCCCGCGAGCAGCGCCGGCCCCGCCCGTCGCAGGTCGACTCGCCGAGCCTCGGCCAGCGCGGTCATCGCACGGCTAGCGCGGCGACCCGCTCGACCAGGTCCGGCCGATCGAGCCACGGCCAGTGCCCGGCATCGGACCGCTCGACGGTCGCGTCCGCCAGGCCGGCGGCGTACACGTCGGCGAGTTCCGGCCCGAGCCACGGGTCGCGGTTCCCCCACACGATGTGGACGGGCACGCGTACGCTCGCGAGCACCGGCTCGAGCGAGGACTCCGGGGTTCCGCGGTGCAGGCGAAGGACTGCTCGCTGCGTCCCCTGGTCGAATTGCTCCCAGACCGCCGCGATCCGGGGCTTCGTCCAGGCGCCGGGGCTGATCGCGCCACGGCGGAGCGACCGCGCGAGCGTCCCCTTCGTCGTCGCCCCCATCAGCAGCTCGCCGACGATCGGGCGCCGCCACCAGCGGACGATCGCCGGCCACGCGAAGCCGTCGATCAGCGGCAGCGGCTGGAGCACCGTCATCCGCGCGACCAGGTCCGGCCGGCGCGCGGCAAGCACCGCACCAACTGCCGCGCCCCACTGGTGGGCGACCACGCTTACCCGCCTGATTCCGAAGTGATCGAGCAGCTCCTCGACGAATGTCGCGAGCCCGTCGAGCGAGTAGTCGAGATGGCCGCCCTTGCTCGAACTGCCGAATCCGATCAGGTCTGGCGCGATCCCCCCGGTCAGCTCCAGGAACGGGATCCAGTCGTCCGAGCTCGTCGGGATCCCGTGCAGGTAGAGCGGCCGGACGTCCGGGTCGGCGGCCGGCGCCGTTCGGTAGTGGACGGGGCCCGTGGAGCCGAGCGTGAAGGTGTGCTCGTCTGCGGGATTCGGGCCCACCCGCCCGCGAGGATAACGTCATCGTGAATGCGAACCCTGTGCCTTGGAGAGGCACTCGTCGACCTGATCGCCGAGCGGCCGGATGCATTCGTCCCACACTTCGGCGGTGCGGTGGCGAACGTGGCGGCGCTCGCCGCGCGCGCCGGCGGCGACGTCGCCCTGGCGGGCGGGGCGGGCGACGACCGCTGGGGGCGGTGGCTGCTCGAGCGGCTCGAGCGCGAGCGCGTCGACGTGTCGCTGTTCGAGCTGGTCGAGGGCGGTCAGACGCCGCTCGCGCTGGTGTCGATCGACGCCGACGGCGAGCCGTCATACGAGATCTACGGCGAGGGAATCGCGACCGTCGTGCACGCACTGTCGGATCGAGTCGAGCGGGCGGTCGACGGGTCCGCCGCGCTGTTCATCAGCTCGAACACGCTCGTCGGCGACGAGGAGCGGGCGGTGTCGATGCGGGCGCGCGAGCTCGCGCTGTCGGCGCGCAAGCCGGTGATCTTCGACCCGAACCTGAGGCTGCACCGCTGGCGCTCGCCCGCCGGCGCGGCCGCGTGCGCGAACGCGTGCGTCCCCGGGGCGCTGCTGGTCCGGGCGACGGCCGCTGAGGCCGAGCTGATGACCGGCGAGTCGGATGCCGAACGGGCGGCCCTGGCGCTGATCGGCGCCGGCGCGACCCTCGCCGTGATCACGCTCGGACCGAACGGTGCGATCCTGCGGGGGGCGTCGAGTGCCGACGTCCCCGGGGTGCCGGCCGAGGTCGTGAGCACCGTCGGTGCCGGCGACGCGCTCACCGGAGTGCTGGTCGCCGCGCTGTCGAGGTCGGGCTTCGATCCCGCCGCGGTCGAGCGCGCCCTGCCCGCTGCGGTCGAGGCCTCGGCGCGCGCGTGCGAGCGATGGGGGTCACTTGAGTAGGTGCGGCTGGACGCCGAGCCGTGCCAGCTGCCGAGCGAGCGGAGCGGTTACCGGTGACTAGGAGCGAAGCGAAGCGAGGCCCGAAGCAGGATGCGGCTACCTGGACGCCCCCATCGCGCCGGAGGGTGCGGGCGATCCGCGACCGCCTGCGCGAGATCTACGGGATCCCGCTCGCGAAGCCGCACGGCCACCCGATCGCCGAGCTGATCCTGACGGTGCTCTCGCAGTCGACCAACGACCGCAACCGCGACGTCGCGTACCTGGCGCTCCGCGAGCGATTCCCCACGTGGGAGGAGGTTCGCGATGCGCCGGTGGACGAGATCGAGTTCGCGATCCGGCCCGGCGGGATCTCGAAGGTCAAGTCGGCGCGGATCAAGTCGATCCTCCAGGCGATCGGGGAGCTCCCGCGGCCCCAGCGCGCACCGCACCCGGGACCGGGCGGCGGGCCCGACCACCTCTCGCTCGACTGGCTTCCCCGGCTCTCGGTGCCTGAGGCCCAGCGTTATCTGACCTCGCTGCCGGGGGTCGGCCGCAAGACCGCGGCATGCGTGCTCCTGTTCGCGCTCGGGATGCGCGACGTGCCGGTCGACACGCACGTCTCCCGCGTCGGGACCAGGCTCGGGCTGTTCCGGCCGAAGGCGCCGTTCGAGGAGCTCCACGACACGATGCTCGAGATCACGCCGCCCGGGGAGGAGCTCGAGCTGCACCTGAACATGCTGCGCCACGGCCGGCGGACGTGCCACGCGCGCGGCCCCGACTGCGCCGCCTGCTCTCTCAACCGCATCTGCCCGGGCGCGTTCAAGGTTTAGCTGCCCCGGCACCCTGCCCCTCCCGGGGATGAATGGCGATTCACCGCCCCTCCTGCGTGCTGGGTCGCCAAAGTTCGCGCTCGCGAAGCCGATCGGCCAGCTCAGATCTGCTACGCTAAGACTCAGATTTTTACGACCAACGAGGAGTAGACCCTATGGCTAAGACCATCGGAATCGACCTCGGTACGACCAACTCGTGCATGGCTGTGCTCGAGGGTGGCGAGCCGACGGTCATTGAGAACGCTGAAGGTGGCCGCACGACCCCTTCGGTCGTCGCGTTCACGCAGGGGGGCGAGCGCCTGGTCGGCACCGTTGCCAAGCGCCAGGCCGTGACGAATCCCCAGAACACGGTCTTCTCGATCAAGCGCTTCATGGGCCGCAAGGAGGGCGAGGTGCGCGAGGAGGAGTCGATCGTGCCCTATCAGGTCGTCGCCGGCCCGAACGGCGACGCGGTCGTCGAGGCTGGTGGCAAGCAGTACCGGCCGCCGGAGATCAGCGCGATGATCCTGCAGAAGCTGAAGACGGACGCCGAGGCGTATCTCGGCGAGTCGGTCGACGGCGCGGTGATCACCGTCCCGGCGTACTTCAACGACGATCAGCGTCAGGCGACCAAGGACGCCGGCACGATCGCCGGCCTGGACGTCAAGCGGATCATCAATGAGCCGACCGC
>DASXDA010000094.1:0-12148 GCA_036490875.1 Solirubrobacteraceae bacterium
CGCTACGCGCCGATCCTGTTCGCGCTGGCGGTCGCCGGCACCCTGGCCGGCAAGCGGATCAGCCCCGCCGGCCTGGGGACGATGCGCACCGACAACGGGACATTCGTCGTCCTTTTGATCGGCGTGATCATCCTCGTCGGAGCGCTGACGTTCTTCCCCGCCCTGCTGCTCGGACCGATCGTGCAGGGCCTGACCACCCACCTCTACTGAGACTGAAAATGAAGCGAGACCTCATCAGCTCCACAATCGGGATCGTCGTCCTGACTCTCGCGCTCGGAGTCTTCTACCCACTGATCACGACAGGCGTCAGTCAGCTCGCGTTCCCCGGTAACGCGAACGGCCAGAAGGTCTATGTCGGCGGCCGGCTCGTCGGCTCGAAGATCATCGGCCAGCAGTTCCAGCTGCAGGTCGTCAAGAACGGCAAGCCGCTCCTCGACAAGAACGGCAACCCGATCACCACCCCCGACTCGCGCTACTTCCAGAGCCGACCGTCGGCGACGGTTCCGCCCTACAACGGCGCCGCGAGCACGTTCTCAAACCTCGGCCCGAACAACACCGCGACCGAGCAGGCGATCGCCACCAACGTGCAGGCGTACCTGTCGCTCGAAAAGCCGTACAACCCCGGGCTGACCGCCGCGAAGGTCCCGGTCGACGCCGCCAACAACTCCGGCTCCGGCCTCGACCCCGACATCTCGGACGCGAACGCCGACATCCAGGCCCACCGGGTTGCGTCGGTGCGACACCTATCGCTGCCGCAGGTCGATTCGCTGATCTCGAAGTACACCCACGGCCGCGGGCTCGGCTTCTCGGGCGAAAGCGGCGTCAACGTGCTCGAACTCAACCTCGCCCTCGACCGAGCGACGGGAGGCAGCTGATGTCAGTCGACACCGCTCCCGGCAACGTCCCCTCAGAGCGCCGCGCGATCTCGCTGTTCAAGCGCGACATCGTCCGCCGCGCGCTGATCGACAGCTTCGTGAAGCTCGACCCGCGGGTGCAGATCCGCAACCCGGTGATGTTCGTCGTCGAGATCGGCGCGCTGATCACGACGGTCACGTGGCTGATCCAGGCGTTCGGTGGCAAGGCGCTCGGCGGCAACGATCCCGCCTGGTACACGTTCGTGATCTCGTTCTGGCTGTGGCTGACGGTCGTGTTCGCGAACATGGCCGAGGCGTTCGCCGAGGGCCGCGGTCGCGCACAGGCGGAGACGCTGCGCGCGATGCGCCAGGAGACGGTCGCCCATCTCAAGGACGGCACGACCAAGGCCGCCTCGGAACTTCACAAGGGCGACGTGGTTGTGATCGAGGCCGGCGAGCTGATCCCCGGCGACGGGACCGTGATCGAGGGGATCGCCTCTGTTGACGAGTCGGCGATCACCGGTGAGTCCGCGCCCGTGATCCGCGAGTCCGGCGGCGACCGCAGCGCGGTCACCGGCGGCACGCGAGTGCTCTCTGACCGGATTGTGGTCGAGATCACCCAAGAGCCGGGGGAGTCGTTCCTCGACCGGATGATCGGCCTGGTCGAGGGGGCCGAGCGGCGGAAGACCCCGAACGAGATCGCGCTCAACATCCTGCTCGCCGGACTGACCCTGATCTTCATGGTCGTGGTCGTGACGCTGCGACCGTTCGGGCTGTTCGCCCATACCTCGATCTCCGATACGACGCTGATCTCGCTGCTGGTGGCGCTGATCCCGACAACGATCGGCGCGCTGCTGTCGGCGATCGGGATCGCGGGAATCGACCGGCTGGTGCGGCGCAACGTGCTCGCGCTGTCTGGCCGCTCGGTCGAGGCCTCGGGCGACGTCGACGTCTTGCTGCTCGACAAGACCGGCACGATCACGATTGGTAACCGCCTCGCGTCGGAATTTATCCCGATGCCCGGCGTCGCCGAAGCTGAGCTCGCGGAAGTCGCCCAGCTCTCCTCGCTCGCAGACGAGACGCCGGAGGGCCGCTCGATCGTCGTGCTCGCGAAGCAGTACGGAATCCGCGAGCACGACATGAGCAAGCTGCACGCGGAGTTTGTCCCGTTCACGGCGCAGACGCGGATGAGCGGCGTCAATCTCGACGGCCGCCAGCTGCGCAAGGGTGCCGGGGACGCGATCATCGCGTGGGTCGAGTCCGAGGGCGGCCGGCCGCCAGCCGAGCTGCAGGCGGTGCTCGACCGGATCGGACGCGAGGGCGGCACTCCGCTCGCCGTCGCGCGCGATTCGCAGGTGCTCGGCGTGATCTACCTCAAGGACACGATCAAGGAGGGGATGCGCGAGCGCTTCGACCACCTGCGGGCGATGGGCATCCGGACGATCATGATCACCGGCGACAACCGCCTGACGGCGGCGAAGATCGCCGAGGAGTCCGGCGTCGACGACTTCCTCGCGGAGGCCACCCCAGAAGCCAAGCTCGAGCTGATCAAGGAGCAACAGTCCGAAGGTCGGCTGGTAGCGATGACCGGGGACGGCACAAACGACGCGCCGGCGCTCGCTCAGGCCGACGTCGGCGTGGCGATGAACACGGGGACCCAGGCTGCCCGCGAGGCGGGAAACATGGTCGACCTCGACTCCAACCCGACGAAGCTGATCGAGATCGTCGAGGTCGGCAAGCAGCTGCTGATCACCCGCGGCGCGCTGACGACCTTCTCGATCGCCAACGACGTCGCGAAGTACTTCGCGATCCTCCCGGCGATCTTCGTCAGCGTCTGGGCGTTCACGAAGGGCGGACAGAGCCCGCTGCACGTGCTCAACATCATGAGCCTCGGCTCGCCCCGCTCGGCCGTGATCTCCGCGATCATCTTCAATGCGCTCATCATCCCCTTGCTGATCCCGCTGTCCCTGCGCGGGGTCCGCTACCGGCCGATCGGCGCGAGCGCGCTGCTGAGGCGAAATCTGTGGATCTACGGGCTCGGTGGGATCATCGCCCCATTCGTCGGGATCAAGCTGATCGACCTGATCGTCCACAACGTGCTCGGAGCATGAACGCCGATCCCGGCTCGAGCGCGGCGTCCGCCGCCACGGGAACCGGGAAGCGCCGCGGACATCTCCGGGTCTTCCTGGGAATGGCGGCCGGCGTCGGCAAGACCTTCCGAATGATGGTCGAGGGCCACGGCGAGCAGGAGGCGCGCCGCGACGTCGTGATCGGGCTGCTGGAGACGCATGGACGCGCCGAGACCGCCAGGCTCGCCGACGGCCTGCCGATCATCCCCCGCCGGCGCGTCGTCTACCGCGACACCGAGCTCGAGGAGATGGACCTCCCGGCCGTCCTGATCCGGGCGCCAGAGCTCTGCCTGATCGACGAGCTCGCGCATACGAACGCGCCGGGGGTCGAGCACGAGAAGCGCTACGAGGACGTCGAGGACGTGCTCAATGCCGGGATCGACGTGCTCTCGACGATGAATGTCCAGCACCTCGAGTCCCTCAACGACACGATCGCGGAGCTGACCGGGACCAGGGTCCGGGAGACGATCCCCGACGCTGTGCTCGGGCGTGCGGACGAGGTCGTGATGATCGACCTGACGCCCGAGGCGCTGCTCGAGCGGCTCCGCGCCGGCAAGGTCTACCCGCCCGAGCGAATCGGCTCGGCGCTCAACAACTTCTTCAAGATCGAGAACCTGTCGGCGCTGCGCGAGGTCGCGTTGCGCCAGGTCGCCGAGGAGGTCGGCAACAAGCGGCTGACGACCGAGCTGGTGGGCTCGCGCCAGGAGAGCCTGATCGCGGAGATGCCGCAGGCCGTCGGCGAGCGGCTGCTCGCGCTCGTGGAGCCGTATCCCGGGGCGCAGCGCCTGGTCCGCCGGGCGTGGCGCTCGGCCCAGCGACTCGGCGCAGAGCTCGACCTGCTGTGGGTGCAGCCGCCAAGCGGCGCCCTGTCGGAGGAGCAGGATCGGTCGCTCGCGGCGCTTCGGCAGCTCGCGTCGCTGCTCGGTGCGCACGTGCTCGTCGAGGAATCCGACGACGTCGCGGCGAGCGTCGCAGAGGTCGCGCGCCGGCAGCACAGCACCTACATCCTGATGGGCGCCTCGCGCCCCGCGCGCGGGCTCGCGCGCCTGCGCACGCCGCTGCCGCAGCGGCTGATGGAGCTGGCGCCCGGGGTCGACGTGCGGATCGTCGCCGACCGTGCCAAGCGCGGCACGGAGGTCGACCTGTGACCGTCGTCTGGGTCGTGATCGCGGTGGTCGCAGCGCTGGCGGTTGGGCTGGCGGCGGGCTTCTGGCTACCCCCGCACGGACGCCGCCCGCAGCGCGACAGGCCAACCGCGGTCAAGCGGATCCTGCTGCCGTTCACCGGGCAGGACATCTCGCGCCGTGCGTTCGAGGCGGCGGTCAGGCTCGCGAAGGCGGAGAACGCCACGCTGATGCCGGCGTTCCTCGCGCGGGTCCCGCGGAACCTCCCACTCGACTCGCCGCTGCCCGCCCAGGGCGCCGCCGGAATGCCACTGCTCGAGGCGATCGAGCAGCGAGCGCACAACCAGGGAATCGAGGTCGACTCGCGGATCGCGCGTGGCCGGACCTACCGCGACGCGCTCCGCAGGCTGCTCGAGCAGGAGCAGTTCGACCGCGTGATCGTGTCGGCGTCGCCGAACCGGAACAACGGGCTGAGCTCCGACGATCTCGAGTGGCTGCTCGAGCGCGTCCCGGCCGAGGTGATGATCCTCCGCCCGGCGCCCGACGACACCCGGCGGATCTCAGCCGAGGCGCTCGCCGGCCACTTCTAGCGGTGAGCCGGGTCGAATTTCCGACCCGGGGCACGAGCCCCGCTCGCGACCGGCGGACGCTCGTACTCCATCGACACCCGCACCAAGGTGTCCTCGGGCCGGCGCCTCACAGGGGGCAGGGAGCTGGATGCCGTCCCAACCCGAGGCTTGGGCCTTGGCACGACGATGTCGAGGAGCAGGCCACCGATGGTCACGCCGATCGCGAGCGGGTTAATCACTTCGGCCTCCTTTCGCGGTTCCCCGAGTCGCTTGCCACGACCAGAAGGATGCGCGCCGGCGGGCGGCCACGCATCATCCACATGGACACAATCCGCGCGGCCGGGCTTGGCCAGAGGCGGGATTTACGCCGGGCGCCCAGCGAGTGGGTCCCAGACGCACATCTCCGCTCCGGGGACCTTCGGCGCCGCCGCGGTGATCGTCTGCACCAGCCCGTAGACGCGATGCAGCTCGGGATACAGGACCGGCTTGCCGTTCGTCATCACCGCGCACGCGAGGGCCCGCTCTGGGTCCGCCCACGCGAGCATGTTCGTGAAGCCGAGATGGCCGAAGGCGTGCTGGGTGTCGCGACCGTAGAGGCTGAGCAGCTGCGCCCCGAGCATCAGCCCGTAGCCGAACCGGGTCGGGAACCCGAGCGACAGGTCGATCTCGAGCCGCGACTGCTCGGTCAGCGCGTAGCGCACGGCCTCGGCCGACATCACCCGGACCCCGTCGAGCGCGCCGCCCCGGCGGAAGATCTCGTAGAAACGCGACAGCTCCTCGGCGGTCGCGAGGATGTTCGCGGCGGGCACGATTCCCGTCAGGAACCGCGGGTCGTTGCTCGACTCGACGAGCTCGTCGAACCCGAGCCCCAGCGCCCTTGTCAACAGCTTCGATAGCGGCGGCACGGTCGGCGGTCCCGTGACGTAGTTGAGCGCGACCTCGTCGAGGTCGCCCGGATCGACGCCGTAGCTGTTCCAGCGAAAGCCGAGCGGCCCCAGGATCTCCTCGACGAGCACCGCGCGGATGTCCTTCCCGGTCGCCCGGTGCACGACCTCGCCGAGGATGAAGCCGCCGGAGACCGCGTGGTAGGCGAGGAACTTGCCCGGCTGGAACACCGGCTTGGCCGCGCACAGCGTCTCGACCATGAACTCGCGGTCAAACGTGCGGTCGAGGTCGAACGCGGTCTCCGGGAGGTTGGGAACGCCGGCCCGGTGGGCGAGCACCTGGGCGACGGTGATCTCGCCCTTGCCATTGCGGCCGTACTCGGGGATGTAGTCGGCGACCGGGAGCGCGATGTCGATCACGCCGCGGTCGTGGAGCATGTGGACGACGAACGCGGTGATCGCCTTCGACCCCGAGTAGATCAGGAACGGTGTCTCTGGCGTCGCCGGCACCTTGTCGGCGTCCTCCGAGTCGTGCGGGCCGTTTCCACGCGCGTGCCCGATCGCGCGGTCGAGCACGACCGTGCCGCGCCGCCTGACGCACACCTGCACCGCGGGGTGAACGCCGCTGCGGTACAGCAGCCGAGCGGCTTTCCAGATCCGCTCGACGTCGCGCGCCGACATCCCGACGGTCTCGGGGTCGGCCTCCGGGCCGCGGGTCGTGACCGGCTCGAGCTCGTCCGGAATCGCGACCCGCCGGAGCGGGTCCGGCAGGCCGGGAACGCGAGGAAGCGTGGGAATCCGGGGCATCGCGGGTCAGGTTAGGCAGCCTCAGCGCCCGCGGCGCCGCCTCCCGGCAACCTCGGTCGGTGACAGATTTGCCCGATTCGCCGCAAATGCTGCTGAAATCTGATCTGTGAGGGCGACTCTCTTAGGGCACAGCGGGGCGGCACCGTTCGTCAGCCTCCATCTTTTCGGCAACCATCCGTTCAACGGCGGGCGAGGCGCGGCGCTGGTCTGCCTGCTCGCGTTCCTGATCTCGTTCCTCGCGATCCGGACGAGCGCCCGCCTGACGCGGGGCGTTTCGTGGTGGCCTGGGGGCGTGCAGTCGGGCGGCGTGCACCTCCATCACCTCGTCTGGGGGATCTGCCTGATGATGCTGTCCGGGTTCATCGCGTTCGCGGCCGCGCCGCTGCACGCCCCGTGGTGGCATATCGACGCGGCGATATTCGGGATCGGCGTGGGGTTCACGCTCGACGAGTTCGCGCTTTGGGTCCACCTCAAGGACGTCTACTGGACCGAGGAGGGCCGCTCGTCGGTTGACGCGGTCGTCGTTGCCGTCGCGTTCGGCGGGCTGATCGTGCTTGGCACGAAGCCGTTCGGGCTCGACGATGCGGGATCGATCACGGGCACGATCGCGACGGCGGCGATCGTGCTGGCGTTCGTGCTGCTCGCCGCCTCCAAGGGGCGGGTGTTCCTTGCCGTATTGGGGATGTTCATCCCGTTGATCGCTATCTACGGCTCGGTCAGGCTCGCACGGCCTCACTCGATCTGGGCTCGGCGCCGCTACGACGGGGCGAAGCTCGATCGCGCGAAGCACCGCTACTCCCCGACGACGCGGATGGCACGCTGCGGCGCGTGGCTGTCGGACCTGCTGGCCGGCGCCCCGAACGACGCCGTGCCGCCGTCCAAGGACAGCGCGGCCACCGGGCCGTAGCTACTTCGGCGGCAGCGACCGCGCGTAATCGATGCCGCGCCGCACCCAGCGCTCGAGCGGCTCGTCGTCGACGACCCCCTCGGCGCCGACCCGCAGCCACCCGTCCATCGCGCGCCCGCGCATCACGAACGACTCGGCGTACGGCTCGTCGAGCAACGCGTCGGTCTGGTCGGGGTCCACGCGCAGCAGCAGGCCGCCCTGGCCGCTGGCACTGACCGACATGTTCCCGTGGATCAGAAACGCGAGGCCGCCGAACATCTTCACCTCGGTCAGGCCGGGCTCGTCGCCGATCATCCGCCGGATCCGCACGGCGAGCTCCTGGTCGTAGGGCACTAGATTGCCGGACGGTGCACTAGGTGCACTAGTAGTAGTCCTCGACGGTAATCGACCACCGGGTCGTGTCCGACCCCGGGGCGACCCGCGCCTGGTAGACCCCGGCGCCCGTATGCACGATCTGGGTCTGCTCGCCGCCGTCGCTCATCCCGAACTGCTCGACGGGGGCGCCACCGCTGATCCGGAGAAGCTCCGCGCTCGGGCCGTCGCAGAAGAAGACGAAATTGCAGGTGCCGACGAACGACATCCGGTACAGGACGCGCCACCGGGTGCCGCGGATCCGGAACGGGACCGAGTGGCCAGCGCCGGTTCCCGAAAACGACGTCAGCGGCCGCCACTGGGGCGTCTCGGCGGCACTCAGCGAGACGGTCGAGTGCGGCCGCAGATACTTGCCCGCGCCGGGCGACTGCTCGGTGACGATCCCGGGCTGCGTGCCGGGTGCGGGCACCGAGCTGACGTGGGCGTTCAGCCCGAGCGACGCAAGCACGCTGCTCGCGGCGGATGACGACTGGCCGACCAGCCGTGGCACCTCGACGGGCGGCGGCCCGGCGCTGAGGACGACCTGCACGGTCGCGCCCTGGACGATGCGCGCCCCCGCCACCGGGGTCTGCGCTATCGCCCGGCCGGCGGGCGACTTGTCGTGGCGATGTGTGAAGGTGGCGCGCAACTGCAGATGGTGCACGCGCGAGAGCACCGCTGCTTTGCTCATTCCGGTCAGCTTCGGGACTCGCACCCGCACGGCCGGTGAGAGCAGCACCGCCGCGAGGATCATCGCGAGCAGCAGCAGAAACGACAGCCCGAGCAGCGCGACGCTCCGCCGGCGTGCCGCCGGGTTGACGGTCCGGCGTGGGGTCAGCTTCGGCGCGACACGCGTCGGCTCGGGCGCGGTCCTGGGCCGGCGTCCGTTGGCCGGGCGCGGCTGCTCGAGCGAGCGCGTGCGGCGATCGGGCCGGACGCTCGGCCTACCGGTGCGCGCGAGCGCGACGGCCATCGCGCCGGCGTCGGGGAACCGCTCACGCGGATCCTTCGCCAGTGCCCGCTCGGCGATCCGCGCGAGGTCGTCCGGCACGCTCGCGGGCAGCGGCGACGGCGGATCCTGCACGTGGCAGAGCGCGAGCTCGATCGCGGAGTCGCCTACGAACGGTGGGGCACCCGCCAGCATCTCGTACAGCACGACGCCGACGCTGTACACGTCGGTGGCGGGCGTCGTCTTCACCCCCCGAGCCTGCTCGGGCGCCATGTACTTAGGGGTGCCGACCACCCCGCCGACGGTGCCGCCGGTGCTCCCCTCGGCCAGCCGCGCGACGCCGAAGTCGCCGAGCTTGACGTCGCCGGAGTTCGAGATCAGGACGTTCGCGGGCTTGATGTCGCGGTGGACGATCCGCTGTTCGTGCGCGCAGGCCAGCGCCCGGCACAGCTGCTCGGCGATCTTACGCGCCTCGGCCGGGCCGGGCTGGCCCCGCTCGAGCCGGGCGGCGAGGCTCTCGCCATCCACGAACTCGGCGACGTAGTAGAGCCCTTCCCGGGTTAGGCCAACGTCGAAGATCTGCACGATGCCCGGGTCGCTGACACGCGCTAGCAGCCGCGCCTCGCGCTCGAATACCTCGGCCCACGCCGGGTCCTCCGCCCACCATGGCTTGATGACCTTGACCGCCACGACGCGATCGAGCCGGCGGTCGCGGCCGCGGTAGACGCGCCCGAACGCTCCTTCGCCGACGACGGCGTGGAGCTCGTAGCGGCCGTCAAGGACGGAGCCCGTGACCTCGGGCGCCCGGGGCATCAACCTTCCCTCCGGTAGCTGCTACCCCCGGCGCGCATCCACCAGTTGCACGCATAGAACATCGCCGCGTGACTTTACCGGCCGGATTCGCCGTCGCTGACGGTTAAGCGGCCGATTCGGCACGCGCGAGCTCGTAGCAGCTCGCGTGATACAGCCGTCCCGGCGAATCCAGAGACAGGCTCGGCTCGGCAGCCCGCGAGGTCATCCGCGCCTGGTCGCCAACCATCTGCGTGGCCGGCTCGTAGACCCCGATTACGGCCCCGCAATGAGCGCACCGCGGCGAGGGGTCGGGCGTCTGACTCGGTTCGGCGAGTGCCATACCTCGTAAACGATGACCTGACCGGCCGGGAGGCCCATCGGGAATCTTCCCCTCGCCAAGACCGTACTTCCCCACAACGCCTTAAGTAATTAACCACCGGTCGTTCACTAGAATCTACTCATGTAGGGCGTGGTCGAGGCCGTCCACTCGGTCGTATGCGCCCCCCGGATTCGACACAACAGGGGCAAGTAACGGGGCCCGTGAACGGTTATCACCATGACGACAGCCTCCGGCGTCTGCTAGACGTCGGCCGAGCGCTGGTCGGAGAGCTCGACCTCGAAGCGGTGCTCGAGCACGTGCTCGAGGAGGCCTGCGCGATCACCGGCGCCAGGTACGCCGCGCTCGGCGTGCTGAACGAGAACCGGACGGGGCTCGGGCGGTTCCTGACGCGCGGTATCGACCCGGAGACGCAGCGCGCGATCGGCGACCTTCCGCACGGCCGCGGCGTGCTCGGCGTGCTGATCGAGGAGCCGCAGCCGCTCCGGTTGAGCGACGTCGGCAGTCACCCTGAGAGCTACGGGTTCCCGGCCAACCACCCGGAGATGCACACGTTCCTCGGGGTCCCAGTGCTCGCGCGCGGCCAGACCTGGGGCAACCTCTACCTGACCGAGAAGCAGGACGGTGGCGAGTTCACCGAACTCGACCAGGAGGCGGCGAAGGTGCTCGCCGAATGGGCCGGCACCGCGGTCGAGAACGCCCGCCTCTACGAGAGCAGCGAGCGCGGACGAGTCGAGGCCGAGCGCGCCGTCCGCTCGCTCGAGGCAGCGCGGGACATCGCGGACGCGGTCGGCGGGATCTCAGACCTCGACCGGGTGCTCGAGCTGATCGTGAAGCGTGGCCGGGCGCTGATCGACGCGCGCACGGTGCTGATCATGCTCCGCGAGGGCGACGATCTCGTGGTCGCGGCGAGCGCGGGACACGCGAGCGGCGCCAAGGGCCGGCGCTTCCCGATCGCCTCGAGCACGTCGGGGCAGGTGCTCGAGCGCGGCCGGCCGCACCGGATCCGGAACGTCGCCGCCGAGCTGCGCGTGGCGGCGAGTGCGCTCGGGGTCGACGAGGCCGAGACCGCGCTGCTGGTGCCGATGCTCCACCACCGCGACGGGATCGGCGTCCTGGCGGCGTTCGATCGCGGCGAGCTCGGAGGACTGTTCACCTCCGGCGACGAGCAGCTGCTCCGAACTTTCGCTTCGTCCGCGGCGAACGCGGTGGCGCTGAACCAGAGCGTCAACGAGGACCGGCTCCGCAGCGCGATCGTCGCCGCCGACGCCGAACGCGGCCGCTGGGCGCGGGAGCTCCACGACCAGACGCTGCAGTCGCTCGGTGGCCTCCGCGTACTGCTCGCATCGGCGGTCCGGCGGGGCGACGCCAGCTTCAGCGAGCGCGCGATGGAGCAGGCGATCGAGGACATCGAGCTCGAGATCGAGAACCTCAGGGCGATCATCACCGACCTGCGGCCCTCGCTGCTCGACGATCTGGGACTGCAGCCGGCGATCGAGGCGCTGATCGAGCGCCGCCGCCGCGACGGGCTCGAGATCACGGCGGCCTTCTCCGCCCCGGCCGGCGCCAACCGGCCACTCGCGTCTGATCTCGAGACCACGATCTACCGGATCGTGCAGGAAGCGCTCACGAACGTCGTCAAGCACGCGCGCGCGACCCACGTTGAGGTGAAGGCCACCGTCGGCGACGATGTCGCGATCGTCGAGGTTCGCGACGACGGCCAGGGTTTCGACACGAGCTCGACGAGCAAGGGGTTCGGGATCAAGGGCCTCGCCGAGCGCGCCTACCTCGAGGGAGGGACACTAGAGCTCGAGTCAGGCAAGCAGGGCACGCTCGTCCGGGCGCTTCTGCCGGTGCGCAGCATCGGGGGTCGGGCGGCCTTGGGCGCCGATCAGCTCGCCTCTTAGAGGTTCGCTCGCTTGTTAGCGGCTCGCGGGCGCGGCGCGCGTGCGCAGCTCGCCCAGCTGGCTCGCGACCCGGCCGCTTACGTAGTGCTCGCCGCGCACGGCGCGTCGGACCGCCTCGACGAGCTCGTCGTCGGCCGTGTCCTTGAGCACGAACCCGACCGCGCCGGCGCGCAGCGAGTGTTGCGCCAGCGCCAAGCTCGCCTCCATCGTCAGCACGACGATCTCGGTTTGCGGGACCTCGAGGCGCAGTCTCCGGATCGCGTCGACCCCGGAGCCTTCCCCCATCCGCAGGTCCAGCGCCAGCACATGCGGCACGTGGGCCGACAGCGCCATCAGCACCGTGGCGATGTCGTCTGCCTCGGCGATCACATCGACGTCGTCTTCGTTCTCCAGCAGTAGCCGTAGGTTTCTACGGACGGCGTGGTGATCGTCCGCCAGCAGAACCCTGATCGGTGACGCTTGCGGCGGCGGGTAATCAGTCTCGTCCGCGCGCGCGGGCATTTGCAGGTGTACGGCCATACGGCGAGGCTACGGCTCG
>DASXDA010000095.1:0-14653 GCA_036490875.1 Solirubrobacteraceae bacterium
GGACCACATCCCTACACGTGCCCCGGAGGCGCGGGTGCTTTGTAGAGATGTGGTTCGCCGCTCGGGCCATGACCCCATGATGCGCCCCGTACCGCCCCTCATCGCCGCCTTTTCGCACATCCGAAGCAAACGTTTCGCATCCTTGTGCCAAAGCCACCCCTGGTACGCTTCAACACCTGATGGCGTTCTGCCTCGACCTGCGACTTCTTCTCCTCCCCCCTCGGGGGGAATAGCGCGCCGGCGGCCGCACGTAGCCGCACACCAGCCCGAGAAGAAGCCAGTTCGAGAAAGGAATAGAACGACATGGTCAAGCCCGAGGACCCCAACCGAGTACTGATCTTCGACACGACGCTGCGCGACGGCGAGCAATCTCCCGGGATCAGCCTCAACACCCAGGAGAAGCTGGAGATCGCGCAGCAGCTTGCGCGGCTGGGGGTCGACGTGATCGAGGCCGGGTTCCCGATCACCTCGCCCGGCGACTTCGAAGCCGTCCAGGAGCTCGCGCGCAAGGTCGTGGATCCCGCCCCCCCGGTGATCGCCGGGCTCGCGCGGACGCATGTCGCCGACATCGACGCAGCCTGGAACGCGGTCAAGGACGCCCCGCGGGCACGGATCCACACGTTCATCTCGACCTCCGACATCCACATCGAGCACCAGCTGCAGAGCACCCGCGAGGACGTCAAGGGCCAGGCCCGCGCGGCGGTCGCGCACGCCAAGGGGTACGTCGACGACGTCGAGTTCTCGCCGATGGACGCGACCCGCGCGGATGTCGCGTTCACCGCCGAGGTCTGCCAGATCGCGATCGACGAGGGCGCGACCACGATCAACATCCCCGACACCGTCGGCTACACGATGCCGCTCGAGTTCACGGCCTACCTCAAAAAGCTGTACGAGCTCGTCCCCGGGCTCAAGGACGTCGTCCTCTCCGTGCACTGCCACGACGACCTGGGGCTCGCGGTCGCCAATTCGTTCGCCGGGCTCCAGGCGGGCGCCCGCCAGGTCGAGTGCGCGGTCAACGGGATCGGCGAGCGCGCCGGAAACGCGGCGCTCGAGGAGATCGTGATGCTGCTGCACACGCGACAGCCGGACGTCGGCCTGCAGACGGGCATCGTCACCCGTGAGATCTCGCGTACCTCGAGGCTCGTCTCCCGGCTCACCGGCTATCCCGTCCAGCCGAACAAGGCGGTCGTCGGCCGCAACGCGTTCGCGCACGAGTCAGGGATCCACCAGGACGGCGTGCTCAAGGAGCGCACCACCTACGAGATCATGGACGCGACCACCGTCGGGCTCGACGCCAACTCGATCGTGCTCGGGAAGCACTCCGGCCGCCACGCGTTGCAGCAGGCGCTGTCCGAGCTGGGCATCGAGGTGTCCGGCCAAGCGCTGAACACGGCGTTCAAGCGCTTCAAGGAGATCGCGGACAAGAAGAAGCAGGTCACCTCGATGGACCTCGAGGCGCTGGCCACCGACGAGCTCCGCGAGGAGATCGCCGGCTACCAGCTCGAGTGGTTCGACGTCGAGGCTTCGACGCGCCGGCCCCCGCACGCGACCGTCGGCATCCGGTCGCCCGAGGGCGAGGAGCTTGTCGGCTCGTTCACCGGCGACGGCCCGGTCGACGCGATCTTCCGCGCGATCAACGCGGCGACCGGCGTCGACGCCCGGCTCAGGGAATTCCGGGTGGACGCGGTCACCGGCGGCCAGGACGCGCTGGGCGAGACCTCGGTCGTGCTCGAGGCCGCGGGCGTGGTCGGCGCCGGCCAGGGCGTCTCGACCGACATCCTCGACGCCGGCGCCCGCGCGTACGTGCGGGCCCTGTCGAACGCCGTGCGGCGACGGACCATCGCCGACGAGGCCGAGGCCGCGACGGCCGCGGCGGCTGACCGGGTCCCGGCTCCGTAGCGCAGCGGGTCAGCTAGGTGAGGCCGGCGGCCTTGCGCGCCCGCTCGACCGCCGGCCTCCACGGGCAGCCGGCGAGGTGATCGTCGACCAGGCCGCACGCCTGCATCAGCGCGTAGAGCGTCGTCGGGCCGACGAAGCGGAAGCCGCGGCGCTTGAGCTCGCGGGCGAGCGCGATCGTCTCGGGCGTCTTCGAGGGGATGTTGGTCCAGTCCGACGGGGCATCCGTGCGGATCGGCGCGTGGGCGCGGATAACCGTCTCGAGCGGCTCGCCGGCGTCCCGAATCGCGACGGTTGCGCGGGCGTTGGCCAGGGTCGACTCGATCTTCGCCCGGTTGCGGATGATCCCCGCGTCGCCCAGCAGCCGCTCCACATCCGAGTCGCCAAACGCCGCGACGGCGTCCGGGTCGAAGTCAGCGAAGGCGTCGCGGAACGCGGGGCGCTTGAGCAGAACCGTCCGCCATGAGAGGCCCGACTGGAACGCCTCCAGCGTCATCCGCTCGAACAGCCCGCGCTCGTCGAGCACCGGGAAGCCCCACTCGTTGTCGTGGTACTCCTCGTAGACGGGGTCGCCGTCACCGAAGCAGCGCCGGGCCATCAGGCGGCCCTCGCGTGCTCTGCGATCTGCTGGCCCTGGCGGTAGCCAGCGGCGAGCACCCGCCTGGCCCGGCGCCTGTCCATCAGGTTGACCCCCATCTCGGCGGCGCTCTCGGCGCTCGGCCCGAACGTGCGGACAGTCGCCCCGCGGCGCCGCAGCGCGAGCGCCTCAACCGCTGCAGCCGACCGCGATACGCGGCGGAACACCGACAGGATCGAGCCTGTTCCCGGCAGGTTCGCCGTCGGGTTCAGGCATAGGACGAGCGAGCCGCGACCGGCGGGCGCGACGTCCATGTTCGTCCCGCTCCAGACGCCGCCGTCGACGTATTCGCGACCGCCGATCTCGATCGGCTCGAACAGCCAGGGGACGCTGCACGACGCCGTCACCGCATCGGCCACCGTCGCGGCCGGCGCGCCGGGGCTCCCGAACACCACGCGCCGTCCGGAGCGACGCTCGACAGCGGTGACGCGCAGCCGGCCGTCGAACCGCACCCCGGAGGCGGCGACGTGCTCGTGGAGCCCGTCGAGCGTCTGCTGGGGACGGGGAAGCCGGCGAAGCAGCGCCGCCCGCGCGAGCGCCCCGCCCGGGGTCGCGAGCCCGAGCGCCAGCGGCGCGAACGTACCCGCGGCTGCGAGCGCCCACTCGCCGGTCAGATGGGCGGCTCTTGCGCCCGCGGCTCCGAGCCTGCTCGCGGGCTCCGCGGGCGCCGCCGCCGGGCCCCCGCCGCCCAACCCGTCGGGATCCGGACGGCGCGGAGTCTTCCCGGCCGCGAGGTGCGCGGCGACGATCGCGCCCGCGGAGGTGCCGATGAAGTACTCGGCGTGGCGCATGTCGATCCGGTCGGCGTCCTCGAGCCCGCCGAGTACGCCCATCATCCACGCTTCGCCGAGGACCCCTCCACCACCGAGCACGAGGACGTCAGGTCGGGAAGGCATGGCGCGAGGCTAGCGACGGACACGAGACGTACGTGATAGCATACGTTTGTATGACGACTGTCAGCGCCACGCCGCCCGCGCTCGGCCCCCGGATCCGGGCACTGCGCGAGGCGATGGACCTGTCGCTACGGGCCCTCGCGGAGCGCTCCGGCGTCAGCGCTCCGATGCTCTCACAGGTCGAGCGCGGCGAGACGAGCCCGACGTTGCAGGTCGCAGGCCGGATCGCCGAGGGCCTCGAGCTGCGGCTGTCGCAGCTGCTCCGCCTGGACGAGTACGGCGCCGTCTCGGTCGTCCGGCGCTCGGAGCGCCGCAAGGGCCCCGCGGCCAGGAGCGGGCACAGCTACGAGATCCTGACGCCGCCGCTGCCCGGCCAGCGGGCCGAGCTCTCCCGGCATGTGCTGGCCGCGGGCGCGGTCACCGGTGGTGCCGGGGACCCGCCGATGCACGAGCCCGGGAGCCGCGAGACGGCGCTGGTCGAGTCCGGAACGGTCGTCCTGATCTGCGACGGTCAGCAGTACGAGCTCGAGGGGGGCGACTGCGTGACCTTCGACGCCGACCTGCCCCATCACTTCGAGAACCCTGGAGACGACGAGGCGGTCCTGCTGGCCGTTGTCAGCGCGGGCCTGAGAAGGAGCTGAGCGCTTTGCCAAAGACCCTGTTCGACAAGATCTGGGACGCCCACGAGGTGGCGCCCGGACTCTTGTACATCGACCTGCACCTGGTCCACGAGGTGACCAGCCCGCAGGCGTTCGATGGACTGCGGCTCGCGAACCGCACCGTCCGCCGCCCCGACCGGACGCTCGCGACCGCCGACCACAACGTCCCGACCGACGGCACCCCGGTGGCGGCCCGGATCAAGGACGAGCTCTCCCGGGTGCAGGTCGAGACGCTCGAGCGCAACTGCGAGGAGTTCGGCATTCCGGTCTACTCACTCGGCTCGGACAAGCAGGGGATCGTCCACGTGATCGGCCCGGAGCTAGGGGTCAGTCAGCCGGGGATGACGATCGTCTGCGGCGACTCGCACACCGCCACGCACGGCGCCTTCGGGGCGCTCGCGTTCGGGATCGGAACGAGCGAGGTCGAGCACGTGCTCGCGACACAGTGCATGGTGCAGTCGAAACCCCGGTCGATGCGGATCCATTACCGCGGCGACCTCGGCTACGGCGTGACCGCCAAGGACCTGATCCTCGCGACGATCGGCCAGATCGGCGTCGACGGCGCCACCGGTCACGTCGTCGAGTACGCGGGTCCGGCGATCGAGTCGCTCTCGATGGAAGGCCGGATGACCGTCTGCAACATGACGATCGAGGGCGGCGGGCGCGCCGGGATGATCGCCCCCGACGAGACGACGTTCGAGTGGGTGCTCGGGCGGCCGGGTGCCCCCGACGAGGTCCCGGACGAGTGGCGCTCGCTCCGGACCGACCACGGCGCCGAGTTCGACCACGAGATGGTCGTCGACGCCGAGGCACTCAGCCCGATGGTGACGTGGGGAACGAACCCGGGAATGGTCGTGCCCGTCACCGAGGCGGTGCCCGAGCCGCAGACCGAGCAGGACGAACGCGCGCTCGAGTACATGGGCCTCCAGCCGGGCGTTGCAGTCGAGGAGATCGAGCTCGACCGCGTATTCATCGGCTCGTGCACGAACTCGCGGATCGGCGACCTGCGCGCCGCCGCCGAGGTGATCGACGGTCGCAAGGTCGCCGACGGCGTGTACGCGATGGTCGTCCCCGGCTCCCAGCAGGTGAAAGCACAGGCCGAGCGCGAGGGTCTCGATCGCCTGTTCACGAGGGCCGGCTTCGACTGGCGCGGCGCCGGCTGCTCGATGTGCCTCGGGATGAACCCCGACATCGCGTCCCCGCGAGAGCGGGTGGCATCGACGTCGAACCGCAACTTCGAGGGGCGCCAGGGACGTGGCGCCCGCTCGCACCTCGTCTCGCCGCAGATGGCCGCGGCCGCCGCGATCGAGGGGCGCTTCGTCGACATCAGGGATTGGGACCCCACCCACCCGTGAGGGCGATCGAGACGATCACCGGCCGGGTCTCGGTGTTGAAGCGCGACGACGTCGACACCGACCAGATCATCCCCAAGCAGTTCCTCAAGCGAGTCGAGCGAACCGGGTTCGGCGAGTTCCTGTTCTACGACTGGGCGCAGGAGCCCGGGTGGGACCTGCCGGTGAACCCGATCCTCGTCGCCGGGCGCAACTTCGGGTGCGGCTCGAGCCGGGAGCACGCGCCGTGGGCGCTCGAGGACTACGGCTTCCAGGCGATAGTCGCGCCGAGCTTCGCCGACATCTTCCGCTCGAACTGCACGAAGATCGGGCTGCTCCCGGTCGAGCTGGACGCCTCCGACTGTGCGGCGATCGCCGACGCGGGAGAGGCGCAGGTCGACCTGGCAGCTCAGGAGGTGCGCTGGCCGGGAGGAAGTGCGAGATTCGAGATCGATCCCGAGATCAAGCACCGGCTGCTGAACGGCCTCGACGACATCGGGCTGACGCTCGCCCAGGGGGATGCGATCGCCTCCTACGAGCAGGAGCGCGAGCGGCCGGGGCCCGTCACCACGGCGCTGTGACCGCCTCGCGCGACTGGGACGCGTCCACCTACGACCGGGTCTCCTGCGACGTCCAGCTCGTGTGGGCACTCGAGTTGCTCGAGCGCCTGCCGCTCACCGGCGACGAGGTCGTGCTCGACGCCGGGTGCGGCTCCGGCCGGGTCACGGCCCTGCTCGCCGACCGGGTCCCTCGCGGGCGCGTGTACGGGGTCGATGCGGCGCCGTCGATGGTCGAGCACGCGCGCAGCCGGATGACTCGGACCCGGCCCAATCCGGGGAGCCCGGATGCCGAGCGGGCCGAAGGTCCGAGGCTCGGCGAACGGGCCACGATCCTGTGCCAGGACCTCATCAAGCTGGATCTCCCCGAGCGCGTGGACGTCGCCTTCTCGAACGCGACGTTCCACTGGATCCACGACCACGACGCCCTGTTCGACGCGCTGCACCGTTCGCTCAATCCGGGCGGCCGTCTGCTCGCGCAGTGCGGCGGCTACGGGAACATCGACGAGTTCCGCGTCCTGGCCGACGACGTCGCGGGCGAACAGCCATTCGCGGAGTACTTCGCGGACTGGCGCCGGCCGTGGAACTACGCGAACGCCGAGGACACCACGGCGCGGCTGGCCGCGGCAGGCTTCAACGACGTCGAGTGCTGGCTCGAGCCACGGCCGATGACCCCCGAGGACGGCCGCGCGTTCGTCCGAACCGTCTGCCTCGTGCGGCACCTCGATCCGCTCCCCGAGGAGCTCCGCGACCCGTTCGTCGACCGGGTGCTCGGGCGGTGCGGAAGGCCCCTGGTGCTCGAGTACGTGCGGCTGAACATGACCGCCGTCGCCTGAACCGGCGCCCAGCGTCTGAAGCGTCCGTACACTGCGCGCCCGGCGCAGATGGGGCGCCGTGCGAGGACACGTGGAGGACGAGCGATGGTGAGGATGGCGGGCCGGGGACTTGTAGCCGCGTTGGCGCTGTGTCTGTGCTCAGTGCTCGGCGTCTCGAACGCTGCGGCCGACACGGCGCCGTTCACTCAGGCCGGGTGCTCCACATGGACCGTCCCGGCCGGCGTCTCAAGCATCGCGATCAACGCTGTGGGTGCGGCTGGCGCGCCCGGCGCAGGCTCCGGCGGGGCCGGGGGCAAGGGCGACGGAGTCTCCGTGACCGTCGCCGTGACGCATGGCCAGGTGCTCGACGTCTGCGTGGGCGCGGGCGGAGCGAGCGGCGGCACCGGCACCAATGCCGGGGGCGCCGGCGGCGGCGCGTCCGGCGTGAGCCTCGCGTCGGACTTCGGCGCCCCAGTGATCGTGGCCGGAGGGGGTGGGGGAGGAGGCGGCTCGAATGGGTTACCTGGTGGGACGGGATTCGCGGCGAACGCCTCCGGAGGGTCCGGCGGCGGCTCGGCCACTACCTCGAACGCCCCGGGCGCCGGAACCGCCGGCGCCAATGGCAGCGCCGGCGGCGGAGGCGGAGGCGGCGGCTACCAGGGCGGCAGTGGCGGAGCAGCCAACACACTCAGCGGCGGCGGTGGCAACGGCGGGACGGACCTGTGCCCGACCGGCTGTCAGATCACGACCGGAGCCGGCACGACGACCGCGTCGGCCCAGGTGACCTTCAGCTACACGATCGCCGGCGTGCCCAGCGCCTCGATCAGCGCACCTGCCGCCGGCGCCCTCTACCCGCTCAACGCCGTCGTCAGATCGAGCTTCACGTGCACCGAGGGTGCGTCCGGCCCCGGAGTGTCCGCGTGCACCGACCAGAACGGCCGCGTCTCCGGCGGGCGGATCGATACGTCGAGCGCAGGACCGCACACGTACACCGCCACCGCCCAGTCCGCCGACGGTCTCAGCTCGAGCTCGAGCGTCGGCTACACGGTCGCCGCGCCACCACAGATTTGGCTCCCGCTGCCCTCTAACGGCGCGGTCTACACCGTCGGCCAGGTGGTCAATTCGTACTTCCAGTGCGGCGACGGCGCCGGCGGCCCCGGACTGAAGTCGTGCGCGGACCAGGCCGGACGGCCGTCCGGTGGGGCCGTCGACACGTCGACTGCCGGCGCCCATACGTTCGCCGTGACCGCCATCAGTCAGGACGGCCTGACGAGCACGGTCAGCGTCGTCTACCAGGTCGTTCAGGGGCCGGCCGTGTCGAGCGTCCAAGCGCTTCGCGGCGGGGTCGTCACGCTGCGCGTCACGGTCTACGGCGCCGGCGCGGTCGACGCGATCAACACCGCGAGCTTCAGGAGCCTCGCACTCGGTGCCCGCGCGGCGGGCGACATCCCACCGCCGCTCGGGAGCTTCGTGTTCGGGCGAACGCACGCGAACGCGACCGGTGCGCAGACGCTCTCGTTGCGCGTCCCGCTCAGCCAGGCCGCCCGGCTGCTGATGCGCGATCATCGCCGCGCGACGATCCAGCTGCTCGTCTACTACACGACACCGCGCGGAACCGCTCAGCTGGTCAAGTCGCAGGCCATCGCCGTCAACCGCTAATCCGATAGCGTGGCCGCCGCGATGGCGCCACTCGTGATCCTGCTTCCCGGCGACGGCATCGGCCCCGAGATCATCGGACCGGCGGTCGAGTTGCTGGCCGCGGTCGGGGCGGATTTCGAGTTCGACGAGCGGCTGGTGGGAGGAGCGTCGATCGATGCCCACGGCACCGCGCTGACCGACGAAACGCTCGACGCGTGCCGGCGCGCCGATGCGGTGCTGCTGGCCGCGGTCGGAGGTCCGAAGTGGGACACGACAGATCCGTCCAAGCCCCGCCCCGAGCAGGGGCTGCTCGGGCTGCGCAAGGGCCTCGGACTGTTCGCGAACCTCCGCCCGGTCCGACCGGTGCCGGCGCTGTATGACTCGAGTCCGCTCAAGCGCGAGCTGATCGAGGGAACCGACCTCATCGTGATCCGCGAGCTCACCGGAGGGATCTACTTCGGCGAGAAGACCCGCACCGAGGACGCAGCCTCCGACGCGTGCGTCTACACGCGCGAGGAGATCGAGCGGATCGCGCGGGTCGGATTCGGCACCGCGCGCTCGCGGGTGACGAGCGTCGACAAGGCGAACGTGCTCGAGACGAGCAGGCTTTGGCGTGAGGTTGTGCGCGACGTCCACGCTCGCGAGTTTCCCAACATCGAGCTCGAGCACCTGCTGGTCGACAACGCGGCGATGCAGCTGATCGCGGCGCCCCGCCACTTCGACGTGATCCTGACCGAGAACATGTTCGGCGACATCCTCAGCGACGAGGCGGCGATGCTGACCGGGTCGATCGGGATGCTGCCGAGCGCCTCGCTCGGCGGCGGGGGGACCGCCGCGGACGGCGATGGCCCCGGGCTGTTCGAGCCGGTGCACGGGTCCGCGCCCGACATCGTGGGGACCGGCGCAGCGAACCCCTTGGCGATGTTCTTGTCCGCCGCGCTGATGCTGCGACATGGATTTGGCATGGAAGAGCAGGCGGCGGCAGTAGAATCAGCCGTTGATCGGGCGCTGGCCGAAGGGCTGCGCACGCAGGACCTGGGGGGCGGCGCGAACACCGCGGAGGCGACCCGGGAAGTCCTCAAATACTTGTAAGGAGCAGTCGTGGATCAAGTCGACCTCATCTGGCACAACGGAGAGCTCGTTGCCTGGGAGGACGCAAAGGTCCACGTATTGACGCACGGGCTCCACTACGGGACCGGTGTGTTCGAGGGGGTGCGCGCGTACGAGACAGCGAGTGGCCCGGCGATCTTCCGCCACCACGATCACCTCGAGCGGCTGTTCCGGTCGGCGGAGCTCTACTACATGCCGATCCCGTACACGTTGGACGAGCTGCGGGCCGCCACGCACGAGCTGATCCGCGCCAACGACCTGCGCGAATGCTACATCCGGCCGATCGCGTTCCGCGGCTACGGCCAGATGGGGCTGTTCCCGCTCGACGCCCCCGTCGAGGTGTCGATCGCGGCATGGCCGTGGGGCGCGTACCTCGGCGAGGAGGGCACGCGCCTCGGGATCCGCGCGAAGGTCGCGAGCTGGCGGCGGATCCCGCACGACGCGCTGATCCCGCACGCGAAGGCGACCGGCCAGTACCTGAACAGCGTGCTCGCGAAGATCGAGGCCACGAAGGCCGGGTACCAGGAGTCGATCCTGCTCAATCACCAGGGGTCCGTGTGCGAGGGATCGGGCGAGAACGTGTACGTCGTCCGCGACGGGAAGATCGCGACCCCCGGCGACCACGCCGCGATCCTCGACGGGATCACCCGACGGTCGATCATCAGGATCGCCGAGGACCTCGGTCACGAGCTCGTCGAGCGGGAGATCGCGAGGGCTGAGCTGTACCTCGCCGACGAGGTGTTCCTGACCGGCACCGCCGCCGAGGTCGTGCCCGTGCGCGAGATCGACGACCACAAGATCGGCAGCGGCGAGCCTGGCCCGATCACCCGCCAGATGCAGCGGATCTACGACGACGCGATCCACGGCCGCGACCCGCGCTACGCCGACTGGCTGGATGTCGTCGAGATCCCGTCCGGGCAGCCGGCGGGAGCCGCCGAGTCGGTCTGAGGCCGGCATGGGCCGGATCGAGACCTACGACACCACCCTGCGCGACGGGATGCAGGGTGAGGGCATGTCGCTGTCCGCCGAGGAGAAGCTGCGGGTCGCGCACCGGCTCGACGAGCTCGGGGTCGACCTGATCGAGGCCGGCTTCCCGAGCTCGAACCCAAAGGAGCTCGAGCTGTTCGAGCTGCTGGCGGGCGAGCGACTCGGCCACGCGGACGTAGCGGCGTTCGGGATGACCCGCCGCCGCGACCTGCCGGCCTCGAGCGACCCGGCGCTGAAGGTGCTGGCGGGCTGCTTCGCGCCCGTCTGCACGCTGGTCGGCAAGACCTGGACGCTCCATCTCGACAAGGTCGTGAAGGTCGACCGCGAGGAGAACCTGCGGATGATCGCGGAGAGCGTGGGCTTCCTGTGCTCCGAGGGCAAGCGGGTCATATTCGATTCGGAGCACTTCTTCGACGGGTTCGCCGACGACCCCGCATACGCGCTCGCGTGCCTGCGCGCGGCCGCCGAGGCGGGGGCGGAGACGGTGGTCTGCTGCGACACCAACGGCGGGACGCTCCCCGACCAGATCGCCGCGGCGATGGCGACCGTCACGGGAGCGCTCGAGCTTCAGGGGGTCCAGGTCGGGATCCACTGCCACGACGACGCTGGCTGCGGGGTCGCGAACACGCTGGTCGCCGTCCGCGAGGGCGCGACGCACGTCCAGGGGACGATCAACGGCTACGGCGAGCGCTGCGGGAACGCGAACCTCGTCACGGTCATCCCGAACCTGCAGCTGAAGCTCGGGTACGAGTGCCTGACCGACGAACAGCTCGGGTCGCTGGCGACGACCGCGCACTTCCTCGACGAGCTCCTGAACTTGACCCCCGACCCGGATCAGCCGTACGTCGGCCGCAACGCGTTCGCGCACAAGGGCGGGATGCACGTCGCCGGTGTCAACGCCGACCCGGCGACGTTCGAGCACATCGACCCCGATGTAGTCGGCAACCGCCGCGAGCTGCTTGTCTCCGAGCTGTCGGGCAAGGGCACGGTCCACTCGCGCGCCCATGACGCGGGGATCGAGCTCGACGACGAGGCCGCCACGCGCGTGGTCGAGCGGGTCAAGGAGCTCGAGCACACCGGTTATCAGTTCGAGGCCGCGGCCGGGTCGTTCGAGCTGCTGCTGCGCAAGGAGACGAGCGAGTACGAACCGCTGTTCACGCTCGAGCACTGGCGGGTGATCGTCGAGATGGGTCACATGGGCCACGTCGAGACCGAGGCAACGATCAAGCTGTGGGTGGACGGCGAGCGCTACGTCCGCACCGCCGAGGGCAACGGCCCGGTTCACGCGCTCGACCGCGCGCTACGCGACGCGATCGGCGAGATCTACCCGCACCTGGCCGAGATCGAGCTGGAGAACTTCAAGGTCCGGCTGATCGACGAGCACGCCGGCACGGCCTCGGTCACGCGGGTGCTGATCGACGCATCGGACGGCGACGAGGTGTGGGGAGCGATCGGGGTCTCCGACAACATCATCGAGGCCTCGTGGGAGGCGCTCGTCGACTCGCTCGATTACGGGATGCGCCGCACCGCCCGCGCGCGGGCTCGGGATAGGGAGCCCACCCGCCCGGCACCCGCAGCCGGATCGTGACGGGCGAGGAGATTCCGCTCGCGCGGCCGGTGATCGGCGAGCGCGAGCAGCAGCTCGTGCTGGATGTGCTGCGCTCCGGCCACCTGTCGCTCGGCCCCCGGCTAGAGGAGTTCGAGCGGGCGTTCGCGGCGCGCGTGGGGGCGCCGTTCGCGAGCGCCGCGTCGAGCGGCACCGCCGCGCTGCACCTGGCGCTGCGCGCGGTCGGAGTCGACGAGGGCGACGAGGTCGTCACGACACCTTTTTCATTCGTTGCCTCGGCGAACGTCGCGATCTACGAGCACGCCCGACCGGTGTTCGCCGACGTTGACCCGGTGACGCTGAACCTCGACCCCGATGCGGCCGCCGCCGCAGTCAGCGATCGCACCGCGGCGATCCTCCCGGTGCACGTATTCGGGTACCCCGCCGACATGGCGGCGTTCGAGCGGCTCGGCGTGCCGATCGTCGAAGACGCGTGCGAGGCGCTCGGAGCGGTGTATGCCGACGGTGGGACGGTCGGGGGGCGCGGCCACCCGACGACGTTCGCGTTCTACGGCAACAAGCAGATGACGACCGGAGAGGGGGGGATGCTGACCGTCGCGGACCCCGGGATCAAGGAGCGGGTCGACTCGGAGCGCAACCAAGGCCGCGCGCCGGACATGGGGTGGCTCGACCACGACCGGCTCGGCTTCAACTACCGGCTGTCGGACATCGCGTGCGCGCTCGGGCTGGCGCAGCTCGAGCGGCTCGACGCGCTCCTCGATGGCCGTGTGCGCGTCGCCGCGCTCTACCGCCAGGCGCTGGCGGGGATCGACGAGCTCGAGCTCCCGTGTCCGGACTCCGGGGGCGCTCGGCGCGGTTGGTTCGTGTTCGTCGTCCAGCTTCCGCGCGGTGTCGATCGCGACGAGACCGTCCGCGCGCTGGGGGCGCTCGGGATCCCGAGCAAGCCATACTTCCCCGCGATCCACCTGATGAGTTTCTACCGCGAGCAATTCGGACACCGCGAGGGGGAGTTCCCGGTATGCGAGAACGTCGCCTCCCGGTCGATCGCGCTGCCGTTCTTCCCCGAGATGACCGAGGGCCAGGTGGAGCGCGTCGCCACGGCGCTCGCCTCGGTGCTCGCGCGGACCGAGGTCGCGCCATGAGGGCGGTCGGCTGCAAGCAGGCTGCGCTCGAGGTGGTGGAGCTCCCGGAGCCGGTGCCGGGCGCCGGGCAGGTTCGGCTGGAGGTTCTGCGCTGCGGCATCTGCGGCTCCGATCTCCACGCCCGCCACGGGCTCGATACCTGGGCCGAGCTCGCCACCCGCGCCGGCTACGACCGCTTCGGCCGCTCCGACCAGCAGGTCGTGTTCGGACACGAGTTCTGCGGCGAGGTCGTCGAGCACGGGCCGAAGTGCAGGCGGGGCAACGCGACCGGCACGCACGTCGTCGCGTTGCCGCTGCTGCGCGGAGGCCAGGGCGTCGACACGATCGGGCTGTCCGCCCACGCGCCGGGCGCATACGCTGAGCAGCTGCTCGTCGAGGAGTCGCTGATGATGCCCGTTCCGAACGGCCTCGCGCCGGAGATCGCGGCGCTGACCGAGCCGATGGCGGTGGGACTGCACGCCGTCAATCGGGGCGAGGTCGGCAAGCGCACCGTGGCGATCGTGATCGGATGTGGCCCGATCGGGCTGGCGGTGATCCTGATGCTGAAGGCCAAGGGAGTCCGGACCGTCGTGGCCAGCGACTACTCCGCCGGTCGCCGCGAGCTCGCCCGCAAGTGTGGAGCGGACGTGGTGCTCGACCCGGCCGGGGCGTCTCCGTACACGGCGGTCGGGGGGCGCGGGCACCTCGCAGACATTCCCTCGGCGCTCGAGCTCGCGGTCAGCACGCGCGAGAAGCTCGAGCGGCTGCCGATCGGCTGGTGGCACGTGTGGCGGCTCGGCGAGGCACTCGGCGCCGCTCCGAAGCATCCCGTGATCTTCGAGTGCGTCGGCGTTCCGGGCGTTATCGACAGCATCATCGAGGGGGCGCCGCTGTTCTCGCGGGTCGTCGTCGCGGGCGTGTGCGTCGGCCCGGACCGGTTCACCCCGGCGATGGCGATCAACAAGGAGATCGACCTGCGGTTCGTGTTCGGCTATACGCCGCTCGAGTTCCGCGACACGCTCCACCTGCTCGCCGACGGAAAGGTCGACCCGAGGGCCCTGATCACGGGAAGCGTGGGCCTGGAGGGCGTCGGCGCAGCGTTCGACGCGCTGTCGGATCCGGAGACGCACGCGAAGATCCTGATCGACCCGCGCAGCGACGCGCGCGTTCCGGCGCGCTAGCGCAGCCGGATCGATACGGCCCGGCTGAAGCCCCGTGCGTGGCTCGGGCCCGGGCCTATCAGCACTCGCCACAGGCCACCGCGGTGGATGCGGACCCGGACGCTGTAGCCCGACACTCCGCCCAGGGGGTGCAGCCGCGGCAGGCGGATCGTGTCCCAGCGATGGTTGGCCCCGAATCGCTGGAGCGCCACCAGGTGGAAGTTCCGGCGTGGGACGACGGTGCCGTGGAACCGAACCAGGTGGCCGGGCCGTGGATTGACA
>DASXDA010000096.1:0-1901 GCA_036490875.1 Solirubrobacteraceae bacterium
ACGACCTGGCCGACGAGCTGCGGCTGATCGTGTTCCCGGTCGTGGTCGGAGACGGCGAGCGGCTGTTCGGTGAGACCACCGACGAGAAGGCGCTTCGCCTGCTCGACACCGAGACCCTCGGCAGCGGTCTCGCCCACCTCACCTACGCGATCGTCCAGGAGTCGCAGCGATGAACACGCGATCGTCACGCCAGTTCATCGCCGCGATGCAGGTGCCGTCGGCGTGAGCTCGGGCGACGTGGTCGTCGCGGAGTTCCGGGCGAACCAGGGAAGGGTCGGCGGTGCCCTCGCGGGCACCCGATCCTGCTCCTCCATCACACCGGCGCCACGCGCCCCGGGGACGCCGGCGAGGAACTGTTAGGCCGCCCGGGTGAGCGTGCGGACGCCGCCCGCCGCGGCGACGAGCTCGTCGAACAGCGCCCGGTGTGGCGGATCGGGCACGAGCGTCTCGGCGTGCCACTGAACGGCGAGCACGAACGGCAGCGTCGGATCCTCGATCGCCTCGACCATCCCGTCGGGCGCCCGCGCGCTCACGCGCAGCCCTTCGCCGAGCCGGTCCACCGCCTGGTGGTGAAACGAGTTGACCTCGAGCCGGGTGGTGCGCAGCACCCGCGCGAGCCGGGTGCCACGGAGCACCTTCACCTGGTGGGTGCGCCGCCGCGCCTCGTCGCGCTGACGGTGAGCGACCGTGTCGCCGAGGTCCGGCAGGTGCTGGTGAAGCGTTCCGCCCCGGACCACGTTCAGCGCCTGGGCGCCACGGCAGATCCCGAGGATCGGCAGCCCCGCGTCGAGCGCCTCGCCGACGACGGCGTACTCGAACGCGTCGAGGCCCGCCTCGGTATCACCGAGCTCGGCGTGCGGCTCTGCCCCGTACGCCTCCGGGGAGAGATCCGGCCCGCCCGACAGCAGCAGCCCGTCGAGCCGTGCGACCAGCGCCGGTACGTCCGCCGGCGCCAGTGGCGGCATCACCACCGGGATCCCGCCGGCCGCCTCGACCGCGCGCGCGTACGTGATGCCGAGCGCCATCTCCGCGTGCGGCGGCTCGCCGTGACGGCGCAGCGTCGCGAGCTCGCCCGGGCGCAGCTCGGACGTCGTCACGCCGATCAGCGGCTTCATGCCCGGAGAATCGACGCAAACCGCGCCGAACTATATGTACGCACGGACAACATCCGGCGCGTACAGCTATCCACATCGGCCGGACGACGCCGGTTGTGAACGCGATCGGCGGCCCCTGCGGTCAATTAATCCCCAGCTAGGCTCACCGAAGTTGCTCCACATCGGGTGGGGCGCGACGAAGGGGTGGAGGCATGAGACTTCAGCAAGGCCGCTGTGGCGGCGACGATCGTGCTCGGATTGACGACTCCGGCGGCAGCGGGGGCTGAGTCGCGGCCCACCGGACGGCGGCGCCGACGTCGGCCTGCTCGCCGGGTCCGCCCCAGTCGAGGCATCCGTTCGAGCCGCCGAACCCGCGCAGGCCGCGACTCAGCCCCCGCTGCCGCCGGACCGTGGCCGATGATGCCCGAGCCGTTGACGAAGTCCCGAACCGGTCCGACGGCTGCGGCCCGCTCGCGCCGATCGGGTCGTAGCTCGTCCCCTCGACCGGGCCGGCCGGACCGGTCGAGGGGACGAGTGGTTGAAGTACGGGCCGATCGAGAGGATCACCGGGGTCCGCGCGTTGCCCGCGGCCTTGGGCCGGAGCACGTCGGCGTGCAGCGTCGTCCCGTCGGGCTCTGAGATGATGCTCTGCAGCTAGACCGTGAACACGAGCTTGCCGATGAAGCTCCCGTCGAGCATCGCCTCGAACGCGTCGCGCGCCTGAACGAGCGGGACGGTCCGGTCGATCACCGGCCGGATCTCCCGCTCGACGCACAGGCGGATCAGCCGCTCGAGCTCCTCGCGGGT
>DASXDA010000097.1:0-29269 GCA_036490875.1 Solirubrobacteraceae bacterium
GCCCTGTGGCTGCCGTACGTCGAGGTCGACTCGGTCCGGGCGGCGACCGCGAGGTCCGTCGAGCTGGGCGCGTCGGTGATGCTGACACCGCGTGAGGGCGCCGCCGGCTGGCGGAGCGTGGTCAGCACCGCGGACGGCGGAGAGCTGGCGTTCTGGCAGGGCAAGCGCTGACCGACGACGCGTGGGTGCGCTCGGCGATCGTCACCGACATCGAGTGGATGGCGCGCGCGACGAGGCTGTTCAGGTGGCTGATTCCAGGCGAGGCGCGCGTATTCAGGCTCGCGGAGCTCGACGAGGCGAAGGCGTGGGTCGCGGGTGCCTGAGTGCGTCGTACCGCCCCGGCCAAATGAGTCAAACGACCTAGTGACGGTGCACGCCGGATCGTAGGTTCCCGGCATGCATTGCTGTCACTCAAACGCAACTGTTCCCGGCTCGCCCGACGACGTCCTCGAGCTGCTGACCGAGCCCGACGCGATCGCGCGGTGGGCGCCGATTCCGTTCGAGGTCGTATCGCTCGACGGCACGCGGCTCGAATCCGGGAGCCACGCCCGTGTCACGGGACGGCTCGCCGGCCGTTCGCTCGAGTTCGACGTCGACGTCCTGCGCGTATCCGAGGACCGGCTCGACCTGATCGCCGAGGGCCCGATCTCGATCGACGTCTCCTACGTGGTGCGGCCCGCGGGCAGCTCCAGCGAGGTGCGAGCCTCGATCGGGGTCGAGGGGCGCGGCCTACTCGGGCGAGTGCTCGCGAAGGCGACCGAGGCGCTGCTCGCGGGCGGCGCGCTGCGGATGTCGCTCGAGCGGCTGGCGCACGAGCTGGGGCCGGCGCTGACTCCGGCTCGAGAGCCTGCGCCGTCAGCCTGTCTGGCCTGACCGGCCAGCCCGGCGGACGGCCCACCGTTTGGACCAGGCGTCTAGCGGCTCGAGCGCGCCGAGCAGCTCGTTGCCCGCGGGCGTCAGCAGATAGCCGCCGCCGGAGCGCGACTCGACGATCGCAGCCTCGCGAAGCTCGCCCAGCCGGTCGTTGAGCACGCTCGAGGACAACTCGCCGCAGCGCGCCTGGAGCTCGCGGAACGTCGCCGGCCGGCCGTCGCGCAGCTCCCACAGGACTCGCAGCGCCCACCGGCGCCCGAGCAGGTCCAGCAGCGCCATCACCGGCCGTCCGGTGCGCGAGCCGCGGACCGGACGCCCGGGCACCGGCGTATTCGATTTCGCGGCGGTCACCTCGCGCTCCGATTTCCGAAGCGAAAGGTAGCAGCCTCAGTGGCGGCTGAACTCGGCGGCGAGCCCGCGCAGCATCCCGGTCAGACCCGTCTCGCGGGTCATCCGTCGCTGCCGCTGCGCTC
Organism: Solirubrobacteraceae bacterium; assembly: GCA_036490875.1. GTDB lineage: Bacteria > Actinomycetota > Thermoleophilia > Solirubrobacterales > Solirubrobacteraceae > Palsa-465. Next base: position 1,347 of record DASXDA010000097.1, read on the forward strand.
CCTCAGAGCGCGCGATCTCCGGCAACAGCTCGATCAGGCTCTCGCAGCCGAGGTCCTCGGCGTGTGGGGTCGCGGCGTCGAGCAGCCGCGTGAGCTGCTCGCGGACCGGAACCTGCTCCTCGGTGACCGGATCGAGCAGCCGCGCGTTTATCCCGTCGCGCGCCGCGAGGAACCGATTCTCATCGAGGATCTCCGGGGCGTAGGTGAGCCGCTCGTCGTGATAGCCCTCCTCGAGCTCGAGGTGCGCGATCGTCTGGACGAGCGCGGCCAGCGCCGCCGAGCGCTCGGCTGTGCTCTGCGCGTCCATCACGCGCAACTCGATCGTCCCGAAGTGCGGTCGCGCGCGCACGTCCCACCAAAGGAATGACGGCTCCGGGAACGCGTCGCATCGCAGCAGCTGGTCGACGGTCTCGACGTATTCCTCGTAGGAGGGGAAGGAGCGAGGGATCCCGACCCGAGGGAACGCCTGGAAGATCGGCGTCCGCGCCGACGCCAGCCCCGTGTCGCGCCCCTGCCAGTACGGCGAGTTCGCGGACAGCGCAAGCAGCAGCGGCACGTGCGCCCGCAGTTGGTTGAGCAGCACGATCGCGCGGTCGGGGTCCGCGACCCCGACGTGGACGTGAAGCGCGAACGTCGGCTCTCGCCTGGCCAGCTCGCGCATCGTCTGGAAGATCAGCTGGTAGCGCGCGCCGCCCGAGACGCGCGTGTCGTTCCACATCGCGAACGGATGGGTGCCCGCGGCCGCCACGAGCAGCCCTGCCTGTCCGAGCTCGCGCGAGAGCACGGCGCGGAGCCGAGCGACCTCCTCGGCCGCGTCCTCGACGTTCGAATGGGGCGAGGTGGCGAGCTCGATCGCGGCCTCGTGGGTCTCGGCGCCCGCGTGACCGGAGAGGTGGTCGAAGAGGGCGCTCATCGCGAGCTCGGTCTCACGGCTCAGCGACAGATCGACCGGGTCGAGGATCATCACCTCTTCCTCGATTCCTACCGAGTACGGGGCCGACGGCGTCCAACGTGCCCAGTCCGGAACGAGTTGCTCGGACGGGGCGTCGAACTCGGCTGAGAATTGGCGGGGCATCCGTTCGTACGACCAATCTCCGGCCGTTATCTTCCCGCCGCGAGCGCGGACCGAGATCGGCCGCAGGGCATGACATCCTCCTCGATCGCTAGCCCGGTGGCCAATGCGATCTCCCAAATTGGGGCCAAATTCTAAGCGTGGGAGCCACGCGACGGCCCGACGCGCTACCCGAGGGTCCTGGCGGCGGCGACCGCCCCCTTCGCCATCGCTCGACCCTGACGATCCTATCCGCCGGCCGCGCTGGATAGACTCGCACTGTTCGAGCCGGGCCAAATTGCTCGGCGAAGTAGTGCCAGCGTTCGTAGTGGTTGCTCATTGCACCTCCCGCGTTTCGCAGCACACGATCTCCCGGGAGGGAATAGACAGATGGCAACCGGAACTGTGAAGTGGTTCAGCGACGAGAAGGGCTACGGCTTCATCACGCCCGACGAGGCCGGCAAGGACCTGTTCGTCCACCACTCATCGATTCAGGGCAGCGGCTTCAAGTCGCTGGCCGAAGGCGCGCGCGTCTCGTTTGACACCGAGCAGGGCCCGAAGGGCCCGGCTGCGGCGAACGTCCAGGCGATCTAGCGCCAATGCGTGAGTCGACCCCCGCGCAGGCGGGGGTCGGCACTCGCGCGGTCCCCGCCCGGAGCGACGCGCGAGGTAGTGTCGCTCCATCGTGGCGATCACCCAGGCGACTCCCGGCGGGCTGACCGAGCAGGAGGCAGCACAGCGTCTCGAGGCCCGCGGAAAGCCCCCGCGGCGGCGCTCGAGTCGCTCCTACACGAGCATCATCCGTGCGAACACGTTCACGATCCCGAACGCGATCCTGCTCCTGTTCGGTGTGCTCACGATCGTGTTCGGGTCATGGCGGGACGCGTTGTTCCTCGGGATCCTCGTGTCGAACATCGCGATCGGGTCGTTTCAGGAGATTCGCTCGAAGCGGGCGCTCGACAGGCTTGCCGCGCTGGTCGCGCCCGAGGCGGTCGTCGTGCGCGACAGCGTCGATCGCAAGGTGCCGGTCGACCAGGTCGTCGAGGGCGACGTCGTGCGACTCTCGGCCGGGGACCAGGTGGTCGCCGACGGGACGGTCGTCTCGGCCGACGGGCTCGCGCTCGACGAGGCCAACCTCACGGGTGAGTCAGAGGCCCAGGTCCGCGGCGATGGCGAGCCCGTGTGGTCGGGCTCGTTCGTGCTCGAGGGCGCGGCGCTGTTCGAGGCGACCGCGGTCGGCGCCGACAGCCGCGCCGAGCGACTGACGGAGACCGCGCGGACGTTTCGCCATCCCCGCTCGCCGCTCGAGCGCGCCAACGACCGGCTCTTGCTGTGGCTGGTCGCGCTCTCGGTTCCGCTTGCGATCGGGATCACGATCTCCGTGTTCGCGCACACCGAGACCGGTACCACCCGCATTCAGACGGTCACCGCCGGCATCGTCAACCTCGTGCCGGAGGGACTGATCCTGCTGATCAGCGTGACGGCGGCGGTCTCGGCGTTCAAGATGTCCCAGCGCGGAGTGCTCGCGCAGCAGCTCAACGCGATCGAGTCGCTCGCCTCGGTCGACGTCGTGTGCACGGACAAGACCGGGACGCTGACCGAGCCGACGCTGAGGGTCGTCGGTCTGATCCCCGCCGCCGGCGAGGACGAGGCGTCCGTCGGTCGCGAGCTGATGACGTACGCGCTCAGCGCCCCGTCGCGCAACCTGACGCTCGACGCGATCGCTCACGCCGACCTCGCGCAAGTCGAGCCGAAGCAGATCGTCGCCCAGGTTCCGTTCTCCTCGCGGCGGCGCTGGAGCGGGCTCGACCTCGGCGACGAGCGGCTGGTGCTCGGCGCGCCGGAGCGGTTCGCCGACGCCGATCCGGGCCTTGCGGCGCAGGCGCGGGAGGAGGCCGGCTCGGGCCGGCGCGTGCTCGCGATCGGCCGCACCCCGTCGCAGCTGCCGCACGGAGGCACCGAACCCCGCTTCCCCGACGACGTGAAGCCGCTCGGCCTGGTGGTGCTCGCCGAGCGCCTTCGCTCGAACGCGGAGGAGACGGTCCGGTTCTTCACCGACCAGGGCGTCGACCTGAAGGTGCTCTCCGGCGATGCGCCGCCGACCGTCGGCGCGATCGCCCGCGACGCCGGCGTGCCCGGGTCCGCCCCGGCGCTCGACGGGGAGGCGCTCCCCTCCGACCCGCCGGAGCTCCGCGAGGCGGTGCTGGCGGCACCCGCGGTGGGACGGATATCCCCCGAGGGCAAGCGCGCGGTCGTGGACGCGCTCGCCGACGCCGGACGGTACGTCGGGATGGTCGGAGACGGGGTCAACGACGTTCCCGCGCTGAAGGAGGCACGGCTCGCGATCGCCCAGGGATCGGGAGCGCAGATGGCGCGCTCGGTCTCCGACCTGGTGCTCGTCCGCGACGACTTCGGGGTCGTGCCGGGAATGGTCGCCGAAGGCAGGCAGATCCTCCGCAACATCCAGCGGGTCGCGAAGCTGTTCATCACCAAGAGTGTGTTCGCCGCGGTCGTCGGCCTCGCGATCGCGATCCCGACGGGGGTCTTTCCGCTGCTCCCGCGCCAGTTCACGATCGCCTCGACGGTGACGATCGGGATCCCGGCGTTCGTGCTCGCGCTGGCGCCGAGCAGCGGCCCGTGGCGGCCGGAGGGGTTCCTGAAGTCGGTCGCGCGGTTCTCAATTCCCGCCGGCGTCGCAATCGGGATCGGGATCATCGCCGGGTACCTGCTGGCGCGCTACGGCTTCCACCTCGGGCTGATCCGCTCGCGGACCGTCGCCACCGGGATCGTCGTCATCTGCGGCCTCGCGACCGTGATGCGGCTCGAGACCGAGGGTGGGCGGCGCCGGATCGCGGTCCTTGGGCTGTGCGTCGCGATGGCGCTGCTGTTCGCGCTCGCGCTCGCGATCCCGTTCCTGCGCCACTTCTACGAGCTGTCGACGCTCAGCGGCAAGGAGGCCGCATCGTGGGCGGTCGGCACCGTGATCGGCGTCGGCGGGATGCTCGCTGTGCTGCGGATCCTGCGGGTGGCGTCGTGAGCGATCCGCAGCTGCCGCGCGAGGGCGAGCTCCCCGGGTTCGGCGGGGCGACGGCGTGGCTGAACTCTGAGCCGCTGACGCCGGCGGCGCTCGAGGGACGCGTCGTGCTGGTGGAGTTCCTGACGTTCACCTGCATCAACTGGATCCGGACGCTTCCGTACGTCCGCGCCTGGTGGGAGGCCTACCGCGACCACGGGCTCATGGTGATCGGCGTCCACACGCCGGAGTTCCTGGTGGAGCAAGGGATCGAGGAGATCCGCCGGCGCATGGCGGCAATGCGGGTCGAGTTCCCGATCGCCGTCGACAGCGACTACGCGGTCTGGCGCGCGTTCGGCAACCAGGACTGGCCGGCGCTGTACTTCGCCGACGCGGAGGGCGCGATCCGCCACCACCGATTCGGGGAGGGCGAGTACGAATCCTCGGAGCTCGTACTTTGCGCGCTGCTCGGCGCGGCCGGGGCTGACCTCGGTGGCCGCGACCGGGTAACGGTCGAGCCGCAGGGCGTTGAGGCGGCGGCCGACTGGGGCGACCTAGGGTCGCCGGAGGCCTACCTCGGCTACCTCCGGGCGGAGAGCTTTGCCTCCCCGGGAGGGGCGGCGGAGGATCGGCGCCGCGAGTACCGCGTGCCCGAACGGCTCGCGCTCAACCACTGGGCGCTCGCGGGCGAGTGGACGATCGGCGCCCAGCCGGCGGTCTCGAACTCCTCAGACGGCCGGATCCTGCATCGGTTCCAGGCCCGCGATCTGCACCTGGTGATGGGCCCCGGCCCGGCGGGCGAGCCGGTGCGCTTCGAGGTTCTGCTCGACGGACAGCCGCCCGGCGCCGCCCACGGGCTCGACGTCGACGAGCAGGGCCGCGGGACCGTCTCCGAGCCCCGATTGCACCAGCTGGTCCGGCAGCCCGGCGCTGTCTCAGAGCGCCTGTTCGAGATCGCGTTCAGCGACCCCGGTCCTCACGCGTACGTGTTCACCTTCGGGTAGCACCAGGTCGCGACAGCCGAAAGGAGAACATGATGGAGATCACGAGGAATTCGCTGCAGACCGCGGCCGCGCCGCCCGAGTGGTTCACCGGCGCCGTCTATTTGGACACGATCGCGGCGGCGGGGGAGCCGTCGCGGGTCCAGGCCGCGAGCGTGCACTTCACCCCCGGCGCAAGGACCGCGTGGCACACCCACCCGCGCGGCCAGACGCTGTTCGTCACCGAGGGGATCGGTCGCTGCCAGCGCCGCGGCGGTCCCGTCGAGGAGATCCGCCCGGGCGACCGCGTCTACTTCGAGCCGGGCGAGCACCACTGGCACGGCGCCGCGCCCGACCGGCTCATGACCCACATCGCCATCCACCAGGCCGATGAGGACGGCGAAGTCGTCAGCTGGGGCGAGCACGTGACCGACGAGGAATACGGGGTGGCACCAGTCGCGCCCGCTTGACCCCGCGGGTAATTGCGACGCGCTCCGGCGGGGTGGATCCTGAGTCCGGATGAGTCTCGATCTGGAGCGCGTACGTCCGTACCATCGGTCCATAACCGGAGGGATCGCAACGAGCACCCCGCCCACACGCTACGCCCAGTCCGGCGACACGTCGGTCGCGTATCAGGTCGTCGGCGACGGCCCGATCGACGTGGTGCTCGTGCTCGGGTTCGCGACGCACGTCGAGCTCCAGTGGGAGCTGCCTGCGTTCGCGCGCTTCTTCGAGCGGCTCGGATCGTTCTCCCGGTTGATCCTGTTCGACAAGCGCGGCACGGGCCTGTCGGACCCGGTCGCGGAGGTCCCGACGCTCGAGCAGCGGATCGACGACGTGCGGGCGGTGATGGACGCCGCCGGCTCCGAGCGGGCGGCGCTGTTCGGGATCTCGGAGGGCGGCCCGATGAGCGCTTTGTTCGCCGCGACCCATCCGGCGCGGGTCACGCACCTCGTGCTTCACGGCGCGATGGGCCGGACGACCGAGGCACCCGACTATCCGTGGGCTTCGTCCGCCGACTCGCTCCGTGAGGCTGCGAACGAGTTCATCGCCCCGTACTGGGGCGTTGACGCCCGGGGGACGCTCGAGCTGTTCGCTCCGAGCCTGGCCGAGGATCCGCTGACGGTCGAGCTCACGGGCCGGATGGAGCGCTCGGCCGCGAGCCCGGCGATGGTCCGGCAGATCTTCGAGATGTTCCTCGACATCGACGTGCGCGCGATCCTGCCGTCGATCCAGGCCCCGACGCTGGTCCTTCACCGGCGGAGCGACCGCGTGGTCAACCGGCGCGCCGGCCGCGAGCTCGCCGCGCGAATCCCGGGCGCTCGCTACGTGGAGCTGCCGGGGGTTGACCACCTGCCGTGGGCCGGGGACCCCGAGCCCGTGCTCGGCGAGATCGAGGAGTTCCTGACCGGCACACGCTCGCGACCCGAGCCCGACCGCGTGCTCGCGACCGTGATGTTCACCGACATCGTCGGCTCAACCGAACGACTCGCCGAGCTCGGCGACGCGCGCTGGCGGGAACTGCTGTCGGCGCACCACGCCGCGGTCCGACGCGAGCTGACGCGCTTCCGCGGGCGAGAGGTGAAGACACTCGGCGACGGGTTCTTGGCGACGTTCAGCGGCCCGGCCCGGGCGATCCAGTGTGGCCGCGCGATCGCCGACTCGGCCCGCGCGCTCGGGCTCGAGGTGCGCGTCGGGCTGCACTGCGGCGAGGTCGAGTTGATCGGCGACGACGTCGGCGGGGTCGCAGTCCATCTGGCGGCGCGTGTCGGTGCGCTCGCCGCCTCGGGCGAGGTTCTGACGACGAGCACCGTCAGGGATCTGGTTGCGGGATCGGGGCTCGAGTTCGCCGACCGCGGCGAGCGGCAGCTGAAGGGGATCGACCAGCCCTGGCGGCTGTTCGCGGCGGTCCCGTAGCGTCTCCGGGCCCGTAGCCGATTTTCATCCTTGACTAGGGCCCGGCGAGCGGGTTTCATCGCCGCATCCAGGTGCTGGCCGTCCGTTCGCTGAAGGCCGCCGCGGCCGCGATCGTCATCGCGGGCGCGTTGCTGCTGCTGCCCGCGTCCGCCGGCGCCGTGCCGCTCCCCGACCAGGATCCGTTCTACGCGGTGCCGCCTGGGATCGCCGGGCTGCCGAACGGGACGGTGCTGGGGTCCCGAACGATCTCCGCGAGCGCGGGCTACGGACTGGTGCCGATGCTCGCCACCGCGTGGCAGGTTCAGTACAAGACGCTCGACACCCACTCCCGTGCGAGCGCGGATGTGGCGACGATCATGATCCCCGATACGCCCTGGTCCGGACCGGGCCCGCGGCCGCTCGTCTCCTACCAGACCGCCGAAGACGGGGTTGGTTCCAAATGCTCACCCTCGTACGCGCTTGACGGCGGGGTGTCGGGTGCCGATGGCAACTCCGAGGCCGAGACCTCCGAGATGTTCGCCGCCCTCAGGCAAGGATGGGCGGTGATGGCGCCCGACTACGAGGGGCCGAAATCCGACTTCCTCGGGGCCACCGGAGAGGCGCAGGGCACGCTCGACGGGATCCGCGCGGCGCTTCGGTTCGCGCCGGCCGGGTTCACAGCCCGCACGCCGGTCGCGATGTGGGGCTACTCGGGCGGCTCGCTTGCAAGCGTGCTGGCAGCGATGGCGCAGCCGTCCTACGCGCCGGAGCTCCGGTTCGCCGCGATCGTGCTGGGAGGCCTGGTCACCGATCTGAAGGCGACGCTGTACGGCTTCAACGGCGGGCCCGGGGGAGGCGCGATCGTCGTCGGCCTGGTTGGCCTCGACCGCTCATACCCGGAATACCACCTCGAGCGATACCTGAACGCGGCCGGCCGCAAGGCGGTCGCGAACTCGCAAACTGACTGCCTCACCGACGGGATCGCGAAATATCCGGCCGCCAAGATCTCGCAATACGAGGCATACCCGAACGCGACCGACGCGCCGGCGGTCACGAAGATGTTCCACACCGCGAGCCCGCTGTGGCTGAAGGGCACGCCGACCGCGCCGATCTACGACTACCACGCGATCCACGACGAGTTCGCCCCGATCGCGGGCGACCGCCAGCTGATGCGCCGCTTCTGCGCCGCCGGCGTGGTCGTTCAACACCACGAGAATCCGGTCGGAGAGCACCTGACGATGGTGGGCACCGGGGCCCTGGGCGTGATCCAGTACCTCGGTGGGCGGTTCGCCGGCCAGCCCGCTCCCGACAACTGCGCGAGCCTCCCGGCCGGGTAGGGCGGCGGCTACCCCGTCTCGTACTCGTCGTGCCGCCGGACCCACATCGGCTTGGTGGGATCCTCGGCGCGCCCGGCCGGCACCCGGTCGAGTAGCTGGTAGAAGGCCATCGCCGGCTCGAGCCCGCGCGCGGTCGTCACATATGTCCGGTAGACGTTCCCGTCCGACAGCCCGTACACGCTCATCCCAGGCCCCTCGGCGACGTAGCCCGCGGCGTCGGTTCCGCACATGCGGGCGTTCTGCTCGACGGTCACCGGAATCGTTCCCGCGAGGAACGGCTTCAGCTCCTCCTCGGTGTGCAGGAACCCGAGGTCGCGGTTGAAGTCGGGGCCGATCGTGGAAACCCAGGGGATCTCCCAGCCCATCCGGTCCCTGTACCCCAGGAGCCGCTCGAGCGGCGCGCGCGAGGAGAGCAGGAGCGTCGTGTCGCGGGCCCTCAGGTGCGGGACCTGGGCGTTGAGCGTGTCGGTGATCGAGGAGCAGACTGGGCAGCCCGCCTCGTACGGCGGCCCGAACATGAAGTGGTAGACCATCAGCTGCGAGCGGCCGTCGAACAGCTCGGCGAGCGTCTTGGTGCCGGCCTCGGTCTCGAACCGGTAGTCCTTCTCGACCGCGACCCACGGCAGCTCGCGCCGCTTGGCTGCCAGTTCGTCGCTGCGGCGGGTGAGCTCCTTCTCGAGCGCGAGCAGCTCGTCGCGCTCCGTTTGCCACTGCTCATGTGTTCCGGTCCTGTGGTTCGTCATCGTCCTCCCACCTCCGATCGCGGCTCCCGCGGCAGGAACCGGTTTAGCGATGGCTAATCATCTCGACGTTACCTATCGCCACCCAACAAGGAGGGGCAAGTGATGCGTAGGTTCTTGATCGCCGCGATCGGCGCGGCGGCAATGGTCGCGCCAGTCGGCATCGCGACCACTGAGGCCGCGGCGGCGCCGCCGCCGGTCCATTCCGCGCCGGCGAGTTGGCCGGTCGTCCGTCAGGGCGCGCGCGGCGAGCGCGTGCGAGTGATTCAGTCGCTGCTGAACCAGCGCGGCGACCGCGTCGCTGTCGACGGTGCGTTCGGGATCGCCACGACGCACGCCGTGAAGACGTTCCAGCGCTCGCGTGGGCTGACGGTCGACGGCCATGTCGGCGCTGCAACCTGGACGCGGCTGATTCTCACGCTGCGCAATGGCTCGCGCGGCAGCGCGGTTCGCGGGCTTCAGCACCAGCTGCGCTTCCAGTACGGCTACCGAGGCGTGATCGTCGACGGGTCGTTCGGCAGAGACACGCAGACTGCCGTGAAGAGCTTCCAGACGAGGCGCCATCTGACGGCCGACGGGGTCGCCGGGCCCGCCACCTGGAGGGCGCTGCAGTCGTAGCGCTCGAGTCGTAACACTGGCGGGTCACCCGAGGCGAATACCGGCGAGCTGCTGCCCCTGGGCCACGAGCCGCCCCGTGTGGTCCCAGATGTAGCAGGACTCGTCGACACGCTGCCCGTCGATCAGATGGGCGCGATGTAGCACGCGCACCGGCCCTGGCCGGGGCAGCGCCCGCACGTACACCGTCAGCTCGAGCGTCGGCACCCAGCCGGAGTACTCGATTTCGAAGGTGGCGGGCGGGAACGCGTCGACCGCGAACAGCAGCGACGCGGGATCGAAGCTCTCGCCTCCAGGAAGCGCGAGCCAACCTCGCAGCTCTCCGGAGCCGCTCGGCTCGTCGTGGGTGAACCCGCGCGAGCCGGGCTCGAGGCGCACCTCGATCTGCTCCATGATCGCCACGCGGAGTCCGTCCGGGGTGCTCGGTATCAGCCGCGGGCACTCCTCGAACGTGGCGCGGCCCGGGTCTGGCACCCCGCGGTCCCAGTACGGCGAGGATTCCGGGTCGAGCCGGCTGGCGATGAACAGAGCCTCGATGCACGGGCGGTCGTCCTGGCTCATGCGGGCGCGGACGTGGCTGGCCGACCGGCCCTCGCGAAGCACCTCGACGTCGAGCGCGACGGCCCCCGGGCTCGGCGCGTGCAGGTAGTACGAGCTCGCCGCGATCACGTGCGGGTGCGGGCTGACCGTCGCCGCTGCCCGCCCCAGCATCGCCAGCAGGTAGCCGCCGTTCGGCTTGCCGCCGATCGTCCACTCAGGATCGACCGTCGCCTCGAGCGATCCTGCCGCGGTCGGCTCGACGGCGCTGACCGAGGAGAACAGGGTGCCGGTCTCAGCCGATCCCATTGGCGGCCTCGATCCTCGCTGGTACGTGCTTGTGCCACGGCGTCCCCGCGAACTCGTCGCGCCAGTCGGACGAGGTCAGTGAGTTCGGCGCCACGCCGGTGACGACCGTCTCGCCGTCGGGACCGGTGTAGTCGAGCCCGAAGCCGTTCGGGAGCGACGCGTGGCCGGCCTGCATCGCCGCGCTGACCTCGACCACCGCCTCGGCGCGCCCGCGGACGGTGTTGACGACGGCGCGGTCGCCGTCGGCCAACCCGAGCCGCTCGGCGTCCACGGCGCTGACCCGCAGCCGGCCGTCGGCGTCCTGCTTGCGCCACGCCGGATCGCGGAAGATGTCGTTGGCGGTGAACGAGCGCCGCTCGCCGACCGACAGCACGATCGGGAAGCGGTCGTCGGTGTGGGTGACGGGGCCGGTGTCGATCGTGCCGAGCTCGGCGAGCATCTCCGGAAGCTCGAGCGCGATCCGCTTGTCGGCATGGACGATCCGGGCGAAGTCGTCGCCGTATTCGTCACGCGTGAACACGACTCCCGACGGGGACGAGAGGATCGCGTCGAACAATTCGTTGCCGTCGGCATGGCCGGCTCTGCGGACGGCGTCCGGGTAGGTCATCGCGCACCTGTACGCGAGCCCCCACAGCGCCGCGGCGGCCTCGAGTCCTCCGGGCAGCGTCGGCCCGAGCGTCTCGTACAGGACGTACGGAGCGAGGCTCGAGAGCGTGGGGTTCTCGGTTGTCGCGGCGGCGAACGCTTGCACGTAGGCGTCCCGGCTCTCGCGTGCCGCGGCACGCAGGGGCTCGAGCTCGAGTTCGTCGATCAACCCGGTGGCGCGCACGAGCCGCGCCCAGATCTCGGATTCGGGAAGCGTGCCCGGCAGCGGGTCCATCAGCGGGTGGCGCAGCTGGAAGGTGTTGTCGGGGAACTCGAAGTTGAAGTATGTGGCCTCGGGCTTCTCGTACTGGCTGGCGGCGGGAAGCACGTAGTCGGCGTGGCGCCCGGTCTCGGTCATCGCCACGTCGATCACGACGACGAGCTCGAGTGCGTCGAACGCCTCGGCGAAGCGCTGGGAGTCGGCGAGCGAGTGGGCCGGGTTGGCGCTCTCCACGATCATCGCGCGGAACCGGTTCGGGTGGTCGGTGAGGATCTCGTCAGGGATCACGTTGCAGGGGACGAGCCCGCCGATCACGTTCGCTCCGGTCACGGGCGTCCGCCGGAGCTTCGGGTCCCGGAACAGGTTCACGAACGACGTGTGCAGGTGCATGCCGCCCGGGTTGCCGAAGTTCCCGGTGAGGATCCACAGGATCCGCTGCAGGTACGAGCAGAGCGTGCTGTTCGGGCCCTGCTGGACGCCGAGGTCCTCGAACGCGGAGACGCTTGCGGCCGCGGCGATCCGCCGTGACGCTGAGCGGAGCAGGTCCTCGTCGACCCCGCACCAGCCCGCGTACCGCGAGACGTCCAGCCGGGCGAGCGTGTCGAGCACCGGCCCGTGACCGTTCACGTGATCGGCTAGGAACTCGCGGTCGATCAGGTCCTCTTGGACGAGCACGCCGGCCATCGCGGCAAGGCACCATGCGTCGGTTCCGGGGCGCACGCGCAGGTGGAAGTCGGCCAGCTTCGCCGTGTCGGTGAGGACCGGGTCGATCACGATCATCGATCGCTCCGGGTCCTTGGCGATCTCCTTCAGCACCACCCGCGCGCGCGGGAAGCTCTGCGACATCCACGGGTTCTTGCCGATGAACAGCGACACCTCGGCGAGCTCGAACTCGCCGCGTGTGTGGGCTCCGTACAGGCGGTGCTCGACCCACGCCTCGCCGGTCTTCTCCTGCGCGAGCGCGCCCGACCGGTAGCGCGAGCCCATCGCCCGCAGGAACGCGCCGGCGTAGCTGCCGCCGAGATGGTTGCCCTGGCCGCCACCGCCGTAGTAGAGGATCGACTCGCCGCCGTGGGCGTCGCGGACCGCGGTGCACCGCTCGACGATCTCACCGATTGCGGTGTCCCAGTCGACCTCCTCGAAGCTTCCGTCGGGGCGGCGCCTCAGCGGCGTCGTCAGCCGGTGGCGGCCGTTCTGGTAGTGATCGAGCCGCATCGCCTTGTTGCACGTGTAGCCATGGGTCCCGGGATGGGCGCGGTCGCCGCGGATCCGCTCGAGCCGCCTGCCGTCGAGCTGAACCTCGATCCCGCAGTTGCACTCGCAGAGGATGCAGGCGGTCTGCGACCAGGTGGCGTCGGTGACGGTCATTGCGGTCCTTTCGCTTGGGCCAGTTCTGCCTCGACCAGCGCGCGAAGCTCACTTCGGACACGCTCGAGCGGCTGGAGGTCGTGGTACGCGCGGCTGAGGATGATCGCCCCCTCGAACGAGGCGATCGTGTGCATCGCGAGCTCGTCGGCCCGGCCGGCCGGGATGCCGGAGTGCTCGAGCGCACGGGCGAGCGCCCGCCGCCAGCTGTCGAACGCCCCGAGGGTGCAGGCGCGCAGGTCCGGGCCATTCTCGGCGGTCTCGATCGCGACCGCGACGACCGGGCAGCCGGCGCGAAAGTCGGTCGACTCGAGGTTGCGGGAATAGTCGTCGAACAGCACGTCGAGCGCCGCCAGCGGGTCGCCCCCTCGCCGCTCGATCCTCCGAGCCACATAGTCGCCGGCGTACGTGGTGGCCTCGCGGAGCAGCTGCTCCCGGCCGCCGGGGAAGTGGTAGTAGACGGATCCCCTGGGGGCGCCGCTGTGCGCCAGGATCGCGTCGAGGCTAGTCGCCCGCGCGCCGCGCTCGCGCACCAGCAGCGCCGTGCTGATGATCATCCGCTCGCGAGGTCCGGGCGGTTTCGCTGGCGCTCTTCCACGCTCTGCTACGGCCACCGACTATGTAGTATGTCATAGAGCTTTGTCGTTGCGGAGGCGGGTGATGTCGGCGATCACGTCGTGGCGCCCGTCGAGTTGCTCGCCTGAGTAGCGGATCGGGGTCCAGCCGGCTTTGCGTAGGTCCATCTCCTTGCGACGGTCGCGCTTCAGTTGCGCGGGCGTGTGGTGGTTTCCGTGTCCGTCGAGCTCGATCGCGATGGGTCTGTCCTGCCAGTGGGCGTCGACTTGCCAGCCGGCGATGTAGCGGTTCAGCAGCGGCAGTGGCCAGTCCTGGTCCTCGCAGATCTCCAAGAAGATTCGCTCCAGGCGGCTTTTGGTGTGGGCGAGTTCGGGCTGGTGGCGTTGGAGGGCGGTGCGGAGCTTGGTGCTGCCGGGTCGGCCCTTGCCGCAGACGGCGTCGATCGCGTTGAGGTCGAGGGCGTCGTTGTAGTCGGCTTGGGCGAGGAGGCGGCGGATGCTCCAGAGGGGGGCCTTGGCGGAGAAGTCGATGACGGTCTGGGGGAGGGTGGTGGTCGGGAAGCCGCTGTGGGTGATGCGGTCGCATGTTCGCCTTGGGTGGACGGTGATTCCGGGGTGCGACCGGCGCTGATGTGGGGTGCTGATGTGGATCGTCTTCGGCCCCTCGTCGAGCAGCCCGAGGCAGTGCGCCGCGGTCGCGTGGCTGAGCATCGCGCCGGGGCCGGCGTAGAGGAGGGCTTCGGCGAACTGCGCCTCGATCGATATTGAGATGTGGCCGACTGCGTAGACGCGGGGGAGGCGGGGGTGGAGGTAGCCCTGGTCGATCCAGGCGGAGACCGTCGTGGGCGGGATCCCGAGCCCAAGGATCTGCTCCCACTTGACCCGGCCCCACTGCTTGTCAGCGACCCTCGCCAGCCGAACTTTGCTTCTGGAGTACGACATATCGCACTCCAGCAGCATCGTTCCCCCTCGCGCAACGAATCAAGACACGGATGTCACAAATCCGCGTCGGGATTGCGACGAAACTGCTGCTACGGGCCCACCGTGCGGGCGCTGCGCTCGCCCTCTAGCCCCCAGCTGACGATCCGCTCGGGATGAATGCGGATCAGGGGCGTAGGCAGGGCGATCGCCTCGGCCCGGCCGCGGACCTCGATCCCGCGCGGCCGCCAGGGGTCGGTGCTCGCCAGATCGTCGATCACGATCGCGGCGCGACCGGTTTTGGCGGCGTCGCGGAACTTCTTCGTCCGCTCGAGTTCGCGGCCGCCGATGTCGATCGTCTCGCGGGCGGCGTTGTAGATCCATCCAACCGGGACGACGTGCGGGGTCCCATCCGCCCCTACGGTCGCGAGCCGGCCGAGCTGGCGCCCGCCCGCGAGATACCGGAGCTCGGCCTCGGTAAAGACGCCCATCACCGCGCGGCGGCCGTCCGGCTGTCCTCGGTGACGATGCCCCTGAGCTCGGCGAGCGAGTCCTGGATCAGGGCCGGAAGGTCGCGTTCGTCGGCGTCGGCGTCGGCGTCGGTCCAGCGGTCGAACGCGACCCTGAACACCGCGAGACCGGCCTCCGCGAGCAGGCGCGCGGCGGGATCCCCGAGGCCGCGATCGCGGAGCGTGTTGGTGAGCGCGTCGGACAGCGACGCGAACTTGATCAGCTCGCGCTCCTGGAGCTCGGGGTTGGCGACGATGATCGCCTGGCGCTGGCGCGCCAGTTCGCGACCGGGGATCTGGGCGGCCGCGGCCTCGAGCCCGGCCGCGACGGCGTCGAGTGGCGCAGCGGACCCGGGCGCGCCGGCGACCGCGCTCACCATCGCCTGCTGGAACGTCTCCGAACCTGCGAACAGGACCTCGCGCTTGTCGGCGAAGTGCCGGAAGAAGGTGCGCTCGGTGAGCCCGGCGCGGCTGGCGATCTCGGCGACCGTCGTGCTGTCGAAGCCGCGCTCGGCGTACAGCGCGAAGGCCGCCTCGTGAAGTCTGCGGCGGCTGTCGGGCTCCCATCTGGCCATGCTTCAATCGTAGATCAATGTCAGTGGCTGTCATCAGGTGCTAGAGTGATGTCAGTAACTGACATCATCCGTTCAGGCCCTGCATCACGGGCCACGGACGGACGCGACGGGAGGTTTCTGATGCGTGTTTTCGTCACTGGCGCGACAGGGTTCATCGGGTCGGCGGTCGTCTCCGAGCTGCTCGACACCGGACACGAGGTCGTCGGGCTCGCCCGCTCGGATCGGTCGGCCGCCGCGCTCGCCGGCACCGGAGCGGAGGTGCTTCGGGGCTCGCTCGAGGACCTCGACATTCTCAAGTCGGGCGCGGAAGCGGCAGACGGCGTGATCCACACCGCCTACATCCACGACTTCTCGCAGATGGAGATGGCGGCGAAGACCGACCGCAGCGCGATCGAGACGATCGCGACCGCGCTCGAGGGCTCGGGCCGCCCGCTCGTGATCACGTCCGGAACGGCGCTGATCAGGCCCGGGACCGTGGTGACCGAGGAGGACTTCGCAGACGGTGGGCATCCCCGGCCTGGGACCGAGCGACGGGCGCTCGCGACGGCCGACCGCGGCGTCCGGGTCTCCGTCGTCCGGCCCGGAGCGTCGGTCCACGGCGAGGGCGATCACGGATTCGTGCCGGTGTTGATCGAGATCGCCCGCGAGAAGGGCGTCTCCGGATACATCGGCGACGGTTTCAACCGCTGGCCGGCCGTCCACCGGCTCGATGCCGCCCATCTGTACCGGCTGGCACTTGAGAACGGCGCGGCCGGCTCGGTGTTCCACGCCGTCGCGGACGGGAGCGTCCCGACCCGCCAGATCGCCGAGGTCGTCGGCCGTCACCTGAGCGTGCCGGTGGAGTCGATCGCGCCCGAGGCCGCCGCGGAGCACTTCGGGTGGATCGGCACGTTCTTCGGGGTCGATGCGCCCGCCTCGAGCGCGCTCACCCAGGAGCGGCTGGGGTGGCGGCCGACGCACATCGGGCTGATCGAGGACCTCGAGCAGGGCCACTACTTCGAGCCGGTGGCGACGGCCGCGGCGTGAGGCAAAGCGGCCCCTGGCCAGGCTCGTCGCTGCGCCGGCGGGCCCGGCCGGGTGTCCGCCGGACTCTGGCGGACGTTGAGAGCGGGCGGGCGCCGGGTAGCAGACGTGGTGATGACGGGAGAATTGCTCCGATTGTCCGTACGTTGCGACGCGTTCGCTCCCGGGGTCGTGCGACAGGCGATGTCCGACCTGTCCGGCGTCGGCTTGGCGCTGGCGGACGCGATGCTGGTCGCCAGCGAGCTGGTTACGAACGCGGTACGCCACTCGATGTGCACCGAAGACGAGTTTTTGACGGTCCGTGTCAGCTGCGACGGCTCGGTCAGGATCCACGTCCTCGACCCCGGCATCTCGGGCGCGAGCGCCGAGATCGCGGATCGGCCGTCCGAGCTCGGCGGAGTCGGGCTCAAGGTCGTCGAGGCGGTGTCGCAGCGGTGGGGCACCGAGCGTGGGGACCGCGGGTACGCGGTGTGGGCCGAGCTCGCGCGGCCCGTCTGAGCGTGGCGCGCGGGCGGGAGCGGCATTGCAGCAGACAGGGATCGACCGCGCGGCCGCGAACAGGTCGGGGTCCGCGAGACCGTCCGAAGGGAGCAGTCATGGCAGTGCACAGCAATCGATCGCCCGGGCTCGAGCACGACTCGAGCGAGCGTTCGCGCGGCGTCAGCCTCGCCCCGGTCGGCCAGCGCGTCGTCAACTTCCTGCGCGGGCCGAAGCTTCAAGACGAGGGATACCGCGAAGAACAGCCGACGGGCGTGATCGAGGACGAGCGCTGGTCCGAGGGCGAAGAGGTGCTCCCGCGCTTTCCGATGTCGCGCAACGGATACCACCCCGCCGCCGTCGACAGCTACGTCGCCGAGCTCGAGCAGGAGCTCGCCGAGGTCGACCGCGAGTTGGCGGAGGTGAAGGCGCACAGCGCGCCGCGCGACGAAGTCTCGATCCAGATCAAGCGGGTCGGCGAGCAGACCTCGGCCGTGCTGATCGCGGCCAACGAGCAGCGCGAGGAAATGCTCCGCACCGCGCGCGAAGAGGCCGACCGGCAGGTCGCGGACGCCACCGCGAAGGCGACGCTGATCACGGCCGACGGCGAGGCGAAGCTGCGCGACCTGCAGTCGCAGTACGCCGCGACCGGCCGCGAACGCGACCGCCTGCTCGACGAGGTCCGCAGCGTCTCCGTGGCGCTTGCCTCGCTGGCCGACTCGGGACGGAAGCCCGCCTCGGAAGATCCCGGGCCGGCGACGCTGCCCGCGGGCTGACGGCGCCCACGGCCGATGGCCGAGCCCCGGTGGGCGACGTTCGACTGCTACGGGACGCTCGTCGACTGGAACGCCGGGATCCGTGGAGAGCTCGAGCGGCTGCTCGGCTCCGGCGACGGCGAGCGGCTCCTGTCCCGCTACCACGAGATCGAGCCGCGCGTGCAGACGGAGCACCCGGCCCGGAGCTACCGCGACGTCATGGCGACGGTGCTCTCGGAGCTCGCGGCGGAGGAGGGGGAGTCGCTGCCTGACTCCGAAGGCGACGCGCTCGGTCGCTCGCTGCCGAGCTGGCCGGTGTTCGAGGAGGTGCCCGGCGCCCTCGCGGACGCCCGCGACCGCGGCTGGAGCCTGTTCGCGCTTTCGAACAGCGACCGGGATCTGATCGATGTGTCGATCCGCTCGATCGGCGTCCCGTTCGAGGGCGCGATGGTCGCCTCGGAAATAGGGTCGTACAAACCGAACACCGGGCACTGGCGGGCGTTCTACGAGGCCACCGGCGCGGACCCGGCGCGCCACGTGCACGTCGCGCAGAGCCACTTTCACGACATCGTCCCGGCGCACGACCTCGGGATCCCGTCGGTCTGGATCAACCGCCTGGGCGAACGGCGCGAGCCGCCTCCTACACGTGAAATGACGACGCTCGCCGGTCTGGCTGACGTGCTCGACGAGCTCATCGGCTAGTCCGGCCGGGCCTCCGGGCGCAGGCTCCCGATCGCCAGCGAGCCGCCACCCTGCGGCGGGGTCGCGCCGGGATCGGGCGGGTCGTCGAGGAAGTCGCCGGTGGGGACGAAGAACAGACTGCCTGTGACCGCCGTCGAGAAGTCGAGGATCCGGTCGGAGGTCCCGGGCGGCGTGCCGATGAACATGTTGGTGAGCATCTGCTCGAGCACGTCGGGGGTCGCGGCGTAGCCGATGAAGTAGGTGCCGAACTCGCCGGCGCCGGCCCGTCCGAACGGCATGTTGAGCCGCATGATCTGGCGCTGATCGCCGTTCTCGTCGACGATCGTATTGAGCGTGAGATGCGAGTCGGCCGGCTTCTGCTCGTCGGGGAACTCGATGTCGGCCAGCTTCGTACGGCCGATCGCGCGCTCCTGCTGCTCGACCGGGAGCGCGTCCCACCCCGCGAGGTCGTGCAGGTACTTCTGCACGATCACGTAGCTCCCGTTCGCGAACTGCGGGTCCTCCGAGCCGATCAGCACCGCGTCGCTCGCGGCTGCTCCCTCGGGGTTCTCGGTGCCGTCGACGAACCCGAGCAGGTCGCGCTCGTCGAACGACCTGAAGCCGTGCACCTCGTCGATGATCGCCGCGTGACCGCGCAGGCGATCCGAGAGCCGCTGCGCGAGCTCGAAGCACAGGTCGAACCGGTGCGCGCGGATGTGGAACAGCAGGTCGCCCGGGGTCGCGGGCGCCCGGTGCCGGTCGCCGGCGAGCGCCTTGAACTGATGCAGCGCGGCCGGCCGCGGCTGCCCGAGCAGCGGGTCCCAGATCTCGGAGCCGATCCCGACCACGCACGTGAGCGCGCCCTCCGGGAGGCGGAAGCCGACCGACCGCTTTAGTCCGCTGACGTCCGACAGGAGGTCGCGGACTTCATCCTCGCTGCCCGGGTTGACGACCGCCGTCAGGAAGATCGCGGCCTCCGTGAGCGGCGTCAGAATCGCTTGTGGCTCGGCCGGGTCCATGTCGTTAATCGCTCGCGAGCTGGCCAGAGCCTATCCGCCGACGGTCCGCCGGTTAGGGTGGGACTCGATGCCAGGCGGCGCAAGCGGTCCCGCGGTGCTCGACGGCGTGCGGGTGGTCGAGTTCTCACAGCTGATCGCCGCGCCGTTCTGCGGATTGACGCTGCTCGACCTCGGCGCGGAGGTGATCAAGGTCGAGCCCCGAGGCGGCGACGCGCTGCGCGGGTTTCCTCCATATCTCGACGACGGCGAGAGCGCGCAGTTCCGGGCGCTCAATCGCGGCAAGCGAAGCGTGGTCGCCGACCTGGCGACGGCCGCCGGGCGCGAGCTGGCGGCGAGGCTGATCGCCGCCGCCGACGTCGTGATCGAGAACCTCGGCGACTCACGGCCGTTGCTCGGGACCTCCTACGAGGACGCGGCCGCGCGACGTCCGGGGCTCGTGTGGTGCGCGATCACGGGCTGGGGCGCGGACGCACCCGGGCGCGCGATCGACCCGAGCCTCCAGGCGGCGATGGGGCTGATCTCGATCACCGGCGAGGACGGTCGCGAGCCGGTCCGGATCCCGGTGCCGCTGGTCGACTTCATGACCGGGATGTACGCGGTCCAGTCGGTCCTCGTCGCGTTGTGGCGCGCCACCGATGGGCGGGGGGCGTTCCTTGACTGCGCGATGGTCGACGCCGCGTCGACGCTCGCGAGCACGAGCGGGCTGCTGGCGGCAGGCGGCCACCTGTCCCCGCGGCGGCTCGGGTCGGAGAGCTCGCTGGTCGTTCCCTCGGGGGTGTTTGCAACGAGCGACGGCCGCGAGGTTCAGGTCGTGTGCGTGACCGAGCGGCACTGGCGCGGGCTCTGCGATGCGGTCGGCCATCCCGAATGGGTCGAGGACCCGCGGTCGAGCGACAACTCCGCCCGGCTCGCGAACCGCGCGCTGATCCGCGAGCGGCTCGAGCCGCTGATTGCGTCGGACACGGCAGCGTCGTGGGTCGACCGGATCTCCGCGCATGGCGCGATCTGCGAGCTGGTGCGTGACATCGAAGAGGCGTGGAGGGATGAGCGGCTGCGCGCCCGGGGAGTGGTGGCCGAGGTCGCCGGCTCACCCGAGTGGGCCGGGCGGATGCCGGTCATCTCGCTTGCGCACAACCCGGCCGGCGTCGCGAACGTCACGCTGCCGCGGGCGCCGGCGCTCGGCGCGGACACCGACGCCGTCGCCCGCGAGCTCGATCCGGGCGAGCCGGCTCAGATGCCGCGGACGCCGACCTCGTAGAGGTGCGCGAGCAGGTCCTTCGGGTCCTCGTACACGCGGAACGCCCCCGAGTAGATGAGCTCCTCTCGCCCGTAGCCGCCAGACAGCAGGCCGATTCCGAGCGCTCGCGCCCGCCTCGCCGCCAGCAGGTCCCAGACGCTGTCGCCGACCACGATGCTGTCGACGACGTCCGCGCCGATCCGCGCGGCGGCCGTGAGGAACAGGTCTGGATCGGGCTTCGCGTAGCGGACCTGGTCGCGGGTCACGAGCGCCGTATCCGGCGCAAGCTCGAGCAGGTCGAGCGTCAGCCGCGCGTACCGCTCGGCGCCGCTCGTCGCGATCGCCCAGCGGACGTCGTGGTCGGTCAGCGCGCGCAGCAGATCGATCGCGCCGGGCAGCGGCCGCACGGTGTCGAACTGGCGCACGTAGGCATCGGCGTGGAGCCGGGGAAGCATCGCGAGCGTCTCAGGGTCGAGCTCGGTGTCGAGCTCCCGGCTGAGCGCGTTGACGAACAGGCCGCCGCTCATCCCGATACGCCGGTGGATCTTCCAGACGGGCAGATTGATGCCGACCTCGGCGAGGGCCTCGCGCCAGGCGACGACGTGTTGGTAGACGCTGTCGACGAGGGTTCCGTCGAGGTCGAACAGCAGTGCCGGCTGGAGCTCGAGGGTCGACTCTGAGGGGAGGCTGGTCATCGCTGATCGCCGACGGACAGCCAAGCAGATCGGCGACGCCGACGTGGCGCAAACACCCAGCTGCGCAGCGCGACGTAGCGGCTGATCGTGGCGGCGGCGCTCGCGAGCACCAGCACCGCAATCTCGACGGCGGTCGGCGCGTGGGGCGCGAGTCCGTTCAGGACCCGCAGCGCCCCCTCGGTCAGCGCGAGCGCGAGTCCGAACACCAGCATCCCCGCCACGTGGTGGTGCACCAGCCGGCGGCGGCCGCGGAAGCCGAACGTGTAGCGCCGGTTTGCCTGGGTGTTGGCGAGCGCGGTCAGTGCGAGCGCGAGCGCGTTCGCGAGCGCCCCGCCGAGCGGTCCGCGCAGCAGCAGGTAGAGCAGCGCGTACGCGACCGTCGAGAGCACGCCGATCGTGACGAAGCGGACGATCGGGAGCGCGAACAGGAGCCGCGTGACGCCGCGCAGGTCGGCGAGCGCGGTGCGGACGAGGTCGACGCGGGAGTCCGGGTCCTCGATCCAGTCGACCGCGACCTCGTGGATTCGCATCCCGCGGCGCTGCGCCTGCACGAGCAGCTCAGTGTCGAAGAACCATGCCTCGTCCTCGACCTCTGGGAGCAGCCGCCGCGCCGCGTCGGCGCGGATCGCCTTGAAGCCGCACTGGGCGTCCGAGAAGCGCGCGCGCAGCGCCAGCCGCAGCAGCCGGTTGTACGTCCGCGAGATCAGTTCGCGCTTGCGGCTGCGGACGATCCGCGATCCCGGCGCGAGCCTGGTACCGATCGCCACGTCGCTGTGCCCGGAAACGAGCGCCGCGATCAGCGGCAGCAGCGCGCGCAGCTCGGTCGACAGGTCGACGTCCATGTAGCAGAGCACATCCGCGTCGCTCGCCGACCAGGCGGCGCGGAGCGCCAGGCCGCGCCCCTTGAGCTCGAGGTGGATCGCGTCGACCCGGCTGAACACGTGGCACAGCTTCCGCGCGATCAGCCACGTGTCATCGGTGCTCGCGTTGTCGGCGATCACGATCCGCCACGCGAACGGCAGGCTCGAATCGAGGAACCCGTGGAGCCGGCGGATCGAGCGCTCGAGCGTCGCCGCCTCGTTGTAGACGGGCACGACGATCTCGACGACCGGCCCGGCCGCACGGGGTGCGCTTGCGGGTGCGCCCTCGGGCTCGTGGAGGGCCTCGACTGACATGGCCCGAGCCTGCCGCGGCGCTGTAAGACAGACGTCCGGCGGCCCTATGAGTTACCTAAGTCCGCGGGCCTTGTCGCAGGATCGGGCCGGATCTACGGTGACCCGACCGGACCGGAACAAAGCACGGCGCAGTGGCCACCGCAACGCGCCGGCGCGGCATCACCCAGACCCACGAGCGAATCTCGCAGCTCGGCTGGGATCGAGCGAGGAGGTCGGGATCGACGTCGGCGAGCCGACGATCATCCCGATCCACCGAGTGGAGCAAGCCGGCGGCTATTGACTTGGGTCGCCGCGGGGCCTACCGTATGCCGTCTAGGGGCCACGCGGGGGCGCCTGAGGCATCTTCAGGAGTTGACGGGGTCGCAATGGGGTCGAGAGATGGGGAACACCGCCGCGCGATCGGGCTACCGGATCTTGCCGTCAGCCGGCTCGATGACGGAAGGAGCGAGGGATGCGACGTCTCCTAGCTGCGTGTGCAGTGGCAGTCGGCATGATCGTGATCGTGGGCTCGTCAGAGGCTGCGCCCCCATCCGGGTCGAACAAGCCGGCCGCGCCCCGATCGTTGCAAATCAACGAACATCGGGTCACCGCCTCCGGTGGGAGGCGCGGGAACGGCGCCCTTCCGGGCGTTGGCGCCCGACCCCAAGTTCTGTCGCCCCGCGCGTTTCGAGCACTCGAGCGAGCGATGCACAAGCCTCGCCAGCAGGCTCCGCAGGCACCGGCAACCGGGCCCGCCCACGGCACGTTCGCGCAGCTCACCGGGTCGGCGGCGACCGGGGACGGGCACGCCTACTGGAACGGCAGCCGCTGGGTGGCTCCCGCGACTGTCGCGCCTAGGTCCCTTCCCCGCCTGCTGATACCGCATAGCCCCGGCGGCCGAGCCGGAGCCGTCGCTCACCCGGCGTTCCCCTCGACCCTGTACGGGTCGACCCAGGTCGACTCGGCCACCACCAGCTGCTCCAACCCGTCTCCCAACGAGCCGTCGGTGGCGCAGAGCTCGGACGACCCGAACGACATCGTGGTGGCCGCCCAGGCGTACGTGGACGCCACTGGCGCCTGCGATGACTCGCACGCGTGGGTCTTCTACTCGCATGACGGCGGCCAGCACTGGAAGGAAGAGGTCATCCCGGGGACGACGGCGGGTCTCGCCAGCGGGGACGTGGGCGTCGTGTATGACCCCAAGGATCACGTGTTCGTCTACTCGTTCCTCCAGTTCTCCCGGACGACGTCCACCGACAGCGTGAACGCGGAGAGTTCGAGCGATGGGGCGAACTGGTTCGACCTGGTGACGCTCGACTCCAATCCGGGCGCGCTCGACAAGGTGATGGTCACAGTCAACCAGGATCCCTCCAGCACGAACTACGGACGAGTCCTGGTCGCGTGGCGTGACGACCACATCGGCCAGAACGCGTTCATCGACGCCTTCAGCGACAACGGGGGAGGCTCATGGACCGGGTCGAGCGACTCGATCAACATCGTCCCGGACTGCGGCAACGGCGTCTCCCCGGCCTTCGACGCCAACGGGGACGCGATGGCCGCGTGGTGGGACTGCAACGGCGGATCGAACATCAAGGAGGAACGCTCCACGGACGGCGGTGCGAGCTGGGCCCAGCCGAGCGACACGGTGATCTCGGCGGTGACAGACATCGGTAGCAGCGGGGCAGGCGGCGCGTGCGCGTTGAACGCCGGCGGCTCGAGCTTCCGCTGCAACAGCTTCCCGAGCCTTGCGGGGGATCCCAACCCCGCGGACGCGGGCGGCACTGCCTTCTTCGTGGTGTTCGCGAATTGGGAGTCGACCACCCAGAGCGCCCAGACCGCGAATGTCTCCCAGCTCCGGGGCCTCTCGACAGTCGACGGCGGGACCACGTGGAGCGGCGGAGGCTGCTGTTCGTTCGACTACATGGCGTTCGACAACTTCGGCGACAAGTTTTTCCCGTGGACGGCGTTCGCTCCAAATGGGCGGCTAAACGTCGGCTTCAGCGACCGGGAGGCGAGTGCCTCGTCAACGAACCCGAACGGGTTGAGCTTCAACGAAGGACAGTCCGAGGCCAGCAGCCTCACCTCGCTTCGCGCCAACTCTTACATCGCCTACACCGCTGACAGCACGCTCGGCAACCCGGGCTCGCTGACGTTCATCGGTGACTACGACGGCATACAGAGCCAGGACAACCATTTCGACACGTTCCCCGTCTGGACCGACGTCAGAAACGGCACGCTCGACGTTCGAACGATGGACCTCTGTTACAGCGACTGCCCCACATCCCTGGCTCCCGAGACCCCGCTCGCCTTGTTTCACCCGGCGGGCTCAACGTTCACGGACCTGTACCAGTTCAACACCGACGCGGGCTTCGGTGGCGCGGGGGGCAACTTCTGGAACGCCGTCGGGGTCCGAGAGGGTTCTGACGGCACCAGCGTCGACGACGACATCGGACTCTGGAACAGCAGGTACTTCAACAACAGGGTCGCCGAAGGGAGCTTCAGCCCACCCTTCAACGACTACGTGCTGGAGAACGACAACAGCGGACACGGCCCCACGCAGCCCTACTTCGTCGACGTGCACAACTTCTCCACCAGCGGCGGCTCATACGCGGTCGAGTGGGCTCACGGGCACATCACGCTCGGTACCTCGTTCTCCGACAGCATGGGCACGAGCAATGTCGTCCGCGTCTACGACATGTTCGACGCGACCGGAACGACCTACCATTTGGGGCTCCGGCCCGCCGGGGGAAACAGTTCGAACTACCGCGTCTCGGTCCACCTGAACGGGAACGGGACCTACCAAGGGGCCCCAGCGGAAGCCGCGACATCGGGCAACGTAGCCCAGGGTAAACCGGCCTTCGTCACCGCCGACACCGGCGCGAGTCCAACCGGTTTCGATGCCGTCGTGGTGCAAAACAACAACGGCGGCTCCGGTACCTACACGCTTTACAGAGACACCGCTGTTCCGACCGGAACGATCAAGATCGACGGTGGCGCCGCCTCAACTAACAGCACCACGCTGCAGCTGACCCTGTCGGCCACGAACCCGACGGCTGGCGACCCCGTCGCGGAAATGGCCTTCTCTGTCAACGGTGGACCGTACGGCGCGTTCAGGTCGTATTCAACGAGTGCGACCGTCACGGTGCCGGCCGTCGAGGGCACGCAGACCGTCTCGGTCGAGTATCGGAACCGCGCTGGAGGGGTCAGCAGTCCGGCGACTAGCACCATCTACCTTGTCCAGAGCCCGCCGACGGTGAGTTCGTTCTCACCGCCATCCGGGATAACCGGCAGTACGGTAACTCTCAATGGCACGCACTTCGCGCCCCACGCGACGGTGAAGTTTGGCGGCCTCGTTTCGCCGAAGATTAACTTCGCATCAGCGACGAAGATGCAGGCGATCGTTCCGGACGGGGCTGTCCCCGGGACGATCGCGGTGACCACCCCGGCGGGTACCGGGACGAGCTCGACGAGCTTCACGCCGTCGCTCTCGATCACGGGCTTCAGCCCGGCTAGCGGCCCGGCGGGTACGGTCGTGACGATCACCGGCGTTGGTTTCAACAGTACGTCGAGCGTGAAGTTCAACGCGACTACTGCCTCGACGGTGAATCATGTGTCCTCCACGCAGCTGAAGGCGACCGTTCCTGCCGGTGCGACGACCGGCCCGATTTCGGTGACCAACACGACTGGCGTGGTGGGAACAGTGGGCAGCGCGGGCTACTACGCCGTCGCGGCCCCGACAGTGACTTCTTTCTCGCCTGCTTCGGGTATCACCGGGAGCACCATCACGATCAACGGAACGAACTTTGTACCGGGCTCGAGCGTGAAGTTCGGTACCCTGCCCTGGCGCTCGGCCAGCTTCGTATCTGCCACGCAGTTGCACGCGCTGGTTCCCAACGGCGCTGTCCCCGGGAAGATCTCGGTGATGACACCGGCGGGTACGGGGACGAGCACGACGAACTTCACGCCGACGCTCTCGATCACGAGCTTGAGCCCGTCGAGCGGTCCTACGGGAACGGTCGTGACAATCAATGGGGTCGGCTTCAACAGCACATCGGCCGTGAAGTTCAACGGGACTACCGCCTCGACCGTGAATCACGTGTCCTCCACGCAGCTGAAAGCCACGGTCCCCGCGGGCGCCACAACCGGGCCGATCACGGTAACCAACACGACGGGTGTGGTCGGGACCGTCAGCAGCGCCGCAAGTTACACGGTGACATAGACGCAGCTAGCGTGCTGCGGCTTAGAGCGCTCGGCATGCTCGGCTAGGGTCGCGCGCCGCCGGACACGGCCGACAAGCCTGGGCCCGCCTGGCGCTCCACCTGGCGCTCGGGGCTGATCACGACGACGTTCCACGCGAGGCCGAGGCGGCGCATCGCCCGGATCACCCATCCGGTCGGATCGAGCGCGGCTTCCCAGCCCCGCAGACCATGGAAGGCCGACCGCGCGAACGCGTGGTGGTTGTGGTGCCACGCCTCACCGAGCGAGAACAGCGCCAGCCAGGGGACGTTGGTTGAGTGGTCGTCGAGCGCGAACCGGCGGCGGCCGAAGAAGTGGCAGACGCTGTTGATCGACCAGGTGACGTGGTGGATCCAGGCGACCCGGATGAAGCCGCCCCATAGGAGTCCGGTGAGCGCGCCGGCCCAGGTTCCGGTCAGTGCCAGTCCGAGCGCGGCGGGCACGACGAACGTCGCCAGCGCGACCAGGTGGTAGCGACGGTGGAGCCAGCGCATGAATGGGTCATCGACCAGCTCCGGCGCGTACTTGCGGGCGTCGGCCGCGCCCTGCGTCGTCCAAAGCCATCCGACGTGGGCGTGCCACAGGCCGCGCACCGCGCCGCGGACGCCGGCGCCGTAACCGGCGTGAGGACTGTGGGGGTCGCCCTCCGTGTCCGTGTGCGCGTGGTGCTTACGGTGGTCGGAGACCCAGTCCCCGGGCGACCCCTGGACTGCGAGCGCCCCGGCGAGCGCGAGCGCGCGCTCGACCGCCCGATGCGTGGCGAATGCCCGGTGGGTAAGCAGCCGGTGGTAACCGACCGTGATCCCGAAACCGGTGATCACGTACATCGTCAGCGCGATCGCGACGTCTGCCGGGCCCAGCAGGCTGCCCCACAGCAGCGGCACCGCGATCGCGATCGCGAGCGGCGGCAGGAACACCGCGGTGAGGTTGACGTTTCGCTCCAAGCGGGTGATGACCTCAACGCTAGGCGACAAAAGCGCGCAATTCTTCGGTTCTGTTGCGTGGTATGCCGCAATTTCTTATGCTGAAGTGATAAGACCGGTCCTTCATCCGCTGGCAGCTGCGGCGATCGAGCCGGAGCTGGCCGAGCTCTCGGAGGAGATCGTGGCCGCGATCCAGCGGGAGGTCCCGCAGTATTCGCGGCCGCTCCGGGGCGAGTTCGGCCGCGGGATCCGGACCGGGGTGGAGCAGGCGCTGCGGCGGTTCCTCGCCGAAGGCGGAGCCGGTGAGGTGGACTCGACCGGGATCTACCACGCGCTCGGCCGCGGCGAGCACCGTGCCGGGCGCAGCCTCGACGCGCTCCAGGCCGCCTACCGCGTTGGCGCGCGCGTCGCGTGGCGCCGGGCCAGCCGGCTGGCGGC
>DASXDA010000098.1:0-2397 GCA_036490875.1 Solirubrobacteraceae bacterium
CCTCGCCAACCACGACCAAACAGAACTCGACCGCGTCGCCATCCAACTCAACGGCCGCCCCCGCCAAACCCTCCACTGGGCAACCCCAGCTGAGAAACTCAACCAACTCATAGCGATGACCGCCTGAAACCGCCGGGGTAGTCCGGGACGTTTGTGAAGCAGGTGGCGCAAACGTGCGCGGCCCGGCGCGGCCCGCGGCTTACGCCGCTGCCGACACCGGCGCGCCGAGCAGCTGCCGGGCGAGGAACTCGGTCTGGTCGGCGACGGCCTTCTCGAACCACTCGCCGATGTAGATGTCGAAGTGGCCGATCGGATAGCGCCGGATCTCGCTGCCGGCGGGCGCCGCCTCGGCGGCGGCCAACGACTGGGCGCTCGGGACGAGTGAGTCCTCGTCGCAGATGCACCACAGGCCGGGGCACGGCAGCCGCGAGGACTTCTTCGCCGGCCGGTAGGTCCCGACCCGCAGCGCGATCCGCGCGGCGACGCGGTTCTCCCACGTCGTCTGCGCGGGGAGGAGCGCCTTGAAGCCGGGCTCGGAGTCAGGCGTGGTCATCACCGCGGTCGCCCCGGGCGGCCCGACCGCGGGCACGTAGTAGGGATCGCGGCCGCGAAGCGTTCGAACCACGTCGCGAAGGCCGGCGACGGTGAGCTTCGCCACGTTGACGACGCCGAGGCGCGGCAGTGTCGCCAGCCCGTCCTGGAACGGGCACTGGCAGACGATCGCGCGCACGCGCCCGTCCTTCACCGCCACCTCGATCACGTGCCCGCCCGAGAACGAGGAGCCGAACAGCGCCGCGCGATCGGCGTCGATGCCGTCGAGTCCGCGGGCGAACGCAAGCGCCGAAAGGTAGTCCTCGTGCTGCTTGCGGATGTCGAGCAGCTGGCGCGGCTCGCCGGGGCTGGCGCCGAAGTGGCGGTAGTCGAACAGCAGCGCCGCCATGCCGGCCGCCGCGAAGCGCTCGGCGTAGGAATCGAGCCGCAGCTCCCGGGTGGCGGAGAACCCATGGGCCATGACCACGATCGGGTGCGGCCCGTCGCCGTCCGGCCGGTAGAGCCAGGCTGCCAGCTCCAGCCCTCCGCTGGGCACCGTCACATCGGTGCGATCCACTTCTCGAACGCTACACTGCTCAG
Source organism: Solirubrobacteraceae bacterium (assembly GCA_036490875.1). Classification (GTDB taxonomy): domain Bacteria; phylum Actinomycetota; class Thermoleophilia; order Solirubrobacterales; family Solirubrobacteraceae; genus Palsa-465. Next base: position 1,132 of record DASXDA010000098.1, read on the forward strand.
CTCGCGGCCGCACGCCAGCTAGCGCCAGCGCGCCCGCGTTTCGATCGATTTTGCCCCTTCCACGCCCGGAGTACCATGGCCCGCGGAGACGTGCGCATCAAGGTCACCCTCGCCTGCGAGGAGTGCAAGCGCCGCAACTACCAGACGAACAAGAGCAAGCGGAACAACCCCGAGCGGATCACCCTGCGCAAGTACTGCAAGTGGTGTCGCTGCCAGCGGGAGCACCGCGAGACTCGCTAGGGCGACGCTGAGCTGACGATGGCCCGCGACCGCAAACGCGCCAAGCAGCGCCGCGACAGGCGCGACCGGCGGCCGAGCACGCCGCGCGGCGGCGTGCGCACGGACGTCCGGCGCGACGAGGAGCCACAGGAGATCGAGGCTCCCGAGCCGCTCGAGCACGCGTCGGCGGAAGTCGACCTGGCCGAGGCGCAGCTCGCCCTCGGCCGTCCCGAGCTGGCCCCCGACGATCCTCCGATCACCGAGGAGGAGCTCGTCGAAGCCGAGGAGCAGGACGAGGCCGAGCACCCCGTCGTCCGCAGCCGCTCCGGCGCCGCCCGCGGCTCCCGCGAGCTCCCCGGCAATCGCATCGTCAGCTTCCTTCAGGGCTCGTGGCGCGAGCTTCAGCGGGTACAGTGGCCTGACCGCCGGCAGGTCGCGCAGGCCACGGGAGTGGTCATCGTGTTCGTGATCGTCGCCGGCCTCTTCCTCGGCCTCGTCGACGCGGTGTCCCAGAAGCTCGTCGACGCCATCTTCTAACCGCCCTTACGAAAGCCTTCCATGTTCCGCTGGTATGTCGTCAACACCTACTCGGGTCACGAGAACAAGGTCAAGCAGAACCTCGAGCACCGCGTGGTCTCGCTGGGCCAAGCCCGCAACGTGAAGCAGATCGTCGTTCCGACCGAGACCGTGTCCGAGATGAAGGACAACCAGAAGATCACGGTCGAGAAGCGCACGATGCCGGGCTACGTGCTCGTGAACATGGACCTCAACGAGGACTCGTGGGGGCTCGTCAAGAACACGCCCGGCGTGACCGGGTTCGTCGGAGCCTCCAACGAGCCCGTTCCGCTGACCCAGGCCGAGGTCGACCGCCTCCTGCACCGCGAGACCGCCGAGCGCCCGCGCACACGCGCGCAGTTCTCGATCGGCGAGTCCGTCAAGGTCGTCTCGGGCCCGCTGTCCGACTTCTCGGGCGAGATCTCCGAGATCAACGAGGACGCCGGGCGCCTCAAGGTGCTTGTATCCATCTTCGGCCGTGAGACTCCGGTC